>CAYZBF010000019.1:0-40375 GCA_964476585.1 uncultured bacterium | reverse complement strand
TGAGTAAGACAACAAAAACTGTAAAGAAACCTACCATCTTCCTGCGATCAAAATCTGTAAAAGACATACTTCAGTTAATCTCCTCCCAAACCATCTCTAAGTAAGTCAAAAAACCCAGCGCGCATTACGCCCTTAACATACTCCCAATCCTAATCTGTAACTCCTCCGCATTAAGATCTCCAAAGAAATCTCCTCCCACTGCCAGTGAAATCTTACCCGTTTCTTCTGAAACAACAACACAAATTGAATCCGTCTCTTCTGTGAGCCCAATAGCAGCCCTATGTCTTGTCCCAAGAGAGGGGCTTAGATCAGGATGATCAGTCAAGGGAAGGATACTCTTTGCTGCAACAATCTGTTCTCCTTCTATAATCACTGCACCATCATGTAATGGTGAATATACTGAGAATATAGAAACTAGAAGGTCTGAAGAGACCACTGCCTCCATTTTAATCCCCGTTCTAATATAAGCTTCAAGTGGAACCCTCCTTTCAATTGCGATCAATGCACCTATCCTCTTATCAGATAGAACACTTGCTGCTTCGCTCACTTCTAATGAGACTTTCTCTATATCTTCTCGTATAAGATAGTCTAATCTACTTGATTTACCAAGGTTTGTTAAAGCGCGGCGGATCTCAGGCTGGAATACTATTACAAAGATAACAACCCAGATATCCCCGAGCCCCCGAACGATCCACTTCATAGCCATCAGGTCCAGAGTATGTGCAAGTATAGAAAGAAAGACAATGATCAGGAGACCCGTCAACATATGGACAGCTCTTGTACCTGTAAAAAATCTTATTATCAGGAAAAAGAGGGACGATACTATTATGATGTCAAGGATATCTAACCAGTTGAAGGTAAACACCCTACATTCTCCAGATTGGAAACCACAGCGAACGCATCTTTAGCCTCCTGGACATCGTGCACTCTGAAGATGCTCGCTCCATGCAGATAGGAATAAACTAATGCAGCGAGAGACCCGGATAATCTGTCATTCGGTGGTTTGCCAGTGATATTACCTATAAAAGACTTTCTTGAAGACCCTATAAGGATCGGAAATCCAAGCGAAGTGAATTCTTCAAGTCTGTTAAGAATAGTTAGATTATCAATCTGCCGTTTACCAAAACCAATTCCTGGGTCGAGGATAATCCTGTCGGATGAAATCTGATGAGATAGGCAGAATTCAATACGTTCCAGAAAGAAATCCTTTATCTCTACCATAACATCTTCATAATAAGGATTCTTCTGCATCGTTTTGGGGATTCCCTTCATATGCATTAAAACAACAGTAGCATTGAAATCCTTTACAACATCCACCATAGCTGGATCCATCCTAAGAGCTGAAATATCGTTCAGAATTTTTGCTCCGGCAGAAAAAGCCTCTCTCGCTACTGTAGATTTATACGTATCAATAGACACTGGAATAGAACTATCTGAAAAGAGGTGCAATACAGGTTCAAGTCTACGTAATTCCTCCTTTTTGTCCACTGGTTCTGCTTTGGGCCTTGAGGACTCTGCGCCGACATCAATGATATCCGCGCCCTCTCTTACTATCTTGCCGAATCTTTTTCTTGCATTCTCTCCTCCGAAATAATCTCCACCATCAGAAAAAGAATCAGGCGTAACATTCAAGACCCCCATTATCTTAAAGTTCCTCTCTTTATCCTTCTCTTTTAATATCCGTAATATCTCCTTACCTACAGAGGGTAAACCAAACGGCTGTTTTTCCATTTCCTTGGCAATAAGCTTTAACTCTCTAACAGAGCCTGGAAGGAGAACATTAGATTCATCTATATCATTGACTATAACCTTACGATTTATAGCAGCATCAGTACCTCGAGATATGGCAATCTGTTTAATTATGTTGGCTGCTGGAGGAGATACATTTTCTATTTCAATAACACAAAAGTAAGACTTATCGGCTAATTCGGATTCAATAGAGCTATCTACCCCTATTCCCTTTACTATTCTAAGTGCCCGTTTTTTTGACCTAACGTCCTTTAAACTAACCTTCATCTCTCCATAAGATTCAAGGCTTCAAGACGTGTTCGTTCTCTCTCGAAAGCACCTCTTATAGCAGATGTAACTGTAATTTCTCCCTGTTTCTTCAATCCCTGCATTTCCAGACATAATTGACGTGCCTCTATTATTACAAAGGCACCCATCGGCTTAAGTGTATTCATAATAGTATCCGCAATCTCTGCTGTCATCCTCTCCTGTAACTGAAGTCTCTGGGAAAATAACTCAACTACTTCAATCAGATTGGCATAACCGGTGATGTGATCGTCCTTCGGGATATACGCTATATGAACCTTACCAAAGAATGGTAAGAGATGATGCTCACAGAATGAATAAAAGGGAATGTCCTTTATTATTATTATTTCATCATAGTTAGTGGCATGATAAATTCGTATTGCCTTTCCCGGTTCCTGTTCAATTCCCTTAAATATATCAGCATACATTCTGGCCACTCGTTCTGGAGTTTTTTTAAGACCTTCGCGATTCGGATCATCCCCTAATGCTTCAATTATTTCCCGGACCGACTTTCTTATCTTCTTTTGATTCATAAACAATCTCCTTTACCTCATCACCTGTAAGAACTTCCTTTTCTAATAGAGCATGCGCAATTGTATCAAGTCCATCCATGTGCTTTGCTATTATATCCAAGGCATTTTTATGAGCCTCATCCACAAATTTCTTAATCTCTACGTCAATGAGATATGCGGTCTCTTCGGAGTATTCTCTATTCTCTGCCAGTTTCTTTCCAAGAAAGATTCCATCAGACCTCTTTTCTAAGCTAATTGGTCCAAGGGTCTCACTCATTCCCCACTCGCACACCATCATCCTCGCTATCGTAGTTGCATTCTGCAGGTCGTTCCCTGCTCCTGATGACACGGTTTCTAACTTCGATTCCTCGGCAGACCTACCTCCCAATAAAACTGTAATCTTCGCCATCAGATAATCCTTTGAATAAGTCCTCCTATCATCTATTGGTAATTGCTGAGTAAGACCAAGTGATGCTCCACGGGGTATTATAGTAACCTTATGTATGGGATCACTATGCTCAGTATATAAGGATACAAGGGTATGCCCTGCCTCATGGTAGGCGATCAATTCTTTCTCCTCGTTACTCAAAATCATTGACTTCCTTTCAACACCCATCAATATTTTATCTTTTGCCTCGTCAAAATCCTCAGCTTCAACCTTATCCTTCTTCCTTGACGCAGCTATTAAAGCTGCTTCATTACTGAGACTCTGCAAATCTGCCCCGCTGAATCCAGGAGTCGTTTTGGCAAATATGGATAAGTCCACATCATCAGCGAGAGGAATCTTTCGCGTATGAACCTTCAATATCTCCTCTCTACCCTTCATATCAGGCATAGGAACAACCACCCTTCTATCAAAACGGCCCGGCCTGAGTAATGCAGGGTCAAGGATGTCAGGCCTGTTTGTGGCAGATAGGATTATAATACCTTCATTTGGATCGAAGCCGTCCATTTCCACAAGGAGTGCATTCAGGGTCTGTTCTCTTTCATCATGCCCTCCCCCTATACCTGCGCCTCTAAATCTCCCTACAGCATCTATTTCATCTATAAAAACAATACACGGCGTATTTACTTTTGCCTTCCTGAATAGATCACGCACTCTTGAAGCTCCTACGCCCACAAACATTTCGACAAAATCTGACCCACTGATTGAATAGAATGGAACACCGGCTTCACCAGCTACCGCACGAGAAAGGAGGGTTTTCCCAGTCCCTGGAGCACCCACTAACAAAATACCTTTAGGAATTCTGGCTCCCAATCTCTTGAATTGTGATGGATTCTTCAAAAACTGAACAATTTCCTGTAGTTCCTGTTTTGCTTCGTCAACACCTGCCACATCATTAAATGTGATATCTACAGAAGTAAAACGAATTTCTCTTGCACGACTCTGTCCAAAAGAAATAGCCTCATTAGCACCACCACGCATCCTGTTGAAGATAAACAGGAAAAAGAAAACAATGAATAAAATGGGAAGGAATTGCCAGAATATTTTCCAGAAATCAAATTCTACCCTTGAGAGGACCTCTATATCCCTCTTGATAAGTTCCTTTGGGAGTTCTGGATCCTCAAACGGAAGACGGGTTTTAATAAATACATCTTCCCCTTTTAGTTTCGCAGTAATGTCTTGCCCTTCAAACGTTACCTTCTCTATCCTTTCATCATTTACGTAGTTCCAGAAATGGGTAAAACTTACTTCTTTATATTTTTCGCCCTGTACGAACTGTATGACAAGATATAGGCCACCAAATATAATAACCCATAGGATGATCGCTTTTATAAATTGTCCTCTGTTTGCTTTTGGTTTTTCATTCGCCATATTTTACCTCTTTATATTTTATTAAAATTACTTTTTTTGTTTTATCAGAAACCAAAGCTCGGTTACCACGCCGAAGACCAGGAATCAGAATTATGCCCTTTTTGTCGCAAAGTACAGGCCAGAAATTTCGGAGAGTTCGCGGAATCTTTTTGTTGATGAACATATCCTTCAATTTCATCTTATTTTTAGAGCCAAAAATACTTATCTGGTCTCCTCTTTCTCTATTCCTGACTCTTAACGGCAATTCTAACTCATCCAAATCAAAAAATTCACACCCATCCCTCGGAAAATTATGCGGTGGAGTAGTAATCAGAGTAGTGATATGGAAATCACCGGAAGAGAGTTCTCCTTCCAAAGGTAACTCGTTCATTGATTGTTTCTCCTTTAGAACTATAAACAGTTTATCTGGTGTCAACTCTAAATATACATCTGCAAGTTCAACTACTCCCCTATCTGGTAAACCGATTAGATGGGCTCTCTTAAGATCCCTTTCTTTCCCAAAGAAAGAAAGCAGTTTCTGAATGAGCAGGAATTTTTCTGAAAGCAGCAATCGGTCAAAATCGCGCTTATCCACTTCAATATGATTGCGGTACCTACTTATTGAAAGATCCTCAATACGCTTTCCAAGGGCTTCTTTTATATCCCCAATGTTTTCAATACTCCTTTCAATTCCCTTTAAAGAACCTTCCTTAATAGTTTCGATAACGGGAATGAGCTCCCTTCTTATTCTATTCCTGAGATAACTTAAATCACGGTTTGATGGATCCTCATAATAAGGGATGTTATGTTCATCAAGATATTGAATGATATTCTTTTTTCTAACAGAGAGTAAAGGGTGTATAATGTCTCTATCTCTATACTTTATAGAAGAAAGTCCAAATCCGGACCCCCTCAAAAGTCGGATAAAAAAATTCTCTATTTGATCATCCAGATTATGGCCTAAAGCAATAAAATCTGCACCTACCTCATCTTTGGTGCGTCGCAGGTAATTCAATCTCAAAGTCCTAGCTCCCTCCTCTATCGAAAGAGAATTTTTCTCGCAATATTCCACTACATTCTCACTATCCCTTCGGAGTTGAAGTCCTACTTTTTCTGCTTCTTTTCTCACAAATTCCTCTTCCAAAGCTGAATCATCCCGGAGATTATGATTAAAATAGGCAAGTATAACCTCCACCTCCCCTCCAGATAAAACCTCTCTTAGGAAAGTTGAATCCGGTCCACCCGAATAACCCAAAACAATTTTTCGGACTCCTAAAAGGAGCCTCTTTTCCTTTAGAATCTTTCTTACTTCTTCTATCATAATTTAATATAATAAAAAATGCTTATTTTTCAAGTCTATTTGGCGTTTTTGCTTGAAAAACAAAGATTTTCGCCACAGAGGCACCCCGATACAGTCGGTTCCTCCTTACGGGGCAGGCAGAGAACACAGAGAGAATTGTTTGTTTAATTGTTGCGGGAGAGACATCCTTGTCTCGATTTTTATTATCTCTTGCCAAGCCACAAAGAATAATTTTAAAGGTTTCAAGTATTAACTTAATTAATCCTTAATCCCTGCTTTTCTACATGATTTTCTTCTAATCCTTAATACAGACTCGGAACTCAGTACTCTGAACCCAAGACCTAACACCCAAGACCTAATCCCTATAGACAATGGACTTCGGACCTCGGACTTTTTTATATAAACTCTACAAAATTCGAAAAATTCAATAAATCCATTACTTGGCACTCAAAATTTAATCCCTAACACCCGATACCCAAAACCTAATTTAAGCTTGGAACTCAGTACATGGCGCCAAGAACTAAAAACCCTTGACCCCTTGACACCTCGAAACCTTGAAACCTTGAAACCTTATTATTAATAACTAAAGACTATCGACTATAGACTAAATTTACCAGGAAACCCTTACCCTGTACGTAATCTTCACTTCTTTTCCTGTAGGAACAGTTACATCAAAGTGGATTGTTTGGGCATCTATTTTCTCGTAATTATGGGTGCTCTTTATTATCTCCCAGTCTCCAAATAAGGGCTCAATGAGGCTAATCTTAACATCTTCTTTTTTATGATTTCTAAATGCAATCTCCCATTCGGTTTCGTAGGTTTTATCACTGATCCGTTCAAAATCGGTCTGTCGCCTCTCACATACAACATCAAACGCCTTCCCGACCTTTACTCTAACTTCCTCATCAATAGGGGTATGTTCAATCCTATCTTCCCCTATAAATTGAAGGGTATTCTCCTCATCTGGGGTATAGAGCCTAATTATTCCCTCTGGAAGGGGCATTCCCATCTTGTTATCCTTACTATTCATAAAACTTATAAAAACATTAACATCCTGCTTCGGAATCTTTTCTGTATATCTCCTAGTGAAATAACCCTGATAACCGTAGACTATGAGTTCTTTCTTTATTGAAACATTATTTGCTTCCAGTAACTGAATCTGTTTTTCCTGATTATTCTTAAGGGTAGACCGCCGATTTAGAGTATATATATGGTACTCGAAGAACCCCTCTTCCTTGAATTGAGGAGAAGCTGCTTCAGCTAATTCTGCTTTTGCATAGATTCTGTCAAATCTCTCTTCTTCGGCTCTGTGAACTTCACCAGCAACAAGTTTCAGTTTTGCATCTTTATAGGCCGTTCCACCCCTGTTATTGATTGTAACCCATCCATTAAGGTCACAGGACTTATTGCCTTTTCTAACCACCATCACATAATCCGCCGACCAATTGATATCGTTAGTGAGATAAGAAACCTGAATTTTGTGTTTCTTATTTGTCCCATTTTCAAGGAGCCATACCAGGGTGGGCCTTGCTATTAGATCCTCAGGTATCTCTGGTAGTATCACCCGTCCTCCATATCCGAGATAAATCTCATTATCAATCTTATATATGGGTTGATTATTGTTATTGCTTAAAAGGGTTGCCGTAACTATTTCTGTGGTATCTTTGAATTCATTATATCTTAATAGTTTTACCTCTTTACCCACATATTTATCCATCAATTTGCTCGGACTCATAAGATCATATTCATAGTTCTGTTCAAGAACCCTGAGTTTATCAGGGTATGAGAGTGATTTAATGTGTACACTCCTGGTATTTATACTCGAAGCAACGTCCATGAATTTGAGTGCTACTCTTCCCTTCTCCAATGCTATCTCTCGAACATCCTCTATGAGACCAAGATTGCTGTTATAGACTGTAACTTCAACATTTTCCTGGTCAGCAGCTGTTGAGGTCTGTTCTATTAATCCAAAGATAGTCATTGGAAAGATAAGAATAAGAGCGAATGTTAAGCACCGATTTTTAATAGTCATTTTTTACCTCCTTTAATACTTCTTCAAAGATAGTATATGCCATAGAATCATAGAGCACAAATTGAACCATTTTAACCTTAGAGAAACTCAGCAGAGTTTTGCATACGGTCTCTACAGCGATCTCTGCCGCCTTTCTCACCGGATAGCCAAATACACCTGTACTGATAGCTGGAAAAGATATAGTTTCGACGCCTGACTTCTCTGCAACTTTAAGAGAGCTCTCATAACATAGAGCAAGAAGTTCCGGATCCTCTTTGCTCCCGCTATAAACGGGTCCGACAGTATGGATGACCCATCTTGCCTTCAAGTTATAACCCTTTGTAATGACAGCTTCTCCAGTTTCACAACCTCCAAGCATCCTACATTCTTCCCATAACTGGGGTCCTGCTGCCCGATGGATAGCTCCTGCCACTCCACCACCAGGAGCAAGTCGCTTATTCGCAGCATTGACAATAGCATCTGTAGTCTGTTCTATTATATTGCCCTGGAGGATTCGTAAAGCTCCATCACCACATCTTATCTCAAACATATGCCTCCTTTTTAATAAGAATATGTAATAACTATATATATTCAAGTGGGGTCTGAACTAAACTTTGCTTCATTGAAAAATGAAAAATGAAAAAATTAAAATAACTCTAAAGAAACTCTTATACATGTTCCTAACTTCTAAACTTAAAAAACTCAATGAACCCTATAAACTCAACAAACTCTATAAACCCAATTAACTCACCAACTGACTAAAGACTAATGAATATATATTCGCTCTTGACATAATATTTTGAGATTCTATAATAAAGGTAATGAATCTAAAAAGGGCTTTCGGAGTAATTTTCAAAGATAAAGAGTGGGTAAAGAAAACTTTGGTGGGCGGTCTCTTTCTCATGGTTCCTGCAGTAAACTTGCTTGCCTTCGGTTTTCTTGCAAAGCTAATACATAGTCATTTAGAAAAAGGAGAAAAGAGTCTGCCTTCATGGAATCATTGGGGAAGCATATTCTGGAACGGTTTAGAATGGGGTCTTATAATCATTGTATACCTTGCCATCCCCTTAATAGTGTTATCCTTACTTCCGGAATCCGTGTTCACCTTTATTGTTAATCCTGGATTCATTTTTTCTCGTCTTACTCTTGGGGGATATCTATGGTTTACTCTGTCCAGTATACTTTCTATTCTTGCCTTATTCTTTCTTCCTATGGCTCTTATCCTTTTTGCCGATACAGGCTCCTTTATAAATGCATTTCATTTAGAAAAGGTCTTCTTGCATATAAAAAAGAAGTTGACGCCCTATTTAACAGCATATTTTCTCACCATATTTTTGTTTGGAGTAGATTTTTCCATTCGTATTCTTCTTCCCAAAATCAACTTTGGGATTATACCTTCTTATTTCCTATTTATGTGGATAGGGTTTATTATCCTCTTGATCTCGGGATCTTTATTTACAGAGAGTTTTTAGTTTATCAGTAAATATCTTAAAGGAACGAGTGCAAAATAAGTTTTCAGGGATTCGGAGTTTCCACTTATTATCTTTACGCTTCTCTAAATGTAATGTTCTCTTCCGAAGAAGTGTCCCATCCTTAAGGAGTATATTCATTTTAATATCTTTATCCGTTTTATCCATCTTCAGAAGTTTTGCTATTGAATCTTCGTCTTTTATTGTTTTTTCTACCATGTTTTTAATAACAGAGGGATCAAAAATAGAAAAAACAATATCGCCTATTGGATACTCCTTCATTCTGAACTCTTTATCAGGGGTCCTTTTCTTCTGGAATATCATATAATAAATATCCTTACTCAGCTTTCTCCACTTCTTCTCATATTTGGTTTGATAATAATCGGACAATTCGTCTGTATATCCTTTCTGGAAGAGGGATTTCCATAAATGTGTTGATTCCATCTCCTCCAGAAGCAAGTCCCGGTAGAATGGGTCATCAGTAACTATGATAATTTCTCCACCTTTTTTCGTTCTTGTAGCGATGAGAGTAAAGAATTCCTTGTCCAATAATCGATTTTTCCCGTGTTTCTTCTTCGGCCAGGGGTCAGGGAAATTAATATAGATATGGGAGAGAGATTTTTCAGGAACGAGTATTGTAAGTGCAGCTCTTGCTTCCATACGGATTACTCGAACATTAGTCAGTTTAGCCTTCTTTAATGCCTTTACTGACTTTTTATATGATTCATTCGAGTAATCTATTCCAAAAAAATTCCTCTCAGGGTATTTCCTACCTTTAAAAGTGACGAATTTCCCATTACCATAACCTATCTCACAATCTACTGGATTATTATTTAGGAAGAGTTTCTTCCAATTTATAGGTATTTCCACTTGCTCCCAATCGAATCCTATTTCCATAGGATTATAATTTTAACATCAGAGTAAAAATCTGTCAAGTAGTAATTCCAATATTTTGAAAGAATTTCTATATTTTTCTTTAATTCTTTGTTATTAACATTATGTTAATGAATGAATTAATATAAATTACTTACAGTATATATTCAATTGCTAAATATAATATCCAACACTAATTGTTTTCCCTTGACTAATCTAAATTTTTTGCTTATGATGCTATAAATTGCAGGGAGGTGCTTTTGTTACTTATTTTATTATTTTCATATAGTGCATATCTCTGGGATAACGACGCAGGGCTACAAATCTCTGCCAGGCAACAAAAATCTGAGATTGGAACAGAAGTATATATATTAAAAGCCTTATGGGACAATGGTATTGATACAGTAGATATAGACACTATATTGCCCTCTATAGAAGGACTTTTGTCTTTTGACATGCTCTGGATCAACTGTGCATGGAGAAATGATGAAATGATAGATGAGGCAGAGAGAAAGACGATATCTGCCTTAATTGACAGCGGTAAGCCTGTATATCTTGAAGGAAACATGGTTGCTTCGGTTATGGCAGAAATTGACCCTGAATTTCTAAAGAAATTCGGAGTAAAATATCTCCATACTGATTACTGGATATACCCTCCTGTTTTAGGTTACGATGAAACATTCATGCAGGGTGAGGTATTTGACTATAATCCGTTCGATGATTTAAGGATAAATGTGGACTTATTAGACACACTCTCCGGAGCCAATGCAGAGAATATATACGGAACGGAAGAAGTTGGAAAATTTCTTGCTTCAAGGGGGATTGCTGGAAGTGACTTTGTAAGGAAGAATGGTTATTCTAATTATGGCACAGTGTTCAGTAGTTTATGTCTATGTGGATTAATGAATGACACCACGTTTAGTGATTTTACTGACAGTGAAAGAAGGATGGAATTTACCCAGAAGATACTGGGCTACTTTGGACATGGCAGAATCCTCGTGGTTGATGACAACGAATCCGATGACGATAAACTTGAATGGGACCTTGATTCTATGGGAGTTCTATATGATACATTCAATTATATTTCAACACCTCCAGAACCCAAGTCTTTAAAAAAGTATAATGTGGTTCTCTGGACCACTGGCTATACTTACAAATACACGATTACCCCTGAAGATCAGGAGGTAATCAATGATTATCTTGACTGGGGTAGTAGGTTTATGTTAGCAGGTGAGGGAATAGGTTCAAATATTGGAATCCCCGGTCAACGGGAAGAAATACCGTTCCTCTCCGAGGGATTCGGAGCAGACTACATATCCGATTCAATAATAACGGATGCTGTGGAAGGTATTGATGAATTCGCTGGAATAGTATCGAGTCTCGCATCGATTGGAGCTGATAACATTGATACTATCGCTGGGGGTAGGGTAATAATGGAATATATACCCTCATATACCCCAGCTGGGATAAAAAAAGAAGAAGCGAATAGAAAAACACAATTTCTCGGCTTCGCCTATGAAGGAATGACGGATAGAGATAGTCGCATGGGCTCTCTGGAAAGAACGCTGAGGGAATTTAATTTCAATATTGCAAGAACGCAAACAGGAGTGGAAGAGAAAAGAGAGAATCCTCCTAAAACCATTCCCTATCCCAATCCTTTCACCTCATACACTGTCATTCCAACCCGTTCCAATTCCTTTGAAGTCTACTCAATCACAGGGAGATTTATAAAGAGAGTGGAAGGGGATAGATGGTATGGTCGGGACGGAAATGGAAGTCCCTTACCTTCAGGTATCTATCTATTCATAAGTAAGAGTGGAGAGAGGGGAAAGGTAATCCTCGTAAGATAAGTAGGATAACCTATTCAATTATTTTCAAGTTTTTAATAATCTCTTCTGTTAAGGAAGGGTCTTCGTCCTTTCTATCTTTAAGAAGTTCCAGTTGAAGTTTTTCGGGAAGTTTCTTTAGTAGTGAGATGATAATTAAAAGATTCTTCTTTTTATAATAATGATGTAATAATGAACTTAAGCAATCGATATATTTCTCGAAATATTTTACTCTTTGCTCCTCATCTAATGATTCAGCTATCTTAAATAGTAATTCAACTACATTCTCAAAATCTTTTAATGCTTCCTCTTCATTTCCTTTTGCTTCATTTATCCTTCCAGAAATACCATTGGCTTTAAAGGAAATCACTCGAAGGTTATGCTCTTTTGCTTTCTCGAGAACATAATTAACCGATAGAGCCGCCCTATCTAATTCACCAATTTCAAGGTAGTATTCGGCAAGAGAAAGGATAATCCACAGATTTCGAACAATAAATACATTCTCATCAATTATCTCTCGCGTCTTCGTGATTATCTTATCCATTTCTTCGTTGGAAAGAATACCCAATCTGAGCAGGGTTCCAAATCCGTCAAGTGTTATACCTGGATTTCCGGTCTCCATTCCAAGACTTACGAGTTCCTTACCCAACTCGAGAGCTTCCTTAAGTCCCAATCTTGATTCCTGGTTCAATGCTTTTGTGAGAAGATATCTTCCTCTCACTTCATAATTGGATACAACATCCGGTTCTATCTTAAAAAGATAATCCTCTGCCCTATCAATAAATCCCATTCGTAGATTCACCCTTGCAAGGAACTGATAAGCATCAAACTGGAAATCAGATACACCTATATCTTCTGCAAGCTCTCTTGCCTTGTTAAATTCTTCAAGGGCTATCACGAAATTTCCTCTCCAGAGGCTCAACCTTCCCAGTTTTATCCTTATATATGCCTCTGTTCTCCTATCCCCTATCTCTAACGCTCCTTCCAGGGCTTCTTTATAGTTTTTCTCGGATGAATCAAGCTCAGCTCTGAGTTCATAGACCTCTGCAATATTGGAAAGTGCTGTGTTCACATCCGAGATAGAACCGATTTCTCTGAAGTCATCGAGAGCCTCATTATACCTTTTTAGAGCTTCATCCAGTTCACCTTTATAGGAATGAAGGCCACCAATATTAATATTGGCCCTTGCCCTGTACTCTACATTGCCAGTCTCCTCTGCAACTTTAAGGGATTCCTTAAGGCTCTCTTCTGCTTCCTTTGGTTTACCTGCTTTAAGGAAAAGTACTCCAAGATTGAGTAAGACCCTGGCTTCACCATCTTTATCCTTAAGATGTTGTCTTATCTCATGGGATTCCTTATAAGACTTCTCTGCAAGGTCTATCTTGCCAAGGATATCATATATATGAGCAATATTGAACTTTGAATCAGCAGAAACATCCAATCGGTCAGACTCTACTGCAAGATTCAGTGCCTTCTCATAATGGGAAAGCGCCTTTTCATACTCAGATCGGCTTAGATAAAGTCCTGCAAGATTCTGATAGGGTACAGCAAGCATACCTTTATCACCTTTCTCTTCAAGAAGATGAATAGACTTTTCAAAGTATTTCTTCGATTCATCATATATCCCTGAATCACGAAGAATAAGTGCAAGGGTTCCATATAATTGGGCAATTCGTTCAGATTTAATCTTTTCTGCTATCTCTATTCCCCTCTCTATCTCCTCCTTTGCCTTATTGAACCGTCCCATCCTCCTATAGGTTACACCTATATTCTCTATCACTTGAACCCGCCTTTCTTCATCTCCAAGTTCTTGATATATCGTTTCTGATTCCCTGTAATGTGAGAGTGCAGAATTAAAGTCCGAATACCTCCTCTCCTGGTCCCCTGCACTTAGAAGATATTCCACTGCTTTTTCAGGGTTTTCTGCCATCCTGTAATGAAAGGCAAGGATAGATACCCATTCATCTACTCTATCACCAAGACGCTCTTCTAAGTGAGATGCTATCTCTTGATGGAGTTCCTTTCTTTTTTCCTTGAATATTGAATTATAGGCAGCCTCACGTAGTGGAGGAATTCTGAAGAAGAAGTCTCTACCCCTCTTTGCAAGGATTCCCTTAGCCACTGCAGTCTCTATGGAATCTTTGATATCTACCTCTTTTTCTGCGTAGATAGAAAGATAGTCATCCAGATTGAAGTTATCACCGAAAATGGATGCATTTCTAATGAATGCCCTTAGATCCTCAGGAAATGAGTCCAATCTTCCAACCATAAGAGCACTGAAACCCGCAGGAACTTTCTCTTCATCTATTCCCTCCACCAGCTCTAACCTGCTACCCACTCTTTCATATAATTCATTCTCTTTAAGCCATTCAAGAAGGAGTTTTAGAGAATAGGGATTTCCTTCAGATTTTTCATCCAGGAATTTCAATAGATGCTCAGATACCGGGTAATTTAATAAATTCTCTGATACTTCTCTAATTGAAGAATCCTCAAGCGGAGTAATCTCTAATTGTGCAAATTCCGGAATAGGGTTTTCGCTCTCCGCTATGATTAATAATCCTTCGAGTTCTTCAGATTTAGTAAAGAGTTCTCCAGTTAATGGGTCGAGATGCTCCCAGTCTTCAATCCTTATGATTAGCGGAGATAAATTAAGGATATTCTTAAGATATACCTTCCATCCTGCTTCTACTCTGGCTCTAAGGTCACCTTCTTCCTCTGGCCCTCTAAGAAAAATCTTTAAACCATCAGGCACAGACTCCCCATATTCATCTCTAATCCATTCCTTCATTGCATAATAAGGAATATTTGGAATAAACTCACGCCCCTTCAACTGAAGTGTCCTGTCACCTTCTATTCCCTTCATTATCTCCCTGCATAATCTACTTTTCCCTATACCAAAGGGACCAAAAATAGATACCTTACCACTCTGCCCTCTCTTCACTTCTTCTATATATTCCAATAGAAACTTCTTTTCCTCTTCCCTGTCAACGAATGGAATTTCCTCTACTCTTTCTGCCCCTTTAGTCTTATAGTGGCGTGCTCTATATATCTGGACAGGTTCCTTTTTGCCCTTTAACATAACTTTTTCCAGTTCTTCACATTCGATTTCATCTCTTACTTCATTATAGGTAGATTCGGATATAATGACCTCTCCGGGATTCGCAATACCCTCAAGTCTTGACGCTGTATTCACCACATCCCCCATCACAGTGTACTCCATCCTCTTAGCTGATCCCATATTAAGGGCGACAACCTCACCGGTATTAATCCCGATACTCATATTGATTTCTACCGTCCCATCTGGTGTATCAACCGAACCGAGTTCACCTATGGCCTTAGTCATATCCAGTGCTGCAGATACAGCTCTATGAGGATCATTCCTGTGTGCAACTGGTGCCCCAAAAAGAACCATTATGGCATCTCCAACCAGTTTATCCAGGTCCCCTCCATATTTATCAACTATCTCAAGCATCCTTGAAAAATAACGGTTTATAACAGTTACTATCTCTTCTGGATCCTGCAGTTTCTCGGTTAGAGAAGTAAAACCAGATAAATCTCCAAAGAGAACAGTAACCCTTCTTCTTTCTCCCTCAACCATTGGCTTTGTTGGGTCTCTCTTGATCCTATTAAAGACCCTCTCTGGAAAATATTTCTTAAGTGCCAGGATCAAATCGTCATTATTAACCGGCATTTTCGATTGCCTGTATCTTCTTCAGTCTCCTCTCGTGTCTCCCCCCCTCGAACTCTGCTTTCCTCCATGTATTAAACATCTCCCACGCCTCCTCAGTTGTTGTCTTTTCAGCAGAAAAAGTAAGGATATTTGCCTTATTATGCCTCCCTGCTGCTTCTGCCATATCCAGATCCAGCACAAGTGCAGCATAGGCTCCGTTCACTTTATTAGCCGCAATACTCATTCCTATACCTGTATTACATATTAAGATGCCATAATCGATTTCTCCATTACTCACCCTTCTCGCTAAAGCTTCTGCAAAATCTGGATAATCAACGGAATCTTCGCTATCTGTCCCAAAATCTTCTACCTCGAACCCATTCGCTCCCAATCTCTGGATTAGTCCTTGTTTCAATAAATAACCACGATGATCTGCACCTATTCCTACACGCATGTCACCCTCCTCTCTCAACCTCTAAAAGTGGAAGGAAAGATAGCCAGTCAAATCAAAGCAATCTTTCCATCCTTTGATTAGGGTTCCAGAAGCCCCTATCGTTAAACTCTTTGTAAGTAGAAATCCGATATCTGTTGAAAGAAAATAATGATCAACTTCACTTAAAAAACCATACAGATTTACGTCCAGCCGGTCAGATACTAAAAGCGCTATCCCAGTTCTAAGATATGGATTCCCTTCTTTCAATGGATAACCTGCTTCCAGTTGAAAGTGCTTATATGTTCCTGATACGCCAAGATAACTCATTGTGTCAGTTAGTGACGCTGTACTGTAGAGCAAGGATATACCGAAGCTCCCTCCTCGTCCAAATTCTACTCTGTAATAAGGATTGTAGGGGTTACATTCCCATTGAAATTGGGGCAATCTCCCGAACGTGCTGGATATTCCATCCCTGGCCAACAAAGTTCCTCTTAGATACAAATCCTTTCCAAAAGGGAAGAAATAAAGTAACTCAGGATAAAGTCGCATCTTATACCACGAGAGACCCGCCTTTAGAGGATATCTCTCATAAGATGCCCTTAGTTGAGACTCATATTCATCGTCAATATCCAGCTCAAAATCAATGGGAAGGAGAAATAGTTCAAGGTTTGCTGACATGATAAGTGAATCAGAATAAGCAATTGAAATACCGCCCGAAAGGCTATGAGAGAATCCGTTTATACAAAACGACAGGATTCTTTCCGATTCCTCTCTGTCTAAATAAGCGGCATTAAAATAAAAGTCTCTTACATGAATTCTGGCAAAAAACTTAAAGTAATCTTCTTCGACATCGGAATTATATAAACCATCAATACCTATTTCAAAAGGATAATAGAAATTCCGTAGGTAACCAATGACATATCCTTCAAATTTACTGCCTAACTCCCCCCTGACCCGTAGCCCTTTATCACACTCATCAATGATTCCCCTTTTTTCCCTCAAGGATGGAAGAGTTGCCCTATTCCTCTGGTAGATTGGGTAGATTAGTTCTTCTTCAAATGGAAGGGGTCCCTTTTCTACAGGTTCAATCCTTATTTGTCTTTCCCCATAAACAGTTATTTCAGGAATTTCAAGGGGTTGTGAAAGAATAAAAAGTGGTATGAGTAGAGATATAGTTAATTTTCTCATCACTTTATCTCTGAAATCCTCTTCTTTGCCCTTTCTGTCCATTCCTTCTCACCTCTTTCTATAATCTCCTCAAGATACTTGATAGCCCTCGAAGTATCTCCGTTTCTGAAACTTATTTCAGATAGGAGCATAAGTGCGGGTGAGACCCAATCACTTTCTGGATAAATATATTTCACTTTAAGGAGAACCTTGAAGGCTTCATCCTGCTTTCCCTCTTTTAACAATAATTTTCCCATCAAATAATATGCCTCTGGAGCCGCTCCTTCGTATTCAATAGCCTTTTTTAAATTGTCAAATGCTACCTCACACCTTTCGGAATCTATCTGGATTTTAGCCAATTCAAGGTAAGCCAGACCCTCTACCTTACCTTTTAATTCGTCCAGCTTGCTTATTGCATCTCCTCTATTACCTTCTTTATATAGAGCAAGTGCGTACAGGAGAGAAGCTTCTCCTGAAGAAGACCTGGAAAAATATTCCTTTGCTTTACCAAAAGCCCCTCTGTCAAAGAAAATCTTACCAAGCTCAAGGTATGCCTTATCAGAGATTCCTTTTCCGACTGCCGCCTTCCTTAGAAACTGAATGGCTTCTTCCTCTCTACCCAGTTTAAGATAAGCCATTCCAGCATTATAGAGACTGGTAGGCGAATCTGACTCTTCCAGGTAATCCAGCGCTCTGTCATATTTACCTGAATTGTACAGGATATTACCTACTATAAGATTTATCTTTGCCTCGTCCTCAGTTCCCTTTAATCTTCTTATAAGATCCCTTGCTTTATTTTCCATGGAAGAACTCCCTGACGATGCATTGATTGAAAGCAGTATACCTCGAATCGTAGAGAGTAGATTCAATTCAACTCCCTCTAAGAGAGGCTTGCCGTAAACTAAATCAAATCCACGCTCGTAATACTTAAGGGATGAATCATATAGAGCCTGGTCAAAATAATTATCACCAAGCAAGAGGAAAGATTTATAAAGAACCTCCTTATCCTGAACTTCTGATACAATCGAATAAAGTCGTTTGTTAGATGCCGTAAGATCCTGTTTCTTCCTTAGAGAAAAAGCTATATAATAGGTAGCTAAACTGCTATATTCTGAAAGTGAAAATTGATTTCTGATCTCGTCAAAGACTCTAATGGCATCATTGTAATTCTCTTTTTCAAATAACATCCTTCCAAGAAGAAACATAGCTTTTGGTCGTAGTTCACCCTTTACCTGCTGGTAGGCTTTCTCTGCTTCGGAAAAATTGCCCATAGCATAGGCTGCATTTCCCAGTTGGAGATAGAGTTCGGGCCTGGTACAGAAATCAGGAAATTCATCGCTTAATTTTTCAAGTGTTAAAAATGCTAAATCATATCTCTTAAGACCCACATACGCCCATGCTCTACCTTCTAAAACATAGGGAATGAAATCTCCTGCCTCTTCCCCGCTGACTTTTTCATATTCCTCAATTGCCATTCTATATTTGGATTGATTGAGATATATATCCGCTTTTAACAACCTAATTCTGTTTATTTCTTCACCATGAGGAAATCGCTTCTCATATGAATCTAAGAGAGCCAGAGCTTTTTCTTCATTTCCGTCTTTCTTCTCAGAGACTGCAGCCTGAAGGAAGGCAAGGGATACATTATCTTCGCCCTTTTCTATTACCTTCATGAATTCCAAAGAAGCTTCCTTAAAACGTCCCATCTTCAAAAACACGTTACCTATAGCAATCCCTGCCTCATCCTTTAATTCGCCTTTAACCTTTCGAAGAACTGATATGGCTTTTTCATATTCGCACATCTTATCATAAAGAGAACCCAATTCAAAAAGAGCTTCCTGGGACAGTTCTTTACTGTTTGAGGCGACTTCTTTAAGATGAGTTGAGGCTTCTTCTGTCATCCCAATCTTCATTTCTGAAAGAGCTTTCCAGTAAAGGGCATCCCACCAGTATGGATCACTTACTTCGACCTTATTAAAGGATTCAATAGCAAGTTCATAGTTGCTCTCCTCATAATGAATCACTCCAATCTTGTAAAGAGCATACCCCATGAGGGTTGGCTCCTCCTGGATAACATCTTTCAGATAGAGAATGGCCGTTTCCGTATCACCTCTGTCAAGATAAATATCGGATAGTAATGCATAAGACCTACCTCTATATTTACCTTTTGGAAATCTCTTTAGATAGGTGAAAAATCCATCTACAGAACCTTCATCGCCTTTTAAATAAAGGGCTTTGGCATATAGGAATTTACCTTCTTCTTCATACTCTCCCCCCAAACTAACAAAGATTGAGGAGGCCTTATCATAATCCTCCATCTTCATGTAACACCATCCGGCAATTAACTTGCTATACGGTAGGTTGGATTTTAAATAATGTTTCAATGCTTCTTTGTATCTACCTAAATTGAAAAATGTTTCGCCAATCCACAATTCCCTGAGATCGACATTGGAAAGACGTTTGAAAACTCCTATTGCATTATCATTATTCCCAAGACCCAACTCAGCTTTACCCCAGAGGAGAATTATCTCTTCCTTCTTCCCTGGATATTTCGAGAGAAGTCTACGGGCTCTCTGGATGGTCTTTTCAAAACTGCCCTGTTGATTTAGAGAATTAAGTAGAAGAATAGAAGCCTCGGGGGAATAAATACTATTGGGATATCTCTCAAGGAAATGAGATAGCTCTACTTCTGCCAGGTCGTAAAGCCCGTCGTTAAAGAGCCCCCTTGCATAGCGGAAATCTTTAACTGGAGAAAGAGAAAGAATCACAAACAATAACATCATAATTGTTGCTCCTTATTACATAAACAGACAGAATAGCAGGCAATAGCTTTCTTTCCGCCAATTAACCCTATACCCTCGTTGGTCGTCGCTTTGATCGATATAGATGACTCATCAATACCTATAATCCCCGATATATTCCTCTTCATTTCACTAACGTATGGGGATAATCTTGGTTCTTCGGCAATGATAGTGGAATCTATATTTATTACGGTTCCAGGAATTTTTCCCATTGTCTCCTTAAGCAAAACCATACTCGAAATTCCTCTATATTTAGGATCATTATCAGGGAAATGAGTTCCAATATCGCCTTGACCAAACGCCCCAAAGAGTGAATCTATAATTGAATGTATCAAAACATCACCATCAGAATGACCTACTAAACCCAGGCGATAATCTATCTCTACACCTCCAAGTATGAGTTTCCCCCCTTCACTTAATCGATGGAGATCATATCCAAACCCCACCCTCATTCGACTCTCCAGCTCTTAGCGATGACCCTCGCTAATTCAATATCCTCGGGATATGTTATTTTGATATTCATCGGATCACCAAAAACCCAACAAACATCTTCATCTAAACATTCAATGAGGCTTAGCTCATCATTTACATAATGCTGCCTCAATAATTTCAATAAATGCTTTAACATATTTGAATTAAATGCCTGAGGTGTTTGAATTTGAAGTAGGTTTCCTCTACCTTTGGTCCAGAGAATCCGATTTCTGAGGTATAATTTAACTGTATCATTTATAGGAATACCTGGCGCGCATGCCCCACAGTCTTGTGCGCATTTTATCACTTTTTCTATGAGTTCCTTTTTCACAAAAGGCCTCACGCCATCATGGACCAGGATTATATCACCATCACATTCATTAAGTCCATTTAACACTGAGTCCTGTCTCCTTTCCCCTCCTGAAATCGTTAGAACACTACCATGAAAATCCTTGACCATCTCAGCTGAATAATCTACTTTATCTGGCGGAACCACAAGAATGATTTTATCTACACCATATTTGTAAAACTGCCTAACCGAGTAATAAACAATGGGCCTTCCCTCTAAGTCGAGAAACTGTTTCTGGATTCCTCCCATCCTCATGCCCTCTCCAGCAGCCACGATAACTGCATCAATCATTCTTCCACCTTGCCCATATCTTCCTGAAGGTTTCTCCTTCAACAACAGCCTCTACACGACAATCAAGCGTTAAAGGCCTCTTCTTAGGAAATTTCCCTTCTATTTTAACTATAGTCCCATCTTCCAGACGACCATTAGCTTTATTATAACCATATTTGACATCCCCGACGTGAATCTTATTCCCTATAAATATCCTGCCTTTACCGATTTCATCGAGTGATTTAATGGATATACATTTTACGCCTCTTAACTCGAGAACATCCTGCAATTCCCCAACTATTATTGCAGGACTCTTTAACCTATTACAAACCGTTATAAAATCGCCTTCTTCAACCCTCATAGAGAGTTCTTCAACAATCGCCAGTGCTTCTCTTCCACCCTCACTATTCTCGCCTGATTCAATTTTTCGCGATATTGTATCAAGGTCTTCTTGAGACACAACAGGGATACCCTCAATTATGCCACATTTAAATAATTTGGCTACTCTCCCGTCAAAGAGAGCAGAAATGTGAATCACCTTATAATCAACTTCCTTTTCTTTCTGGCTCCCCATATTAAAAAGAAAAATTAAAACAAGAACCCATCCTATTGAACCAAATATAATAAGGGATATAATCATAACCTGCAAATGTCTTTTGCCTGTGAGATGTTTCTGACCTTTAATACCTTTATATCAATATCTTGGTCCAAAGCATCATCAGGAGTCAAAACCTGTTTAAAACCCATCCTTCTTGCTTCCTGAATTCTGCTTGATATATAGGGTACTCCACGAACTTCTCCGGAAAGCCCAACCTCTCCTACCGCGCAGAGGTCATCCGGTATAGGCTTATCCAGCAAACTGGATAAGATAGAAAGAATTACGCCAAGATCAATACTAGGTTCAAGAACACTCATTCCGCCAGCTATGTTACAGAAAATATCGTAACCACTCATATCCATGTTCAATCTTTTTTGAATTACTGCAACAAGAAGGTCTAACCTCCTTTCTGAAAATCCTTGTGCCACTCTCTGGGGATAAGAGAAGCGCGTCGGTATCACTAAAGCCTGAGCTTCAATCATAATGGTCCGCGTGCCTTCCATCGTTGGAATGACAATCGAACCGGTTGAATTCTCCTGTTTACCTGAAATAAGGTATTCGGAAGGGTTCTTAACCTCTTTTAATCCCTTTTCATCCATATCAAAGATTCCAACTTCGTTAGTTGACCCAAACCTATTCTTTTTCGATCGTAGTAACCTGAAGGAGTGAGTCCTATCGCCCTCCATAAATAAAACGGTATCTACCATATGTTCTAAGGTTTTTGGACCTGCTATATTCCCAGATTTAGTTATATGACCCACAAGAAAGACAGTAATATCAAGTCTCTTTGCAACTTCCGTTATCTTTGATGTGACCTCTCTTACCAGACTCACTGAACCCGGAATCCCATCCCCATCTGGAGAGTTCACTGCCTGAACAGAATCAATTATAACTATATCAGGTTTTTCATCCTGAATACAGGATAGGATAGCAAAGATATCGGTTTCTGATAAGATTAATATTTTATCTTCTAAAACGCCAATCCTCTCAGCACGCAGGCGGATCTGTGAAACAGACTCTTCTCCAGAGATATAAAGAACTTTTTTAACCCTTGAAAGCATACCGGAAATCGTAAGAAGCAACGTTGATTTACCAATTCCTGGTTCTCCTGAAACTAAAATGAGTGAACCCGCAACAACCCCACCACCTACAACCCTATCAAACTCTGACACTCCAGTACTAACTCTTTCCGTATCCCTGGCAGATATTTCACTCAGATATTGGAGTTTAATATCCTTAGATTTCTTTGTTTTTCTTCCTCTTTCTTTTTCCTCCTCAAATGAATCCCATGAACCACATTTGGGACATTTGCCCAGCCATCTAAGGCTTGTATAGCCACATTCCCTACATTTATACATTAATCCTTCTCACTCTATACTTTCTTTTATCCATCATCATTACTATACTTTATTTAGCGCAGAGACACTCAAAACATTGAGGAAAATAATGAGTATATCTATGTAAATGAGTTGATGATATGGGGAGGAGGGGCATAAGTATTTATTCCTTATTATTCGTCGCTTGCGAGGAAACTACTCTGGACGAACCTTCTCATATAAATATTATCAGTTTTCCTAGCCTCTTCGGGTTTTCCATCAAAGACAATATTTCCTTCCGCTAGCATCGCAATTCTGTCCGACACCTTGAACGCAGAACAAAGGTCATGCGTTACCATAACAGTAGTCTTACCTAACTTTTCCTTCAAAAGAAGCATAAGATTATTCATCTTATCAGCAATTATGGGGTCTAGACCGGTTGTTGGTTCATCATAGATTATATATTCTGGATCCATGCTCAGCGCCCTTGCTATCGCTACTCTCTTCTTCATCCCACCAGAGAGTTCCTGAGGTTTAAGTAAGTAGGTTTCAGGTGAAAGTTCTACCAACTCGAGTTTCTCGTTTGCGATCTCTCCCATCTTCTTCAATCCTAACTTTGGATAATGTTCCTTCAATCCGATAATCACATTCTCCATAACATTAAGGGAATCGAAAAGCGCTGAACTCTGAAATACCATTCCAAATCTCTTTCGGACATCAAATAAATGAGAAGTCTTTCCATTGATATCCTTTCCGTCAACAAGAACTTTACCTTTATCAGGCTTAAGTAACCCCAGAATATGTTTTAGCAGAACGGTTTTGCCACAACCACTTTCTCCAACAATTCCAACAGTTTCTCCCTTTCTGACAGTAAGATTAACGCCTCTTAGAACCTTATTATCCCCAAAACTTTTATACATATTTATTATTTCAATCATTCTTCTATAAATTCCTTTTCCAAATTGTCAAAACGAGCGTACCTCCGGCTAAAGGCAAGCTCTACAGGCCCTGTTGGTCCATTTCTTTGTTTTGCAATAATCAACCCTGCTCTCTCTTCAAGGGATTCAGAATCCTTTTTCGTCATGTCAGAGCGATGGATAAACATAACAAGGTCTGCGTCCTGCTCAATTGCTCCAGACTCCCTGAGGTCAGAAAGGACAGGCTTTGCATTTTGGCCTCTCCTTGCCGGTTGTCTTGAAAGCTGAGAAAGTGATACAACAGGCACATTCAACTCCATCGCTATCGATTTTAGAGACCTACTTATAGCAGCGACCTCCTGCTCTCTGGTTTGGCTCTCCGGGCCCCTCACGAGTTGCATATAATCAACAAAAATAACCCCGATGTCATACTTCTTCTTCATTCTCCTTGCCTTTGCCCTAAGTTCAAATATAGTCATACTCGGTGAAGCATCTATAAAAAATAGGGATTCTGTTAACCTTGAAACTGCAGAAGTAAGAGCGACCCATTCATTCTCTTTAATATAGCCGGTTCTTACTCTTCTACCATCGATTCTCGACTCAGCTGAAAGCAACCTAAAGATGAGATTTTCCCAGTGCATTTCAAGGGAAAAGAATAGAACAGGAATCTTCTCCCGCACCGTCATATGTGTAGCAATATTGAGGGCAAGAGCGGTCTTACCTACGGATGGTCTTGCAGCAATAACTGTAAGTTCTGCATTCTGCAACCCTGAACACATCCGGTCCAGATCCCGAAGGCCTGTAGAAATACCGGTAAGTGGATCCTTTCTCTCTGCTCTCTTTTCAATAATTTTCATAACATTCTTCAGGAGTGGAGTAATGGGCTGAATCTTTTCGTATTTTCTTTTCTTCCTTATATCAAATATAAGATTTTCAGAAATATCAAGAATTTCATCCACATCCTCTTTACCATTGGTAGCCTTATCGATAATAAGTCTGCTTTTTTTTATAAGTTCCCTTAATATTGATTTCTCACGAACAATATCAGCATAATATCTAACATTTGCACTCGAGATATTTCCTTTAACCAGAGAACTGACAAAACTTGAACCCCCTATTTTATCAAGAAAGCCATCCTTTCTTAATCTCTCTACCACAGTGACAATATCTACACCTTCTCCCCTATTATACACCTTAAGTGTGGAATCAAATATAATTTGATGAGAGGGGTTATAAAAGTCATCAGCAGATAATATAGTGCTTACTTCAGCCGTAGCTCCCATATCTATGAGCATACTAGCAAGAACTGCGATTTCTGATTCTTCTGAATATGGTACACCTATTCGTTCCATTAGTTTATACTCTCTAAGGCTTCTTTAATATCCTTAACCACAAGATCCCGACTCCCGGGATTTCTCACGACATAAGCAGGATGAAATGTTGGAATAGCAATACGGGAAAGATATCTCATCTTCTTTCCCCTGGATTTTGTGATACCTCCTATGCTGCCAGTCACCAGGTAAAGCGCAACATTCCCGAGCAAGACAATCACTTTGGGATCGATTATTTTTATCTGATCTCTAAGATATCTATTGCAGGCATCTATTTCGTCAGGCTTTGGGTTCCTATTCCCTGGAGGTCTACATTTTACCACATTAGTTATAAATACCTCTTTTCTTTTAACTCCGGCTAACTCAAAAATAAAATCTATTTCCTTCCCTGCGGCACCTACAAAAGGAAGCCCAAGCTCGTCTTCCCTTTCACCTGGTGCTTCTCCTATTATCATTAACTTTGCATCAGATGGACCTTCACCGAAAACTGCTTTGGTTCGCCCTTTATAAAGGCGGCATTTCGAACACACATCTACTTCCTTTTTTAAATCGCTTATTTGGGGAGTATTTAAAATTCTTCGATCAATTTTTTCAAAACCCAAATATTTTAAATATATTAAGGCTTCTTTGAGCTTATTTTTTTTATAATCTTCCATGAAAGTTCGTCCTTAGAGCATTCAAATTGTTCTTCATCTTCTCTTGATATAATAAAACCGGATGAGAAATCGCTGCCAATCGCGTTAGTATAGTTTGCTACCATAAGATCTATTTCCTTTTCTTTCATCTTTTTCTTAGCCTCCGAAAGTAAGTCATCTGTTTCAAGGGCAAAACCAACTATGAACTGATCCTTTTTCCTATTTTTCAAATTCGAAAGAATATCTATATTCTTTTTCAATCTGATATCCAATTCCTCTCTCTGTTTAATTTTTTTATCCTTAGTGGTGCAGGTGAAATCAGAAACAGCTGCACTCATAAAAAGATAATCTACCCTGTTCCAGCGTTTCAAAATTTCTTCCTCCATTTCTAGTGCATTTTCTACCCTAATAACATTATATGGAAGATTCCCTTCGCATTCTTGACTTGTAATTCCCATTATGAGTTCAGGCTTTCCGCCAGTCATATAGCAGTATCTGGCAAGGGAATAAGCCATTTTCCCTGAAGATCTATTGGTAATATGTCGGACTGGATCTATCTTTTCAGTGGTTCCACCCCCTGTTATAAGACAGTAAGCACCTCTTAATAAATCAGGTGTAACGGCTCTTTCAATTTCAAGAACGATACGAGAAACATCTGGAAGCCTTCCTTTCCCCTCCCCTCCATATGCAAGTTTTCCTGTCTCTGGTTCAATAATAACATAACCAAAACTTTTTAGAATGCCAATATTTCTCTGCAGGATTGGATTATCATACATCCTGTAATTCATTGATGGAAAGAATAGAATTCTTTTATCGAATGCAGAAAGCACTGTTGAAAGCAGGTCATCAGCTATACCAGAGGCAGCCTTACCTATGATATTATAATCAGCGGGTACAATACAAAGAAGTGATGCTTCTTCTGAAAGAGAAATGTGAGGTACTTCTCTTTTCCAGAGGGAAGTTATTAACTCATCAGAAAGCGTAGAAATGACCAAAGGTGTAATAAACTGTTTTGAATTTTCAGTCATTATCACTTTGATAATTGCATCTTTTTCCTTCAGGCGTCTTATAAGATTTGGAACTTTATAAGCAGCAATACCCGCAGTTATGCCTATGAGGATAGATTTGTCAACAAGGGGGTTCAAGGTTTAACTCTTCTCCTCTTCTTCTATCTCATATTGTATCTTTCCCCCAATAAAGTGTTCTATTGCTTTATATACAGGTTTTTTAACTGTTGTGTGCTCTAAGGAACTCAGCCATTCTGCCTCTTTTCCCATAATAACAATAGCCTTATATATATTGTCCTCTTTCTTCTTGATATCATCTAATGAATACATTATACCTCCATTCTATCTATTGAATGATGTTCTGCTATTATTATTGACTTTATCACAAGAGTGCTCTCCCGCAGATCATTATTAATTACAACATAATCATAATTCTGCACCTCTTTAATTTCTTTATGGGCAGTCTTCATACGATTTTCTAACTCCTTACTATCATATATACTGCGTCCTTTTATCCTGCGCATAGCTTCCCCCATATCTGGAGGGAGGAGAAATATTGACACTACATCATCCATTTTACCCCTGATAATACTTGCTCCCTGAACGTCTATGTCCATAATTATATCTTTGTTTCTGGAAAGAGACTTCATGAACGTATCCTTTGGGGTTCCATAATAATAATCGTGTACTTTGGCTACTTCCAGAAACCGTCCATCCTTCTTCCAACTTTTAAATTCTTCCTCTGTTAGAAAGCAATAATCCTTACCCTCCTTTTCCTTTCCTCTCTTCTTTCTGGTAGTCGCAGAGATTGAATATACCAAATTATCAATTTTTTCCACCAACTTTCTACACAGAGTCGTCTTTCCTGCTCCTGAGGGCCCGGCCAAGATTATAATCATTCTATATTCTCCACCTGCTCTCTCATCTCATCGAGAAGTTCTTTAAGGTCTATTACGCGATGAACAATATCAGCAGAATATGCCTTGGATCCTATCGTGTTAACTTCCCTGGCCATCTCCTGCAGGAGAAATCTGAGACGCCTACCCACAGCTATATCCTGACCTAAAAGTTCCTCAAAGTAATCAACATGACTCCTTAATCTTACTAGTTCCTCATCCACATCCCCTTTAAATGCAAAAAGATTTATATCCTCACGTGAAATCTTTATATCAAGATCGTTCAATCTCTTGATATCTTCAAGTATCTTTTCCTTTTGTTTCTCTGAACTCTCCCGGGCTCTTTCATCAATGAACAGAAATATTTCTTTAAAATGTTGTGCCTTTTCAGTTAGATCCTTCTTAATGAATTCACCTTCTCGTTTTTTACCCCGTAGTAGATCATCGAGAAGCCCCTCAATAAATGATTCCAATTTTTCCCAATTGACCTCAAAAATCGCCTGCCTATGTCGAATCTCCGGGAGATTCGTTAGCATTGAAACATTAATGTCTCCCTCGAGTTTGAATTTTTTCTTCAACTCTCGAAGGCGCTCAATATGCAATTCAAGATTTTTGGAATAAAGAGGAGAAGTAACATAATTATCATCCTCAATATAAATTGTCATTTCAACTCTGCCCCTTTTTACTTTTTCCCTAATCTTATCGTATATTAAATTCTGGCAAGGATGGAATGGTTCCGGCACTGATAGATTAATATCAAAAAATCTACTATTAAAGGAAAGTAGGTTGCACCCAATTTGACATCCGTCTAACTCTATAGAACCATAAGTGAATGCAGTCATTGATCTCATTGTTCTATCATAAGAGTCACAGGACCGTCATTAACTAATTCCACTTTCATTTTTTCACCAAAAAAGCCTTTTTTACATGGAATGAGTTCATTTAGGCAATCGTAAAAATAATCAAAGAGTTCTTTTGATCGTTTTTGTGTTTCTGCCCGAGTAAACTCAGGCCGCCTTCCCTTACTTGCATTGCCATAAAGGGTGAATTGTGGGACAACTAAAGCCTCTCCTTTAATATCAGCCAAAGACATGTCAAACTTACCTTTGTTCTCAAAGATTCTCAAATGATATACCTTCTTAGCAAGATACTCTGCGTCTTTTTCTCCATCTCCTTTCCCTACACCTACAAATAGTAATAGTCCTTTACCTATATTTTTTTCCTCAGAGTTGCCCTTTTTTATTTTAGAAGAGGTTACTTTGGTAACTTTGGCTGATGTAACCCGTTGGATTAGGACACGCAATATTACATCCTGAATTTCCCGAAATCTTCGGGATTAATATCCTCCATATATTTTCTAATATCTTGAACCTTTTGCTTTTCGTCAAATTCCAGCTTAATGCTCCCTTTTTGCATCACTTCATCCTCAATGTAGATAGGTATGCTATTTTTGGAAGCAAGGGCCAGCGAATCACTCGGACGGGAATCTATCTTAAAGATAGAATTGCCCCTTTTTAAATAGATCTCTGCATAATAGGTATCATCTTTGAGTGAAGAAACAACAACTTCTGAAATATTGACTTTAAGACCACGTAGAATACTAAGGATAAGATCATGTGTTAAAGGACGCTTATACTTCTCGCCGCGTAGTCCTTGCGAAATTGCTTCGGCCTCATAAGGACCTATCCATATGGGCAATATTCTATTTTTTTCATCAATATCGCGCAAGAGAACTACAGGCGAATTGGAACTCTTGTCTATCGCAATACCTGCAATCTCAACTTCAACCATCTGTCTCCTCCACCAGGAGGCTTATATAAGCCTTCACATCTTGAAAGAGGGATATCTCTATATCATAAATTCCTATATCTTTTATAGGCTTTGTTAACTTCATATTCCTTCTATCGATTACATAACCCTTTTTCTTTAGAACTTCTGAAATATCCTTATTCGTTATAGAGCCATAAAGTTTTCCTTCATTACCTGCTTTAGCACCAATACTTATTTGGATACCATCCAGTTCCTCTTTTAAACTTTCAGCGGCTTGCCTTTCTTTCTTGACTTCTCTTTTATGGAATTGTTCTTCTGCTTCAAAAGTAGCCCTTCCAGAAGGCGAGCTCAAAATAGCCAATTTCTTAGGGAAAAGGTAATTTCGGGCATATCCCTTGGTCACATTTACTACATCTCCTCTTTGCCCAAGATGAGGATGGTCTTCTAATAGTATAACTTCCATCGCTACTTAAAAGTATGCTATTTCGACAAATGGCATTAAGGCAATTTCTCTTGCCCTCTTCACAGCTTTGTTCAACTTTCTCTGATGTTTTGGGCAGATCCTGGTTATCCTTGATGATAGAATCCTCCCACTTGGTGTGGTAAATTTCATTAATAGATCCTTATCCTTATAGTCAATATTATCTATACCATTTTTACAGAAATAACAATACCTTTTCCTTCTTTCAGTTGACAATATTATCCTCCTTCTACTTATATTGATTTTTTATAGGTTAAAATTTTATTTCATTATTATTTTATGTAGATTTATTCCTTAGTCAAGTCCCGTAATTTTATTTTGTTAGTAAATGTGTAAATGAGTATATGAGTAAATGGGTTTATGAATAGATGGGTGGATGAGTATATCAGGATTTAGGATTTGGGGATTGGGATTTGGTTGAAATCATTTTATAAATTATAATTTCCAACCCCTAAACCCTAAATCCCAAATCCAATAATTTGTCATCCGTCTTCGCCATATTAATTCTTCACTTTTCGATGGAATGAAGTAAATCTATGTAGTATCCAGGGCTAAAAAATGCAGGAGTTGACAATAAGAACTGATTTATATATATTTAACTAAAGCGAGAGTGGCGGAATTGGAAGACGCGCTGGACTTAGGATCCAGTACTAATAAATGGTATGGGGGTTCGAGTCCCCCCTCTCGCATATATTTTTATGCGTATGGAGAAAAATAGATGCAGAATATTAAAATAAGCATTGAAGAAAAGGATATTGAAAAAGAGATGGATACCCTGGCTTCTGAATGGAAGAAAGATGCCATAATTTCCGGTTTCAGGAAGGGAAAAGCCCCGATTCAGTTAATCAAAAGTCATCTCAGGGGTAAATTACGCTCAGAAAGCGTCCAAAGACTAATTGAAGAACAAATAGTGTCTACCATAGATAAATATGAGCCATTCATCTATGGAGCACCTCAGTTAAAAAACATAAATGAATCAGAGAATAATGTTGAATTTGAAGCTTTAGTAGATGTGCCACCTGACATTGATATCAATTATGGTAAGATTCGATTGAACAAAGAAAAAAAAGTAGGGGAAATCGACATAAATAACGAACTAAAGCGCCTTCAGGAGATAAATAGTGAACTCCAATCTGTTAGTAGAGCTGCCAAAAGGGGGGATGTTGTATTCATAGATATAAAAACGAGTGACGAGAGTATCCCTAACTACTCCTTCACCATAAAGAGTGATTCATTTTCCCAAAAAATTAAAGGTCTAAAAACCGGCGAGGAAAAAGAACTGGAAACCAAGTTCCCCAAAGATATTCCAATTGAACATCTTGCGGGGAAAAAGGGTAAGGCGACAATAAAAATCCTTGAAGTGAAGGAACAAATTTTACCAGAGCTTAACGATGAATTTGCAAAGGATCTTGGATTTGAAAGTTTAGAGGAACTTAAATCAAATCTTAAAGAGGGGCTTAATGAAGAAGTAAAAGAGAATCAAAAAGACAAAATTAGGAGTGAAGTTCTCCAAAAAGCCTTAGATATAACCCCAGATATAGAAGTAAGTCCCACGCTTATAGAGATTCAAAAAAAAGAAGGATTATCTCCCGAAGAGGCAATTATGCGAGCAAAAGGATTGACATTAATTGATGCTATAGCAGTAAAAGAAGGTCTGTCGATTGAAGAAAAGGAACTGGATGAATGGATGGAAAGGTTAGCCGAATCAGAAGATAATGAATTGGAAGAAATGGGCGAAAGGGCTATTCGTTTTGTAAAACTCCAAATCCTGAGAAATAAAGCGCTTGACTTTTTAGTAGAAAAAGCCAAAGAAGGGGGTAACAATGAGTAATTCAATCTCAATTCCCTATGTTATTGAAAAAACAGCACAGGGAGAACGTGCTTATGATATATATTCCCGCTTATTAAAAGATCGCATTATCTTCGTAGGTTCTGCCATCGATGAATTTGCTGCAAATTCAGCGATTGCTCAGTTATTATTCCTTGAAGCGCAAGCTCCTGAAAGCGCTATATCTATCTATATAAATAGCCTTGGCGGAAGTGTTTCTGACGGGCTTGCAGTATATGACACAATACAATATATTCGCTGTCCGGTTCACACGATATCAATCGGGATCTCTGCTTCCATTGCGGCGGTTCTGCTTACGTCAGGAACAAAGGGAGAGCGTTATGCTCTACCCAACTCCCGTATACTTCTACATCAGCCATCCGGTGGAATTAGTGGAGTAGCTTCAGATATTGAAATACATGCAGACGAGATCATAAAAATGAGAGAAAGGATAAACAAAATTCTCTCAAAACACACAGGACAACCAATCAAGAAAATAAGAGGCGATACAGATAGGGATTTCTGGATGGACTCACACCAAGCCCTTGAATATGGTTTAATAGATGAGGTAATAGAAAGCAGGAAAGAAATCAATGAGAAAAGAGGTTAAGAGCGCATTCTGTTCCTTTTGTGGGAGGCCTTATTCAAAAAGTACAAGGTTAATAGCTGGTAAAGACGGATCTTACATATGTGAGGAGTGTGTTAAATTATTCGAAGATTTCCTGACAGATGAAGGAAAACCTTCACCAGTGAACATTTCCCATAGGATTTCAACTCCTCAGGAAATTAAAAACCATCTTGATGAATATGTAATTGGACAGGAGAAGGCAAAGAAAACCCTTTCGGTAGCTGTATACAACCATTATAAAAAGATAAAAAATAGGCCTGATGATGTTGAGATGGATAAATCCAACATCCTTCTGATAGGTCCCACAGGGGTTGGAAAGACATTTCTCGTCCAGATACTCACAGAGTTTCTAGATATCCCTCTTGCAATATCCGATGCAACATCACTCACAGAAGCAGGATATGTAGGCGAAGATGTTGAAAATGTGCTTGTCCGTCTCCTTCAAGCAGCAAATTACAATATTGAACTGGCTGAAAAAGGAATAGTATATATTGATGAACTGGATAAGATAGGAAGAAAGTCAGAAAATCCTTCAATCACCCGAGATGTCTCAGGTGAAGGTGTGCAACAGGCACTCCTCAAGATAATCGAGGGTTCCACAGTAAATATTCCTCCTAAAGGGGGTAGGAAACATCCAGAACAGGATTTTATTCGTTTAAATACGAAAAACATTCTCTTTATAGCCGGTGGTACCTTTGAGGGGCTCAAAAGAATAATAAAAGATAGACTGGAAAAGAATGCAATTGGGTTTAATGCACCCATTGACTTTGAAAAAGAGAATAATTCTTATAATTATATGCAGAAGGTAGAACCACACGATCTGATGCATTATGGACTTATTCCTGAATTAGTCGGAAGGTTACCTGTAATAGCAGTGCTTCATGAACTCTCAGTATCCGACCTTACCGATATTCTCACGAAACCCAACAATGCCCTCCTAAAACAGTACAAAAAATTGTTTGATTGGGATGGGATAAAGTTATCGTTCACAAAGTCTGCTATCCATGAGATTGCGAGGAAAGCCTCTGGAATGGAAACCGGGGCTAGAGCTCTGCGTGGAATAATTGAAGAACTCATGCTCGATCTTATGTTCTATCTCCCTCAGGAAAAGAATGTCAAAGCCTGTAAAATAAGAAAATCCACCATTACTAAAGGCGCATCTCCAGAGGTTATCCGCGAGAGGAAATTAAAGAAAGCACAATGAGCAAAAATTCTAATGGATCCTTGCCAGCAATTTCTCTGGCGGATACCATAATATTCCCAGGGATTACTTCTCCTGTAATTACAGTTAGAGAGGTATCCAAGATTGCCGTAACTGAATCAGTTTCTAACTATAATAGGAGCATTATCGTAGCGACTCATAAGACTCCCGAATTAGATTCAGCCACTGCTGACAACCTTTATAAAACAGACGTTCTTTCCAAAATCTTGAGTGTAATTCCTATTTCTGATGATGTTGTTCGCCGCAATATTGGTGGACTACGTAAAAAGCTGGTCGCTGCCCAAGGAGTTAATTTCTCTTGTGTAATCCTGCCAGAAGAAAACAGAGCAAAGGTTGAATCTTACTCTCATGAGATAAAAAAACAACTCAAATTGATTTTTGTCAATAACGTCACAGAAGTGGCTAATTATCTCTTTTCAGATGCATAGGTGGTCACCCTTCCGTTCAATTATTCTTGTTTATTTGACAATAATAATAATTGGAACGCTTCTCATTCTTATTCCAGCATCCTCTCATGGAGTTTCATTTATTGATGCATTACACACTGCTACATCAGCAGTATGTGTTACAGGATTGATCGTAAAAGATACTGCCTCTGATTTTACCCTGTTTGGCAAGGGCATTATTCTATTCCTAATCCAGATAGGAGGAATGGGGTATATGGCCTTTGCAACCCTACTTATGGTGATCTTCGGATTAAAACCTGATTCCAGGCAGGGGATGGTTATAAAGGAAGAATTTGGGTTATTCAGCCGGGATAAAATACCCCAATTCTTGCGCCTTGTCGTCCTGACAACCTTTACATTCGAGGCTTTGGGAATTATTTTGTTATACTTTGGGTTCATCAAAGCAGGATTTCCAGTGAATGAGGCAATTTCTCATGCAGTTTTTCAATCGGTAAGTGCATTTTGCAATGCAGGCTTCAGCTCATTCTCTACAAACTTAAGCGGTTTTCAGAATACACCCTTAGTTGCATGGACTGCTCCTTTCCTATTTATAGCTGGAGGTCTTGGGTTTATAGTCTTACAGGATATTTCAGGGCGGTTCAGAGGAAGAAAAAGACGCTTATCTGCGCACTCGAGAATAGTCTTTATCACCACTTTGATACTTATAGTTACTGGAACTATAGCAATTATGGCTCTGGAATCCGGGAATAAATTAGCCGATTTACCCCTGATGACCAAGTTCACTATTTCATTCTTTACTGCCACCACCCCAAGGACAGCAGGTTTTTCACTAATAAATATCGTAGATTTACTTCCAACAACTCTTCTCCTTTTGATAGTTTTCATGTTTATAGGTGCATCACCTGGTGGAACAGGGGGAGGTATAAAAACCACCACCTTTGTGATAATTAGCTTTTTCATCAGATCAAGGATAAAGGGAAGAAAATCTGTAAATATTGAAAAAAGGAGAGTTTCAGAAGAACAGGTTAATAAGGCATTGACACTATTTTTTATTTCATTAATATTAATTGTAGTTATGGTTGGAATATTGAGTTTTACTGAAAGAGATATAATAAAAGAAAGAGGGCTACTGCCAGTGATATTTGAAGAATTCTCCGCATTTGGAACTGTAGGATTATCCACAGGGTCAAGTGAAAAACCAACGCTTAGCCTCGTACACGACTTCTCCGCGGTGGGAAGATTGATTATTATTCTCACAATGATAGCAGGAAGGGTTGGCCCACTCACATTCACTGCAATGGTAATGCGAGATAAAGTTACTGAACTTTTCAAATATCCTCCTGCAAGGATACAGATAGGATGATCGGGAAAAAGAATTTAGAAAGGAGACAGCATATCGTTGTTGTAGGTCTAGGAACATTCGGGCTTACTGTCTCCTCGGAATTGGTTAAAAAGGGATGTTATGTTACAGCAATTGACAGGAGTGAAAAAATAGTAGAGATGGCCTCAGAATTCGCGTTAGATGTTATTGTTGCTGATGCCCGCGATAGAAAAACACTCGAAGAAGCAGGAGTAGCAGAAGCCGATGCAGCAATTGTATCGGTGGGAGAAGATCTGGAAGCCTCATTCCTTGCGACCTTACATCTTAAAGAATTCGGCATCCCTTACATAGTGACGAAGGCAACTTCAAAATCTCAGGGTGAAATTCTTGAAAAGATCGGTGCAGATAGAATCGTATACCCCGAGGAAGAGATGGCAGAAAAACTAGTAGAACAACTCTTCCATCCTAATATTATAAATTATCTCGAATTGACTGACGAAGTAGGCATTCTGGAATCTTTGACCCCTAATTCCTTTGTGGGAAAAACACCTAAGCAACTCTCCCTACGAAACAAATATGGAATAAATCTAATAGCGATAAAACGGAAGGTAAAAAAGAAGGGTGAAAATAATATAGTTGAGGAGGTGATGGAAGTACCATCCGCAGATGAGAAGATTCAAGAAGGGGATATCCTTATTGTAATCGGACATAAGGATTACCTTGAAAAATTTAAAAATATGCAGCGGGAGGTCAATGAGCCAGAAGGAAATTGAGAATTATAATATTGGAGATTTACTCACCAGTATTCCTACTTCTTTACTTCTTATAGACAATAATAAAGAAATCGTCAAGGCAAACCCTGCGGCTAAAAAACTACTTGGGGAAAGTATAGAATCCAGGAATATTGATGATATCTTTAACAGTAAAGAAGAGCGAATCTTTGATAAGGTCTTCTCTGGTGATACAATACAACGTTTAGAGGTAGAGGTTGACAATATTCCAATTGGCTTCAGTGCCAACCCCATATATAATGAGAAGAATGAAATCACAGGCGCAGTATTAATCCTCCGAGATCTAACCAAGATAAAAGAGATGGAGAAAAGTTTAAGAATCAAGGATCGGCTTGCAGTCTTGGGGGAAATGGCAGCTGGAATGGCTCATGAGATCAGAAATCCTCTTGCTGCAATTAAAGCCGGCATTGAATACCTGAGTAAAGACTTTAACAAGGGAAGCAAAGCCTATAACTATATCCAGATAATCCTTAAAGAAATTAATCGCCTTGACCATATCATCAGGGATATGACACTCTATGCCTCTTTAAAACCTTCTAATAAAACAGAAGTGAATTTAGAGAATCTAATAGGCAATTCAATAATCATGTTCCAGGAAGAATTAAAAGAGCGAAATATCAAGTTAGATGAACACTATAAGGGAAAACTTATATTCATCGCTGATGAGAATAAGATTATAACCGTGATAAACAATCTCCTTCTTAATGCAATTGAAGCTACAGAGAATAATGGAAAAATTGAGATATGGTCCGAGGAAAGGAAGAATGATATAAAGTTCATGATAAAGGACGAGGGGGCTGGAATACCAGAGGATATACTTCCAAAAATATTCATTCCATTCTTTACTACAAAAAGTAGAGGCTCAGGATTGGGTCTATCAATAATTAACAGGATTATACAAAATCATAATGGAGATATAAAAGCCTCCAACTGGGAAAAAGGAGCCTGTCTTTCAATTAGGATCCCAAAGGGATTATAAGGATCATAAATGAAAAGAAAAATACTAATAATAGAAGATGGAGAAAATCTGGCACAATTCTTAGAGAATATTTTGTTAGAACTAAATGAAGAAGGGGATGATGTATATACAATAAAAAAGGCTTTAAGTGCTAGCGATGGTATAAATTCGGCTTTGGATTTCAAGCCAGATGTTGTCCTTTTAGACCTTAAATTACCCGACAGTCCCGGCACTGAGGTACTCACTAAGTTAAAACAAGACGATAGAGATATGCAGGTTATAATAATGACAGGTCACGCATCCCTTGAAACAGCTGTCCACTCCGTACGTGAGGAAGCCTATGATTATATTCAAAAGCCCCTTCCCTCTGGGGATCATCTAAAAACTCTCGTGAAGAGAGCGGTGGATAGGCGTCAACTCCTCTTAGACAAAACAACCTTGCTTATTGAATTATCAGAAGCAAATGAATCCCTTGAAGAAGTAAATAAGGCTCTTAATAATGAAAAATTATTAGTCAACAAACGTTTAGAAGATAAGGTTAAAGAACTGTCCCGTCTAAATAAATTCTCTCATGCTCTACTTCGTTATCATGATTTGTTAAAGATGATCGAAGAGATACCCCAGAGGACTCTTGAAGTAACGCAGTCTGATGGTGCAATACTCATTTTAAAAGAAAGCGAAGATAATAAATTTACAGTCCATTCTACTGCTGGCGATGTATCCATTCCCCCTGGCGAACCCATAAAACTGAACGAAGAACCATTTGGGCTTGTTAACAATAAAGGTCCCTGGGCAACTGACGATTACATCTGTTGTCCACTGTCTTTCGGAAATGAACCACTAGGGGTTCTTGCAATAAATAAAAAGAAAAAAGAATTTTCTCCTGAACTAATAGAAACAATCTCCGCCAATCTATCGATCTCTCTACATGACGCAATACTTTACGACAGATTGAAAGCCAGTTATCTTGAAGCTGTTCTTTCTCTCCTTATGGTGCAAGAAACTGCTGATCCAAGTATACGGGAACATAGTCAGAGAGTAAGTAATCTATCCTTGAAAATATCAAATTTATTAGAACTCAGCAATAAAGAGAAAAAGGACGTCAGGTATGCTGCTCTACTTCACGATTTGGGGAAAATCAGTCAGAAAAAGGTTGATTCAGCTGCACTGGCTATGAAGATAATAAGTCCATTTAAATTCTTAAAAAGTAGTCGAACTATCCTTAAACACTTATATGAGAATTATGATGGCTCAGGTAAACCTGATAATCTCCGCGCAGAAAATATTCCTATTGGTTCAAGAATAATACGCGTTATAAAAAAAGTTGAAACCCTACTTTCCGAAAAGAAAACCCCTGAGGAGATTATATCAGAAATCGAACGGGATAGTGAATCTATCTACGACCCGGAAATAGTAAAAGCAATTAAAAAAATATTATAACAGCAGGGTATGCCATCTTACAGGACCGTTGGAGAGTACTGGAAGAGCAAATTCGGTGAAAAGGTCTATCGTATTAGTATTGACGCCGGGTTTACCTGTCCTACAAGAGATGGAACTAAGGGTAAAAACGGTTGTATTTTCTGTGATGAAAAAGGTAATAGACCACATTATGTAGAACCGTCTCTCACTGTATCAGAGCAGGTTAAAGCAGGAATTGAAAGACTAAAAAAAAGGGGAATCTCCAAATTCATAGCCTATTTTCAGGCATACACAAACACATACGCGCCCACTTCAATCCTACGAAAAAAATATTATGAAGCATTAAAATTTCCAGAAGTAGTAGGGATTTCCATCTCAACGAGACCGGATTGCATTAATGAAGAAAACCTTGATCTAATAGAGGAAATTGCAAAAGATTACTACACTATCATTGAACTGGGTGTTCAGTCAGTCCATCAGAAATCTCTTGATAGGGTGAGTAGAAGCCATTCTGTAGAAGATAGTCGAGAAGCAATCAAGATGATAAAGGAAAGGGGAAATATTGAAATTGTCGCCCACCTTATTATTGGTTTACCTGGAGAAGATGAAGATGCTATTATAGAGACTGCAGACACTATAAGAGAATGGGATGTCGATGGGGTAAAATTACACCATTTATATGTAGTGAAGGGAACTGTTCTTGAAAAAGAATATAGGGAAGGCAAAATAAAGGTTTTTGAAAATCCAAAAGAATATGCAAGGATTGCAAGAAAGGTAATAGAGCATCTATCTCCCTCTATTATAATTCACCGATTCCAAGGTTACGCCCCAAAGGAAGAATTAATTGCTCCGGATTGGACATCTAATCGTTTTATAGCAAGGCAGCTCATTCTTGGACGATAAGAGTCCTAGGTCCGAAGTCCTAAGTCCGAGGTCAAGATTTCAAATAACGAATAAAGCCACTTATTAGACTTTTTACTTCTTCAGCAGCTGAATATATTTTATTAAATTCGTCTTTAGTTATATATTTCTGATCTAATGCAACATAAAGATGTGATTGTACTTCAGTTGTTGACCTAAAACCATATCTCAAGAATCTTATAAAGTCCGCATCAGTTTCCGTATCAAATCCTTCGGCTATATTTGCCATAATAGAAACTGAAGAACGTTGGATCTGGTCTCTTAGTCCAAAATCTTTATTAAAAGGTTTATTCGAGGTAGCTTTGTAAATACTGTTTGTTAATTCACGGGCTTTTTTCCATGACTGAATATCCTCAAATCTTTTAATCTTGCCTATATAACCTCCTTTTAGGGATAAAGATAATTTAAAAGTATAGTAATGTCAAATATTTTATCTATTTTATAGCAAGAATAAGATCGAATACCATTTAATGAGTTACTTTCAATCGACTTCGGACTTCGGACTTTCATCTTTTGTTTTGTGACTTCGGACTTCGGACTATTTTGACTTTTCCTTACACCTTGACAAACATGCAAATAAAAGTATATAAACCTTGTGGCGCCATCGTCTAGCCCGGCCTAGGATACATGGTTCTCAGCCATGTGACCGGGGTTCAAATCCCCGTGGCGCTACCATTGTTTTTGGGGAGTCGTCTAATGGTAGGACACAGGACTCTGGATCCTGGAGTTAGGGTTCGAATCCCTGCTCCCCAGCCACCACAGAAGAACCGAGGAATTGTCGGAAAAAATCTTAGAAAAATTCCCCACTGCACCACCACAAAAGGGGCTCTCTTTTTTAAAAGAATACCTGGAAAGAGAATAATTTAAAGAGGTTGAAGAAAAAGAAGAAATAAAATCAAAAGGCTTTAGATGCGAAAAAGTTAATTGCCTATTTTGTAAAACAAAGTT
>CAYZBF010000018.1:0-42132 GCA_964476585.1 uncultured bacterium | reverse complement strand
TTTTTTTGCAAGAAACTAAACTTATAAAGGAGGTTTAATATGGCTAAAGTTTCACGAGAAATGGTAGAAAAGTCAGGAGTTAACGTTGATGAATTGCTAGAACTTTTGGTGAAAAACGCTTCAGCAGAAATCACGACTTACTACTACTATACTATCCTTAGATTTAATTTGATTGGACTGAAGGGAGAGGGTATTAAGGAAATAGCTGAAACTGCTCGTATTGAAGACCGCAATCACTTTGAGGCCTTGGTACCTCGTATCTACGAATTAGGTGGCTTTTTACCCAGAAATATGAAAGATTTTCATGATGTATCTGCCTGCCCGCCTGCGTACCTACCTGAGGACTTGACAGATGTCAACGCAATATTGAAGGTCCTAGTAGAAGCAGAAAGATGTGCAGTCCGGGGGTACACTGAAATCTGTAATATGACTGCTGGTAAAGACCATCGGACTTACGATTTGGCTCTGGCGATTCTTAACGAAGAGATTGAGCATGAATCCTGGTTTGCTGAATTTCTGGGTGAAGGACCTTCCGGACACTTCTTGCGTAGAGGTGAGACTTCTCCCTTTGTGTCCAAGTTCCTGAGGTAGTATAGGTATAGGCAAAGGGGGGGTCCCTAAATTTCCTTAGGGCGTCCCCTTTGCCTTTATTTACAAGTCAAATGTTCCAGGTTTAACAAAAATGAATATGGACATTGCTTAAAATTGTGACATCTTTCTTGATTTTCAATCTAGCTTTTTCATTCCTTCAACGTGTGTTGGTCAGTTTGCCGGTTAGTCAGGTGCCAGGTTGATGGGTATATGAGTGAATGTGTGAATGGGTTAGGAACAAGAGCCAGGATCTAAAACCTAAGATTATTCTGTCTTTGCGTTCTTTGCGTGGTCGCGAGAGATTAAAAGGGTGGTGCACGGGAATTTTACATTTTTCATTGGAGCGAAGAGACTCTAACATCATGTATTTTTAAAGTTGGCTTTTTACTCAATTTATCAATAACGGGAGTATAAGCGATATCTATCTGAGGATTTTTTTGCAATAGTTCCTGTTTTTCCCCCTGTGAAAAGGCTATTGTTGGTATATGTTTATTCCCGTCCCTTACAGTGAACCGAAGATGGTTATTGCCCACTATTGTAGGTGAACCAACGACCTCAACATTGAATGTGGCGAAGGTTGGTTTAGGGTTACCAACTCCAAAGGGTGCCAACTCGTCAATTTTTTTGATAAGATCTTCATTTATTGCGTGAATTGAAAGTGGGAAATCTACCGATAATTTGTGTTCTAGGTCTTTTTCCCGAGATTTTAATTCAACTTTAGAATTAAAAGCGTATGCGAAACCCTTAATATTCTCCTTTTTTATTTTTATACCGCAGGCCATTGGATGTCCTCCAAAATCCTCAAGGTATTCCTTGCACTCTTTTAGTATTTCCATTATATCAAGGTTTGGGATACTTCTACCTGAGCCTTTACAGATATCTTTGCTTTCTGCTATTAATATAGTGGGGCGATGGTAGTCTTCTGTGATTCTTGAAGCAACAATACCAATTACACCTTCATGCCAGTTTGCATCTGATAGAACTATACCACTTTTGTCCGTGGGAATACCTTTCAATTTGATGAGTTGAAGTGCACTTTTTTGGATTTGACCCTGAATCTTCTTTCTCTCTGTATTGAAAGCCTCAAGCTTTTGTGCAAGTTTTCTCGCTTTTCTCTTATTATAGGTGGTAAGTAGTTCAACTACTTCAAAAGCGCTTTCAAGTCTGCCCAGAGCATTTATTCTGGGGCCAAGAACGAAACCTATATGATGGGTTTTTATCTCACCCTTCTGTCCTGCCACATCAAGAATGGCATTTATGCCTGGCCTTCTCCTTTCATTCATTATCTTAAGACCCAGCGACGTTATTACCCTATTTTCTCCCGTAAGTGGCATTACATCGGCAACCGTGCCCAGTGCTACGAGGTCAAGGTTCCAGAAGAGGAAATTTCGAGAAAGATCGGATATCTGTTCTAACCCTTCACAGAGTTTGAATGCTACACCCACACCGGCCAACTCAGTGTACGGATAATCACTGTAGAGCTTTGGATTTATGGCAATATCACCGGGATTTTCTTTCTCTGGAATGTGGTGGTCAGTTACAATGATATCCATGCCCAGCTCTTTGGCCAATTGAATCTCCTTAGAAGCATTTATACCACAATCTACTGTTATAATTAGATTCACCCCTCTCAAATGCGCTTCTCGTATACCCTTTTCATTAAGTCCATATCCCTCTTCCATTCTGTTGGGTATGTAATAATCCACATTAGCATTTAATTTCTTGAGAATGATATGGAGTAGAGAAACCGCTGATATCCCGTCTGCGTCATAATCTCCATATATCATTATCTTTTCACCGTTCTCTATTGCAGTAATAATGCGCTCCGATGCTTCTGTGACATTTTTGAGTTTAAAAGGATCATGGAAGTGTTCAGGGACAGGATTGAGGAAAGTATCCTTATCAATGATACCCTTAAGCTTGAGAAGATGCTCAATGATCCTATCCGGATCAAATTCTTTTAATTGTTCTTCACTTCTGAATTCCCAGTTCATATTAATTCACCCATAAGCTCACTCTCTAAGGAATCGGTTATCTTCACGGTATGGAATTCACCGATATTGATATGTTCGTTTCCTTTAACCCATACAATCTGGTCTATTCCCGGTGAATCACTTTGCGTTCTTCCATAATATTCACCTCTTTCCTTGCCGTCTATAAGCACTGTAATATTCTTTCCTACCATCTCTTTATTATTTTCAATCATTTTTTGTTGAATAAGACTGTATAATCTTTTGAATCTTTTCTCGATAGTTTTGCTATCCAATTCTCTTTTTGAATAAGCCAGGGTGCCTTCTTCATGTGAGTAGGGAAATAATCCGATCCTCTCAAGGCTTGAATTTTCAACAAAGGAGTAAAGTTCCTCGAAGTCCCCCTTATTTTCCTCTGGGAAGCCAACAATAAATGTGGTTCTAACAATAAAATCATCTATCTTTTGAATCGTGCGCAAAAGTTTCTTTATAAACGATTTATCGTATCCACGTTTCATACTTGTAAGGATCGCACTTGAAATATGCTGGAATGGAATGTCGAGGTAATTGACTACATTATTAAGGCTTGAAATTGTCTTGAGTAAAGAACTGTTGACCGAGAGTGGATGAAGATAAAGTATTCTTATCCAATGAGGAAATAGAGGAGAGATTTCTTTTAAGAGATAATCGAGGGATGGTTTTCCATATATATCCTCTCCCCAGGAAGAGGTATCCTGCCCAATTAGAATTATTTCTCTTACTTCCTCGGGAAGGGTTTTTATCTCTTCTTTTATATCACCAAGTGGTTTTGAATGGAGGTTCCCTTTTATTTTGGGAATGATGCAAAAACTACATTCATAGTTACAACCCTCCTGGATTTTGATATATCGATAATGTGGGGGAGTGGTATGATGTTCCTTATAGACGTTTTTACCTATGAAACCTTTGTTGGAGGAGATAATAGATTTATTTTCAAAAATAGCATTTACAATCTCTCTTATAGAACCTGTTCCAACTAATAAATCAATCTCAGGAAGAGCTTCTTTTAAATCTTCTTTATATCTCTGGGCGAAACAACCAATCACAATTAAAGTGGCATCTGGATTTCTCTTCGATAAGGTTAATATACTCAGAATGGACTCTGATACTGCCTTTTGGATAAAAGCACAACCATTAACTATGATATGAGAGGCTTCTTCGGGGGAGTCTACCATTTTAAAATCAGCGTGCTTTAATATCGTTATAATTGCCTCACTGTCAGAATCATTCCTTGGACATCCTAGGGTTTCTATGTAGAAACTGACAGTCTCTTTATTCACTAAAGATATGAGAATAAATCGGAAGGAATCTTCACATTTTTTAGGATACTAATGGATGTTCGAATGTATTCATCCTTTGGTATGCTTGCCTCGTACCGCCCTTTAGTCCCCCATTTGTTATATGCAAGTTTCCATTCAAGATCCCTTTTGATATCATAAAGTGAATTGTCCCACTCTTCTTCAGTGAATTCAATATCCTTTTCTCGAACCCTTTGCTTAAATTCCTTTATCATTGAAGGCGTAACTGATTCTACCTCTGGATGTTTTGACGTGTAACTTATAATAAAATTGAATGTAATATTGTGACTCAGTATCTTAATGAATAGCTCTGTTGGTTCGTAAGAAAGAGTTGAGTCTGGGATTATTCCACCACCCCCCTTGACCACTCTGTGTAATTCACCTCTTGTATTGTATACCCTTGTCGTATCCTCTACAAGTTCTCTATCTATACATCTACCTGAAGGGGTATGATATCTTGCTATCGTAAGTTTTAATGCCTTATTGTTGTGGAGGGGATAAACCCTCTGGACTGAACCTTTACCAAAGGTCCTTGTCCCAAGCAAAAGTCCTCTATCCCAATCCTGTATAGCTCCAGCCGCAATTTCTGAACCACTGGCGCTATATGCATCTACCAGAACTATGAGAGGGAATTTACCATACGAGCCATCAGTAGAGTTGTATGATTGATGTACCGATTTGCCCTCGGTGTAGACGATTTCTTTTCCTTTGTCAATAAATAAAGAGGCGGTTTCAATTGCTTCAGAAAGTATTCCCCCTGGATTACTGCGGAGGTCCAGAATAAATTTCTTTGCCCCTATATTGATGAGGGAATCAAGGGCGTTCTTCATTTCGGATGTGGTAGTCTTACTGAAGGAGTTAAGACGAATATAACCAACTTTTTCATCAACAATTCCAGCGTAGGGCACAGTTTTGATTTTTATTATATCCCGTGTTATAGTGAAATCAATTGGTTCATCCACGCTTTCCCGGGAAATTGTTATAGTAACCTTTGTCCCTGGTTCACCACGCATTATAGAGACGGCTCTGTTTAATTTCATATCCTTTGTAGAAATTCCTTCGATCGCTGTAATCTCATCCCCCTGAAGGAGCCCAGCTCTATAGGCAGGAGTATCTTCTATAGGTGAAATTATGGTTATATAGTCTCCTCTTTTGGAGATCTGTATTCCAAGTCCTCCAAACTCTCCTTTAGTCTGTATCATAAGGTTCTCATAATCGCTTTCCGTAAGATACGTGGTATGAACATCAAGGCTATTTGCTATTGCTTCTATTGCAAAGTCCAGTAGTTTCTCCACTTCGACAGGATTTACATAGTAGTCCCGGACAAGACGTATTACCTGATCCATAGTTTTCATTGCAGTGAATACGCTTACTGAAGAGTAGATGAAACCTCCAATAGAGAAAAATATGAGAAGAATTAAGAGAATATATTTTTTTCTATTCATAGTTTACCTCCTTAATAAGGCGTGACGTTGCCCTTTTTACAATCTCATGAATATTTTCTATTGAATCAAAAGCATTTATGACAATTATCCTTTCTGGATTCTTTTCTGCAAGTCCCAGATAGGCGTTTCTTACTGATGTGTGAAATTCAATATTTTCTTTTTCTATTCTATCAGGATTCATAACCCTTTTTTTTGCAAATTCTGGAGCAACATCGAGTAAGAATGTAAGATCCGGCTCCAGATTTTTGAATATTTTGAAGTTCCTTATTTTTTCAATTTCTTCCTTTGGGATTCCTCTGCCGGCTTTTTGATAGGCTATGGTTGAATCAAAAAAGCGATCAGAGATTACAATTGCTCCTCTTAGTAAGTAAGGCTCAATTACTTCAACTATATGCTCTGATCTATCTGCGAGATAGAGAAAGAGTTCTGTATATGCGTTTATCTCATTTGCCGAATTCAGGAGTATGTCTCTAATCTTATTACCTGCATCGGTTCCCCCAGGTTCTCTGGTAATATATACATTATTTCCTTCCTGACGTAAATGCTCATACAGGAAGCGAGTTTGAACCGATTTACCGGAACCCTCTACTCCTTCAAAGGTTATGAATATGCCCGGGTCATTCTTTAGTTTCCTTGCTATCTTTATCCTTCCCCTTTGTATTTTTTGTGGTTTTAGCGTATTTTTTAATGAATTCCTCAGTTTTTTGTTTTGCTATGAAATCGGGATATTGAACAGGGGGAGATTTCATTAAATATGATGAAGGGTCAATCAGTGGTCCAGTTAAATTATTATCAAGAGCCAATTTCATAAGCCTGATTGCGTCAATCGTAACCCCTGCAGAATTTGGAGAATCCCATACCTCAAGTTTTACCTCTATGTTGAGTGGAACGTCTCCGAAAGTCTGCCCTTCCATCCTCATATACGCCCATTTCCTGTCAGTAAGCCATTCTATATAATCAGATGGTCCTATATGTATATTTTCTTTTCCGATGTCAAATGGGAGCAAGGAAGTAACTGCCTGGGTTTTTGAAATTTCCTTTGATTTAAGTCTTTCTCTTTCAAGCATGTTCAGAAAATCTGTATTACCTCCCACATTCAATTGAAATGTCCTCTTCAAGCGGACTCCTCTATCGTTGAATAATTGTGTTAGAACTCGGTGAGTTATTGTAGCGCCTACCTGAGATTTGACATCATCACCTATTATTGGAAGACCATTATCAATAAAACGTTCAGTCCAGTATTTTGAAGATGCAATAAAGACTGGGATTGCATTTATGAATCCAACTTTTGCCTGTAGTGCCTGCTCAATATACCATTTTGTAGCTTCTTCACTGCCAACGGGAAGAAAACTTATCATAATGTCTGTTTTGGTTCTTTTAAGGATTCTAACCACATCTGCTGTTGGTCCCGGAGCCTTCTTAATTATCCCCTCCAAATATTTTCCAATTCCGTCATGGGTCATTCCTCTTTCGACTTTAACACCTGATTTTGGAACATCAGTGAACTTGTAAGTGTTATTGGGATAAGCGAAGATCGCTTCGGATAGATCTTTACCCACTTTTGTTTTGTTTATATCAAAAGCAGTAACGAATTCTATATCACTTATATGATAACCACCAAGGTTTACATGCATCAGTCCTGGCACACTCTCTTTGGGATCCGCGGTTCTGTAGTAATGTACCCCTTGAACAAGGGAAGAGGCGCAGTTTCCCACACCTACGATTGCAACTTTTACTTTATTATCCATTAATTACCTCCCTCTTTCATTCTTTTATATGCAATAATTATACGTTGAATAGCCGTTACGTTTGTTCCTAAGGCAAGGACTATCATAAAATAAATAATGTAATTTCTCCCCAAAAGTAATGCGATAATTATAATTATAATTCTTTCAAACCGTGTGAAATGCCCTTCCTTAATTGTTATTCCAAGCGAGTCTGCTCTTGCACGTGTATAACTAGTAATGTAAGCTCCGAGAAGCGTTAAAAGGCTTAAAATAGCAAGTATCGACTCTCTTCCTGCAATTGCTACCGCAATGAATATAAAGAAATCTCCATATCTGTCAAGTGTTGAGTCAATGAATGCTCCAAACATTGTAATCCTTTTTGTATTTCTTGCTATCTCTCCATCGATTGCATCCAGCAGTGTTCCTGCTATCAATATAAACCCTCCAGTCCGAAATCTTCCGAGAGCAACAAAAACTGATGATAATAGCACAATCATTAATCCTGTGTATGTAAGTATATTTGGTGGTACTCTGGATAGAGTTTTTGTTAAAGGCAATAGTAGTATTCGTCCTCTCTCTACTATTTTATTCCTGTCCAATCCTTTCCTCCTATAAGGACCACAAATTCCCCTTTAACTGAAGATAAATTCTCTAATACTGTTCTTGGTTTACCCCTGATTGTTTTTTGATAGATCTTTGTCATTTCCTTTACAAGAGAGATCTCACGATCAGGGAGAAGTTGTTCTAATTCCTCTATCAATCTTCTTATCCTCTTTGGCGATTCGAAGATTACTACAGTTCTCGTCTCATTCTCAAGATTCTTTAATAATCTTAGACGTTTTTCTCTCTTTTTTGGTAGATAACCCGCAAAAATAAAGCGATCGGGCGGTAAGCCTGAGAGAATAAGGGAGTTGATCACCGCAGACGGTCCGGGTATACTGGTAAACTCCAGATCTTCTTGAATTAAATGTTTAACAAGATAGAACCCTGGATCAGAAATAAGGGGACTACCTGCAGAGGATACAAATACAATATCCATTCCTTTCTTTAAGTTTTCTATAATCCATTCGCACTGCCTTTTTTTATTATAGTCATTGTAAGGCTTCATAGATTTCTTGATTCCGTATTTGTTAAGGAGTATTCGCGTCTTTCTGGTATTTTCACAGATAATATAATCAACCTCTCTCATAATCCTTATGGCTCTGTATGTTATATCTTCAAGGTTACCAATTGGGGTGGCTGTGAAATATAGCAAATTTTATCTTTTCCTATTAGATATCCAGCCTGGAGAGTTTAGAATGTTCAAAGAATCTCGCACTTTTTAATGCAAAGCGATAATCTTTTATACAATTGTGTATTATTTCATCAGTTTTTCTTCCGAGAACCACAAATATGGCATCGGAAAATTGGTCAATCCAGAGAGCAAAACCTTTTGTTATTTCCTTATCTGTTGCAATAAATGGAGTATAACGAATTGTAAGATCTTCTTCGATTTTGAAATTTTGTAGCAATTCCGATGATTTCATCGCGTTCTCATGAGAAGGCAGAAATGTTTTCCTTAAGATAGATGAACCCACTACCTCAGTAAATGATTTTACCATTGCATTTAGGAATTTTAGATAGAGTTCAATAAGAGCGGGGTTGGCTTGTTTTTCTAAATCTTTACCCCTATACATACTTACCAACATTCCTTTTTCTTTGTGCAATAATTCAATCAGTGCAGAGAGGTTGATTCTTTGTCTGTTTTTGTTGGTTGGATAAATTAGATCGGGTTTACCCTCATGGAACATAACGAAAGAATAGCGCTCTCCTTTTTGAAGGGCAAGAAATCCTTTAAAGTTGAGTTCACCAAGTTTTTTGAATAAGAATTCCATATTGATCTCTTCTACTCTTTTATTAGCAAATAATGGCTTTTCCTTAAATATGGATAATATCATATGGAGAAGATTGTTATCTATCTGATGTATATTAACTGTTCCAGAAGGTGCGTTCTTTGCCTTTTTTGTTATCTCCTCAATAGGATGTTCTTCGTAAATGTTTTCTTTTCTCAAAGCTGCGCTTATTGTGTTGCCATCCTTGAAGAAAATGTATTCCAAACTCTCGGGATATTTTATCTCAACATATCCAGTGAGATGCCCATCCCTGGCCTTCTTTGCTTGATTCAAAATATTGTCAAAATTGACATATTGAATTCCTGCATTTTTTAATAATAAATTACCTTTAGGAAACCCCATAATCTTATTCCTTTTGGTTAAATATATTATATAAATTGAATATTGTCAAGAGAATATTTAAATTTATGTCAATGGTAGCGGGATATTTTAACAGGTGAGATGCAAACATGCAACTACATCCCGTTCTTTTTCTATTACTTCGTTAAATGCGCTAACCGCATCTCTTGTTTTTAGAATTATAACTTCTATTCCTTTTTCTTCAAGAACTTCAAGTGTGGATTTTGGAACGCTCATAACGCCATATGCTCCTGTTCCAATAATTAATGTATCAGGTTTATACGCAATAACTTCCTTCATATCGTTGACTGATAAACTGTGACCGGATTCTCTCCACCATGGAGAAAAAACCTTATCAGGGAATATTATTACATCTTTTCTATAAATTCTTCCACTAATCTTAATTGAACCGAATCTGTAACTCTCTATTTGCATATAATATATTATAATTTTATTCCCCCAATGTGCAAGTCTTTGTTTTGCCACAGAGACACAGAGATAGTCGCTTCGCTCCATTGAAAAATGCAATAGGACGCAGATGAATGCAGAAAAAAACAAAAAATCATCTTTTTAAAATAGTTTTGAGACTGGGTGTAGTGTGTGAAAACTTACTTCCACTTGACATTCAGACTCAATAGAATAGCATTAAAAGAAAAAAGAAAAGCATAGCAAAAATAAATTAGGAGGAAAGATATGCCCTTTAGGTTACCTTTTAAATGGCTGTCTCTGGAAAGCTTAGATATGGCAATTGACCTTGGAACCACCAACACTCTCATTTATACAGCGGGAGAAGGTATAGTTCTGGAAGAGGATTCGATGGTTGCTCAAGAGCGTAAAACTGGAAAGATGATTTCGGCTGGTAAAGAGGTAAAGGAGATGTTGGGACGGACACCAGATGAGATTATAATCGTTAAGCCAATGGAAGATGGTGTAATTGCGGATTTTAAGTTAGTTGAAGAGATGTTAAGGTATTTTATACAGAAGGCCCAGAGGAAGAAGCTATTTTTAAGGCCTCGTATTGTAGTTGCAGTGCCTTCAGGAATAACTCCGGTTGAGAAAAGAGCAGTAATTAATTCAGTGGAGGAATCCGGAGCGAGAGAAGTATATTTGGTTTCCGAACCAGTTGCGGCGGCTTTGGGTGTCGGATTACCTGTTAAAGCTCCTTCTGGCAATATGATAATTGATATAGGTGGGGGAACCACCGAGATCGCTATTATAGCGATGTCTGGAATTGTAAACAAGGTTTCAATAAAAATTGCTGGTAATGAGTTGGACGAGGCAATACAAATTTATATGTACGACAGGTATAATTTAGCTGTAGGAAAGGCTACGGCAGAGAATATTAAGAAGAGAATTGGCTCTGCTCATCCTTCAATAAAGAATGAAGAAATGGAGGTTAGAGGGCGAGATTTAATAGCTGGCATACCAACCAAAGTGAATATGGATTCCGAAGAAGTGAGGGAAGCCATGAAAGAGTCTCTGGGACTCATAAAGAATGCAATCAAAAAGGCCTTGAGTGAGACGCCACCTGAACTTGCTTCTGATATTTTAGAAAAGGGTCTCATGCTTACTGGAGGTGGAGCTCTACTCAAAGGCATAGATCAAATGATATATGGATCCACAGGTATAAGGGTAACAGTATCAGAAGATCCCTTGCGGTGTGTTGTTAAAGGCACAGGGATGATATTAGAAAATCTGGATGAGAACAGAGATCTCTTGATGGACCCGGGATAAGATTTGAAAAAAAAATTTGTATTAACCTATATACTGCTTACACTGGTCTCCCTATTCTTAATAATAATCGATTCAAGATTAAAGGTACCTTTAAATAGTCAGTTATATAAATTTTTTTCACCAAGGATTAGAGGAGTGGTCAATCAGTGGGCAGAATGTAAAAAATGTGAAGAAAAGAATAAAAGCCTCCAAAAAGAGATCGCAGAGTTATCATATGAGAGGCAGATATACCGGACACTAAAGCAGGAGAACGAAGAATTCAGGAAGATATTAGGATTCCAATCTAATTTTCCTCTGGACATAATACCAGCTGTAATCGTAAACAAACTTCCTGAAATGGTTAATATCTCTTATGTAATCTCCAAAGGATCTTTAAAAGGGATTGAGGAAGATGATGCCGTAATAGGTTTTGATGGAGTATTTGGTAAGGTATTAAAGGTTGGAAGTGAAAGTGCCGTCATTCAAACTTTGATGAACTATAACGTCGCCCTATCTGCAATAGACCAGAGAAGCGATGTGAAAGGAATACTCAAGTGGGATATGAAATTTTACCTGGAAGGTGTTCCCCTATACGCTGATGTTGAAGCAGGAGATACAATAGTTACCTCAGGGAGAGGTTCTATCTTTCCCAGAGGCCTTAGGATTGGCAAAGTAACTAAGATTATTAGAGGCGAATCTACTTACAAATCAAAGATAGAGGTTGAGCCATTTGAAGATTTCAATAATCCAGATGTTGTTTTTGTGATTAAGCGATGAGGATATTTATAGTTGTTGTACTTTCACTCATTGCTCTTGTATTAAGGATTAACTTTTCAGATTTACTATCTATAGGAAATGTTTCTTTCAATTCAATAATCATCCTTTTATATTTTGTAACTCTCTTCTGGAATGGTTATTATGGACTATATATTGGTTTTTTAATTGGAATCCTTTACGGAACCTTTTTTTCTGTTCACTTTGGGTTTTATTCTCTTGTTTTTTCCTCACTCACCTTTGTCATTGTTGCATTTCGTGATAAAATCTATAAGTATGAATACCGTTCTTTGATAGTACTTTTTATTGCAACCTTTTTGGCAGGACTCATTGAGCTATTAGTCCAAGGCCTTTCAGCTAAACTCTTTTTTCTGCATTTAATCACTAATGTCCTTCCTGAATCTATCCTTACTACCATAATCGGGATGGGTATATTATATTTAATAAAGAGAGCGAGATGAAATCACCTCTAAGATTATTGATATTATTTATCCTAATATGCCTTGTAGGGAGATTATTCCAGTTGCAGGTTTTGAAGACGGATTACTATGAGCTATTATCGGAGAGGGACCGGTTAAGGAGAGAGGTTATACCTGCGCCACGCGGTAAAATATTCTCACGAGAAGGGGAAATACTTGCCGAATCTCGTCCGTCTTATTCGCTCGTAATTGATCCCTATCAGGTGGATTCCGGTGAGATTTTACGACTATCTCAGGTTCTTGACATGAAAGAAGAAGCTATTCATAGGAAAGTAAGGCCACATTTTAGGACATCCTGTATGAGGCGAGTATCCTTTGAAGAAGTTTCCAAAATAAGTGAAAAACAGGAAGACTTTTCTTCAGTTAGAGTTATTACTGAACCGGTCCGTTATTATCCCTATAACCTTATTATGTCGCACTTTTTAGGTTACACAGGAGAGATTAGCGATGAGGAGCTGAGAAATCTTAAAGGAATTTACCAAAAGGGTGATATCGTAGGTAAGAAGGGTGTAGAGAGGGAAGCGGAACAGTATCTTCGAGGTAAGAAAGGATTCTCCTTTGTCGAAGTAGATGTAAGAGGTAGAGTCGTGAAACGATTCGACGGTTCTAAGACGCGAACCTCAAAAAGGGGGATGGATCTCTACCTTACAATATCAAAGGATCTTACCCTTTATACCGATTCCTTACTCAAGGATTTTCTCTGTGCAGCTTCGGTTGCAATGGATCCACAGAATGGAGAAATACTTCTTTATTATTCAAAACCAGGATATCCTGCAAACAAGATGACGGCCGGAATCCCGGTATATGAGTGGGACAGTTTAAGAAATAGGGAAGATGCTCCTTTGTGGGATCGGATAATATGTGGTGAGTATCCGCCAGGTTCGATATTCAAGATACCTACGGCAATAATAGCACTTCAGAATAAAGTGATGGATGAATTCACTGAATTTCAACCCTGTGAGGAAAGTTTGCGCATCGGAGATCGTTATTTTGGTTGCTGGAAAAGGCATGGGAAACTGCAACTTATGAATGCTATTATACAATCTTGCGATATCTTTTTCTACCAGGTAGGTATGAGTATGACCCTGGAGGAAATGGCAGAAGGAGCGAGAAAACTGGGGTTTGGAGAAGAATGTGGTATAGATCTACCAGGTGAGAAGAAAGGGTTTCTTCCATCCCGAGAATGGTATAATGAGAAATATGGTAGCAGAGGGTGGGGCAGAGGAGTTCTCGCAAATCTTGCTATTGGTCAGGGCGAGATACTCGTTACCCCCCTTCAGATGGTTACCTTCTTTTCAGTATTAGCAAATGGGGGATGGACCCTTACTCCACACATAATCAAAGAGATAAGGGATAAAAACGGAGGGATTGTGAAGGCAACCCATCCCAAAAAGATAGACCTTTCTCTCCCTTCTGCCACTATTAATATCATCCGAGAAGCTATGAAAGCAGTGGTGAATGATAGAAAGGGCACTGCTTATCGCTCTCGATTGAAAGATATTACCGTTGCTGGCAAAACTGGGACAGCACAAAATCCCATGGGTGAAGATCATTCCTTATTTGTCGGTTTTGCCCCCTTTGAAACTCCTCAAATAGTGGTTTTTACAGTAATTGAAAACACAGGCCATGGGAGTGCATATGCTGCCCCAATAACTACAAAGATAATAAAGAGATACCTTGAAAATGAGAAAAGCCGATCTTTAGGATTCGAGGATTCAAGGGGTCAAGGGTTCAAAGAATAGTTAGCCGAGAGTCAAGAGTCATCAATCAAGGGATCGAGGGGTCAGTTCAGGATTAAGGATTAGGTGAGTTTATATAAAAAAGTCCGAAGTCCGATGTCCGAAGTTGGGGTTTGGCGATTTTTTAATAATAAATTAATTTACAAATCAACAAATAAACTAAGTACCTTTTCTTTGCGTCTTTGCGAGAGGTTAAAATTACGGTGGGGAGAAGGAATTAAAAAGTTCCTTGACAGGGGATTTTTTCTTCGTATCTTAAATCAAGCAAAGGAGGTAGGATGCCAGAAGCGCTTATTAAGGAGATAAAAGAGGCGGAAAAGAAAGCAAATGAAATAATTAAGAAAGCAAGTGAAGAAGCGAGGAAAGTCATAGATGAGGCAAAGAATAAGGCTAAAGCTATTATAAGTGAGGCTGAAGAAGAAGTAGCGAAAATTATTCAACAGAAGAGGGAAGAGGGAAAGAAGGAAGCAGAAAAGAAAAAGAAAAAGTTGGGAAAAGAAATGGAAACAGAAATAAATAAGATAAAAAAACAGGCTGAGAAGAAATTAGGCGAAGCCACTAAGCTTGTTGTAAATAGGATTTTAAACAAAGACAAATAGATGGGACTTGCTAAGCTTTCGAAAGCAACTTTTCTATTATATGAAGATGACCGGGAGAAATTCATGGAGGAACTTCAAAATCTTGAAGTCTTCCATATCTCGGATTCACGCTCCTCATCCCTTGCAGAAGAATATCCTGACCTCGTACCTGAGAGGGAACTAATTGACGAGGAAGCAGAGAAGATATTTCATGAACTCGAGAGGGTTATTGAGGTTCTAAAACCCTATTCTGAGAGTAAAGGAGTTCTTGAACAATTCATTGACATAAGGATGGGTCTGTCTCCGGATGAGTATCATTCTATTGTGAAGAATTTCAATAGAAATGAGATAAAGGAGATTTGCACCTGTGACGAATACCGTTATCATCTAAGGAATAAACTGACTGACCTTAAAGAAACGAAAGATTTTTATGAGGAATGGATAAAGATCAAAATCCCCTTTTCTGAGATTAAATCTATAGAAGATGTAATAGTCAAACTATATAAAATAAAAGCAAAGAAGGAAGAAATAGAAGAACATATAAAAGAAATCCCTGTAGATTCTACAATAATCTTTGAAAATGGAATGTACACAGGAATTCTGTTCATAATTTATAAAGGATTTGAAAGTGAATTTGATGAGGCAATACAGGATTTCGATGCAGAGTTGGTGGATTTCCGTGATGAAAAAATATCCCCTAAAGGGATTGTATCTCAATGTAAAAAAGAAATAAAAAAAATTGAGAAAGAATTATCAGGAATTTCTAAATGGATAGCACGGAAGAGTGATGAATTTGATAGATTTCTCGTCCTCTACGATTATTTTGGTTCCAGATTGAAAAGAACCGAGGTGCTCAATAGAGCCCTCGCGTCTAGAGAAGTTTTTTTTATAGAAGGGTGGATTGATGAAGAAGATACACACCTTCTACAAGATCTCATATCATCTCATTCTGGTGTTGACCTTAAATGGACTGCACCAAGAGAAGATGAAAATCCACCTATAAAACTCAAGAATAACAAACTTGCGAAACCCTATGAGGCTCTAACCGGACTCTATGCATACCCGAAGTCAAATGAAATAGACCCTTCTCCGTATGTAGGTTTATTCTTCGGTCTATTCTTTGCCTTCTGTTTAACAGATGCTATGTATGGGCTTCTTCTCGTGATTATCGGATTTCTTTTGATGCGGAGACTTCCGGAAGGCAAGAAATATCTCTGGATATTCGTAGTGGGAGGTATTTTCACTATATTCGCAGGAGCAATAACTGGGGGGTGGCTTGGAGATATAGATCGTCTATTCCCAGCACTTTTCACTTTCAGGCATCGTTTCATGCTTCTTAATCCCTTTGAAAACCCACTTAATTTTCTCTACCTCTCATTAGGGTTTGGAGTGATTCAGATTGGAACAGGGCTTTTGATTTCAATAAAGGAAAAATTGAAAAAGAGAAAGTTCTTAGATGCATCTGCCAATGAAATATCCTGGGTCCTATTCTTTATCTTTCTTGCTATAGGCTATGCTACAAAGATAAAGATTTTTAGCTATCTTGTCTTCTTGCCACTGATTATGATACTTCTTTTTTCCTGGAGAAGTAATTCATGGTTCAAACAGATTGCCAAGGGTGCTTTCACTTTATTCAGAGGGCTGATTGGTTTCCTTGGAAATATCTTATCCTATAGTAGAATAATGGCTTTAGGACTTGTGACAGCAGGACTTGCTATGTCTGTCAATGTGCTTACTGTGCTAATCAAAGATATGTTTCCTGTGGTTGGCCCAATCCTGGCTGTTTTTGTATTCATAGGAGGGCATATATTCTCGCTTGCTATAAATACTCTAAGTGGATTCGTTCATACAATGAGGCTTCAATTTGCAGAGTTCTTCTCATATTTCTATGAGGGGGGGGGCGAGAAGTTCGAGCCACTTGGATTTGCTGGTAGGTATACCAGAATAGAGCCAATAAAAAAGGAGGTATAAGTGACTGGTTTTTGGATAGCGATGGCAGGTGTTGGAGTTGCTACATTTCTTGCAGGAATTGGATCATCCATAGGTGTTGGAATCCCTTCCCGAGCAGCAGCTGGTGTTTTATCGGAACAACCAGATAGATTTGGAAGGATGTTCATCCTTGTAGTTCTTCCTTCGACTCAAGGATTCTACGGATTTATCGCTGCTATGTTTATGATGATGAAAATTGGAATGTTCGGAGGAGATGTAAACTTTGATATGAGTGCAATTCAGGGAGTTCAATTCCTGATGGCTTCTCTTCCAGTTGGAATTCTCGGTCTTATATCTGGAATTCACCAGGGGCTTGTTTGTACCTCTGGAGTTGAACTTGCAGCAAAACAACCCGAAGCCACTATGAGAGTTGTCATTTTTGCAGTTATGGTTGAGACCTATGCTATTCTTGGTTTTGTTACCAGTTTCCTTATGATAAACGCTCTTGGATAGATTAAATGGGCAAGGTTTCAGAGAGAATCCTCTCGGAAGCAGAAGAAAAAAAGAAAAGAGCGATTCAAGCAGCTAAAAAGGAAGCAAAAGAGATATTAGAGAAAGCTTCTCAAAAGGCAGAGGAGATAAAAAAGAACGGGGAGAAGGAAGCAGAGGCAGTTAAGAAAAAGGAAATCGAAAGAAAACTATCACAACTCAGGATGGCGCTAAAGACTTCGAAACTCAAAGCCAAGAATGAAATTGTAGATGAGTTGAAGAAACGAACGGAAAAGAAGCTAAAGCAACTTGATTGGAATTCCGAGTACAAGCCATTTATTGAGGATCTCATCCTTGAAATCTCAGATAGTAAGGATGAGGACATCATTCCTGGAACGTTGTTTGAAGAGAATGTTAAAACCCTTGTTAAATCGTTTAATAAAAATAAGGAATATAATTTTAAAATCAGTGAAGGAAAAGCTGACTTTGAAGTCGGGATGATTTTAAAGAAGGATAAAAAACTAATAAATGCTTCCTTCCAAGTCCTATTGGAAGAAGCAATGGATGAACTCCAAGAGTATATAGTTAAACTTTTGTTTGGAAGTGAATAGATTTAAAGAGATAAGAACTCTCGATACTAGATATGCATATCAGCTTGGTGTAATTCGAGCAAGAGAAACCAGGCTATTTGATAGGAAGAAATTTGAACAATTTATATCTTCAAGAGATGAAAAAGAATTGATATCTGCACTCCACGATTCCGACTATGGTGGGTATTTTCGACAAATAAGTAGTCCCCATCAATATGAAGAGGCGCTTCTGAACGCAAGAATAGACTTATTTAATGAGATAGAAGGTTTAATATATGATCCAGAAGTTATGAAGGTTTTACGAGGGCAGTTTGACTTCTATAATATAACGGTTCTCCTTAAAGGGAAAATAGCAGAGAAAGATTTTATCTACTACTGTTTGCCTTTAGGAGTACTTTCCGTGGCTGAACTCGAGGGCATCTTTAAAGAGGAAAGTTATCATAAGTTACCTATTTATATAAGGGAATCTGTGGAAACAGGTATAGAAACATACTTTACTCATCATCACAATCTACAATTGCTAAATTTTTCTATTGAAAGAGATATGGCTAAATTCTTGACTGAGTATCCAGAAAATGATTTCCTTGCTGGGTATTACAAAATGTGGGTGGATGTAACCAATCTTAAAACTATACTTCGCCTGTTTTTCCTTGAGCGTTATCAAAAACTTGCTAAGTTTGCTTTACTTCCAGGAGGATTCATTCCAAAAGAAGAAATCCTATCAGAGAATTTGGAAGAAATTGAATCCCTCGGCGATCTCTATCATAGAACCGTCTATTCTACCTTATTAGAGCATAGAGGATCCTTAGCCCTTGTTGAACAAGTAGCAGAGTTATTGTTACTTTCATATCTACGATTAGTTACTTACGAATCTATAGGAATTGAACCCATCATTTCCTATCTCTTTATGAAGGAAAACGAGATTAGAAATCTGAGAGTGATATTTATAGGGAAGATTAATGAGGTGGAAGATGAGATGATTAAGGAGAAACTCATTCTATGAAAGTAGCATTTGTTGGTTCTCGCGACTTAGTATTTCCCTTCAAATCGCTTGGGGCTGATATCATAATGGTAGAAGATAAGAGTATAGGAGAGGTTAAGGAGGAAATAGAAAAATCTAACTGCGCAGTTGTTTTTGTTTTTGAAGATATATTCAAGGCCTTGGAAGAATCTACGGACATTACTCATCGTCCGGATATAAATATTGTTCCAATACCAGGTATTAAGGGAAGCAAAGGTTATGGAAAAAGAAGAATCGCTGAGATGGTGAAGAAAGCAGTTGGAATGGAGATAGGAGGGTTTGAATGAAGAAAGGGAGAATAATACGAGTTTCAGGTCCACTTATAGAAGCTTGTAAAATGGAAGGGGCAAGGATGTTTGATGTTGTGAAAGTTGGAGAATACCGACTTCTTGGTGAAATCATAGGTTTGGATCAGGATAAGGCTTCTATTCAGGTATATGAGGAAACAGAAGGGTTAGGTGTGGGAGAACCGGTGTATCTAACAGGGGAGCCTCTTTCCGTAACGCTTGGACCTGGTCTTATTGAATCGATATATGATGGAGTTCAACGTCCTCTTGATATTATTTGGGAAGAGGTGGGGGATTTTATTACGCGGGGAGTATCTATGTCTGCTCTTGATCCTGAAAAGAAATGGGAGTTTGTTCCAAAAAAGAAGAGAGGAGAGAATGTAACTGGAGGAGATATACTTGGCATAGTTCAAGAGACAATCCTAGTGGAACATAGAATAATGGTTCCACCGGGTGTAAAAGGTGTTATAAAGGAAATTAAGAAAGGTCAATTTACTGTTAAGGATACAATTGCAGTTATAAAGAAGGAAAATGGAGAGAAGGAAGATATTCAGATGGAGCAGAGATGGCCAGTGAGAAAGCCAAGACCTGTAAAGAGGAGATTACCTCCAACAGAGCCTCTCTTTACAGGGCAGAGGATTATTGACACATTCTTCCCTATAGCAATGGGAGGAACGGCCTGTATACCTGGTCCATTCGGTTCTGGGAAAACAGTGATGCAGCATCAACTCGCGAAATGGACTGAAGCCGAAATTGTCGTTTATATCGGATGTGGTGAAAGAGGGAACGAGATGACCGATGTTCTTAATGAATTCCCACGCCTTAAAGATCCCAAATCTGGTGAACCTCTTATGAAGAGAACAGTACTTTTAGCAAATACTTCAAATATGCCTGTGGCTGCAAGGGAAGCTTCTATATATACTGGAATAACAATTGCAGAATATTTCAGGGATATGGGATATTCAATTGCATTAATGGCAGATTCTACATCCAGGTGGGCAGAAGCCCTTAGAGAGATATCTGGAAGATTGGAAGAGATGCCTGGTGAGGAAGGTTATCCTGCTTATCTTGGTAGTAATGTTGCACAATTCTATGAAAGAGCTGGAAAAGTAGAATGTATAGGAGAACCTGATAGAGAGGGAGCTATCAGTGTAATTGGAGCTGTATCTCCACCAGGAGGGGACCTTTCGGACCCCGTGGTTCAAAATACACTTCGAGTAGTAAAGGTATTCTGGAGTCTAAAAGCAGAGCTTGCTTATGCAAGACATTTCCCTGCAATTGATTGGCTCACTTCATATTCCCTTTATCTTGATAATATAAGAGACTATTTTGATAAGGAGATAGCAGAGGATTTCATTAAACTTGAACAGGAAGCAATGCGATTATTGGAAGAGGAGGATGAACTTCAGGAAATGGTCAGGCTTGTTGGAGTTGATGCACTATCATCTAAGGAACGGCGTATACTGCTTGTTGCAAGAATACTTCGGGAGGATTTTCTACATCAAAATGCTATGCATGAAATTGATACATATACATCAATGAAGAAACAATATTTAATGCTCAAAAATATTATTAACTTTTATCACAAAGCAGAAGAAATCGATGCGGATATCAAAAGCTTAGAGAATCTTGATATACTTATGGATATAGCAAGAATGAAATATGTTGAGGAAGAAAAGAAAGAAAAACTTGTGGAGCTCTATGAAGCGATAAGTAAAGCAATTAGTGGCGTGACTGCAAAGAGAGAGGAGGAACAATGAAGGTTGAATATAAAGCTGTGTCTGATATTGCTGGCCCTCTTCTTTTTGTAGAAGGTGTTTCTGGTGTAAAATACGGAGAGCTCTGCTCAATTATTCTTCCAGATGGAGAAGTAAGGACTGGAAAGGTGCTGGAAGTTCATCGTGATAAAGCGATGATACAGGTATTCGAAGGGACTAGAGGGATTGATATACAAGAGTCAACAATTACTTTCCATGGAAAGACTATTGAACTACCTCTCTCTCCAGATATTCTGGGAAGAGTGTTTGATGGGATGGGTAACGCTATTGATGGGAAGCCACGCATTTTACCCGAGAGAAGAGCGGATATAAATGGAGCTCCAATAAATCCTTATGCACGTGAATACCCTAATGAGTTCATACAGACAGGAATCTCATCCATTGACGGTCTCAATCCGCTTGTTCGGGGTCAAAAGCTGCCGTTCTTCTCTGGTTCAGGTCTACCACATAATAGGTTAGCTGCACAGGTTGCAAGACAGGCAAGAGTCCTTGGCACCGAAGAAGAGTTTTCTGTTGTGTTTGCCGCTATGGGAATAACATTTGAGGAGGCTGAATTCTTTCACAATGACTTTGAAGAAACCGGAGCACTCGAAAGAGTTGTAATGTTCTTGAACCTTGCTAATGATCCAACAATTGAACGCCTGTCCACTCCAAGGGCTGCTTTAACCGCAGCTGAATATCTAGCATTTGACCTCGAGATGCATGTCCTTGTAATACTAACGGATATGACAAATTATTGTGAGGCACTTAGAGAGATATCAGCTGCAAGGAAAGAGGTTCCAGGCAGAAGAGGATATCCTGGGTACCTGTATACCGACCTAGCTTCCGTGTATGAAAGAGCTGGAAGGATTAAAAACAGAAAGGGTTCTATAACACTTATGCCAGTGCTTTCAATGCCAGAAGATGATAAAACTCATCCAATTCCAGATTTAACTGGATATATCACAGAGGGTCAGATTATATTCTCTCGCTCACTTGAAAGAAAGGGTGTTTCTCCGCCCATAGATGTACTTCCATCTTTATCCCGACTCAAGGATAAAGGTATTGGAGAGGGGAAAACCAGAGAGGATCATGCAGACCTTTATAACCAGTTATATGCTGTATATTCTAAAGGTAAAGAGGCAGCTGAACTTGCAGTAATACTGGGAGAGACAGCTCTTACAGATATAGATAAGATATATCTAAAGTTCGTGGATGCTTTTGAAGAAGAATATGTTAGCCAAGGGGAATACGAGAATAGAAGTATTGAAGAAACTCTTGAATTAGGGTGGAAGCTCCTTTCAATGCTCCCAAAAAGGGAATTAAAGAGAGTCAGGGATGAGTTTATACTGAAATACTACTCTAAATATCGCAAGGAAGAGAAAGAGAGTGAAAAAGAGAATAATAGTAGAGATTGACTGAATAAAGAGGTTATTAAAGAATGGATGTGAATGCCACACGAATGGAATTCCTTAAACTTAGAAAGAGGGTTAATCTTGCGGAGAGGGGTCATAAACTCCTGAAACACAAGCAGGACGAACTACTGAGGGTGATTCAGGAGATTGTGAAAGAATTATCTGATATGCGTAAAGAAGTGGAGGAGGAATTATTAAAAACTCTAAAAAATTTCCTGCTTGCTCGTGCTTACCAGGATAAAAAATCATTTGAAGCATCTTTTTTACTTCTCGATACAGATATAGAGTTATCTATGGGTTTGAAAAAGGTTATGAATGTTTCCTTGCCAGAATATAAAAAAACCCTGGAAGGCGAGCTAATCTCATACGGATTTGCCAGCACCTCGCCAGCCCTTGACGTGGCACTAAAGGATCTTATGAGCGTGTTTGATCATTTGCTTGTCTTAGCAGAGATGGAAAAAAGTATAGCCCTCCTTGCAGAAGAAATGGATAAAACAAGGCGAAGGGTTAATGCTCTTGAGTATATACTAATACCAGAATTAAAAGACGCAGTTCGCTATATTAATATGAAATTAGGAGAGCGAGAACGAGAGACTATCTCGCGTTTAATGAGAATAAAGGATATTATTAGGAGTTGAGTATTTATGCTCCTTATGCTTACTATTGTTGGTATTACCCTGTGTGATATCAGAGTAAGTTCTTCTGGTGACACTACTGTAAAATTCACCTCTCTTTATCCTGAATATCCAGGACTTAATACAATAGAGAAGAAAGTAATCGAGCTTACCAATAAGGAAAGGTTGAAACGAAATTTACCGGCACTATCGATTGATTCCCATCTCTTTATTACATCCAGGAACAGATCTCACCCTTTCTACCTGCGAAATAGGTGGGTCTGGTTCGATTGCCCGTTCATATTCATTTGATATCAGAACTGGAGGTACTAATGCGATTGGAGGAACCATCGAAGAGTCCGGAATTCCTCAGCCACCAAATTATTCATATTCCCTGGGTGGTACAGGTATGCAAGTAGTCCACATTTCTGGGAAAATAAAGGTCGACGAACTAAAAGGCTTTAAATCCCGCTTTCGACAATAGACCATTGCGAAGAAAAGATATTTGACATAGGTTTAAATAATTAGATGGAGGAATGAGGATTTGATTACATACTTAATGAATGATTTACATAGAAACGCAAATATAAGTTCTTGGAATCCAAGAAGATGAGGTATGGAATGAATTTTGTAGGTCAAGTATTGGAGGTATAGATGAAAAAAATTAAAGGTTTTACACTCATCGAGTTATTAGTAGTGGTTACAATAATAGGAATTCTTGCCGGTATAGGAATATATTACTTCAGGGGATTATTTGAAAGGCAGAGATTAGAAGAGGCGAAGAATGAAGTTGTAGCTTTCTATCAAAGGACTAATAGATATGCAACTACAGACGGAGAAGATTATAAGTTAGAAATAGATGAAAATAATAATTTTTTAAGATGTATGAAGGCTTCAGCTGCTACCACTACTAAGGACTTGCTGGGGTTGCGTCCAGAACTAGATTTACAGCATGGAGGAGGTGTAATAACATTTACTGTGAATTCGAATGGCACAGTGGATGACGACAGTGGTATCAGAGCATTCAACGTAACTGACAGTGAACTCGGAAAGACAATAAAGTTTTATATTTCTCCACTTGGAATAATGGAGGTGGAGGTAAAATGAATAAATATAAAGGTTTTACACTTGTGGAGCTCATTGTTTCAATCCTTATATTTACAATTGCTATGACAGGGGTTGTCATGTTCTCTGCAAGTAATAGTAGAAGGATAATCCATAGTGAGAAAAGGGCGAGGTTATCAGTGCATGGTGAGAAGGCTTTTGAAGAGTTTAGAGGGAGGATTATGCAGGAGACCCCAGCAGATCCAAATCGCCTGGTTTTTGATTCTATATGGGATACACATGCAGCAGGTGATACTCTCTTTAAAGACTTGGACACAATTAAGGGGATGGTCGTCGAAAGCTCTATTTTACTTACGGAATTTCAGTTCACCGAGGACAGTCCAATAGCAAGTGGTTCGAGGATTAAATGTCTTATTATTTCGAAAGACAACTTTGGAGACTATGTTGATTCAACATTTATTTTACTTTCACGACATAGGTAGGTTTGAAATGAAAAACAAAGGTTTCTCTCTCATTGAACTTCTTGTGGTCATTACCATTATGGGAGTTATTTTCACAATGTTTTATCAAACTCTCTTTTATCAGCAAAAAGTCATGCGAAGGCAATCTCAAATTTCAGAACTAAATATAAAAGCAAGAAAGGCTAGCGATTATATAGTGAATGAACTCAGACAAATCGGATTCTCTGGTAGAGGACTATCTCCACTTCATACATTTGGGATTGTTTCTGGGAATGTAAATTCTATCCAATATACACACGACCTTGATGGTAGTACAGTCGGTGTAGTTGACGCAGAAGATATTCATATGATTTCAGTCAGTGGAGACACTCTTCTTATAGATGGAGATTGGGCTTTGGTGTTTGTTGATTCACTTGGGTTTACATACATAGATGTTACTGGTAGTGTATTTGCACCGTCTGTTAATGAGGTAACTACCGGTGGTAGTTGGATTCTACCGGCTATATCTTATCCTATAAATAGAATCGATTTTACACTTAGATTGGTTCATCCATATAGTAAAGATACAATTACTTATAATAATACAGTAGCAATAAGAAATTTAAGGCCGTAGGAGGCAAGAATGGATAAGAAAAAACAGGGAATTTCAATGATAATAGTCCTTTGGATTATAGCAATACTAACAGTGCTTACAACTGCAACAGCGTTAATGACAACAAGTGATATTATATCCACATTGAACCTGGTAAAGAGGAAGAGAACTATAAAGTCAGCAGAAACAGCATCTGAGTTTGTGGTATCCCTCCTACCAGAGTATAAAGATTTAGGGACGTTAGTTGCCAATGATACATTTATGAGCGGAGGAGATACCGTTTATGGACACAAAATGTTCTTAACCCCTGATTCCTCGGACATTGGAGTCATCACTCCCCTTCCTCTTATACGGATGGGAGGGACAACAGGAGGAGCGACTGGTATCAATCCTATACTTTACGGTTGGTCTCTGGTTCTGGAGTATGGAACAAGGGGGATAATTAAGAAAGAGGGTGATTATCTTGCATTACGAAAGATCCAGGCTGCGGCTGCTTTCACTCTACCAGGTGGTGAAATGATGATGGGTCACACAATGTATTAAAAGGAGGTTAAAATGATACTTTTATTCCTATCTTTGTGGAGTGGTTTTGCATGGCATTCCATTCCCGAAAGTGCCATTGATGAAGATCTCTATGAAGTGATTTTGAATTCTGAAGAAGGAAGTTCAATGATTATGAGATACGGTGGAGTAGAAAATCTAGTAAGGGGGTTTATACACCTTGACTATGGTATCTTTGAGGGAGGCAACATGGTTTTATTACATAAACGATTCAAGATTAAGAGAACACCAGAAAATCTTATATTGGTTAAGAGGGCTATTGAGATGAAAAAGCATAATCGATACGCCGCCCTCTATAAGGGAGAAAAATTTAAGGAAGAATGGAAGAAATTAAAGAGGGAAACGGAGAGTAAATTGAGAATCTCTTCCCTTGAGGACCTCTCGCGTGAAAGGTTAAGGGAATTCTTTCCAGAACGGGTTCCTCCTACAAAGAAAGAGATAGAGAGATTAAAAATGGAAGGATTAGGGGAGGAAGAAATGAGAGTATCCGAAAGAGAAAGGGAAGAGAGGGAAATATATCCAGAAAAAATTTATTTCAGCTTCCTTTCAGTTGAGGAGAACGGCAGAGAAAGACTTATGCCCGTAATCCTTCAGCTCTCACCAATTGATGAATTGATAGGAAAATTTACGAGAACTGAAGAGGAAGGAGGCGAAAGATGAAAAATAAAATATTCATGTTTTTTCTCTTACCCTGTCTACTTTTTGCACAAATAAAAGATGAAAAGTTGTTCAAAACGCCTCTTGTTAATCCTTCTGCATTGCTGCTTCTGGATAGGTCGGGTTCAATGAATGAGGAAACAATACATTGGGAAACGATTGTCAGATTGAATGACTATAGATGGTCGGATTGGAGAACGAACCTTGAGGGATGGTACGACACTGACATGCTCCCTGATGGACCTGGAGTGATGAGCGACTTCAGTGGAGATTCAGCAAATGGTAACTGGGTTTTGTATGTGCAATGGTTTGATTGGTGGTCGAGTAGATGTGACTTGAGTTGGACATTAAAGATCCAGAGTGGTGGTTCCTGGCATACCTTTGATGGAGGAAGCCATTCTTGGACAGGTAGTTGGGGAGAAAACAGACAGCTTATAATCCATGCCTCAGGACTGGAAACAGTCCAAGATGTTGAATGTTATGTCAATGTCTCTACAGGGTGGGGACTCAAGATAGGAGAGATGCGAATCACCCTTGTGAAGACACCTAGCATTTACTCCTATAAATCAACCCGAATAAAGGATGCATTAACTGTTATTCATTCTCTATTAGATGCAGATAACGATGGGTTTGTTACCGCTGATGATGATGATGATCTGCCTGTGAAGTTAGGGTATGGATTTTTCCGGGGAGCTTCCCATACGGTTCCGGGTGACTACAGTTACGTCTATAATGAGTCCTATGGATGGGATGATCGAAAAGAGACCTATAATCAATACCAATTTAAGTGGGAGGATGCGAGTAACGGACGCCTAGAAACTGACTCCTTAGGCTCCCATTTTATTGACATCTGGGACCATATAAACTTTACATCCTATGGGGGTATGACAGTTGGTGGGCAATTGATTACTCAGGCAAAGGATTATATTAACAGTTGGAGAAATACATATCCAGAACTATGGTGTATGAAGCATAACATTGTCTTTATAGCCGATGGTGAGTCGAATACTGGGGCGATGTGTGGTAAGTGGACAGATGAAGTATCTCCATACATACCTAACCAGAATAAAGGTGCAGAGGAAGTAGTCTCTACTGCATATGATGCCTGGCATAATGATTCAATAAGGGTTTATGCAGTGGGTTTCGGAGAAGGTATTACAGTTTGGGGAGCCAATCAACTCAACTGGATTGCGAGGTGGGGTGGAACACAGAAAGAGGACTCGGCATTTATTGATTCTATGATTACCTACGAAGGTATGGATACCATGGCAATAGATGGTTCAATGGGTTGTTCAATGGCTGATCCAAATAAAACATTTCTCACTGGCTATGCTTATATTGCTGAGAATGCAATGGATCTCTCATCAGCTTTAGCGCGTATCTTTATGCAAATTGTTGGGCAGAGGACTCAGTCCTTTGCAGCTGGAGAAGTCACTTCTGTAGAAGAGGAATTCCTCTCAACAGAGTATCAGTCGAGGCTCTATTTTGCTTCCTTCCTACCTGGAGACGAACCTATATGGGATGGTGACTTAAAAGCAGTAAAACTAGAAGAAGGAGAATTTAGTTTTGATTCTATACCACCTGAGCTTGTCATCTGGTCAGCAAAAGATTCACTGAAGGAGGATAAATTGGCATCCGCGAGGAATATCTATGGTATAAAACCAGATGGTAATATGCTTCCCTTTAATACCGCTAATTTTGACTCTAGCGACCTTGATGTTTCTTCCTCTTGGATGGCAGCCGATGTAATAGACCTAATCAGAGACGGACTTGAGGATAATGATAGGGGTGAATTGGGTGATATTTTCCATTCCTCTCCAGTAAGAATTCATCTACCCAATTATTTCTACGTGGACCAGGGATTCGATCAGTTCTACCAAAAAATGAAGGACAGAAGCTCTCTCATTTATGTGGGAGCCAATGATGGAATGCTTCATATCTTTGCTGATTCAATAAATGGCGCGAGTGGTAGGGGAGGTGAGGAGATTGGGGGTATTATCCCGATGAATTTTCTTCCAAAGTTGAAGAATCTCCTCGATTTCCATGAATACTTTGTCGACGCTACCCCAGTAGTTGCTGATATCTGGTTCCCTGAAAGTGACAATGATTCACTAAAACAATGCAATGAATGGCATACCGTTCTCATAGCTCCTCAAGGAGAAGGGGGGAGGTCCTTTACTGCACTCGATGTCACAGATCCCATAGGGGAAACCTCGCATCCGATGAATTCAATTGAATTCCTCTTCAGTGGAATGCAAAGCGATGCTCTTCAAGATACATTGGGATTCACTAGGTCAACACCTGTGATTTTTAAGGTCGGAGTGAACTGGGCTGGCCATCCAAATAGAACTATTGATCGCTTCTATGCATTTATGGGTGGAGGTCAGTGGCCTTCCTCAATGGATATCTCCCTCCTTGATACTCTCTTTTCTGGAGGAGAGGTAGAAGGAAATGTGATTATTGGGCTTGATATATGGAAGGTTAAGGAGGAAGGTATCAATGGTAATGTCCATCTAATACCACCTATAAGTAGGGATGCTGCGTTGATAAAAGTGCCATTCCCTGCAACACCGGCTCTGATCAATGTAGATCCAGAAATGGGGAATCGCTTCGATTGCTTATTTATTCCAGACGCATTCGGACAACTCTGGTTCGTGGATTTAAGGAATCCAAATCCTTCGAATTGGAGAGCAGAATGCATTTTTACACCTCCACTTCCCGCTTCAAGTGACAGTTCTGAACTATCTAACTGGCACCCTGCATTCTTCCGGCCGCTTGTATGGAAGGATCCTGTTTATGGGGATTTTTGGATAGCATACGGGACTGGTAACCGTTCGGATATATTCATTCCCTCGGAAGACCGTTTCTATTGCTTAAAATATCCTAATTCAGCAATTGTGGACACGAGCATAGCAATGCCTGTGTACGGAGAGGATGATTTAGGAGTACCGAAAAATCCAACGGATGCTGGATGGATGCTTACACTACAACATACGGATGAAAAGGTGGTAACCCCGGCCATTTATTATCTGGATTCACTTAAATTCTTGACCTATACTCCAGGAGAAGGTTATTCTGGTGGCCCCTGTGAGGCAGGAGGAGGAACTGGTTCGGCTCGTTCATACACATTTGATATCAGAATAGGAGGGACAGCGGTGATCGAAGGAACAGAAATTGGTAGTGGCGTTCCTCAACCTGCTCGCTATTCATATTCCCTGGACGGCACGGGCATGCAAATAAACCATACATCCGGGAAAATAGAGATTAAAAAAATTAAAAGCTTCAAGTCATTCAAGGAACTCATCAAGTGGAAAGAAGAATAGGCTTTCTTATCCTACTGTTGATAATACGCTGCGGCGGAGAAAGACCCTCCGCCGCAGATTCTCATAGGAAAGGTGGAAGAGTAGTTTCATCTCTGATATCACCGCAAAATCCTACTTCAATTACTCCTATAAGAGTCGAAATCACCGCATTATCAGAGAGAAACCCTGCCTACCGCTGGACTGTCAATGGAATTACACAGGATATAACTTCTCCAAAACTTCTACCCAAGTATTTCTCTAAAGGTGACACAGTCTTTTGTTCAGTGTTAATAGGGGGTAAAGAAAAGAAAAGGATAGGTCCCATTATAATAGGTAATGGAGAACCTAGTATACAGTCCGTTAAAATAACTCCGGAGGCTCCAAGAAGAGGGACTGATCTAAAAGTTGAAGCAGATGTTTTTGATCCCGACGGAGATGATGTAGAGCTTATTACAGAATGGTTCATAAATGATGAGAAAAAAGGTAAAGGAAGTATTCTATCTGGTTCAAAAATAAAGGTTGGCGATAATGTTTACGCGGAGGTTATCCCTTTTGACGGAGTTGATAAAGGTCTCCCGAGAGCAACTAACTGGCTCGTTGTCCAGAATACTCCACCGGAAATCCTCTCAAAACTTCCTGCAATTAAAGGTCGGGAGATGGACTACGAGATAAGAACGAGCGATGTAGATGGTGATAAGGTAAGTCTTTCATTATTGAAAGCACCGAGAGGTATGAGACTTGCAAGAAATCATCTACTCTGGGAAGCTCCAGAGTTAGAAAAGGATACAACTTTTCTTATTGAGATAGTTGCAAGAGATGGGAGGGGGGGGGAGACGAAAACCTCCTTTAATCTCCAATTGGGGAGGGTAAAGACGGAGTAGGGACTTTCAACCCGAGATTATGCATCAATAGAGATCTTAGTTAGAGTAGTCGATAATACTTGCAGATTTCCAAAAGTATATTAAATTAATTTATAAGCGGAAGGGCTGATGGTCGCGCTCAAATAAATTGAGTGAGGAAAGTCCGGACATCACTGAGTGAGGGATGCTCATTGAAATGAGACACCGTAAGGTGATGGAAAGTGCCACAGAAAATATACCGCCCCGCCCTCTATGCAAAGAGAATTATTCTTAGAACACATAGAGAGCGAGGTAAGGGTGAAAAGGTGGAGTAAGAGCCCACCGGGTTCCTGGTGACAGGAATCGCATGGTAAACCCCATCCGATGCAAGGCAAATAGGGTAGGCTGTCTCACTTGGGCCTATAACCCCGGGTAGCTGCATAGATCAATGACCATCATGCATTTTATGCATACAGAATCCGGCTTATAGCCCTTCCGTTTTTTATTTAATAATGGGACGCAGATTAACGCAGATAATTATTTTAGTCATTAGTCTATAGTCGTGAGAGACTGTGCCAAAATTAAATTTCATACCATTGGATAGAAAGAAGGCTGTAATTTTTAATATTTTTATGAAATGTTAATATCATTGAGTTTTGACACAGCCTCGTGAGTCATTAGTCATTCCCAACTAATTAATTAGCACACTAATCCACCAACAATCCAAGCGATCAACTCAGAACATAAATCATCTCTTGACAATCTATTTGGACATTATATTATAATTCCGTATCCTTAAAACAAAAATAAACAGAGGAGGATATTTTGTTTTATAGAAATACTAAGATATATCTCATAGCAATTTTTCTCACCTTAAATCTTTTCGCATCCATACCAGGCGAAGAAAAAGTAATAAAAATACTAAAAGATGTTGATGAGTGGATAACTACCGATACCACACGTATAATGGAATACATTCAAAGCGAGAATAAAAAGACAATTGATAAATTAATGAGTTCTAAATTCTGGGAGCCGACTAATAGGGATCTTTCCTTCCTTCTTTCAATTGATTATATTGCTTCATCCCGGATAGATAACACTGGACGCATTTACTATTTTATGAGACTTACAGGAGAGACTGTTGCTCTGTTCTACACTGACACTCCAATGGGATTTCCGCAGCAGCTATCTCCAAATAACTGGAGTGAAGAAGGATTAAAAGTTACATATTACCTTGTCCATCCATCAGGTGATTATTTACTTGCAATGGTTGATAGATATGGTGATGAACTTTTTGACATTTATCGTTTTAATAGAGATGGGAGTTTTGAGTCCCTTCTAATTGATAGTAGAGTTGAATTTACTGCACCTGAAATAAAGAATAAAGATGAATTCTTCCTTATAATAAATGATCATAAAAATAGATATCTTGCTATTTATTCAATGAGTGATGGTTCTATCGATACCTTATACACAGAAGAAGAGTACTTTTCTCCAATTGATTACCATGATGGTAAGATACTGTGTGTCAGATGGTTCAGTTTTTCTGAGAGCCAGTTATTTACAATAGATGAAAAGACGCGTGATATGACAAATGTAACGGATAGAGGACTCTATCTGGGTGGAAAATTTACCAAATCTGGAGATATTCTGACTCTCACATCTAAAATATCAAAGCCAGAAGGATTCCCGGTTTTTGCATTAATTAAAGGGAATAAAGAGTTAAAGCTCCTTTATGAGCCGGGAATCGAGGTAGACGATTACACCTTCGCTAAAGAAAAAGGAGTTGTTGTCGCGTCCTTGAATAAAGATGGGTATTCTACCTTAGTGGCATTTGGCCCAAAGGGTAAGGAGTTGACAGTTCCTAAGATGGATGTTGGAGTGATGGACGAACTTTCCACCAATGATTTTGGCGAGACTGTAGTTGATTTCTCTTCTCCAACTACTCCTCCATCCAATTATTCATTCAAAGTGGGGGAGAGGGAGATAAAGAAGGTTGCCAATGTAGCCACGTTTGGGTTCGATTTCTCTAATATAGGAGTTAAAGTAATTCAGTATCCTTCAACTGATGGAACAATGATTCCATCTCTTTTATATATACCAAAGAATGCAAAAAAGGATGGAAATAATCCTGCAATAGTTAGCTATCATGGTGGACCTCCATCGCAGAGTCGACCGTACTTTCAGAGAAATATCGCATTTGCTCTATCCCGTGGAATAATTTTAATGCTTCCCAATGTTAGAGGTTCTACAGGTTATGGTCCTGAGTGGGAGATGGCAGATAATGGAGAAGGTCGTTTCCAGGCATTAGAAGACGCAATGAGTGCATTAAACTATCTTGTAAATGAAAAATGGTCAAATCCTGACAAAATAGCCATCTGGGGTGGTTCTTATGGTGGATATACAGTCAACTACCTGGCTGTTAAATACCCTGAAAAATTTGCATGTGCAATATCTGATGTTGGAGTGTCAGATGTAGATTATGATAACACCCATGGAGATATTACATTCCAGAAGGGTTGGGAGATAGAGTATGGACCTATAGGAAGCGAACTAACATATAAACTATCTCCAATCTTTTATTCTATGGATTTAAAAAAGCCAATGTTTATTACTACAGGCTCAGTTGACCCAAGAGTTGTTGCATCTGACCCAAGAAGATTTTCCTGGTTATTAAACGAACTTGGGAAAGACATACTCTACTACGAGGAGGTTAAAACAGGGCACGGTTCTTTCACCAAATCCCAGATTATAGATGAATATACCAGGTCATACACATTTATATTGAATCATATAATGGAATGATGGAGTAATACAAATTTCCAAAATGATATTTAATAATAATAAATATAGCATAAGCTTTATCCACGTTATATATGAAAAAATTCAAGGAGGTAATAATGCCAATAACCAACAATAAGATTCCAAACATATATGAGAATGTAAAAAGACAGTTTGATAAAGCTGCAGACCTAATGGGACTTGATCCAAACATTCGAAAGATTCTTACAAAACCAAAAAATGAGATTAGAGTGAATTTCCCTATCAAGATGGACGATGGGAATGTTGAAATGTTTACAGGTTATCGAGTGCAGCATAATAATGTACTTGGACCTTTTAAAGGAGGAATTCGGTTCCATCCGATGGTTAATATGGATGAGGTCAGGGCTTTAGCAACTTGGATGACCTGGAAATCAGCAATCGCTAATATCCCTTTTGGAGGTGCAAAAGGTGGTGTCCAAATAGATCCATCTAAGTATTCTCCCTCTGAGTTAGAACATATTACCAGGCGTTTTACTTTTGCTCTTAGGCAGTATATTGGCCCTGATTATGACATCCCAGCACCAGATGTAAACACAAATCCACAGATAATGGCATGGATACTTGATACCTATCTCTCAACCATCCCACCTAAAGAGCGGCATTGCTCAATACATGTAGTTACAGGAAAACCTATAGAATCTGGGGGTAGTTTAGGACGAAATAAGGCAACAGGTCAGGGAGTGGTAATTTGTATCGAAAAATGGGCAAAAGAGAATGGATTTGATTTAGATGGAGTTACATACATAGTTCAGGGATTTGGAAACGTCGGTTCATGGGCAGCCCGTCTTATGAAAAGTCATGGCGCAAAACTTATAGCTGTTGAGGATATTACCGGTGCTATTTACAATCAAGAAGGTATAGATCCTGATGAATTAACCGTTTTTGTAAAAGAGCATGGTGGTGTTAAAGGTTATCATGGTTGTAAAGAAATAGATCATGAAACCTTCCTGAGTACTAAAGCAGATATATTTATCCCTGCAGCACTTGAAAACCAGATAACTAAAGAGACAGCACCGATTTTAAATGTTAAAATGGTTGCAGAAGGAGCAAATGGACCAACTGATTTTATGGGGGATAAAATGTTACAAGAAAAGGGAATTCAGATAATTCCAGATATCCTTTGTAATTCAGGAGGTGTAATCGTAAGTTACTTCGAATGGCTTCAGAACAAGAGAAGTGAATCCTGGGAGCTCAAAGAGATAGATTCCAAACTCCACTGGAAAATCACCAGAGCCTACAAACGTGTACATGATAAGACTGAGGAGTTCAACACAGATTGGCGTACAGCCGCTTATATTGTTGCTCTGTCACGTTTGGAAGTAGTTTATAAAGAACGTGGAATCTTTCCATGATATAATTTTGGGTTAAGGTTATACTAATACTATAACCTTAAATCTAAAAGAGGACACTCTCTACATAGGGGATTTTTCTTTTTGCAAAAGTTTTTTCCTACTTTAACAAGAAGAGCGTGAAACTCACCCAGGATTTTTGGGTCATTTGGTAGAGTTTCTTCAACTAAAGATTGGATTTCTTTGTAATCTGCATCCTTATAGATTAGATTATGTCTCAGGAATATCCTTTTTGTGTAGGCGTCAACCACAAATATAGACCTATCTAATGCATATAAAAGAATTGAATCAGCTGTTTCCTTTCCAATTCCCCTTATAGAAAGGAGCCAGTTACGCAGCATTGAAGATTCAATTTCCATTAAGTTGCTTATATCTCCACCGTAACTATCCAAAAACTCTTTAACAAAATACTTCAGATATTTTGCTTTAACATTATAATAACCAGCGGGTTTTAACAGTAAACTTAAACCATTTATCGAGCAATTGTCTATTGAAGCGGGTGATAATAGATTGACTTTCTTTAGATTATCAATAGCCTTCTCCACATTTCTCCAGTTTGTGTTCTGAGTAAGTATAGCACCTATGATGACCTCGAATGCACTTTCTGCGGGCCACCAATGTTGAGGTCCTAAGGAAGAAAGAAGGATTTTATAAATTGCATAAATGCTATTCGATTTCATCAATTTTTCTTAGGGCAATCCTGTAGGGAATTATTATAAATAACGAAGTCAGCATTAAAAATAAGATAGAAGAGATAAGCAAAGGGACGCGAATATCAACTGACATACCTTGCAACTCTGCCTTAATATACGTAGAAATCGGGATTATAAAGAGGATAAGAGAAATAGCAATATAGGTGAGGTCTAATACTGCCGTTAGTAGTCCGCCAGCGCCGGAAGCAATTTTTGCAGGATTAGTTTCGTTAAACTCGTTAAATATAGTGCCAAAGGAGATTGCCAGGACTACTGCTGCTAGAGTGAAAATTGCAGTTATAATAGCTGATATAAAGACAATGAATGGGTAATGTACCAATTTGATGTTTGAAGAAATTACTACTACCTCTGCAATTAAGAGATTGAGAAGAAGGAAGAACCATCCTTTAGAATGTAGAATTGTTCTTTTAGATAGAGGAGAGGATCGCAGAATCCACCAGGTTTTTCCTTCAAGGCTTATTTGTGGATAGACAAAACGTAGGCTAAGAGTTGCAGTTATATATCCAATAAATCCAGTATTAATAAGAGCAAAAGCTGAGAGCCAGAATGGATCTTGAACATAAAGTGGTGTCTTGCGAAGGGATATACTGTATATCACGAGGAGAATTCCTATTATCAAAAGTTGAGACCATTGTAAGGGTGCTCTTGTAAATACTTTTAGATCCTTTTGGACAAGGTTGAAAAACTTGGGAAGGTTTCTGATTAAAGGTTTTTTGGCATAAGTCGCTCTTTCTAAATGCGTCGTAGACGACATCCAACTTAGTCTGTAAAAGGAATTTGCGAGAAGGAAAGCCAATGATATGGAAAATATACCACCTGAAAGGAGTAGTGCAGTGTTTTTGAGGTATAACTCCATATTATTATTAGTGAGTGCGGAGGCACTTTTATAGAACCATTCATTCGGAAAATAAGGATTCGACACACGAAGCCCTTCCATAAACTGGTTAATCGCTTCAAGACTTAAAGTCTGTGGAACATTGAAGTTATATGGGGATGTCCGGACATAGAGAAGTATGAGTAAAATAGAAAAGCATACGAGAGTGGCTGATAGTTGTTTAAGGGTAAAACGAGGGTTTAATCTTTTTAGAATTATAATAGTAGAGACACCGAGACCAGCGGGAATTGAAATAAATGCCAAGAGAGGAATAAGTATTAAAAAAATTGAGGAGATTGCATTTCCAAAGCAAATAAGATAGGCAGAAACAAGGGGTAGTGCACCTATAAGAGTTGCCCAGGATGAGTAGAAGCTGGTTTCAAGTAATTTTAGTGTGAAAATATTGGAAGGAGATAGGGGAGTTGAGTGAAGATAATTAAGCTCCTCTGAATAATAAAGGGTTGAAAGCGCAGTTATTCCATTACTCATCAGAAGTAGTAATAAAAATATAAAAAAGGAATAAGCTATAAGCTTATCTGCGATTATAATTCCTATTAATTCAATTGGAGATAGGAAATTGAATAATCGATAGAAAAAGAAAAAACCTCCTACAAGGAATGCTCCGATAACGAGAGAATAGGAGAGGAGATTGAATTTACTCATGGAGGAGATAGAAATTAAAGCCCTTTTAATTCTTATTTTTATAAGGTATAAATTCACATTTTTAAGATAAAGGAATCAAATAATTTGTCAATGATATCTCCGTTATCCACCATACTGAGCGATCTATACGATTTAAAAGATACAAAGTTTTCTAAAGAGGTGGTCTTAAAGCTGCAAAGAAATAAAATGATTGACAATTAGAGAAAAATCGTTTAATGTGTTAAAGAAATTCAAGGAGGCTTTGTTATGTTAATTTTATTACTCTTGTTTTCTCATCCCTTTGATGATATCCCTGTTACCCATTTTGTATCATCAAAACCAATAGATCTTATTGGATACAGCGAGTATCTATCCAGAGAGCCTCGTCTGAGGGTCAAAATTGGGTTAGTTGAAAAAGGGGGAGTAAGAGGCCCACAGATAAATCTTATCGTTAATACCGACATATATTGGAAGCTTTACTCGTATCTCAATCCTTCCACAGGCATATTTGTATCCGATCTCATTTCTGAAGGGTTTTCAGTCGAGGTAGATACTATGCATAATTCATCCAATCCTTATGCCCCCGAGTCCTTGAGAACTTTTCTGAAGCAGGAATATGGTAGTGATAGTTGCGTTGGAGCATTACTTATAGGGGATCTACCCATTGCCTGGTTTCAGATGATGGAAGTCTTCTGGGGCTGGGTGCCTAATTATACAGAGTTTCCGATAGATCTTTTCTATATGGATATGGATGGTATATGGGAGGATACACTAAAAAATCAGGGATCCACACTCATTCCTGGTTCCGATTCAATATACGATACACATAGAGGTGATCTAAAGACTGAGATATTCATTGGTAGGTTAACCGTTCCTCCCAATTTTAATGATTCTCTACTATTATCGAATTATTTCCACCGAAATCATCTCTACCGGATAGATAGCCTTCAACTTCTAAATAGAGCACTTTTCTTTATAGATGATGATTGGGTACCATGGAAAGATTATTGGAAAGGCGATCTCAGCGCTGTTTATGATTCCATAGTTGAGGTATCCGATCCAGAAACTACCATTGCTGATGTCTATCGTGATAGGATAAAAAGGAACTATGAATGGATCTCACTATTTGCCCATTCATCCCCAACGCATCACGGCTTTACATATAATAGTGGTAGTCTCTGGTCCTGGTTCTATACTTCAGAAATCCCTGATACCAACCCAAAGGCTAATTTTTATAATCTATACGCCTGTTCGAATTCCAGATACACAGAGAACGATTACGGAGCTGGTATGTATGTATTCAACGATTCATTCGGCATTGGGTCCATTGGTTCTGCAAAAACCGGAGGAATGGTAGAATACAATGTATTTTATGATGCAATAGCAGATGGGAAATGTCTCGGGGATGCCTTCAGGGTATGGTTTGATTCTATAGCAGCCTCGTATAATGATACCACCCGTTCATGGTTTTATGGAATGAACCTAATAGGTGACGCAACATTTTTGATAAAACCAGCATCAGGAATTATTGTTCTGGAAGATGAAATTGGGTCTGATGGGTATGAATTTGGAGTTACTCATAACTCTGGCAAATTTTATATACAATTCACAATGCCTGAATGGACCAAGTTCGAAGTCTCAATATATGATATAACAGGCAGAACTGTAAACACACTTTATAGAGGATATAAAGAAGCCGGGACTTATCAATTGGTCTGGAGAGGCATAGGAGATAGGAATACAGTACTCCCCTCTGGTATCTACTTCTGCCAATTCTCATCTCCTAAATTCAGCAAAACTAAGAAGATCCTTCTAATAAAATGATAAAGATGGTAGTATCATTGATAGAATAATCTGTCATGACGGAATAATCTCAGAGAGATGCTACCAGAAGAATATTTCAAAACCGATCTAAACAAACCTTTTAAAGTGGGGGAGATGGCAATCCTTCCCATCTTCTTTGACTCTATGGGAGCGAAATCAATGTGTACTTTTGTTCAAACCCCTGATATAAAGATACTTATCGACCCTGGAGCAGCAATTATGCAACCTTCATATCCTTTGAAAGAAGAAGAAAAAGAGCTCTTTTTAGGGAAAGCAATTGAGCAAATAAAGGAATATTGTAAGAAAGCAGATGTTGTAATTATAACTCATTATCACTACGACCACCATAAAAAGCCCTCAGAGCTCCCTGAAGCATATTCAGGTAAGAAACTATATATAAAAGACCCTAATAGATGGATTAATTACTCACAATGGGGAAGGGCGCGCCTGCTCTATGAAGAACTCCTTCTAATGCTTGATAATAACTTGAAAATGAGGGACTTACAAACAAAACCCCTCCAGTCTAAATTCAAAGACCCATATGAAGAACTAGAGTTACTTAAGAAAAAGGATTTCGGCGATTACGAGAAACGCCACAATGAACTGATTAAAAGATGGAAAGGTAAGATGCTGCATACCAGTAACATATGGAAGAAAGAGCCCTGGCTTTCCGAATTTTCAGTAGGGGAGACGCATATACATTTTATTAAGAAAGGAAAAATAAAATATGGGAACACCGAAATACTATTTCAAAAGCCCTTTTTCCACGGCATTGAGTATGCAAAGACAGGCTGGGTTGAGCCAATTTTAATCATTCACAAAGATAAGAAATTCTTTTTTTCTTCTGATCTTCAGGGGCCGACAATAGAGGATTATGCGGACTGGATTATTCACGAGAATCCCGATGTAATAATACTCGACGGACCGGCAACTTATCTTCTTGGATATATGCTAAATAAGACAAACCTTAATAGATCTATTGAGAATGCATCCAGGATAGTAAGGGAATGTGACTTTGAGCTTATGATTTACGACCACCATTGTATTAGAGGGAAGAAATTCAGGGAAAGGTTAAAGCCTTTTTATGATACTGTTGAGGAAACCGGGGAAAACGTCCTGACAGCAGCAGAGTATTTTGGACTGAAACCATTGGTGGAACTCTTATAAAAGTATAAAATCTATATATGATACAATGTCTGATAAGGTATATTATGTTAACTTATAATATATCTAAATAATATATCCTAAGACCATAATACAAAACCTCTTCCTCCCTTAACATAATATATATGTGAAACTTAAGAAGTTTAATGAATACAATACTTTAAAAAAAGTGTTAAATATTTAGAGTAAATTAGTAATAATCGACAATCTAACCATCCAACCCACAAACGAACCAACAATTTTTTTAAATTAACAAAATCCTATATACTAAATCCCAACCCCTAATTTTCGCCTCCTGTCTCCAGTCTTGATAAAACTCAAAAAACTCTGTACTCGGAACGCGGAACTCAACTTCCGTCCTCCGCCCCCGGTCTTCCGTCTTAAACAAACTTGGCACTCGGAACGGATTCACAGACCAACGGTCCAACTCACTAACGGACCAACTATTTAATTAAAAGTAAAAGAAAGTTTATTAGGGGTTTGTTTCGAAAATTATGTTAAAGTTAAGGGAAAAGGTTAAATAGCCTTGATAATTTTAATTATATAGAACCCTGGAACAATCACTTTTTTATTTTAAGCAAGTCTAGGATATTATGTTTACTATGGATCTCAATTATATTCTAAATCTTAACGCTCATATTTGCCCGTAGAGGTGCTTTGTTTTTTTGTAAGTATCTTTACACTATAGATAAAAGTATTGACTTTGCAAATTGATTTCATTATAATAATAAAAAGGAATAGATGTGCATATCACAGTTCAAAGAGATGGCTAATATTATACAAGCTTATATTACTAGCGGTGCAATAATTTTTGGTATAATATGGAGCTATGTTCTCTTTATAAAGAACAGGCAGAAGTATCCACGTGCCAATATTGTCCATCAAGTTACACACAAACACATTGAAAACGACAAGCTGCTACTGCATGTAGGTGTAACTATTTCCAATGTCGGTAATGTTCTTATATCGCTAGATTCCATGGAAACCAGGATTCAACAAGTATTTCCATTTACAGATGAAGTTCTCGAAGCTATCAATAAAGGGCAAAATCCATTGTCAAAAGGAAAAACTGAAGTAGCTTGGCCCTTGATAGATTCCCAGAAACTGGATTTGAAGAGTGTCGAAGGTGAAGTTGAACCAGGCGAGAGTCAGGATTTTCACCAATACTTCACATTTGACGCTGAAATCGAGACCATCGAGGTGTATACTGATCTCATCAACGAAGCGAAGCGTGCCCGTAAGATATCCTGGTGCCTAACCACTCTCTACAAAATCAATGAAATAGAGGAAGTATCCTCTCATAAAAGGAAGGGTAAGAATAATGCCTAAGAAGAAAAAGAGCGTAAAAAAGAGAGCAACGCAGAGAAAGCGAAAACCTCCGCCAAAGAAGTAACCGCCAAAAAAACCTTCAAGAAAGACAAGTAAAGAGGTGCTTAAAATAGTGTAAAAATATTACATATTAAAATAGTCTTTGTGCCTGGTATTATAAGATGATATCACTATTCCCCACACCTCAAAAAAGGACACCTCCCCTATTGTGTATTATCCTTTCTATATACAAGAATATCTTTACCGAATTTAAAAACTTGGTCTGGTTCTCCTCGTAATACTGCGATAATAGTCATGATCCAATTATCAACAATGCCTGCAACCTTCATCTTTTTAGTTTCTTTAAGTCCATAAATACTCCAACCTGCAGATTCAAGTTCCTTTATTCGTTCAGAAAAATTATATTCTATCTTAATCTGCTCTCCGGGTTCCAACTCATGAAAAATATCTCCCCAGTCATTTATCTCTTGTAGAAACCCACTAACAAGTTCTAATTCTTCTTCATTTTTAGGTTCCTCATGGTGGTATTTAGCAAAGTGAGCTCCTAGTGTTAATGACATTAATTCACTACTAGAATGAATACGTGGTAAAACTTCCTTAGGAAATTTTTCATGTATATTTTCTAATATATCTGGTCTTACAACCTTAAGTATTTTAGATGCTGTGCCAACTATACCTTCTTCTTCCCATTTAGCAGCAATACAATCTGCAAGAGAGGGTGAATATTCTCGAACATCAATCTCATTAACTTTATACCAGACAGGAAGAATGACCTTCTCGCCATCAACTTCTCTCTGAGCCAGTCCTCTTAATTCAAGTTTAGTATAGTGTTTTTTGAAAAATGATGGGGAAAGAATTACAACACCATATTTACATTTAGAGAGACCCTCATCCATTTCCCCCCTTAGACTATCTCCAATTTTCAATTCAAATTGGTCAAACCATACTGAAACTCCTAACTTTTTAAGGAAATTAGCTAATGGAATTGCAACATTTTTAAGGTCTTCTGAAGCATAAGAAATAAATACATCCCATTTTTTTATATCTTTCTTCATTTAAAACTCTTATTTATCAATAGAAAGAAGGATTTATACACTCTCTATAATTTTAGTTCTTATTTTTCCGTGCCCATAACATACATACATATAGTTTCAACATTCCCATTTATTTTCTGTAATTCCTCTTTTATAGCTTTTATTTCATTAATTAATTTAAGTGATGTTGTATTTTGTGGTTTGGTGTATTCTGCTT
>CAYZBF010000017.1:0-42609 GCA_964476585.1 uncultured bacterium | reverse complement strand
GTGAATTATAAAAATGCATTGGAGTGATCTTGATTTGTGGAATAAATCCCATGAATTCGTAAAGGACATATATAAAGTCACGACAGATTTCCCAAAGGCAGAAATGTATGGATTAACGAGCCAACTTAGAAGAGCTGCAGTATCAGTTCCTACTAATGTAGTAGAAGGGTTTTCTAGAAAATCTACTAAAGAGTATTTACAATTCCTATTCCATTCACGAGGTTCCCTGGAGGAAGTGAGATATTTGCTTATTCTCTCAAAGGAACTTGAATTTCTTAGGGGAGAGTGAATATGATAAGATGGAGGATTCTACAGAGGAAATCAGCAAAATGCTAAACGGACTAATCTCCACACTAAAGGAGAAACTGGGATGAGTATGAGGGGAGGCCACATATCACATACCACATATCCCATACCACTAATAACACAGCGGAAATCAGTAAGATGCTAAATGGTTTAATAGTTAGTTTAAAGAAGAAGTTGAAATGAAAAATAAACACATAATCCATAATCCTGATCACTCTAACCCTGAAAATTCGCTAGGGCGAATTTTGGTAACCGGCGGAGCGGGCTTTTTGGGCTCACATTTATGCGATAAACTCATCCAAAATAATCATGAAGTTATATGTATGGATAACTTAATGACTGGTAGCATCGAAAATATTAGACACCTGATGGATAATGAGAAATTTACCTTTGTTGAACACGATGTCACTAAGTATATAGAGATAGATGGTTCCCTGGACTATATCCTTCATTTTGCATCTCCTGCCAGCCCAAAGGATTATCAGGAGCATCCCATTCATACGTTAAAAGTAGGTGCTATCGGCACTTATAATGCTCTGGGTTTGGCCAAGGTAAAGAAATCCACTTTTCTCCTGGCTTCTTCCTCTGAGGTTTATGGAGACCCTGATGTGAATCCTCAAGGCGAGGATTATTGGGGAAGTGTAAATCCAGTAGGTCCACGCAGTGTATATGATGAGGCCAAACGTTATGCGGAAGCCATTACGATGGCATATCATAACAAGCATGGAATTGATGTAAGGATTGCAAGGATCTTTAATACCTATGGCCCAAGAATGCGAATAAACGATGGAAGAGCACTTCCTACCTTTATGATACAGGCTTTAGAGGAGGAACCCTTAACCGTCTACGGAGATGGAACTCAAACCCGTTCTTTTTGCTATGTATCTGACCTGATTGATGGGATTTATAGGTTGCTGATGTCTGATATAACCGATCCCATTAATCTGGGCAATCCCGATGAGATAAGTATTCTTGATTTCGCTAAAGAAGTCATCAAAATAGCAAATAGCAAGAGTGATATTACTTTTAAGCCGCTTCCAATAAATGACCCTAAAGTTAGAAGACCCGATATAGCTAAAGCAAAGGAATTGCTCACTTGGGAACCTGAAATTTCCAGGGGAAAGGGACTTAGGAAAGTTCTGGAATATTTTAAAACATTAATCTAATGCAAAATGACATCAAAAAGAACATATTTACCATATTTACAACTATTATTTTTCCTTTTATCTACAAAAGGTTTTCTATCTAAGGCGTCAATCTTCACTCATCCGTAAAGGGCCATACGCTTACTTAGTTTCACATTAGATATTCTATCTCCCAAACCTCAGCATGCCACCGTATAACATTTCAGCCTTTTTTATTACACTCTCTACTCATTTACTTCTTCCCTGATTATTGCTGACAGTTGTTAGATACTCCTAACCCCAGAGTATTTAATCTTTGATGTTGTCCCAAAGTCGTATAATTTAGCAAAACTTACGAATTTAGTAAATTTGATTCTTAGATCCTGTAATAAATGCGAGGCGATGTCATTCAGAAACCCTCTCGCCCCGTGTAATAAGAAATTCACTTCGTTGCTCTCTATTACATGGGGCAGGTGGGCATGGGAGCGGGAGCAGCAATTTCCTCTGCCTTCGGAAATTGACTGCGATTTCTGAATGATATTGCTGAGCATGTATGAATAAAATAAGATTTAATTTTATAATATATCATACAACTTTGGGACAATCCCTAATTTTTACTTTCGGATAATGAATAACGCTCTCCACCCGTGCTTTTAAATAGATATAATACTCATTATAATGAGTTATCATAATTCCTAAAAATTTAGTAGTTCCTTGACAATAAGCTCATATTTGTAATATATGAATATAACTTATTATAATGAAAGATATTTTGATTGGCAAAGGGAGATAGGGGAGTTTGAAGGGGAAGTAGGTCTTTTTAAATTCAAATATTATATAAATTCGAGTGATAATGTGATTGATTTTGGCTGTGGTGGTGGGTACCTATTAAAAAATCTAATTTGTAATAGAAAGATCGGAATAGAACCTAATGTAAGTGCTCGTAGAGTTGCAGAAAGTAGAGGTATTAAAGTTTACGATAAAATAGAGGAGATTCCTGACAATTTTGCAGATGTAATAATATCAAACCATGCACTTGAACATGTACTATGTCCATATGAGGTAGTCAAATCATTAAAAAGAAAAGTTAAAGTAGGTGGGAAGTTAATATTTGTTGTTCCACACCAAGGTCCTAATGAAGAATTCAAGGAAGAGGATGTTAATCAACATTTATATACATGGAACCCTCTTACCTTAGGGAATTTATTCAAGGTAGCTGGGTATAGGGTTATAAAGGTTGAGAAGATTCGGCATATGTGGCCTCCAAGATTCAGATTAATAAAGAGATTTTTTGGTGAAGAACTATTCCATCTTATTGCCAGAATATACGCAATATTGAAGAATAATTATCAGATACGCATTATCGTAGAGAAACCAGACATGTAGAGATGCGGTTCAGAACCTACTTTCGAAGCCCATATATTTATAGGTCATTATCTAATTATATATAGAGATGAAATATAATGAGCCTTGCTAAGAAAAGCATATCTACATTCTCTGCGAGAGTGATTAGCTTTCTATTTCCATTGTTATTAATATACTGATAGCGAGGATTCTTGGACCGGCTGGTAAAGGTATGTGGGCTGCGCTGGTTTTAGTTCCTACAATGACATATGCACTTTTGAATCTTGGAATTGAATCTTCCAATGTTTATCTTACAGGAAGCAGGAAGTATCCACCCGATCAGATTATCTATTTTCTACTTCCTGGCATTTTATTGTTTTCACCTGTGAGGGTGCTCTCAACCTATTTTATGGGCACCGGTAAACCAGCAGTTAACACTTTTGTTAATTCTGTGACTCTCATTGTAAATATAGCTCTAAATCTTCTCGTGATACCAAGAATGGGGGTAAAAGGAGCTGCTATGGCCAGCGCAATTTCCTATTCCCCAACCTATTTGATCTATCTGTTCCTGTACAAAAACGAATCCGGTCTATCCCCTTTGGAGTTTTTCCTCTTTCGGAGAGAAGATTTTAAGAAAATTTGAGCTTCTATCTTTTTCACCCAACCCTCTCATAACTCTCCTATCGACTGTTAAATTACGGCATACGACTATTGACTCATTATTCTAAAAAATGACCACTGACCTGCACAAATTGATTCTTTAAATGCTGTCACCCTATTGACAAAAAGCTAATATATATTCTTTTATTTGTCACTCTATTGACATATGTGGAGTCAAAAATTATAGAACCAAGAAGGTTTGGACGCATTAAATTTTTCCCTTAACTCGATTCCCTTCTTCCCTACTCAATTCACCGTCTCCAGCCGGTTACAAACTTTCTAATGTTCCCACCTTTCACCTATTAACATCGAATCATGACCCAAGACTCTCGGCTTACGCTCTTGATTCTCGATCTGTGATATATCTCGTGAATTAAAAAAGCCAAGTAGTTTTAAACACTTCTTATACAAGGATATGTTCCTAATAATTGTAACATATTCTATTTCTAAATTATTACCCAAGTTTTTTTAAAAGTGTCGCCAGTTTCATGCTCATTTTAGCCCTTGAGAAATTATTCAGCATGTATTCTCTGTTTGCCTTTACATCACTTAAATAATAATCATAATTTTCATAAAGTTTTAAAATAGAGTCTACAAGTGAATATGGATTGCTTGGTTTAAAATAGATATTTCCTGGCATTGAAGATAGAATTTCATTACCTTCTCCTTTTATACCAAATAAAATTGGTTTATTTGCAAATGAATAATCGAAGACTTTGGAAGGTATAGTTTTTTCAAAGACTTCACTGTCTTTTAAATGTATTAAGAGTGCCGAACTGTAGAGCATAAACTTAAATGCGTTTTTTTTATCAAATGGACCCATAAAAATAATATTTTTAAGTTCATTTCTTCTAACTCTTTCCTCAAGATATGTTCTTTTTACCCCGCCACCAATCAATAGAAAATTGATATTATAAATGCTTTTTTCTCTTAGGATTATTGCCGCGTTAATAACAGTATCTAGATCCTGAGCAAGACCCATATTACCCAGATAAGTTATATTGAACTTATTGTCAGGAATATTCTTTTCAAACTCACTCAGAACATTATTCAGAGATTCAATTTCAACCAATTTTTCATTCAGTCCGTTACAGATAACCTCGACCTTACAGATATTTTCTTCAAGGTTGGAAATGTAGTTCTTTATTTTTTTCGAAACTGATGTAATAAGGTTGGCTCTTTTATACAGAAATATTTCTAATTTTTTACCAAATCTGTATAGAAATCCTTCACCGGATAATTGACCTGCAGAAATTGCCGAATCGGGCCATATATCCCGTATATCAAGAATATATTTAGCCTTCTTAACCTTGGAAAGAATCCAGCCAGATACGCCAATAAAAAGTGGTGGTGAACTAGCTATTATATAATCATAAGTTGAGTCAGTATTAAGGAGACCGCGGATTAGGGAAGATATCATAAATGATAGATACTGTAGTATATATCCCAACTTTCTGCCTTTCAATATTTTCCCCTGAATAATTGGTGCCCTTATTACCTTTATTTCTGGAAATATTTCATAATCTTCTTTGTTAATCGGTTGCGATCGGTGTGGCTTTGCAGTTAAAACATTTACTGAAAATCCATCTAGAGATAAAAGATTTGCGGTTTCACTTATTCTAAATGAAGCAGCGGTGATATCTGGAGGAAAATATTGGGAAAGAAATAATACTTTCCTTTGTTTGCCGATATTTTTGATTGAATTAGATGCTATGTATTTCATTTTCCTCGCCTCCTAATACTATCCGTTATATATTAAATCATATTTTACAAAATTAAAACTAATTTTACAGATATATATTAATAAAAATTATCGACTTGTCAATACGTTTCAATAGTAAAATTTGTAAAATTATGGGACTGTGTTATATTTTTTATAAAAGTTAAAAAAGGAAGCTTGAAAGGATTCTCAAATACCTTGACTTTTGTAGAAAAAAGGGACTTGACCTCCTGAACTATACTTAATATTCCTTTTCAATAAAATAAAAGCAAATTATATGTGAAACCTTTAATTATTATTGTCTTAAATCCATTTATATTATATACTATGTAACTGAATGGCAATATTCTACTAATTTTCGGGTCCAGTATGAAAGAGAAAAGTCCATACTTTTCTTTTTTGCTCCCCTGCACAATCTCTGATAATAATTATTATCTTCTACTAGTTTCTGCATAGCGAGTTTCAAACTCTGGGTGTTCCCGGGTTTAATTAGTATACCAGAGCTATTATCTACAATTTCCGGTATTGCTTTCCATTTTGTAGCAATAACAGGAATTCCTATACTATAAGCTTCAATTATAACCCCAGGGTATCCTTCTCTTTCAAAATAAGAAGGTAATAATAATGCGTCGTAATTCTTCATTGTTTCGAGAACGAGGTCTGGAGATACTACACCACAATAATTTACCTTTGGATAGTTTTCAAATAGGGTTTGATTAATGTCATTTCCAAATGTTCCGTAGATATCAATTTTTATATTCTCATCGATTAGATCACTTGCTTTAACAATTTCTTTAATTCCCTTTGTTGATGTAACACGTCCCAAGTAAATGAAACTACGGCAGAGACTTCGCTTTTTAAAGTATTTTGATTTATTTTCCATGGGACGGCTATTTGCATGCCAATTTATATTTGAAGTGTTTAAATGCTTTTTAAAGAATTCTACTTCTCTTTTTGATTGAAATGAACAAAGATTTGCTGATAATATAAAATGTCTAATAAATGCTTTCTTTAAAAGGGAGGAGTTTTTATACAGAATGTCAAAATTTCCTCCAAATTTACGGAGTATCCATGGTTTCCTGAAGTACTTACTTATCAGATTTATTGCCGGACCGAAGGATAATGCTGCCCGTTGACAGGCAAATAGAATTATAACGTCATATCTTTTTATACGAAGAAAAACGTCATAGAGGATTTTAATAGCGTATAATATTTTCGTTAACCAGGTACGATTGTTATGCCATGTCTTAACGATTTCAATCTTAATATCTTTTATTTTTTTCATCTCTGTTGATATTTGTTGAAAGGAAACAGTGGCGCCTGCTATTGGAGGTGGAAATGGACCGATCATTAAAATTTTCAGTTTCTGTTTCCTTTTCAATTTCATTCTCCTATACCTGCACAATACTCAAAAATATAACAATTTCTCTTCATTGTATTGAGATATAGAAATTTCTCATACAGTCCAATATTTCTTCCAGGTAAGCTGGTATATAAATAGGTGGATTCTTCTATACCACATTGTTTTCTAAAACCGATAAAAAAAGTTGCTCATATTTTTTTATAATCCTTTTCACTTCAAAATCCTTAACTCTCTCCAATCCTGATTTGGCTAACTTTCCAGCTAATTTCTTGTTGGTTAATACTTGCAGGATTCCACTTGCCAGAGCTTGATAGTCTTTCGGAGGCACAAGCAACCCACTTTTTCCATTGGCTATTATTTCTTTCGGCCCTGAGGGGCAATCTGTTGAAACTACTGGTGTTCCACAACCCATTGCTTCAATAATGGCATTCGGGAATCCCTCCCAGAGAGAAGACATTACAAAAAGGTCGGAATTAGCGATATATTTGTATGGATTTATCTGAAAACCAAGAAATTTCACCTCTTTATCAATCTCTAAATTTTCAGAGAGGGATTCTAAATCGCTTTTCCTTTTCCCTTGTCCCAGTATAACCAATCTTGCTTGCAATTTATCTCTAACTTCTTTAAATGCCTTTAAAAGATAGGGAAATCCTTTTTGCTCTGTCAATCGCCCCATTGTAATAATTAGTTTATAATTCCTTATGGAGTTCTCTTTAGACCATGAATTACGAACTGGTTCCTTCGATAGGTTTCTTATCATTTCTAAGTCAATTGGGTTTGGGATCACTTTAATCTTCCCTAACGGTAGATTCAGTTTGCAGTGTAGGTCATCTCGCATTTCCCGGGTAGTGGCTATGATTCTGTCACCATGTTTATATGACCAACGACAGAGGAGCGCTGTATAAAAAGGTTCCACCTTTAATTTTTTGGACAAGAAGTTTGAAGATCTTAAAACTATTTTAGTTGAATCCCCCGCCAGCTTTACAGCAAAATTAACTGCTTCGTCAACCTTAATAAGTGTTGAAAAGATTAAATTTGGCCTAATTTTCCTAATTAGATGTGCGAGAGAAAGGATGGCGTATCTGCCTCTTTTAGCCTTTAGGTCATGATAACTAATATCTTCAGGAATCGTACTTTTATATTCCCCTTCGCTGTTAAATAATGCAAGTTCGATTTCAAATCTTTCCCTATTAATATATTTCAGAATATTTATTATAACTCTTTGTGCTCCTCCTTCTCCAGGAGAATCAAGTATAAATAGTATTCTATATCTCTTCATTAAAATTATTGTTAACCTTTGAGAACTGGTTAACAGTTGCTATTCCCTGTCTATTTATAAGTTTCTCATCCAGAGATTTGAGTGAAACAATAACTGCTACCCATATCCAGAAAGCCCTTAAATCGGTTACGAAATCATTTGTAAACATCAAAAATAAAAAAGCTATAAATCCATAGGTTAAGTATTTATTAAGGCATTTAAGGTGATGAGTTTTTAATTCTTTTTGATTTTCGATTAGGGTGCTAAAAACACGAAAGATTATATACATAAAAATAAAAAACCCGAATAAACCCAGTTCAGTAAGTACATTTAGATATGTATTTTCAGTGGCGGGGAGTCTACCAACACCGAACAAATGTGTGGAGTAAGCCTTGAAGTTTTTCATACCTATCCCCAGAAAGGGATTTTCTCTAAAGAGTTTCAATGCTACCCATATAGCATTGTATCTCATATTTATGGAGGATACTCCTAAATTTAGTCCTCCTTCTGTAAATATCGATTGATACCGCTCTACTCCTCTTCCGAAAATTTTTTTGGGAACCGCATAATAGATTAAAAATCCTATAATAATAATTAAAGATATACCTGCCCACTTTTTCTTATTTAAGCGAATGCTTGTTTTTCCACGATGGACAATAGAATTACCAATTATTATAACACCAGTGAAAAATAGTGTTGCCAGATAAGTTGCTCTGGAATATGTAAAATAAATTGCAACAAGCGAAAGCGCAAGACAGATTTCTCCTAAAACCGCAAGTTTAAGATTCCCTCCTTCAATATCCGCAAGTGTAACCGGAAGAATCATTAAAACCATAGCACCAAATTCATTAGGGTTACGGAATGTTCCGGTCATCCTCCCGATGAGGTTACCCTCTCTAACAAACTGGTAAATAGCTAAACCTAAAAGCACTATAAAGATGCCGGTTATTCCAAATGAAAGTCCTTGTTTTATTCGTTTGGGGTCAGAAATGTTGATTGAAATGTATATTATGTGTATGGCAATAAAAATTAATAAAAGAGTAATTATACTTTTATAACTTGCTTCCGGATATTTGGCAACCAAAGAAGAGAGGGAAGCTGTAATAATTAAAAATAAGAAAGGCAAGGTAAAAGGTGTTTTTAAGTTAGAAATCGGATACCTAGTTGATAGGAGGAGGGGAAATAGTAGTATAAATGTAATAATCATTCCAACCTTTTGGGTAGTTAAAGGTAGCCCGAGAATGTCAACTCCCAGTGGATAGTTCAGGAAGATAGACAGAATGAGGAACATAAATAGTAACCAATACTGCTTGTGCATTAAAATCACCATTAAAATTACCCCTATAATGGTAAATACAAGCAGATAGAAAATATTCATGGTCATTTTTCTTTAAGGAAGTTGTGGAATTTCTTTCTAAGTACACTGCTTTTCCCCAGTATAATAACGTTTAAAATGCGATTAAATCTCAAAGCTAGCCCAAACCACCAATCTCCCAAAAGAGAGACACTGAGAGCCAGGAGGGTTTTAAAATGAGGGAATGCAGTTAATGCTTTTATCATATACTTTCGACCTGAACTCATATCACCGGCCTGAAAATAAAGTATACCAAATTCATAATAGTATTTTGCAAGTTTCCTTTTATCTTTCTTGAGATTTGTATATATCTTATTGAGAAGTAGTTCTCTCCCTCTTATCTTTTTCTTAAGGTCACTTGTAATTCTGTTTTTATGTAGAGTGAAATAAGTTAACGGAGCTTTCACATAATCAAAAGTATAATTTCTTGCAATTCTAATCCATAAATCTAAGTCTTGCCTTGAGGGTAGATTTTCGTCAAAGAGTCCAACTTCATTGAATAGATCTTTTTTAACCAGCGCTGCAGAGGATGTACCCACCACATTTTTAATCAGAAGCTCATTCAAGATGTTACCTTTAAAGTGAGGGATTTTTTCTTTTTTTACTCTTCCCTTAAGATCAACATACTTTAAACCGGTATAAACTAAGCCTAGATCTATGTCTCTATTTTGTATTATCAATATCTGTTGCTCTAATTTTGTAGAAGACCACCAGTCATCTGAATCAAGGAAAGCGATGAATTTTCCTCTGGCTTTCTTTATCCCTGTGTTCCTTGCCGCGCCCCCACCCTTGTTTTCTTTGTGTCGAATATATTCTATCCTTTCATCCTCGAAGCTTTTTACAACATCTTCAGTGTTATCCGTGGAGGCATCATCCACTACAATAATCTCAAAGTCTTGAAAGGTCTGGTTAAACACACTCTGAATTGCCTAAACTATCATTTTCGCTCGATTATAAGTGGGGATTATGACACTTACTTTTGGTTTTTTCATATCTGTATTCTAACTCAAAATTTTATTTTTTTCAAGTATTCTTTTAATAAATAATTGTAAATCCTCCATCGTGACTAATGAAAAACTTATCAATAACCTCTTTTAAAACCTAGTGCTTCCCTTATTTTGCTTATGTCCTTTGAAGATATAATCTTAAATAAAAATAAGGTTCCTATAAAAGTAAGGAAAATACAGGACTTTACAACTAATGTAATCCAGATACTGTCAAAGTTCAAAAAGTGATTCATAAAGAAGACTCCTCCTGATAAGGCTATTATACGCAGTAAGTTCCTGTGATCATAAGGGATTCTGTATATTCTCTGTGCAGAGATGTGGGTTATGATGGTCTGTACAAGGAACGAAATCAAAGTTGCATATGCTGCGCCCATCATTCCATATTCTGGAATCCATAGTATATTTAACCCAATATTAATAATAGCAGCTAATCCTGTTAAAGGAGCTATTATATAGGTTTTCTTTTTTAGGTATAAAGCGCGAATGCTCATAAAGTAAATTACATGAATAAGATATCCAGCAGCTATCACAGGAACTACCCGATAGGATGCATAGAATGGCTCAGTTGTTATAAGACAAACGATTTCTCTTGAAAAAAGTATTACTCCAGCTGCTAAAATAGAACCGAAAGCGATATAGAGGGTTGCGATTCTGGAAAAGATTCTTTTTGCTTCGTGTACTGCTTCATTTTTGGCTATAGTGTAATATATTGGCTCCCAGGCATAGATAATGGAGATCATTATTAGGTTGAACACTCCCCCGATTTGATATCCAATGTTATATAAACCTACCTCAGAGAGGGTACTGATTCGCTCAAGTAGGATTCTATCTGCAGATGATAAGATTAGTGTTGATAAAGCATTGGGTACAAGAGGTAATCCGAAGGTAAGAGCACTCAACAATTTAGCTTTTGATATGGTGATATTTGATTTTCGAATGGTCAGTATTAAATAGATAACAGAGAAAATAAGACTTGCATAGAATGCGCCTTTTATTTTACCCAGCGCTCCTTCTCTTAATACCACAACGAAATAAATAATAAGACCTGTAGTAAGCAGAAAACTGACTAATCTAAAGCTAATATACTTAACTGCCTGTTCTTTGACCCAGTATAAATTCAAAGGGATAGTTCCTATTGAGATAAACAGGGATGTCCAGAGGGCAAGCTTTATGTAAGGAGAGAAAGGGACTTTGGAAAATAAGTTTTCAAAGATAGGTTTTCCAAAAAATGTAAGCCCGAGTACAACTGAAAAACCCACCAATAAGAAAAAAATTAGGACAGAACCTAGGTAGTCTCTGAATTCTTTCGAATCTTTAGTATAGTCAAAATAGTGACGGGTAACAGCAGCAGGCAATCCCATCGGCAGAATTATAATCATCATATTTGTTATGATGCTTACAACTGCTACAATTCCATAATCACTTGTGGTTAAGAATCTTGTATATAGAGGAATAAGTAAAAAACGAATCGCTTTTGGAAGTATTTTACCAAATGCATAGATACCCGAGCCTCTAATTAAGCGTTTGCGTATTGATTCCATATCTGGGAATTATTTTTTCAGATAGGAGATAGAAATAATGTAGAATCTTTCCCTATAATTCCAATTCCTCTTTTCAATATCTTGAAGCTCATTGATAGTTCTGTTTACTCGCATTTTTTTGAGTATAAGGTGCATTAGAATTTTGTCAAGATTGTTATGAGTGGTATTCATATCCTAGGGGAGAAAAAATTGTTAAATTTTTTAAAATTAACTATTGAATTTAATATATTTTTAATTAAGTTATAAAACCGAAATAGATTCTATTACGAGAATACTTTTAAAAGGAGTGTAAAGATGGAAATGGAGTTAAATAAAGAAGGTGATCTAAAGCACTATATAAAGATTATTAGAAGAAGGTTGTGGATAGTTCTGGGAGTAATCGGGGGTGCAATCATCTTAAGCCCTATTTATCTCTTATTTTCACCTCCACTTTATACTTCTTCTTCATCATTTATGGTCGGAAGACTTGAGTCTTTATTCGCAGATGGATATCCTCGTATTACCATGGCAGAGGAGATTACCAATCACCTACAACTTATTAAGACTGAACCAGTGATTCAGAAAGCAGCATATGATTTCAGCCCAGAGGAACTCGAGAAAATGAAATTTGATAGCACCCCTCAGGTTTTTTCAAGAATCAAGTCTGGTATTAATAGTGGAAGAATAAATATAGGTGTAGAGGGAGAATCGAGAATTATAAAAATTGGGGTTACTGAGACTAATCCATATAGAAGTTCACTTATCGCAAATAAACTGGCAATTGCATATAAGGATTTCAATACTGAGATAAGCAAGGGAGAGGCTCTTTCCACACGTAGATTTATTGAGAGTCAACTTGAGAAGGTAAAGAAGGATTTGAAGGAAGCAGAGGAAAGATTAAAATCTTTTGAGGAAAGGCACAGAATTATTGGAGTATCCGAAGAGGTAAGGAATTTTGTTACACAGATGGGAGGAATAGAGACTGAATATAGAAGGGCTATGCTGGAAGCGCAGACCATGCGGCGGGAACTAGAGTCAGTAAAGTCCATGTTAACTGAACGTCAACAGGCATTACTCTCAGAAGCTTCAGAAATTTCCTTTCAGATCTTCAACAATCTTAAAGCACAGCTGGCGGGTTTAGAGGGGGAAAGGGCTGATTTGATGATACGAGGATACGATGTGAATGAGGAGAAGATTAAGAGTATAGAAAATTCAATAAATAAAATAAGAAGTCAGATGAGTGAAATGTTCAGGGATGTACTTCTAGAGGGAGGTGTGGTGGATCCTCTTGACGATGTGAAAGATTTACTTCAGAGATCACTCACTCTAGAGATAAATTATACAGTGGCAAAGACAAAAGAAGATGCCATAGAGGAAGTTTTATCAGCGTATCAGGGTAAATTGAAAGGAATACCAACGAGAAATTTACAGCTGGCAAGATTGGAAAGGGGGAAAACTGCAAATGAAAAGTTGTATTTGATATTAATGGAGAAGATGCAGCAATCACAGATTGAGGAGGCAAGTGAGCTGGGCAATATTAACATAATTCATCTTGCTAAGACACCAAGTAAACCAAACATCTCATCCAAACTTAAAAACTGTATTATAATTCTATTTATTGGTGTCTTTGCTGGAATCGGGGCAGGTTTTGTTGCCGATTATATGGACTCTGCAATTCGAGATTCAGAGGAAGTTATTAGATTGAGCAATTTACCAAAACTTGCTTCAATACCGTTGATTTCTGAGAACGAAAATAGTATTCCTATTATGGAAGCCATTAGGAGACTTCGGACAAACATAAAGCTCTCCAAAGTCGATAGACCACCTTCTTCACTTCTTGTAAGTGGCCCTAATGTGGGTAGTGGTAAATCAATAATTGCAACAAATCTGGCTATTTCATTTGCTTCTTCCGGAGATAAGGTACTTCTGGTTGATACAGACCTCAGAAGACCTGTAATCGAAGATTACCTTAAAATTTCGGGAGGAAAAGGTGTATCAGAATTACTTAATGGTGATGATAATGTTGAAATTATAACTTTCCACAATAGTGATGCAACTTTTTTCATTGATGTACTACCATCAGGAACATTACCCGAAAATCCATCAGAGTTGCTTGATTCGGATAGAATTAGGGAATTGATTGATGAGTGGGAAAGGGATTATGATATTGTCATTTTTGATTCTCCACCTCTTTTAATGGTAAGTGACGGTTTCATACTGGGTAGTATGGTTGATAAAACACTTCTGGTAGTAGCATATGGAGAGACAACAAGAGAGATGATATCACAGACTATTACTCAGCTTACGCATCTTAATATAAGTACACTGGGATTTGTAATAAATAAAGTTCCTCTAGGAGTTGAATCTATATACTACGGTTATTATGAGGATAAGTACAAGAAAAAAGTGATTTAATCCTTACTTTAATATCAGAATCTGAATAGAGAATTTTATTTAATTAGCGCACTTATTTTAATGATGGATTAGTAGCGTGTAGATATTCTTCTATATTGGAGTATCCATCACCATCTTTATCCAGAATATTATCTCGTGCATCATTTGCACTTAATCCATATTTATTTTCCCAGCTGTCTGGCATTCCATCTGTGTCACTGTAATTGAGTACTTTTATAGACCTATATTCAGGTTAGTCATCTACTTCCTCTGAGAGTCAATAATTTCCTTTACCCTATTTGAATCTCTCTAATTATATGAATTATAATCTTGAATCCCCTTTTTGACAAGAGCAAAGATTAATTGGAGTTCCATCATTCTTCACTATTATTTTTAGTAACTTATAACCATGCCTGCCATTGTATTAAAATAACATCATGAAAGGCAAAACAGACTATTACAAGGATTATACATTCTGAAAGGCCTTCCAGGCCAAGAAGTCCCTGCGAAAATCTTCATCAAAAAATCACAAATCTTCCTATTTTATTATTATTGACATTTCTTTGTTTTTATTCTATGATTCAAAAATAAGGTTCCTTCTTTGAGGAAACAATCAGAAAGATAGTAAAAGATTGTTTGGGGAAACCCAATGGGTATCTTGAAAAGTAATAGGTGCTTAGATGATAAATGAAATAGATTGGTATATATTGGATTTTTTAATTTAAATGAGTGATGAGTTAACAAATGTATGAAGATAAATATATTGGTAAATGGGTTTCCCCCCAAAACGATTCTTTGAAAGAACAAGTAGGACGACAAAGACCGATGAATTTTGAAGAAATTGCTGATGATATTAGCTCTAAACTTGAGATTGAGGAAACTAACATTATCTTGGATGTCTGTTGCGGGAACGGGTTGATCACGAAAAAGATCGCTGAAAAATGTGCTAAAGTTTATGGTGTGGATTTTTCAGAAATGCTGATAAACACTGCTAAAAAGAAAAAAAGCGCCAAAAATATACGTTATTACTTGGCTGATGCACGTGATATGGGCAGATTGTTCAGTGTAAACTTCTTCGACAAAAGTTATCTTTATTCTGCTTTCCAATATTTCAATTATGAAAACGGGAAAGAAGTTATAGAGTTACTTTCACAGGTGACAAAACCAGATGGGAATATTTTAATTGGTGATGTCCCGGATAAAAGAAGAATTGGCAACTACTATGATACATACCGAAAAATGAGTCGTTACATAGTAGGAATGGTAAAGCGAAGACTGAAGGGCAAAGAAGGAGAGGATAAACTCGGATGGTGGTGGCATCCTAATAAAATAATAAGGATATGCAATGAGTTAGGTCTAAGTTGCAAGATCTTAAAAGAGGATGAAAATCTTCCTCACTCTCATTATAGATTTGATGCATTGATCATAAATACAAAGAAAGGAGAATGATGTGTCAGCGTTTGAAATTCGTAATTTAAAACCCTCAGAATATGATGCATGGGATAGATTAGTAGAAGACTCTCAGCAGGGAACTATCTTCCAGAAATCCTGCTGGCTTGAAGCCTCAGGTGTAGAGTTCGGAATCTACGGATATTTTAAGGGAGGACAGTTATTTGCCGGAATACCATTAGTATATAGGAGATTATCGCCCGGAATAAAAAGTATATTCCATCCACCCTTAACACCCTATCTTGGTATAGTATTCAAAGAAATCAAATCAAAGTACGTTAGAAGGATATCCAATGAGAAAAATATAAGTAGTATTTTTGCTAAAAGAATAAAGGAAGATTTTGATGATATATATATAAAATTCACACCATATGTAACTGATTTACAGGCATTTGTATGGCAGGGATTTTTGAGCGATGTAAGATATACCTATATTTTACATATCGAAGATGTGGAAAGTGCATGGAATAATATGTCTCCCGAGAGGAGGAATAATGTGAAATGTGCAGTTGGTAAAGGAATTTGCATAGAAAATGGTGGATCCTTCAATGAATTTTTCTCTTTACAACAGAAAAGTTTCGAAAGGCAGGGAAAAAATATTGATTTTGAATCAACGGTCTTTCAGTTCAACAGATTTTTCACCAAGTGCGATAGATATAATTTGTTCCTGGCGAGGAATAGAGATGGTGAAGCTATAGCTGGAGTTTATTTAGTGTGGGATAATAAAAGGAGCTACTACATACTTGGCGGATATGATTATGAAAAATCCCATCATGGTGCACATGTGTTTGCTCTATGGGAAGCGATTAAGTTTACCAGAGAGAAGCTGGGATTAAAACAATTTGATTTTGAAGGTTCGATGATTCCCGCGGTAGAGAAATTCTTTCGTAAATTCGGTGGCATTCTCACTCCCTATTATACAGTTACCTGGCAGAACAGGAAAGCAAAGTTTTTTATGGGTTCCAGAAAACTTTTTAAAACAGCACGGAAAAAGTTTTTCACCGGCTAAGATGCTATACGTTGCATACGAAAATAGGAGGTTCAGTATCCCAATCGAATATATATTTAATCTCATGCTTTCAACATTTGAGGTAGAATGGAAGTTTTTAAATTATGGGGAGCTTAATACATCAGAAATATCGGAACAAACCCCCTTGATATCCTACGGTAAAAGAAAGCCTGGGGTTTCCTGCACTAATCATATTCACATCTATGAATCCTATCTTTTTGGCCAAGATTATCTAAAGCCAGAATCGATGCCAAAAACCCCAATAAGCTGGTTTGAAGATATTCCTATTATTTATAAAGGTGAGGGAAAGATAAATGAATGGATTGTAAGCTATAGAAAAGATAAGGTTAGCTACGTTGAAACAAATATTGATATATTAGCTTCATCTTTTTTTATGATAACCAGGTACGAAGAGGTTGTTAATCCTGCAGAAGATGAGTATCAGCGTTTCCCTGCAAATGCCAGTCTGGCTTATAGGCAGGATTTTCTGGGGGTTCCGGTAGTGAACGCATATATTGAACTTTTATATATCTGGTTGAAAAGAATGGTTCCCGGAATTAGAAGAAAAAGATTCTGGAACGGTATGGATTTTGCAATATGCATTACCCATGATGTGGATAAATTAAAAAAATTTAGTTTAATTCCTCCTTTGCGTAGAATATTTTCCGGATTAATTAATGGAAAGAAGGCAGAATCCCTTTCTCTTACCAGACATTATCTTGAAGCCAAACTAAGGGCTGATCCTTACTATAAGTTTGATTATCTAATGGATCTATCAGAGAAATATGGATTTAACTCCTCCTATTACTTTATAAGTGGGGGGAAGACTGAGTACGAAAATTTCTATCAAATGAAGAATCCTCAAGTCATTAAATTGATAAAGAAGATTAGCGCAAGGGGATTTGAAGTGGGACTCCATTCAAGCTTTAATACATTTCAGGATCCTGTAATGCTTAAGGAAGAGAAGGGTATTCTAGAAAAGGTTCTTGGTGAACAAGTTAATGGAGTGAGGCAACACTACCTTCGCTGGAAAACCCCTCAGAGCTGGAGAGTCAGAGTAGAGGCTGGCTTTAAGTATGATACTTCATTAACCTTCGTTTCACATGAGGGATTTAGATGTGGTATTTGCTTTCCCTATCGTCCCTTTGATATACTTAAGAATAAGGTTCTTGATATTTGGGAGTTACCTGTTACTTCTATGGATTATACCTTTTTCGGTAAGCAGGGTCTCTCTCCGGAGCAAGTACTTCGGAGAAACATATATCTAATTGATACGGTAAGGAAATATCGAGGAGTATTTGTACTATTATGGCATAATACTTCTCTCAATGAGTTCAGTTATCAAGGAGGAAGGGGGGTTTACGAGGCTATTCTGCGATATCTTTCAAAGAAGAGGACTTTTAAAGGCACAGTATTGGATGTAGTGAGGAGATGGAGTAAGAATGAGAGTGAAAGGGGTCCCGGTGATAAGAAAGAGGAGTAGTACCTCGTATAAGAATTGTATCCTAATTGCAGATTCTTACCCCCCGGTGGTTGGATCTGGAGCCAAAAGAATGGCCATTATAAGTAAGTACCTTTCAAAGCTGGGCTGGAAGGTGTATGTAATAACCGTAGCCAAAGGATATCGCAATTATCTTCATAATAACATGGGGTTTATCCATCAGGATATTAAAGTTTTTGAATTACCAGCTATTTATCCTCGAATATTAAATGAGGACTCAAGGAAAGTTAGTCTATTACTTAAAAAGTTGTTAAGGAAAATTCTAAGAAAATCTACCTTTCCGGATTACTTACTTGGGTGGATTCCATTTGCAGTGATAAAGAGTTTAATCCTGATGAAAGGGAAAAGAGTCTGGATAATTTACTCGTCGGCCCCCCATATGTCTTCCCACGTAATAGCTCTTTTACTCAAAAGAATTACTGGTAAGCCCTGGGTTGCCGAATTCAGGGATCCTATGGTGGATAGTCCAGACCTGTTTAGTAATCCCTTACAAAAAACATTTGGTTTGAAATTAGAGGAAGAAATTCTAAAACAATGTGATTATTTAATTACTGTAAACGAGATTCTAAAAAAAAGGTTTTATAATACATATCCTCATAATCCACAGAAATTTCATATTATAAGTAACGGTTTTGATCCTGAGATGCGTTCAAGGATTTCATCTTCTCAGAGAATCCGGACCAGAAATGTCTTTAAAATATGTTATACCGGTAGATTTTATCCCCAAAGGGGTTGCGTACCTGACTTCTTTTTGGAGGCTGTATCCAGACTGCTGAAGAGAAGGGTTATTGATCCTGATAAGATTGATATACAATTTTATGGTGGATTCCCGAATAAAAGCCGTGAATTGGTTAAAATTAGACCTATTTCACAGATTGTATCGGTGAACGGATACATAAAACTTGAAGAAAGCCTGAGGATTCAACAGGAAAGCGATTTTCTACTGTTGTTTACAGGTTATCAGAAAGGACATGAATGGGAAACTACCGCGAAGATATTCGAATATCTCAATTCGGGAAAGCCAATTCTTGCGATGACCTGTGAGAATTCTCATGCGAAAGAAATAATCGAGAGTACAAACACGGGAAAATGGGTGGTAGGAAACTCTGTAGATGATATCGCAGATGCTGTGCTTAACTACTATAATGAGTTTCACAGTAACCATGGATACCTGAACTATTCACCCAATTATGAGCAAATAAGAAAGTACGACTACTCCAACCTGGTCAGTAAGCTGGACAGAATCATGGCCGGTTTTCTTCATAATTCGGATTTAGGCTCTAGCAAAGTAAAAGTTAAATAGTTAATTTTTAAGTTAATTTGTGTATTAGTTAATTGATTAATTAATATTCAATATCTTCAATCCTGGTCCAATAAATTTAAAAGAACTCTACGGACTCTACGAACTATGTGAACACGGAACTCGAAAATCTTTGAATCTTTGAGTCGTTGAGCCAGAATAATTCACTTATCACCTGCTTTGCATCTTTTCCAAGCACTTAATAATTAACCTCGGCTTAACTTTCTGATTTCCTTCTAACTCTGATGGGATAAGAAATATGATTCATAATAAAGCCAATCCTTATTATATTCGATTTAAAATCCCTATATTTAAAGATTGTCATTTAATGGCCACCATTGTTATATTGGGAAGGAGTAATCTAGATATAATCTTTTTAATCCTTTTTGGGAAAATATCCAGTATATTTTCTAAAATACGAAAGTATATAAAAGGTATCTTGATTTGAATTCCTTTTGCATACCAATAACCATAACAGGACAAATATTTTAAGTGCTTGAGAATCACTGCTAATTCACAATAAGTTCATTCTTTAAGGTGAAAGCCCTCTGCTTCATCTGAGAAAAAACGAGATATATCGTGGGGGCCTAAAAATCTATGCGGGGTCCTAAACATATATACACCCTGTGGTTTTAAAATTTTCCTTACCATCTCAAAGTGAAATTCTATATCTTCTGGATGTAAGTGTTCTATTAATTGATCACTAAATACAACATCACAGGAATTTTCTGGCATTTGAAGGTTATAACCATCATAAATGATCAGTTTAAAATTATCTGGGAGGTTATCAGAATCTCTTATTTGGTCTGAAATGTCAACACCATAAACGAATTTTACATGATTGCACAGATTTATTGCGAAAAGGCAATCTCCAGGTCCAAATTCCACGAAAATTGAGGATTTATCAATAAACCTTTTAATCAATTTTAATTTGCTTTTTTTCATCTTTGTAATTGTACTAGGGTCTTCTTGCTTTGTAAGTCTTGGATGATCGGGAACTTTTTTGAATAGTTCATCATACATAGTTTTATATATTATTTTTCTTTCTTCTCTGGTAGCTTTTTTTGAGTCTTTCAGCAATAGCTTTTTCTACTTCATAGTGTTTTTTTATCTGTTCAAAGCTTCTGTTTTTAGGGTACTGTATCTTTTTTGATTTCATTTAAAATATCTTAACGCTTTAAACATGAAAGTTATTAAAACATTCATTTTAACAGGTGTATCTTGTTTATAAATTGAGAGCATCTACCTAATTAAAATTCTTCTTATTGTTATAAATATATAAATTTTCATTAAAACTTCAATAGTTCATGACATACAATTCGTGTAAAATGAGTAACACGAGTATAGGTTTATGGTAGAATAGATATAAAAACAAAAGTTAAACACATACCACTATCTTACGAGCTTAGAAAGGATGGAATAGGGTGAAATGCCTTCCATTGAAAGTAATAGATTGAAAGAATTAAATTAATGGAAGAGATGAACATATTAGAAGGACCTGTAAAAAAGAAACTAAAAGAATCAGAAACTACCAATCAGAATTTTTACATGAAAATTAGGACTTGACCTGGGTTGTCTAACAGATTATATAGAAAAGTAAAAATAGATGAAAAAAGTGGTATGCGTATCTATATTGGTTATATTACTTTCTCTGACTGGATGGAGCGATACACTATTGTGTTTATGGTCCACAGAATCAAAGAAAGATTTTGTACCTTTACCGGCTTTCCCGGGTGCGAAAGGTTTTGGTGCATATACACAAGGAGGGCGAGGTGGAGAAATCCTGGTGGTCACCAACCTTAACGACCACGGTCAGGGAAGTTTACGTAAAGCTATTGAAACTCCTGGACCTAGAATCATTGTTTTTAAAGTTTCTGGAACTATATATCTTGAGTATAGATTAAAAATTACAGAGCCTTATATTACAATAGCAGGACAAACAGCTCCTGGAGATGGTATTTGTTTAGCTGGTGGTCAATTAACAATAGAAACTCATGATGTTATTGTTCGTTATTTAAGAATAAGACCCGGAGATATAAATCCGATAGAAGAATGGGATGGGATAAGTATAAGAGATAGAAATGTAATTATAGACCACTGCTCAGCAAGCTGGTCTATTGATGAAGTACTTTCCCCCACAATGAATAGCAACAATATCACAATTCAATGGTGTATAGTGTCAGAACCCCTGCATAATTCCTTCCACCATAAGGGCCCACACGGTTATATTTCACTTATAAGGCCATCAGTGAATAATAGCAGGATTTCTTTGCATCATAATTTGTTCGCTCACGGATATAGAAGATTTCCTGCAGTCGGAACTTATGAAACTAATCTATCTATGAAATTAGATCTTAGAAACAATGTAGTCTATAATTGGGGTGATAAATGTGGGTATTCTTGGAGCGATACTGGTCCTTTATATATGAATATAATTGGTAATTATTATCAGGCTGGATTAGATACAGAAGAGGATGAATACAATATTGCTTTTGATGGTGCGAATTCTGAACACTACATATATCAAGAGGATAATATAATGAATGAACAAGATTTAGGCTGGGATATGATTAGAGAGACCTATACGAAATTGGATTATGCGTTTGAAATTGAAGGTATATATACAGTAAAAACTGATGATGTATATGAAGCATACGATAGAGTTCTTGATTATGCTGGAGCTGTCTTTCCAAAGAGGGATGAAGTAGATGGACGGGTGGTACAATCTGTTCGTGATGGCACAGGTCAGATAATAGACTCTCAGGATGAAGTAGGTGGCTGGCCCGTACTATACAATGAATCACCTCCTGTCGATACAGACATGGATGGTATGCCCGATGATTGGGAAGAGGCACACAATCTTGATCCTGAGGACAGTTCCGACGCCACAGGTACAGATTTAAGTCCTCGTGGTTATACAAACATTGAAATCTATATAAATAGTCTTGCTCATATAAAATAGTCTTTAGTACATTAGTTTAGAGTAAATTTATTTATAGAATTTGAAAAAAGGCCAGGAGAAACTGGGAGAAAGGGATAAGTAGATTAGAATTGTGTTTTAGGTTTAATGGGGTCTTTGGAGATTATCTCCCAGTTTCCCCTGATGATCAACTGAAACATTAACAGGATTAACTTAATATAAGGCAAAAAGATTATCTTTATTATTGAATTCATTATTTATTTAACCCCAAATATTACCTACAAAATTCATACCAGAAAATTATCATTTGATAACTTACTACATTCTAATATCTTAAGTAATAATATAATAACATCCATCAAATTTAGGTGTAAATTTTTTATTACAGTTATTCGAATATTTCAGGTATTCTCCTTTAATCTATCAAACCTTATTCTAACCAACACCCTTCTCCCAGAGGCAAGACGTGTCTATTATTGAGTTACTCTATATTTTAGGTATGAAAGTTTGAGAAAATTACCATGAACAGCAAATCAAAAAGAAAGATTTTATGAATAATCAGATCTATCTCAAATAAAAAAACAATTATAATTTACTATCATCTGATTCCTACTTCTCCAGAAGGGTTATCCAGAAGGATAGAAAAATACTCGTATCCGAAAACGGTGATTTAATAAAATTTGAATTAAATTTTATTACCTTCAACCTCCCAATTACCACGGGAGGTTACCAGAAATGAGAGAAGAAATAATTTCATGTCAAATAGAAAGTTTTGTCTTTCAATATAAAGTAAGTCAAATTTCATTTTTCTTTCTATAGGAGCATCCTTCCTTGCAAAAATTTGAGCAAGGCCTGTAAGACCGGGTAATACGGAATTCCTCCTATCAAAACCAGGTATATCCTCCATATTGAGATACTTACTTCCTATTAGTCCTGCTGTTGGATGCATTGCTCTTGGACCAACAAAACTCATATCACCCAAAAATATTGAAAGAAGTTGAGGCATTTCATCCATAGCAGTTACTCTTAGAACTTTACCAACCCTGGTTACTCGACTATCACGTTCTTCAAAATCATGGCTTCCGGGGTCTTCTTTATGAGCAAATTTATCCATTGTTCTGAATTTGAGAATATTGAATTTCCTTCCCTTTTTACCTATTCTTTCCTGCCTGATAAAGACTGGTCCTCCACTCTCCATAATTATTGCAAGTGCAGACATTATCCATACGGGAAATGAAATAAGAATTCCTGTTATAGACATTAGTATATCGAAAACACGTTTTAGAATTAACGATATATTTTCAAGCATCGCATACATCCAATCTGTTAGCCATTATATTTACTATATAACAAATTAAAATTATAATGTCAATAGTAAAATGTTTTTTACTTTCTCCCTTGAATGTTAATTTAACTAATTTTTTCTTCTTAATATTAATGCCATCGTCTACCCGTCATTAGAAAAATTCCAATTTTGATTTTTCCCCCAAATAAATTCTGCTCTAATCAGAAAAAAGAATCGATTCTAAAAATTTTAAGAGATAAAAATATGATTTAATTTCTGTTTATAATTATGACTTGTTCAAATGCTTATCTGGAGAACACTAAAAGTATGTAATTTTTAAGATTTGTAAAATTTATGTTACAAAATAAACAATGAGATCTTTTTAAGTGCTTAATTTTCAATATCTTATGTTTGGCATAAAAATTGTATAAATTGCTATGTTATGTCAAAATATAAAGGCAAATTTATGTTAATTATAATTTACAAAACTTATGTAGATGGGGATTTAAATAATTTAAAAAGGAGGGCGATATGAAAAAAGTATCAACCATGTATATACTTATCATCTTACTACCTATTGTTGTATTTTCTAGCTGCGAAGAGAGGGTAATGCCTGTGGAGCCAGAGAGTCTGCCGTCAGAAGGCATAGATGAACCTTTACCGGCTTTCCCGGGTGCGAAAGGTTTTGGTGCATATACACAAGGAGGGCGAGGTGGAGAAATCCTGGTGGTCACCAACCTTAACGACCACGGTCAGGGAAGTTTACGTAAAGCTATTGAAACTCCTGGACCTAGAATCATTGTTTTTAAAGTTTCTGGAACTATATATCTTGAGTATAGATTAAAAATTACAGAGCCTTATATTACAATAGCAGGACAAACAGCTCCTGGAGATGGTATTTGTTTAGCTGGTGGTCAATTAACAATAGAAACTCATGATGTTATTGTTCGTTATTTAAGAATAAGACCCGGAGATATAAATCCGATAGAAGAATGGGATGGGATAAGTATAAGAGATAGAAATGTAATTATAGACCACTGCTCAGCAAGCTGGTCTATTGATGAAGTACTTTCCCCCACAATGAATAGCAACAATATCACAATTCAATGGTGTATAGTGTCAGAACCCCTGCATAATTCCTTCCACCATAAGGGCCCACACGGTTATATTTCACTTATAAGGCCATCAGTGAATAATAGCAGGATTTCTTTGCATCATAATTTGTTCGCTCACGGATATAGAAGATTTCCTGCAGTCGGAACTTATGAAACTAATCTATCTATGAAATTAGATCTTAGAAACAATGTAGTCTATAATTGGGGTGATAAATGTGGGTATTCTTGGAGCGATACTGGTCCTTTATATATGAATATAATTGGTAATTATTATCAGGCTGGATTAGATACAGAAGAGGATGAATACAATATTGCTTTTGATGGTGCGAATTCTGAACACTACATATATCAAGAGGATAATATAATGAATGAACAAGATTTAGGCTGGGATATGATTAGAGAGACCTATACGAAATTGGATTATGCGTTTGAAATTGAAGGTATATATACAGTAAAAACTGATGATGTATATGAAGCATACGATAGAGTTCTTGATTATGCTGGAGCTGTCTTTCCAAAGAGGGATGAAGTAGATGGACGGGTGGTACAATCTGTTCGTGATGGCACAGGTCAGATAATAGACTCTCAGGATGAAGTAGGTGGCTGGCCCGTACTATACAATGAATCACCTCCTGTCGATACAGACATGGATGGTATGCCCGATGATTGGGAAGAGGCACACAATCTTGATCCTGAGGACAGTTCCGACGCCACAGGTACAGATTTAAGTCCTCGTGGTTATACAAACATTGAAATCTATATAAATAGTCTTACGTCTACAAAGTAATCTACTGACCCCCTTTCAGATTTGGACACTTGATAAAGTTGGACTTAAGTTTAAATTAAGATGATAATTATGTCCAAAGAAGAGAGGTTAAATTAGGAAGACCAAGTAAATAGAGTCATGAGTCGAAGGTTATGAGTTGTGAGTCACAAAACTTTACGCACACAAAAAGACAAATTACCCAAATATGTTACGGAAATAAATGGGTAAATTGGCAAGGGAGTGGAAGGGTAGATTGGCATTGCTTTAATTATAGGTGGCGTTAATTTGATTGTCTGCCGACATTGTTAGGAGAAATTATGAAGCTTTCTGTGGTAATCCCGGTTTATAATGAAAGGGAATTCATCGAGGAGATTTTAAGGAGGGTTCAGGCAGTTGATATTGAGAAGGAAATCATTGTTATTGATGATTATTCAACAGATGGGACAAGGGAATTTCTGGAAGAGATAAAAAATACTCAGGAGAACAATAACATTTTAACTTTCAGATTGCCCAATCTAAACGAATCAATTAAAATTGACAACATAAGTGTAATCTTACAGGAGAGGAATTACGGCAAAGGAGCAGCCTTGAATCGAGGATTTAGAGAAGCAAGTGGTGATGTAGTCGTAGTCCAAGATGCCGACCTCGAATACAAACCTGAAGAATATCATAAACTTTTACGACCTATTTTAGAGGGTGAAGCTGATGTGGTCTATGGGTCCAGGTTTTTAGGAGGGCCACATAGAGTCCTTTACTTTTGGCATTATGTAGGGAATAAATTTTTAACGCTTCTCTCCAATATGTTTACAAATTTAAATCTTAGTGATATGGAGACTTGTTACAAAATGTTCAGGAGGGAGGTCCTGGAAGATATAGAGATTAAAGAGAATAAATTTGGTTTTGAGCCAGAGATTACTGCAAAGGTTGCTAAAGGAAACTGGCGAATATATGAGGTCCCGATCTCATATTACGGTCGAACATATGAAGAGGGTAAGAAAATCAACTGGAAAGATGGATTGAAAGCTATTTGGTATATTTTTCGGTATAATCTATTTAAATAATAAGGATTTTAGTTTTGAAGGTTGCAAAATTGATATTTAAACCTAACAATTTTAGAAGAAGGGATTAAGTGAGTAAGGAGTTTCTGGGAAACCATTTTCTCTTGGAGGGAAAGATAAAATATTTGCTTTTTGCGGTCCTTGTTGTGTTTGTGTTGATAGGCTTCGCTCATATGAGTGGACTTTTGCTGCCAGGTGGTGATGCTTCCAATTATGTAATACTGGCACAATCTTTACTTCAGGGAAAAGGTTATAATAACATATACTTGATTAGTTCTTTTTCACACATTCAATCCCCACCGATTGGAGAATACTGGGGAAAAAATTGAGAAAATCAAAGACCTTAGGCGATGAGATTAAAGGGTAAAGTTCTCAGAATATTTTTGTTATTTATCATAGTTCTTTTTCTCTTAAGTGGGCTCATTCTATTTGGAGTTTCTTATTTACTGCCTGCTGAATCGTTAAAAGTTAAGGCTGATCTTTTAGCCCCAGATGGCTACTCTGAATTCTTTACAATTGCACGTTTGGAACAATTCTATATAAGGTTGCGATTCTTAAGTATGGGGTTAGTTATTATGGCTGGGCTACTTTATATAGGAAAGCGACCTATTCAACAATTTATTCCAGAAGTGTTAGGTGTCTCTTTTTCTTCTATAAGGAAATTTATTCAACATCTTAAAGATTTAGCAAGAAAAGAAGATAAAATTCATCTTTATGCATTTTTTATGATATTGATATTAGGAATTGCCATTAGACTGTTTTTCATATTTGAGCCCATCCGATATGACGAGGCAGTAACTACTTATTATGCATCAAGACCCCTTTTTATTGGACTCTCTTTTTACAGTACTCCGAATAATCATCTCTTTCATACATTTCTAGTTCATATTGTGTATCTCCTTTTTGGGAACAGGCTATGGATACTCCGGCTGCCTGCATTTTTTGCGGGTCTACTACTTATACCATCATCATATTTAGTAACCCGTCTTTTTTACAATAAGAATGCTGCCCTCCTTACTGCTGGTTTAGTATCTTCTTCATCCTATTTAATACTTTATTCGACCAATGCGCGTGGCTACACCCTGGTATGTTTGTTTTTTCTTCTTATACTTGCGCTTGGAAAATATATCGTAGATAACAAAAATACTGGTGCCTGGCTATTTTTCGTGATTCTATCTGCGCTCGGATTCTACACAATTCCAATTATGTTATATCCTTTTGGAATAGTAGTAACCTGGATTTTTCTCTCTATTGTAGTTCAAAATAACCGTCCAATTCGTAATTTACAATTGAAAAGTCTATTAATTACTGTAATCCTTACAGTTCTGTTAACTCTTATATTGTATTTACCAGTTTTTGTAGTTTCTGGCTTTAACTCTGTTATAACAAATCCCTTTGTAGCATCTCAATCCTGGTCGAATTTCATTTCAAATTTTTTCTCTCCATTACCTTCAGTATGGAAGTATTGGAATATGTATGTCCCCGTGGGCCTACAGTTAATTTTAATAATTGGGTTCCTCACTTCGTTAACTTTTCATAAACGGTTGACTTCTCATCGAGTCCCTATAATCTTGGCTGTGATTATTTGGCTAATTCCTCACTTGTTGATTCAAAGAGTTGTTCCTTTCCCTAGAGTCTGGATTTTTTTACTACCTTTATATTTATTGATTGCATCTTCTGGAATATGCTATCTTCTAAACCAGATTAAGTCAAAATTTCATGGTGACAAATCAACCATTATTACAACAATTATGATAGTTATGCTGTCATTTTGGATAGGCTTAAAGCCGGTGGATTCTCCCTTGATTTATTATACCAATGATCGAGTGACTTTAAGAGATGCCGAATCTATTACCATTTTCTTGAAGGGATATCTTAGGCCCGATGTTAGAGTACTGTGTGATGGCCTCAGCAAACCTATTTTAGCTTATTATTTTGACGATTATGATGTTCCTACTTCATATTTATCAACAGATTTAGAATCATCACGTCAATTAATCGTAGTAGTAAACAAGACAACTTGCCCGAGCCTGGAGATGGTTTTAGATGAATACACCTTATCGAAAAAAGACTTAAAAGAGCCAGAATTGATAAAAAAGTACAAATCTGCCGATATATATAGGATTGATAGCGAACCCCTCTTCTCGCCTGCCACGTTTGCCCCATGAGATATGGAATTATTTCATTAGGGTGAAATGTGCAACTATTTCACTGGAATTAGAATTGCCAAATTACCCATTTTTGTCCGTAACAAAAATGGGCAATTTGAGGGGAGGGAAAGAGGGAGGATTTTAAAGATTAATGACATATTATTTACTTAGAAATACCATTTCTTATCTATGTAAAATTACCACCTTGAAAAATTTCCTTAATGATTTATGTTTAATCAATGGAAATGAAAAAATTAGTCCAAAGTCATCAGTCCAAAGTCCAGTGTCTGTTTTTTGAGAAAGGAATTGAGTGATTTATGAGTAAGATAGAGCGTTTCGAAGACATCAAATCTTGGCAAAACATGGATTAAGTGATAAGGAGTAAGTGATAAGTGCATTGGAAGGAATTAGATGTATGGCAGAAAGCACGAAGTGTGCGATATGTGAATTATAAAAATGCATTGGAGTGATCTTGATTTGTGGAATAAATCCCATGAATTCGTAAAGGACATATATAAAGTCACGACAGATTTCCCAAAGGCAGAAATGTATGGATTAACGAGCCAACTTAGAAGAGCTGCAGTATCAGTTCCTACTAATGTAGTAGAAGGGTTTTCTAGAAAATCTACTAAAGAGTATTTACAATTCTTATTCCATTCACGAGGTTCCCTGGAGGAAGTGAGATATTTGCTTCTTCTCTCAAAGGAACTTGAATTTCTTGATGAGGATAAATATACTGAACTTGAAGATTCCTCCGAAGACGTTAGTAAGATGTTAAACGGACTAATCTCCACCCTGAAGAAAAAGGTGAAGTGATGGGCCACCTATCTCATAACTCATACCACGATAACCCTAAGAATAACTCTTATCACGATAACTCTAATAAACGCATATCACATAATCCATACCACGATAATCCTGAAGTGGATTCCACGAACTCTACGAACCCAACAAACGCTATAGACGCAATATGAAAGGTATAATACTGGCTGGTGGAAAGGCAACAAGACTCTATCCCGTAACACAGGTGTTAACTAAACAATTACTCCCTATCTACGATAAACCGATGATTTACTATCCTCTGTCCGTTTTAATGCTTGCTGGAATTCGAGAGATATTAATCATTTCAACTCCCAAGGATTTACCTCGTTATAAGGAACTTTTTTCTGATGGTTCGAATCTTGGATTGAGTTTTAGTTATGAAAAACAACCTGAACCTAAGGGAATCGCAGAGGCATTTATAATTAGTGAGGAATTTATTGGTGAGAGCTGTGTTACACTGATCCTGGGAGATAACATATTTTACGGGCATGGATTACCAGAACGATTGAGAAAAGCTGCAAGACAGGTGGAGTCAAAGGAGGGGGCTACGGTTTTCGGCTATTATGTTAGTGACCCCGAAAGGTATGGAGTGATGGAGTTTGATGGAACTGGCTCTGTATTATCTGTTGAGGAAAAGCCGGAACATCCCAAATCTAACTATGTCGTTACTGGACTATACTTCTATGATAATAATGTGGTTGAGATTGCAAAATCACTGACTCCATCAGAGAGAGGTGAATTAGAGATTACCGACGTAACTAAAGAATATTTAAAGAAAGGGAAACTGAATGTTGAACTTCTTGGAAGAGGATTCGCCTGGTTGGATACCGGAACCCATGAGAGCCTTTTAGAGGCTTCTGAGTTTATTTACACAATCGAAGAGAGACAGGCGCTTAAAATTGGATGTATAGAGGAGATATCTTATAGACTTGGGTATATTAACAGTTGTCAACTTAAGAATTTAGCAGACACCTACAAAAAAAGCAGTTACGGTGACTACCTGAATAAAATACTGGAGGAGTAGTATGTTGTTCAAGTTTGAAAGACTTTCCATTCCTGATGTTATTCTGATTACGCCAGAGCAGTTTGAAGATAATAGGGGTTACTTTATGGAAGTCTATAAGAGATCTGAGTTTGAAAGGTTTGGGATAAAAGAGTCTTTTATACAAGATAACTTTTCTAAGTCAAGGGAAGGTGTGCTCCGAGGATTGCACTATCAAAAGCCTCCCAAAGCTCAGGGTAAGCTAATAAAGTGTGTAAGAGGAGAGATATTTGATGTTGCTGTAGATATTAGGAAAGGCTCTCCATATTATAGCAGGTGGGTTGGAGAATATTTATCAGATAAGAATAAAAAAATGTTGTATTTACCGATTGGATTTGCCCATGGTCTCTTAGTTATGAGTGATGAGGCAGTGGTCATCTATAAAACTACTAATGAATATTCCCCAGAACATGAAAGAGGTATAGTTTGGAACGACCCCGAGTTAGGAATAGAGTGGCCAATTGACGAAAGTCCCATTTTATCAGATAAGGATTCGTCTTTCCCTACTCTTTACAAAGCAGATAATAATTTTGTATATGAGAGTAATTAGGTGTGGGATGTGATTAAGGATTCGAAGTGATAATCTATTTAGAAGCAAAGATTAAAAGTAATGCATTGTAAGGAATTAGATATTTGGGGTAAGAGTACTTGGCATTCAACACTGACTCTCGACTTACGATTCAACTGTTCAACCACTCAACTGTTGCCTCTGGCAACATCGACTCACGGCTCTCAGACTCAGGGAGAACTAAATAAACCCTACGAACCCCATGAACCCAAGACCCAATTTGTACTCCGCACTCTACTTCTACTGTCACACTGACAAGAATAAATTAGCACCGAGAGTATAGTCACAAATCCAAAATAATCTCATCTCTCAAGTATCTCCTGGAATGTTTCAATTTTTAGCATTTTAGCTTCATCCCGAATTTCAAGAAAATTACTTACATCATCTCTGATTTTCTCAAAATTTACTTCTTTTAATAAATCCAGGAGCTTAGACTTCCAATTTTCTTTGCTCAACTCCGGGAATTCTTTTTTAGTCTGCATTATAGCATTGTTTAATAAAGTGAAATTAGGGTCTGTATGCCGACTTAGATACCACAGAAGGTCGTAGAAATCCCTACCTTTATCGAAATCTCTGTCAATTATTGCACATATCTTTTTAGCCATTAATGAAGGGAGAGAATAGTGTCGAACTCTAAAGATATAGTGTCTCGAAATGATTGAAGCATCTATCTCTCCACCTTTAGGCGGATTTTTATCAATTTCTACTAAAACTGATAATTTCTGGTCTCTCTGATCAGACAGTCTATATAAGTAGAGAAGGCCCGGGAATCTGAAGAAAATTCGCTTTACTGCACCTCCTCCGGAATCTTTAACCTCAACCTCATAATTCATTGACTCTAACTCATATTTTACCCCTTTTGAAAAAATTCCAATCTCGAAAGATTTCTCCGATAGTGAAAAATCAAGATCTTCTGAAAAGCGCTTCAGATTAAATAGAAATTTAAGTGCAGTCCCCCCCTCAAATATTAAACTATCAAAGAGTCCTAATCTATAGGTAATGTATAAAATGTTTTCCTGGATATACTCCTTCAGGATATTTCTTCTGTAAACAATATCCCTGTCACGGTATACATCAAGAATATTCTTAATGTACTCTTTCATAAATTACCTCTGCCATTTTTTTAACTCTCTCAGGATAATCTATTGCTATCTTAATTAGCTTTTCCCTATCAAGAATATCAAGATTCTGCAATCTTACTTCTTCAAGTTCTTCAACACTTAAATATTTAAGGTATAGATAATCCAGAATGGATTTCTCAGGATCTGCAATATTAACAGAAAATTCTTCAACTTCCAACTCTCTGTAACCTCTGAAGAATTCGTTTTTAATATGATGATATATGAAATTTCCTAACTCATTATTAAAACGATTCGTCTTTTTTGTGGTAATTGAGACTGTAGAATAAACAGCCTCAGGAATAAGTTCATAATAGGAAAGTGCAGATTCCATAGAAACATAGGAAGGAAAAACAATCCTATTAGCCAGATAAAAATCTGGTGGTTTTTTAACCCCTGGAACATTAAAAATATATAAACCCCGTTTTAACTGGATTAAGGTTTCGTTTTTCACCCATTTGTGCACTTGAACCCTCAACATCTCAGGATTGTCAGAAATGAGAGGAAAATCATGAGAGGAAATCACTGGCATATTAATATTCTTCTCGATAAATTCCCTTTCTTTCATATATTTCTCCTTATTATATTATTTTATAATATAAAGAAATATATCGAATTGTCAACCCACAATTCTAAAATGGACTCGATAAACTCAACAAACCAAAATAAACTTTACTATCTAATTGCCCAAATATGTTACGGACATAAATGGGGGAATTTGGAAAGGGATGGGGAGAAAAAGGGGTGATGCTTGACAAAAATATTTAATGTCTTAAGTTTAATAACGCAAATAAAGAAAGATAAAGGTTTGGGTTTATGATTAAGGAATTGGGATTTTGAAAGTTAAAAGGGAGTGATATGAAAACATTTCAGAATCTTAAAGTTTGGAAAAGACCTAAAAAATATAGTAAATCCTATGGAATTGTCAAAAGTCAAGCACCGAGCATGGAGCACTCATATGCTCTTATTCTCTAAAAGGTTTAGAGGAGAGCTATAAACGAGCTGTAATAAGAAAATTATATAAATCAAAATCAAAGATAATCGATGAAGAGAAAGAAAAGATAGCCCCTGGTGTTCTATTGATAGACTCGAAAAAGGAACTACTCATAAAAGCTTTATTTGACAAGTGTGGAGTTAAGAATTACAGAATCAAAAAAATATGGACCCATTGAATTTTTTTTGCGGAATTCCCGATCCAAGTCTCACGACGCCCGAGTCGAGAGACTCGAGGTCAACTATTCAGAAGAGCTAGGAAAAGAACTAAAAGATTAAATGATGAAAATGTCACCCTGCCATTCACAATCCCCGAAAACTTTGAACAATTTCTATAAACTACACCAAGTGAGGAGACCTGATATAACTAAAGCAAAGGAATTACTTGGCTGGAAACCAGTAGTCAACCGCGAAGAAGGTCTTAAGAAAGTCGCAGAATATTTTAGAAAATTGATTTAACGTTTAAATCATTTGATATCAGATATATAACTTCAGACTATAAAATCGATTCTTGAGTTCAGATTCATCACTACTGAAAAATCCTAAATATCTCTTTACTACAATATATCATGTTTTGTTATGTAAATTTGCAAAGGGGTTGACTTTAATTGCATTAAGGAATAATAAATTATACCAAAAAGATGTATAAAAATAGAGAATTTTCTAGATATGAAATATTAATTTATGAGATAAGAAGTACTAAATAACACATTATGCAAGGAATAGGGGAGTCTTAGCTATCATAAATATATGCAGTCTTTAAATAGAAGGTTATTGGAAATAAATTTTGTTTAGAGGAGTTTGATGAGTATTATAAAAGGAAGATATTTATGACTAAAGATTCAAATAGCGACGTTAATGGAAGATGGATATTAGAAAAAAGTGAATGGGAAAGTAGAGAAGACTTTCTTCTTTTTCTAAGATCGAAGAAGGCATACCAATTTGCTAGTAAATATTGCAAGGATAAGTATGTTTTGGATTATGGCTGTGGAAGTGGTTATGGGTCAGCATTGTTATCTAATTATGCAAATAAAGTTATCGGCGTAGATATTAATGAAGAAGTCATTGATTATTGTAATAGAACATATAGATTGCCAAACTTGTCATTTAAAAAGATATATCCCAATTACACTCTGCCTTTTAAGGAAAAACTTTTTGATGTTATTGTGTCTTTTCAAGTAATAGAGCATATACCCGATGTGCAAGGATATCTTTTTGAGCTAAAGAGCGTTCTTAAAGACAACGGGGTGTTATTTATAACGACTCCTAATACAAGGTACAGGCTTTTACCTTTCCAGAAACCTTGGAATCCTGAACATATAAGAGAGTATAGCTTAAGGCGTCTCAATAAAGAGTTAATCCCTGTCTTTAAAAAAGTTAAAATCATAGGGGTTTATGGAACTGATGAAATTAATGCAATTGAGTGTAAAAGAGTAAAGCAGAATCCATTTAAAATTTACGTACACAATCCAGGAGTGAGATTGTTGAGAGCAGTATTACCAACTTCTGTTTTTTCATTTTTTAAAGTTTTAAAGCAAAAATCTTTTTCAAGTAGCAAAAGTATCGATGGATCGACTTTAGGGTTTAATTTTCTTAATAAATACAGCCTTGACGATTTCACTGTTGGGAACAACATAGACAAAAGTTTGGATTTCTTTGCGACTTGTTATAAAGAATAGTAACTCCAGAGTAAGAAAATATTCGAGACATTTAAAAACTTCTCCTATTACTGCGTAAAAGACTTCACTTCGCTCAGTTTAAAATCCATTATAAAAATGAATCCGGTGCATCTCCCTTGGAGTTTTACTCTTTAGGGTGGGAGATTTTAAGAAAAATTGAGTTATCCTTTTATCTCTACTCTCTAGTCCTCACTTACCTATCAACATTCAACTTACGACTATTGACTAATCACTCTAAAAATGACCGCTGACCTGCGCCCCTCAATCCTTAAAAACACTGTCACACTATTGACAAATAGCTAATATATTTTTCTTTTTTGACACCCATTGACAAGTAATCGCTCTTTAAAGACTTATTTGATAGGTATGGAGTTTATAAATTATAGAATCAGGAAGATTTGGATGCATTGATTTTTTACTCATCTAGGTTCGAGACTCAGAACTAAAAAGAATCTATAAATATCCCAACCTTTCCAATCTTTCCCTTACAGACTTATCGCTTTATTGACAAATATTCAAAATATAATATGATAAAAACTAAGATATTGCCCTATAATAGTTATTATAACTATTTTAAAAAGCAATTTTTGAAAGTGCAACTAGAAAGGAGGAAAAAATTACGAATGGGAAAAGAAAGGAGAATTCTTTATATAGGTGATTTAAGAAGCATTCATCTGGTTAAATGGGTAAAAGCTTTTATAGATAGAGATTATAGAATAAAGGTAGTGAGTGCTTCTCCTGTTATTGAGGAAGATTTAGAAGGGTATGAAATAGATTATACGGTTATTCCAGGACTATATTCTAATTCTAAAAAAAACTTTTTGCCTACTTTTTTGAGTTTACGTAAAATAATTAAATCTTTTGATCCGCATATAATCCATATTCACTATATGCCATCAAATTTCACCAATCTTTTTTATTATAGAGGATTGAAAAACCTTATAATCTCTGTCTGGGGTTCTGATATTATTTATGATAATCCCAAAAAACAAGAGTCATTACGACAGATTTTTTACAAGAGAGCACTACTTAGTCAAGCAAGAGTATTAACCGCTACTAATAATTTCTTAAGACAAGAAATTTTAGAATATTTTCCTAATGCACGAAAGGTTGAAATTATCCCTTTTGGAGTAGATACAGATAAATTTAAGTTAGATACTCGAGGATTAAAAAAAGAGAAAATCACGATCTCATTTATTAAACATCTTACAACAAAATACGGTCCCACTTTTCTTGTACAAGCATTATCAAAGATAATAGAGAGATGTCCTAATGTTGAGCTATATATGGCTGGGGAGGGTGAGCTGAAGTATGAACTTATTAATATGACTAAAGATTTAGGAATTGGAAATAATGTTCATTTTATAGGTCATATTTCGCAGATAGAAGTTATCGAACTACTTAAAGTAACTGATATTTTCGTCATGCCTTCTATTTATGAAACATTTGGAGTAGCTGCATTAGAAGCCTCTGCTATGGAAATTCCAGTTATTGCTACAAAGGTAGGTGGCGTGCAGGAGGTAGTAAAAGATGGAAAAACCGGATTTCTTGTAGATAAAGAAGATATTAGTAAATTATCTAATGCAATATTAAAGCTTATTAAAAATAAAAAACTAAGAAAACTATTTGGCAAATATGGGCGGTCGTTTGTGAGAGAGAACTATGAATGGAATAATAATGTTAATGAAATGGGAAAAATATATTTAGAATTATTATAGTATGAAATACAACATAAACCGTGTTAAAGAATATTGGTCAAGAAGAGTAAAAGAAAAGTCTTTTATTTCAGCTGTTCTTAATCAAGGGCATTTAAAATATATAAACTTTTATTATAGTGAGTGGATAAATAAGTTAATTTTTCGATTATTGCCTTCTTCAGTTCGTAAAGTTGCTGATATTGGTTGTGGAGCTGGAAGATTAGTTTTACCTTTAGCAAATAAATTTGAAGTGGTTGGTGTTGACATTTCCTTCGATATGTTGTTAACCTTGAAAGAAAGATTAAAATCGAAAAGAGATACAAACATTTCAATTGTGAATGCCTCAGTTTCACAGATACCTTTCAAAAAGAATACTTTCGACTGCATTATTTCTACTGAGGTTATTTTTCATTTACCTTATAATTTAGTAAAAAAAGCATTTATTGAATTTTATTCTGCCCTAAAATCAGGAGGTTACCTTATAATTACCTCTAACAATCGTTTCTCACTATCACATCGCCATTTGAGATTACATGATAGACAGGATAGCAATGGTTATTATTTTCACATTTATAATCTTCAAGAAATTAGAAAAATAGCTAAGGAAAGTGATTTTAATATAAGAATAGTTTATGGAGATCCACTTCAATCTATATTAAACGCTCTTGACCGAATATGGATTATTAAAGACTTTGTGTGGCACGCAAAACGAAAGTTATTACTTATCTGGAAACCATTATATGCAATGGCTTCATACTTAGATAGAAGGGCTTTATTTAGAATAATATATAAAAACTTTGCAGATCATTTCTTAATCATGTTCGAAAGAGTTAATAAATGAGTTTAGCTAAAAAAAGCTTATCGACCTTTATAGCAAGGGTGATTACTTTCCTTGTATCCATTTTTGCCAGTATAGTGATCGCACGAATTTTAGGACCCCATGGAAAAGGAATGTGGGCTGCATTGATCTTTGTGCCCTCAATTACTTTTACGCTCCTGAATCTGGGAATTTCATCTGCGAATGTATATTTTGCAGGAAGCAGAAAGTATGGGATTAATCAGATTATAAATAATTCATTTCATGTTACTTTTGCGGTTTTGCTTATTATATTTTTTGTGTATTTCTTTGGGTTTGAGAAGGTATATCACTTTCTTGCAGACAAGTATCCGGGGTTTACTCCAAGACACTTATATTTAGTGCTTTTTGCTATTCCCTTTGTTTTTATATTCAATTATATGAATGGAGTCTTACAAGGAAAGGAGAGGATATATGAAGCAAATATCATTTCTGTTATGTCACAGTTTCTTACTATCTCGGGCATTCTAATAGCCCTACTTGTTTTTAAGTTAGGTCTTCTGGGACTGGTCTATGTATATCTCGGGGTAAGGGTAATAAATACGATTATTATTTTGTTTGTTATAAATAGAGAAACCCCGATAAAACCAGATTCTAATTTAAATCCTGAACTTCTGAGAGGGAGCCTGAAATATGGAGTAAAGAATTATCTTGCAAATAGTTTTCAGATGTTGAATTACCGGGCAGATGTTTTTCTTATTTTTGCCTTCTTAGGTCCTGAGCCCCTGGGGTTCTACACTGTTGGGGTTGCAGCAGCCGAAGTTATATGGTTTGTCTCACAATCTGTTGCTTTTCCCCTTTTCCCAAGAATCGCCTTTCTTGGGAAAGAAACTTCAAAGTCACTGGTACCACTAGCTGCAAGGATTATATTTATGTCTTCTTTCCTTGTTGCCATCATAATTGCAGTGGTGGCAAGATGGTTAATTCCATTTTTTTATGGGACAAAGTTTATTCCTTCAATTAAAATTATATATATAATCCTTCCAGGTATTTTATTGTTTTCTCCAGCGAGAGCTATATCGGCTTATTTTAGTGGTATTGGTAAACCTCAGGTGAATACATTTGTAAGTTTTATAACTCTTATAATCAATATAGGACTGAATCTGTTATTGATTCCTCAAATGGGAATTAACGGTGCCGCTCTTGCGAGTGCTATTTCGTATACGTTGACATATCTCATTTATCTGCCAATATATCATTATGAAACTGGTATATCTCCCATTAAGTTTTTCCTCTTCAGAAAGTCTGATTTGCAGAAAATTCGAGAAAGCGCTATAGGGATTTTAAGAAAAGATGAACTGACAAGGTGAAAACAGTGAAACAAAATATAAAAATACTACATATAAATGATAAATTTGATTGGTCTGGTGGAGCAGAAACCTATCTTATACAACTTGTTGAGGAATTGGAAAAAAGGGAGATCGAAAACATTGTTATTTATGGCGAAAAGAATAAGTATCTTGAAGATAAAATTCGTTCTTATTATATTCCTAGGATAACCAGTTTTTCTTTCATTCCAAATAATGCACTTAAAAAGTTAAAGGAAATTTTGTTTAAGGAGAAACCGGACGTTGTTTATCTTCATAAAATTGATAATTTACATGTGATTCAGTTCTGTAGCAGATCTTTTGCTACTTTTTTTTATATGCACGGTTATAGATATATTTGTCCAGGAACTGAAAAATATTTTATCCGACAAGAAAAGATCTGTAAAAAAAATTTTGGGTTACAATGTCTTTTTTATCCTTACAGCAAGATGTGTAATAATAGAAGGCCAGATAGAGTCTTAAAATCATTTTATAAGGTTTTGAAAGCAAAAGAGGCTCTTAAAAACATTCACATAATAGTTGCTTCTAATTATGTGAGGGAAAGATTTATTCAAGAAGGATTTAATGGAACCCGTATATCAGTTATTCCTTATTTTACTTCACTTCCTAAAAAATTTGGTAATAGTAATAATCCTAAAAAAATCCTTTACCTTGGACGAATTGCTGAAGTGAAAGGGGTGAACCATCTGTTGAAAGCATTAGCGTTGGTCGAATCAGATTACGAAGTGACAATAACTGGTGAGGGAAAGAATCTAAATAATTTGAAGAAACTTGAAAAATCTTTGCCCATTGACGGTAAGGTTAAATTTGTTGGATGGGTAAATAGGAAGCATAGGGATGAATTGTTAAAAGATTGTGCTTTTGTGGTTATGCCATCATTATGGCCAGAGTGCTTTGGTATAGTTGGAATTGAGGCTATGGCTTTTGGAAAGCCTGTAGTTGCATACAATGTTGGTGGAGTTTCTGATTGGTTAAAGGATGGAGTAAATGGTTTTTTAGTACCTCGAGCAGATTACAAAAAATTAGCAGAAAAGATTGATTTTTTATTGAACAATCCCGATATTACCTCAGAATTAGGAATGAAAGGCAGAGATATGGTAAGAGCAGATTTCAGCGCAGAGAAACATGTTGAGAAACTTTTGAGGACTTTTGAAGGAAGACAATGAAGATTCTATATTGGGCACCAAGTCTAGGTATTACACTATCACAGAGTGGAGGGGCTGGGACACATATGCGTGGTGTTATAAGCGCTTTTAGGAATGCTGGTTGTAATGTCTTATCTATCATAGGGGGAGATATTCACAATAGTTCGCTATCATCCCCGGCACGACAGGATGTTAGGCTTCAAAGGAAAGGACGATTTAGAGAAATCATAAAGTCAGTTACACCGTTACCTTTAAGACTTCTTATTCGAGACTTGAGAATACTAAGACACAAAAGGTATGTGACGAGAAAAAGCTGGAATACTATTCTTGATTTTTCCCCAGATATTGTTTATGAAAGGGCATCGTATTTGGTAAGTACTGGCCTTAAGATAGCAAAGACGCTAAGAATTCCTTATGCATTAGAATCTGACGTAAATTTGGTTGAGTTCTGGAAAGAAGAATTTGGAACTGCTTTGGAGTGGTGGGGTAATAAGATTGAACAGAAAAAGCATGATAAAGCTGATGTAATATTTGTGATGTCTGAAGCAGCAAAAGAGGAATTGGTAAAGAAACGCCACATATCTCCTGATAAAATTTTTGTTAAGGGATTAGGGGTAAATACTCATTTATTTAAGCCAGATGAAATTAAAAGAGAGAAGGTCAGAAAAGATTTTAGCTTACAGGATGGAATAGTAGTTGGTTTTGTAGGGGTTTTTCGTAAATATCATAGAGTAGATTTGCTCATACAGGCGGCAAAAATTTTGCAAGAAAAGGGCATCAATGTGAACTTTCTAATAATAGGATACGGAAACGCCATGGAGATATATAGAAAGTTTGTTAAAAAAAATTCAATAAATAACATACATTTCACTGGTAAAATTCCCTATAAAAATGTCCCAGAGTACATAAATGCTTTTGATATCGCGGTTATTCCAGGATGTGCATCGTTTATGTATCCAGTGAAAGTACTTGAATATGGTGCGATGAAAAAGCCAGTTATAGTTCCTCGGTATAGAGCATTTGATAATTTAATTATAGAGAGATATAATGGGTTATTATTTGATCCAGGTTCTGCAGATAGTCTTGCTTCATCTATAGTAGAATTAGCAAGATCTCCCAGCAAAAGAAAGCTTTACGGGGAAAGATTTTATAAAAAAGTTGTTGAAAACTATACCTGGGATAAGATTGGAGAAGAGACGCTGAAGATTATAGCCAAGGTATTAAATGAAAAAAGTTGAAAGAAAAATAACATATATCTCAGATCGTTTTCCACACATAACAGAAACTTTTACTTTTAATGAGGTGAATGGTTTAAAAAAGGAAGGGTTAGATGTTCAAGTTTATTCTTTTAAGAGACCAGAGACTTTGAACCTGACCTTGGAAATGAAGAAGGTCATCAAAGATACTTTATATTTTCCTAGTTTTTCCTCCCAGGAAATATATCTTTCTCAATTCTATTTCTTTTTTCATATACCGATGAGGTATTTTTGCACGATGTATAAGGTTATATTAGGACGGTATCAAAGATTTACCACTTTTAAGCTAAGATTACGCAGTATTGCGAATTTCCTACGAGGGGTGCATCTATCATTTTTGCTTAAGAATGTGCCTAATTCTACGCATATACATGCTCAATTTGCTAATAATACAGCGACTGCTGGATATATATGCAATAGATTTTTAGGTATTTCTTATAGTTTCAGGAATCATAGCCCTTATAATCCAATTCTTTTAAAAGATAAAATAGATAAATCAGAATTTGTATTATCTATTTCTAAATATAATAAAAGGCAGCTTCTAGACTGGTGTGGGTATATACATTCTGACAAGATTGAGGTTGACTACCTTGGAGTGGATGTAAAAGAATGGGAAAGGGAAGAATTTAAAGAGGAGAATGGGTTGATAGTCTCTGTAGGGAGTTTGTCAGAGACAAAGGGATATGAATTTCTAATCTTAGCTGCAGAAATAATGAAAAAGAAAAATCTTAGGTTTATTATAAATATTATTGGAGATGGATATCTTCGTGAAAAGATTGATTATTTAATACAGAATAAGAAACTCAGTAAATATATTAAAATACTTGGTTATATGCCACATATTAGAATAAATGAATTAATGAGTCGTGCTTCAATATTCTGTTTGCCTTGTATTGTTACTTCAAATGGTGATGTAGATGGTATTCCTATATCCTGTATGGAAGCTATGGCACTTGGGAAACCTGTAATTTCAACGAATGTCTCAGGTATTCCGGAATTAATAGATGATGGAATTAATGGTATTTTAGTTCAACAAAAAGATCCAACTGCATTAGCGAATGCTATTGAAAAATTATTAAAAGATGCAAAGCTGAGAGAAAGATTAGGTAAAGAAGCAAGAAGAAAGATTGAAAGAGATTTTAATTTGTGTAAAAACATAAAAAAGACAGCTAACATATTTCGAGAATATATTCTAAAATAGAATGAAAAAAGTAGCATATATACTCTCTCTTCCAACCCCTTATAGAATTCCTCTCCTTAAAAGAATAGAAGCGTGGGGTGATGTAGACCTTAAGATATTTTACTGTAGTAGTTCCGGACCTGGAAGGGATTGGGATTTCAATTTCAAGGGAACTAAGGAATATTCTGAAATACTACCTGGGTGGAATTTTAATGTTCCATTTATTGGTAAAAATATCAGGTTTAATCCCATTATTTGGAAAAAATTATCAGAAGGAGGTTTTGATTGTGTGATTGTTGGAGGTTATTATCCCCCTACTATG
>CAYZBF010000016.1:2345-45092 GCA_964476585.1 uncultured bacterium | reverse complement strand
AGAAGGAATTGTCTGTGCTGATCTGGCTGATGATATGGCAGTTCCGAATTCAAAAATGGCAGCAACAGCACGAGCTATCCACGATATCGCCGAGCGAAATAATGTAATTATGACTGCCTATGGTCACTGCGGTTCCGGTGTCGTTCATACCAAAATTCTACTCAACCCATCAGCCAAAGGACAATGGGAGGATGCACGAAATGCGGTCTCTGAAATATATGAGTTTATTGATTCAGTCGGAGGTATTACATCGGGAGAGCACGGAATTGGACTCTCAAAAGCCCCTTCCTGGAAGAAAGCAAGAAAGGATCTCATACCTATAATGAAAGCTGTCAAGAAAGCTTTGGACCCCAATAATATCCTGAATCCTCATAAGATGATGGATGCACCTGATGACTGGGTAAATGCAACTGATTTGAGATACAGGATTAAGGAAAAATGAAGTAGGCCGGGATGAAAACGAAATACTTAAACGAGTGGGAAGATGAAATGAATATCTGTATCCGTTGTGGATACTGTTTTGAAGGTTGCCCAATATTTAAAGAAAAACACTGGGAATCGGATGGTCCGAGGGGAAAGGTCATTTTATCCCATGGTTTACTGAAGGGAGATCTTGAACCATCCCAGTACATTGCAGAGAAAATCTATGAGTGCTCATTCTGCAGGGATTGTGTTGAAAAATGTTCTGCTGATGTCAATGTCCCCGATATACTCCAAGCAGCCAGGGCGGACTTAGTTGAAGCCGGGTTCAAATATGAGGAACATGAAGAACTTCTCGATAAGATCGAAGAAACAGGTAATATTTTCGGGAAAGAATTGAAGGCCCCAGTACGCAGTGGAGAAGTTCCCGTGCTTCTTGGATGCCGATTAAAAGAAAGAAGGGAAGATACCGAGAGGTATCTCGAAATTCTTGAAAAACTGGGTATAAAACCATTAGTAGTGGAAGATGAAACCTGCTGTGGTATGCCTCAGGGAGTTCTTGGCTATAAAGATAGATTGAAGAAGCAAATGGATGAATTCCGCAAACGCTTCCCGTATAAAGATTTTATCTGTATGTGTACCACCTGTGCTTTCTTTATCAGTAAAACATACCCAGATCTTAATCCAACCTATATAATCGAGGAAATCTATAAAAGGTTGCCTGCCAATAACCCCAAAAAATTGGGAATCAGTGTTACCTACCATGATCCCTGCAATCTAAGCAGGGGCATGGATATGATAGGGGCACCCAGAGAAATACTTGATTGGATTGGAGTAGATCTTGTTGAGATGGAGAAACATGGCAAAGATGCTGAATGTTGTGGAGGAGGGGGTGGATTGTTGGCAACCAATGATGAGCTTGCTGGAAAATTGGCTAAAAAGCGTCTGCAACAAGCAATTGAAACTGGTGTTGATACTGTTTGTACTTTGTGTCCTACCTGTGAATACAGTCTTCTAAACGCTTCTGAATCCAATGGCAAAAAGATAAGGGTTATAAATCTAATGGATCTTATCTGGGAGGCATTGAGATAGAGAGAGATAGGAGCGTTCAATTGAGCGCTCCGTTATTCTCTCATATTTTTTTCTCAAAAGCCCAATATACTTCCTGATAAATCTTGCGCAAAGGGATATTCTTTGAGGTAGCTAATTTCTTACAGGATTTATATTCCGGAGCGAATTTTATCTTCCCATCTCCTAAGTATCCTACCTTAATGGCCCCAAAAAATACGCAGGACATTAGGGGTATCCTCAAAATCCTTCTCTCCAGCACTATAACCTACTTTATCTTCAACTATATCATAACCAAAATCTGCTTCCCTTTCCATTTAATATTCACAACAAACTTAGTTTCTAACATCGAAGAAGAATGGTATATCATTCTAACTTCTGCTTATGTGATGATCCGTATATCTAAATGCGAATTAAAGAGTTATAACATTTAGCGATAGCTATTTAGCTTATTTCAAGAACAAAATAAACCCTTTTCCTTGAAATTTTCATGAAAATACATATAATACTGATATTAAAAAGTGTGTCCTGCTGTTATTAATGGGATTTTTTTGAACATATAAAAAATTGAGGAGGTTAAAGAGATGGATGATATTCTAAAACAAAGATTAGGAGTTGAAGGTTACAATAAACTGATGAAAATCAAGAATCCTAATCTGCACCAATTTATAGCAAAATATGTTGAACATTGCAATCCAGATAAGGTTTTTGTATGCACAGATGAGCCTCAGGACATTAAATATATTAGGGATGCAGCCATCAGAAATGGCGAAGAGATTAAACTACGAACGGATGGCCATACTATCCATTTTGACAACTACTATGACCAGGCAAGGGATAAAGCCAACACTTTAATTCTCGTTCCTAAGGGCGTTAAACTTGACTCCGCAATAAAGACTGGTCATAGAGATGAATGCCTTGAGGAGATTCATGGGGTTATGAAAGACATAATGAAGGGTAAAGAACTATACGTGCGCTTTTTCTGCCTTGGTCCCACAAATTCCGAATTCTCACAACCGACGATTCAACTTACGGATTCTGCCTATGTTGCTCATAGTGATGACATATTATATCGTCAGGGTTATGAGGAGTTCATCCGGCAGGATCCAGTTGCACGATTCTTCAAGATCGTTCACTCTGCAGGCGAACTTAACGAAAGAAATACGAGCAAGAACCTGGATAAACGGCGTATCTATATTGATCTTGAGGATGATATTGTCTACAGTGCAAACACCCAATACGGCGGTAATACAATCGGACTCAAAAAGCTGGCTATGCGTCTTGCAATCCATCGTGGTTCTAAGGAAGGATGGTTAACCGAACATATGCTGGTTATGGGCGTGCATGGTCCCAATAATCGTGTTACATACTTTACTGGAGCATTTCCTTCGCTATGTGGCAAAACATCTACTGCTATGCTTGATAATGAGACAGTTGTGGGGGACGATATAGCGTATCTCAGAAAGATAGAAGGAAAGGTTCGTGCAGTAAATGTGGAAAAAGGAGTGTTTGGTATTATAATGGGCATCAATTCAAAGGATGATCCCGGTATATGGAAAGCTTTACATACTCCGACAGAAATAATATTCTCAAATGTATTAATGACTCCAGAAAAGGGTGTGCACTGGATTGGTAAAGATGGTAAAGTGCCTCCAAAGGGCCATAATCATTCAGACGAATGGTATATGGGTAAAAAGGATAAAGAAGGCAAAGAAATCACTGTCTCTCATCGAAATGCACGCTTTACCATTTCCTTAGAAAATTTCATTAATCTCGATACTGCACTCCATGATCCAGCAGGTGTTGAGGTTGGAGGTATTGTTTATGGTGGTAGGGATTCAGATACATGGGTTCCAATTGAGGAATCATTTGACTGGACACATGGCATAATTACTAAAGGTGCTTCCCTGGAGTCTGAAACTACTGCAGCGACATTAGGGAAAGAAGGCGTCAGAAAATTTAATCTCATGTCGAATCTCGATTTTCTATCCATATCGATATGGAAATATATACAGGCTAATCTTAATTTTGCTAAGGACCTTAGGAGAGCACCCCTTATCTTCTCGGTTAATTACTTTTTAAAGGATAAAGATGGTAATTTCTTGAATGCAAAAACCGATAAAAAGGTTTGGTACAAGTGGGCGGAATTACGGGTTCATAACGATGTTGGTGCTATTGATACTCCAACAGGACGTATTCCAGAGTACGAAGATCTCAAGGTGCTCTTCAAAGAAGTTCTGAACAAAGATTATAGTATAGAGGATTATAATAAACAGTTTGTGATCCGAATTCCTGAAAATCTTGCCAAGATTGAACGGATCAAAAAGATATATAAAACCCAGGTTATTGATGCACCTGAGATTCTGTTTGAGACATTAGAGTCGCAGCGCCAGAGACTTAACGAAGCCAAGAAAAAATATGGCGATTATATAACACCCAATAAATTCGCATAAAGAAAAATTTTGCTCCTCGCCTTAGATTTGATATTACTTTATTGAACTTGTGGGACAGTAATGCTTCCATCCATCAAGAACAGAATTTTAGCAGTTCTGCCCTTTTCCTTAATTGCTTCATCAATTGCTTCCTGGATCGAATTAAAGGGTTGGATAAAGACATTCTTTAATATCTCATCTTTAAGGTCAGTTACACCCCACATATTTGCCCACCCATCAATCTCTGCCATCTTACCAGCTTTGTGATAGCCGAGTTTATATTCTTTCTTGATCATTTCCAAAACCTTCTCTGAAGAGTCTTTTGATGCAAGTAGATCATAGAACGTTCTTGGACCAATCCCGGTTCTGCACTTAGCAACCAGAATAAGAATGCCCTTCTCTTTCAATGCTAATTTCCCATTGTCAATAGCTTTCTGGGATTGATAAAGGTCCACATCCATTGGATATGGAGCGACAGACACTACAATGTCTGCTTTTTCCTTAATAGAGACACAGAAGACCTCTTTTGCATATTTTATTGCCTTATCAAATGATTTATATATGTCTCCTGCAGTAGTAGCATAGAGTTTCCTTTCTCCATCGAGTACGGTTTGTATGGAGAAAATATGCTTATCCGATAAGGTCTTTAGTGCCTCAATAAAATCCTCATGAACAGGATTTCCTTCTAATTTAAGAGCTTCTGCCCCTGGCTCTAGTGCTAATTTATGATTTTGTTCTATAGTTTCATACCCTGCGATGCCGGGAAGGAAAGATTTCCTTCCTCCAGTATATCCAGCAAAATAATGGGGTTCCACAGATCCTATTGGTATAAGGCTACCTACCTCATATACATTCTTATTTATCCACATCTCTGTTCCATTCGATGTAGAGCCGACATATACCAAATCCTCTTTTTTCTTCGCGTCATGAACGATTATCTCTGATTTTAGCTTGTCATAGAGGTCCCCAAAGATGAAATGAAATTCCTCCTCTGTTGGTGCACGATGAGCTCCTGTTGCGATAATGTATTTTGCAGACTTTAGTTCCATCCGGCTGTTGAGTAGTCTAAGGATTGTTGATGTTGGTGTTGGACGGGTTCCATCATTGATGATGAAAAGAATGTCATCACTTTTATTAAGAAATTTCTCAAAGGGTTCCATGCCAATAGGGCTATTCAATGCTTCCCGAAGGATTATCTCTGGGTCTCTTATCTCTACCTTGTTGGGATAAATGATTTCCTTTATATTTTCCTTTGGTAGTCTAATTATAACTTTATCCTTGCCGTAGGGAATTTTTATATTTATTCTTATCCTCCTGAAAAATCTTATTTATTTGTAACATTAGTCAGTATAATGCTCATAGATAACCTCTATCAGCTCCAATACTATTAATATTCCATTTTCTATTGTCAAGGGGAAATCTAAAAGCTTATCCCATCATAGAAAGATACAGCCACAGTGATACAGATATGCTTGAGAAAATACACAGAGTAGAATTTATTTTTATATTTTTTATTTAGGAACCTTATAATTTCCTCCCTGTGTTTTTTGCATCCTCTACGTCCTCGGTGGCTCTATGGCATAAAGGGGGTAGTGATGTGAGTGGAAATCTAACCGACAATAATTGTTCTTTACCTTGACACAGACGAAAACTATCATTAGTATAGGTAAAAAATAAAAGGAGGTTAAAATGATAAAGGAGCCTTCTATGGAGTTTCGATATTCACGTGGACTGGAAGGAGTTATTGCAGCTATAACTTCTCTGAGTCGTATCGATGGAGATGAAGGTATTTTAATCTACAGGGGAATACCGATTGAGTCTCTGGCAGAGAATTCAACCTTTGAGGAGACTACTTATTTTCTTCTTTATGGTAAACTTCCCACTAAAAAAGAGCTTGATGACTTTAACAGTGAATTAAAGGAGTACAGAGCGCTTTCCGAGGACGAAGTCGACTGGATTAAGAAATTCCCAAAGGATGCCCATCCTATGGATGCTTTAAAAACGTCTGTTTCTCTTATGGGTATGTCTGACCCTTCAGGATGGCAGGAATCGAAGGAAGCAAATCTCAAGATTGCTATCAAAATCATTGCAAGAATCCCCTCTTTTGTTGCAGCCTTTGATAGGATAAGGAATGGCAGAGAAGTTGTGCCAGCTGATAAGGATCTATCTCTCGCTGCTAATTTTCTATATATGCTTCATGGAGAAGTACCAGACGAAGGTAATGCACGGGTTCTTGACGTTGCACTTATTCTCCATGCAGACCATGGGATGAATGCTTCTACTTTTGGGACTATGGTTACATCTTCAACCCTTTCTGATTTGTATTCCTCAATTATTACAGGGATTGGGACATTAAAAGGGCCCTTACACGGTGGGGCAAATGAAAAGGTAGTTGCGATGCTAAAAGAGATAGGATCTCCTGATAAGGTTGAAGGCGCTATGAAGAAAGCACTGGCAGAACGTAGGAAAATTATGGGTTTTGGCCATAGGGTTTATAAAGCATATGATCCAAGGGCACGCATTCTCAAAGAATATGCAAAGAAACTTACTGGGAAGGAAGAGAGCCTATTGGTTCAAACAGCGATAAAGGTGGAAGAGGTAATGGTGCGGGAGTTGAGCAAAAAGGGTATATTCCCCAATGTTGATTTTTATTCTGGGTTTGTCTATAAATACCTTGGTATCCCAACCGACCTCTTTACCCCTATTTTTGCGATGTCGAGGGTCTCGGGATGGGTGGCGCATGTGGTGGAATATAGGGAAGCAAATAGGATATTTAGACCAAGAGCTATCTATAATGGCCCTGTGGGTGTGGAATATACACCTATAGATGAAAGAGAGTAAGGTGGGGAAAACCATCTCAGAAACAATTATATCCGAACATACTGATAGAGAAGTAAGTGCAGGCGAGTTTGTGGTATCAAGAGTCGACGTAGCAATGGTCCAGGATGGAACAGGTCCTCTTTCAGTTCAGGAATTGCAAAAGTTGGGAATGGAAAGGGTCTTCGATAAGAAAAATACAATTTTGTTTCTTGATCATGCCTCGCCGAGTCCTAGAAAGGAGCTTTCCAATGCTCATCAGATGTTAAGGAAGTTTTCAAAAAAGACAGGGGCTTATCTTTCTGAGGTGGGTGAAGGTGTTTGCCATCAGAGGTTGGTGGAAGAGTGGGTGAATCCTGGAAATATTGTTGTTGGTGCAGATTCCCATACTTGCACCGCTGGGGCGCTGGGAGCCTTTTCCACAGGCATGGGTTCAACAGATGTTGCTCTTGCGTTTGCCCTCGGTAAAGTCTGGCTTAAAGTTCCTGAAACCTTTAAATTTATAATAAAGGGTAAACTTTCTCCCGGTGTTTTTTCAAAGGATGTAATACTTTTCATTATTGGAATGATTGGCGCAGATGGTGCAACCTACAAGGCAATGGAATTTGAGGGAGAAACCATTGACAATCTATCTATGGATTCGAGGTTTACTATCACCAATATGGCAATTGAAGCAGGGGGTAAGACAGGATTAATTCATACAGATGGCACGACAAAAGAATACCTTGAGGAAAGGGGAAGGAGTAACAAATATCAGGAGATAAAAGCTGATTCCGATGCAAATTATGAAAAAGTTTTTGAGATTGATGTTAGCAAGATTGAACCAATAATTTCCTTTCCCCATACTGTTGACAACGTAAGAAAAATTTCGGATGTTGAAGATATAAAAATAGATCAGGTATATATTGGGACATGCACTAATGGTAGAATAGAGGACCTCCGCATTGCAGCATCCATACTAAAAGGAAGGAGAAGACATCCTGATACCAGGTTAATTGTTATTCCCGCGTCAATAGATATATATAAGGATGCATTAAAAGAGGGATTACTTGAAACTTTCTTGGAGGCAGGGGCTGCACTTGAATCACCAGGATGTGGTCCTTGTGTTGGTGTCCACAAGGGGGTTCTGGCGGATGGAGAAAGGGTCCTCTCTACCCAGAACAGAAATTTCAAAGGAAGAATGGGAAATCCAGAAGGTTTAATATATCTTGGGTCGCCTGCAACAGCTGCAGCAACTGCAATTCTAGGGAAGATTACAGATCCGAGAAAATATCTATAGGAAAGAATATGTTAATTAAAGGGAGGGTCTGGAAATTTGGTGATGACATATCTACAGACCATATAGCACCGGGAAGGTATTTTCATCTGAGGTCAAATCTTTCGGAACTTGCGAAACATGTGCTTGAAGATGCAGATCTTACATTTGCTTCCAAGGTGAAGTCAGGAGATATAATAGTTGCAGGGAGAAATTTTGGGCTTGGTTCTTCTCGTGAACACGCACCTAGAATTATAAAACTTGCTGGGGTTTCATGCATTATTGCAGAGTCCTTCGCAAGGATATTCTACAGGAATAGTTTTAATATAGGATTACCCCTCCTGGAAGCAGATACTGATAAGATAGAGGAAGGGGACGAACTTGAGATTGATCTGGAGAGAGGGAAGATCAAGAACATAAGCAAAGGATTTTCACTTGATTCAGAACCTATATCACCGTTTATGATAAGGTTAATCCATGATGGAGGGATTGAGGAACACGTAAAAAAATATGGTGATTTCAAAATTGATTGAAAAAAGAGGTAAGTAATGATAACATTTGACAAACTTATCCCACCAACAATTGGCGAAAGGATAGAAGTTCTGGAGGGAAAACTTAAAATACCAGACAATCCTGTAATTCCTTTTATAGAGGGTGACGGAATAGGTTCTGATATTATGAATGCATCTAAACCGGTCTGGGACAGAGCAGTGGAAATTGCCTACAACGGGGAAAGAAAGATCTCATGGTTTGAACTCCTTGCGGGTGAGAAGGCTATTGAAATGTATGGTGAACCACTACCTCGGGATACCATAAAAGCCATTGAACATTATATTGTTGCGATTAAGGGCCCATTGACAACACCTGTAGCAGGTGGTTATAGGAGTCTTAATGTGACAATGCGGCAAACAATGGATCTTTATGCCTGTGTTAGACCGGTAAAATATTACAAGGGGGTTCCTTCACCTGTTTGCAATCCTGAGCGAATGGACATAGTAATATTCAGGGAAAATACCGAGGATGTTTATGCTGGAATTGAATGGAAACAGGGTTCTCCTGAGGTTAAGAAAGTTATTGATTTTTTGAACAAAGATATGAATACAAGCATTGTGGAGGATTCTAGCATTGGGATTAAACCAATAAGTGTTAGGAAGACAAAAAGATTGGTAAGAAAGGCAATCAGATATGCAATAGACAACAATAGGAAAAGTGTTACCCTGGTTCATAAAGGCAATATTATGAAGTTTACCGAAGGTGCTTTTAAAGATTGGGGATATGAAGTCGCAATAGAAGAATTCCGTGACAATATTATTACTGAAGACGAACTCTACGATCAGGTAAAGGGTCCCGATGGAGTAACCCCGATTACCAGGGAAGGTGCTTTTAAGGATCTCAGAGGCGGAAGGAAAGTAGGGGATCCCGGTGATAGAATCGTAATCAAAGATAGAATTGCTGATCAAATGTTTCAACAGGTTCTTACAAGGACAAATGAATATGAGGTAGTAGCACTTCCAAATCTAAATGGTGATTACCTCTCTGATGCATGTGCTGCCCAAATAGGTGGACTGGGGATTGCTCCAGGCGCAAACATTGGTGATTATATTGCATTATTTGAACCAACTCATGGTTCTGCACCCAAATATCGTGGACTTGATAAGGTAAATCCATCCTCCCTCATCCTTTCAGGAGTAATGATGCTTGAGTATATGGGATGGGTTGAGGCAGCAGAGCTAATTGAAAAGTCCCTTGAAAAAACGATTGTGGACAGGAAAGTAACCTATGACCTTGCAAGACAACTTGAGAATGTAAAGCCTATAAAGACCTCGGAGTTTGGGAAAGAGATTGTTCAAAGGATGAAGGCTTTATGAAATGTAAGAACTGTGGTAAGGAAATACAGGAGGGGTTCGATTTTTGTCCTTATTGTGGTATTCCATTAAAAGAAGATTCCCCAGAGTATTTTTTAAGGAAGGTAATAGAATACAGAAGAAAGGGTAAAATGAGGGATGCTCTGAAACATAGTAGGATGGTGAGTGAGAAGTTAAATGACCCATATATATATAAATTGGTTGGGGATCTTGCATATCTAACCGGAGAAATTAAACTTGCCATTCGTAATGAGGAAAAATCTCTTGAGCTTCTACCAGATTTTCCAGATAGTCTTTATGCAATTGGAATTTCGTTTTTTAGAATGGGTAAAATTAAGAAGGCGATTAATTATTTTGAAGAATGTATTGAGAAAAATCCTGATTTTTCCATGGCATATTACTGGTTAGGACATTGTTATTATCATACAGGAGATATTGATAAGGCAATAAGCAATTTCCTGAAGTTGATAGAGCATTCTCCAGAGTCAAGGATAGCGCATTATCACCTTGGTATATCATATCATTCCAAAGGTGACGAAGAAAAGGCCTTGGAACATTTCAAGATTCTTGAAGAACTTGGCGTGGAGTATTCGAGTCTCTTTTTCCATATGGGGGATGTGTGTTTCCTGCTCCACAATATCCCTCTGGCTATAAAATATCTCAAAAAAGCGCTTGAATTAAATCCTGAGGAAGAAAGAGCGCGAAATCTTCTCACAAGGATATCCGAACCACCACATATATAAAATTTTTTTGGTGTGGATTGGTAAGTTAATGAAGGGTAGTGTAGATAATTTCTGCGAGTTTTTTACCGATTCCTTTTACTTGTCCCATCTCCTCTTTTGAAGCGGAAAGAAGTCTCTTTCCCGAACCAAAATGCTGTATAAGGGCAATCTTTCGTTTGAATCCTATCCGGTCTATTTGATCCAACTCTGAAAGAGAAAGGCGCTTCTTTCGTAATCTTCTATGATAATCTAATGCAAATCGGTGTGCTTCATTACGTATTCTCATCAATAATTTTAAGGCTGGAGAATCCTTATATAAGGATATTATCTTACCTGTAGGGAGGTAGATTTCTTCCAATCTTTTTGCGAGTGCAATTGTTGGAATCTTTAAGTTTGTGAGGTTCTTCATAGCATTTATAGCAGCATTTAATTGACCTTTCCCACCATCTATTAATATGAGATCGGGAAGACTTTCCTTATTGAGTAATTTCTTAATCCTTCTGAATATAACCTCTCCTATCATTGCTGGATCGTTTATATCTTTCACTCCCTTTATCTTGAATCTTCTGTATTCTTTCTTTGCAGGAACACCATTTATGAAGACTACACAGGAGCCTACTGAATCGGTTCCACTTATGTTAGATATATCAAATCCTTCTATATGTGTCGGAGGTCTTTCTAAAGCAAGAGCTTCCTGGAGCGCAAGTAGAGAACGCGCTGTTCTTTTTGTCGGTTTTGATAATTCCATATCTAACTCGAGTTTTGCATTCTTATCAGCCATATTTACAAGACGCCTTAGGTCTCCTCTTTTTGGAACATGAATTCTAGTGTTTAACCATTCTTCCAGTAGATTCCTGTTCTCTACACAGCGTGAAAGGATAATTTCATCGGGTACGAAAGAAATTTTTGAATATCTTCGTGAGAGGAATCGATGTAGGAATTCCGAAACATGAGATTCCTCTTCTGAATGGAGAAAATAATGTTCTTTGTGGATAATTTTCCCTTCCCTTACTTGAAAAACTGCTGCACAGGCCAATCCATGTCGTTCATCTATGCCTATTATGTCTCTCGATGTTTTATCATGTAAGATCATTCTCTGTTTTTTAGAAAGATCGCGAAGACTCATCAGTTGATTCCTGTATATCCCAGCCATTTCGAATTCGAGGTTTCTTGAAGCATTCCACATCTTGTCTGCAATGATCTTTTCAAGTTTTTTTGTTTTGCCCTTTAAGAAATCAACTACCTCCTCAATGAGTTCTCTGTACTGGTCTTTTGTTACCTTTCCTATGCAGGGAGCGACACAATTACCAATATAGTAATCAAGGCAGGCTTTATCAGGAAGTTTGCTTTGTGAACAGGTTCGTATAGGAAAGATATTTCGTATGGTCTTTAGTGCTTTTTTTACTGCCCTCACATCTGTATAAGGCCCAAAATATAGTGAACCGTCATCTTCTAACTTCCTTGTATAGAAAACCCGTGCGTATTCTTCATTAATGGTGACTTTTATATAAGGATAACGTTTATCGTCTTTTAGCCTGATATTGTACTTTGGTTGGTATTCCTTTATTTCATTTTCTTCGAGTATAAGAGCTTCGATCTCGCTAGATGCAACAACATAATCAATAGAGGTTGATTGTTCGAGAATCCTTTTTTCTTTTAATGTATTCTTTTTGGTAAAATAACTACGAATCCTTTTCTTTAAATTATTTGCCTTACCTATATATAATATCTTCTCTTCACTTCTGAAATGGTAAACCCCTGGAAGATTGGGTATATCATTTTGTGGTTCAGTAATCATAGCAAAAAGTAGTCTCTTTCAACCGATATGCAAGGGTATAAAGCGCTTCGCTTAATTGCAAAATGAAAAATGAAAAAAATAATAGAAGTTAGAATTTGGGGATTCGGATTTAGTTAAGAGATGCAATGTTTAACATTGTTTTTATAGCTGCTAAATCTAATTTCCAACCCCTAAATCCTAAATCCAAAACCCTAATTTTTAATGAAGCAAAGCGATTACTCTGTGTACCTGTGACAAAATATCGGGACGAGTGGATTTGAACCACCGACCTCCTGGTCCCGAACCAGGCGCGCTGACCAAACTGCGCTACGTCCCGATTTATTACCAAGCTTCCTTTCCGATTAAGGGAACAAATCGAACACCCTCATTCTTTTCCTTTTTTATGGTTGTTCCTTCCTTTTTTATGACCTCCAGCCTTTGTGTCCATCTATTCCCTATAGGAATTACTATCTTACCTTTTTCATATAGCTGTTCAATAAGAGATTCCGGTACCTTGGGTGCTGCTGCCGTTACAATTATCCGATCATAGGGTGCATACTCTTTATAACCTATGCTACCGTCTCCATGTACAACAATTATATTATTATATCCAAGCTTATGCAACTGTTCTTTTGATTGCTGATAAAGTTCCTGGATTCGTTCTACGGTTATCACACTCATTGCAAGTTTTGAAAGGATTGCAGCCTGATAACCGCTACCAGTTCCAATCTCAAGAACTTTGTGATCATCCTTGACATCAAGTAATTGAGTCATCAGTGCCACTATATAAGGTTGTGAGATAGTCTGTCCATACCCAATGGGCAGAGGGCTATCCTGGTATGCAATGCTCAAGAGAGCTTCTCCAACGAATTTATGTCTTGATACTTCCTTCATTGCCCTAAGGATTCTCTCATCTGTGACGCCTCTTCTCCGTATCTGATCCTCTACCATAGATTCTCGCTGATGATTATACTCCATGTTAATCTTCCCATCTGATGAGTTTTTTCATTGTTTTGAAGTCAGTATATTCCAGATGAATAGGTGTGATGGAAACGAAACCTTCGTCAATGGCATTAAAATCCGAGCCTTCTTCAGGTATCCATGAAGGAGATTCCCTGCCGAGTGAGTAGATTACTTCTTTCTCATCACCTTTTAATCTAATGATTGAGTCTTGATAGATTCTATTGCCCAATTTTGTTATTCGTAGTCTTCCATTGGGCTTTGGGGGAAGATTTACATTCAGAAATACTCCTTCTGGCAAATTTTCTTTGAGTACACGAAGGGTTATCATTCTAACAATTTTTTTTGCAAATTCTTTGTCAAATGATTGTCTATACCCAACTTGAGAAAATGCAACAGAGGGAATTCCGAGGAGTGTTCCTTCCATTGCCACCGCTACCGTTCCCGAGTAAGAGACATCCTCTCCGAGATTAGCTCCGTGATTAATACCGGCAAGGATGATATTTGGTTTTTCTTCTAATATTCCCCTTACACTGTATAGTATGCAATCAGTTGGGGTTCCATCTGTTGAATATGCATCCTTATCAATTCTCTTAACCCCGATGGAAGTCTGAATAGTTAAGGAGTGGCTCGAGCCACTCCTTTCACTATCCGGTGCAAACACTATGGTTCTCCCTAAATCCTCTACAGCCTCTTTCAAGATTTTTATTCCCTCTGCTTTGATACCATCGTCATTAGAAATAAGTATTACCGCCATAAGAACTTGATTGAGAGTATAATAAACCTTATTGTGTCTATTATAGGGTTAATATGACTTCTGGTTTTATCAGGATAGAGGGTTTCGACTGGGATCTCTTTAACTCTGTAACCTAATCTTGCCGCCTTTATTATTATTTCCGTCTCAGTTTGAAAGCGGTAGGTCTCAATATCTAATTTTCGGAGTAGATCCGAACTTAGAAGTCTATATCCTGATTGGCTATCACGAACGCGAATTCCCGAAAGGAGTGATGCAACCAGAGAAGTTGTATGATTTACCAGAAATCGGACAAATGGCATCTCTTTTAAACTCGGATGTCTTGTCCCGATGATTAGATCTGCTCCTTCTGTGAAAGCACTTAGAAATTTTGGGATCTCAGATGGATTGTGTTGAAGGTCTGAGTCCATTGTTATGACTGCATGATATCCTTTGTCTATTGCAAATTCAAAACCCTTTTTGAGAGCCATGCCTTTACCAAGATTGGTAGGTTGACTTATTAAGTTTACCCCTGCATCTTTAACGATAAGATGAGTATTGTCAGTTGAACCATCATCTACTACAAGAACTTTAGTTAAAGGAAATAACTTTGATATCCTTTTTAATAAAAGACCTATTTTATCCTCTTCGTTATATGCTGGTATAATTATTAAAACTCTTCTTTCCATATTTTATCAAAGATAAACCATTGTTCGGGGTATTTCTTTATGTATCTCGAAAGGATTGACACATAGCGATTTGCTCCAGATTGTATCTCGTTCTCATTTATCTTATATGCCTTCTCAAAATATACATGATATAATCCGTCTTTTTCCTTAAGGGAAAATGCTGGAACAATAGGAACATCGAGTTTTGATGCAAGGTAGAAGGCACCCTTTGGAATTTCTGTTTCTCTATTGAATAGTTTCATAGATATTGGAGCATCACCAAAATTACGGTCACCAGCAATTGCAAGAACTCCTCCACTTTTCAAAAACCTTATAGAATCCGAGAATGTCTTTCGGAGATAAAATATAGTTACTCCAACCTTATTTCTATTTTTTTTATAAAGGGTTTTTATAAATGGAGTTTTATATTCCAGTGATATAACAGAGGCGCGGATATCATTAAGTGCCATTAGAGCTGCGCCCCACTCGTAATTTCCTAAATGAGCACTTAATATTATCACCCCCTTTCTTTCCCTATAGGCATTGAAAAGATTTTCCATCATTTCACCCTTTAGAAATTTAGTGTAATTCCTTCTATTCAGCCTTCCCATAATAGTATGTTCATAGAGTTGTATGGAAAAGTTGCACATTGCTTTTTTTGTTATTTTTTTCAATTCTCCATCATCCTTTTCATCCCCAAAAGCTGTTTTAAGGTTTGATAGATGGTTTTTCGCTGATTCTTTATATACGAAGTAGTAACAGAATCTAGCAATACCTCGGCTTATCAATTCTGCAATTCCTTTAGGTAAGAAGTATCCTAATAATTGCATAAGAAAGAATAGAAGACTCATTTAATCTTATTAATTTCAGATTTTCGCTTATCTCTTGGCATTATTATCTCGGGGCGAGAGGATTTGAACCTCCGACCACCTGCACCCCATACAGGTGCGCTAACCAGACTGCGCTACGCCCCGCCACTTTTATTATAGTAAAAACAAGGTTATTTTCAAGGGTATTTTTTTCCCTTGACTATAACTAACTCGGGGTTATTTTTGTTTAATGAAATTAGTGAACATTTTGAGTGAAGAGTTCGATTCAAATATCTTCCTGACGGATGAAGAATTACTTAAAAAATATGCTCGGGATGAAACACCCGGAGATTATTATTTTCTTCCTGATGCTGCTTTCCTTCCTAAAAATTCAGATGAAATAAGCAGATTTTTAGAGATTGCATCAAGAGAGAGAATTCCTGTTGTTCCCCGAGGTGGAGGAACGAGTAGGTGCGGGGGCTCACTTGCGGTTAATGGAGGCGTGATACTCAGCCTTGAGCATATGGAAGAAATTAAGGATATTGATGAGCAAAACTTAACACTGGAAATAGAACCTGGATGTATTACAGAAGAGATAAACAATTTTCTTAAAGGATACAACCTGTTTTATCCCCCTGATCCTGCATCTATTGATTCCTGCTCAATAGGAGGTAATGTAGCTACAAATGCGGGAGGGCCTCGATGTTTGAGGTATGGACTTACGAGAAATTATGTATTGGGGATTGAGGTTATTTTCTCGGACGGTAAAAAGGAATTCTTCGGTGGCAAGTTAGAGAAGAATGCAACGGGATATTCACTTATGAACTTGATTATAGGGTCCGAGGGAACTTTGGGTGTCATAACCAGGATTCTACTCAGGGTTATCCCATTGCCTCCTTATAGTGCTACCTTGCTTTCCCCATTTGATAACTTAAGAGACGCTGCCAGAGCTTCTTTTGAGGTCCTTGCATCAGGGCTCGTTCCTTCGGCCCTTGAATTTATCGATGAGGATTCAGTTAGTGCAACACTTCGCTACACAGATAAAAAGATACCATATACCGATAAAGCATCTTTTCTTATTGCGGAGATAGAGGAGCGTTCAAAGAGAGATGTTGAAGACATGTTTGAGAAAATAGGGGAGAAGTTTCTAAAATATGGGGCATCCGATGTATTTATAGCTGAGGAGCCTTATCAGCAGGATAAGATATGGGATTTCAGGCGTAGTATATCAGAAGCTCTGGACCATATTGGCACTGTTTTACCAGAAGATGTTGTGGTTCCCAGATCCAGCCTCCCTGGATTTGTCGCTTTTGTTAAGGAACTCAAGAAGAAATACGAAACTGGTATTTACACCTTCGGCCATATTGGAGACGGGAATATCCATATAGATATTATAAAGAGAGAAGACTGGGATGATGGGGGAGAATCACTTGTAGAGGAGATACTGAGAAGAGTGAGTTCTCTTGGCGGCAGGATTAGCGGAGAACACGGTATCGGATTTACAAAGAAAAAATACCTCCATTTTTCGCGGACTGAGAAGGAGATAGAATTTATGAAAAGTATAAAAAAAGAATTTGATCCCCTGGATCTATTGAATCCAGGGAAGATATTTTAGGAATAGGTTCTTATGGTACATATTCTGGAAAATAATGTATTGAGTTCTATACTTGCGAACCTTCGGGATGATTCAACTGATTCTGTTCTTTTTAGAAAGCAATTAAGGCTTGCTGGTTTTCTTTTAAGTTATGAAATTTTAAAGGAAGAGATAGCGGCTGAAGAAATAAACGTTAAAACCCCTTTAGCTATCACTGAAGCTCGAAGAATAATTGCCCCAATATTTCAACTTATCATAATGAGAGCTGGCATGCATTTAGCTTCTGGGGGTGGGGAATTTTTTGATGAGCTTAGTATACCCTACGAAATAGGAGTAATCGAAGCAAGGAGGATAGAGGAGGGTGTAAATGATCTTAATTTTGAGATCGATGTATCATCTTTTAAGGTTCCGAATGTAGAGGGTAAGAATATTATTGTCTACGAGCCAATGATAGCCACTGGAGAAACTATCATTGCCGTTCTTAAAAGAATCTATGATAAGGGAAAACCCATTAAGGTGATAATTTCTTCAATAGTCTGTGCACCTTATGGTCTTGAAAAAATTGAAAGGCTCTTCCCTGGTATTCATATCTATGCGCTTGCTCTGGATAAAAAGGGAAGATTTAAGGGGTTGGACAGTAAGGGATACATCGTTCCAGGCCTTGGAGATTGTGGCGACAGGGCTTTTGGAACAGATTGATTTATAGGGGGTTGTATGTTAGGAAACACTCTGTTTTCGATACTTGCCAGGATAAGATCAAAGCGGATAGAATTCCCTTTAAAGGGTGTAAAAAGGGTGGCGCTCCGTCCTTCGATATTCCAGGGAGAAATCCTGTATTCATTACCACTTGTGAAGGCTTTGTCAAGTGAATATGATTTAACTGTATTTTTAACAGAGAACCGAGGTTTTAAATATTTTGAAAGGTTTCCCATAGAAATAATGGAATATCCAACAACTTTGAGTCTTTTAAGTGTTTTCCTTTTGAGAAAGCGCCTAAAGCATTTATCTTTTGATCTTTTTATAGATCTTAACAGAAACTGGATAGATGCATTCTCATTTCTTCTGGACTTCCCCATCACTGCTTCAATATACGAGGATACGAGTGTCAATCTCTTAGTCCGTTCCCGTTCCCGTTCAATAATTGAGTCTTATCAAAGTCTAATGGAGTTACTGGGATTATCAGTAAGTTGGGAAAAGGAAGTATTGGGTTTGAAAAGGTGGAAAAAGAAAGATGAAAGAGTGGGCATTTCATCTGATGTTGGAGTGTTTCCTGGATTTCTCAAAGTCTCGAGAGCTGAAGACCTCTATGAGATTTCATCCTTGATAACGAAGAAGAACACTCTTTCTACAATTGCATTTTTTTTAGAAATTCCCCAGGTTCTTCTACTAAAAGAAGGAGACAACTTTCAACCGCCTCCTTCGATGAAGGTAGTCCGATACGCTGGATTAATAACCGCAAAAGTTATAGAGAGTTGTCTTAATACTAATAATGGTTAAGAATTGGACAGTTACTGTTGAGAATTCTTCACATAGCTTCTGAGAACGTTGCCGGTGTTCCCGGAACTTTGGTAAATGCAGAGAGAAAACAAGGACATTATTCCCGTTTAATTACTTATTTCAGGAGTCCCACTTCACAATGGGATGATATAGTACTTAATCTACCCCTTTCTAATGTGTCTTTTTTCGCATCTATTAAAAGGTTGATTAAGGTGGGGACCTACCAGCATCAGTATAGGGAAGGTAATCCCCCAAAGTGGAATCCAACGCTTCTCGAGAGAGGTTTCTATCTAATGAGAGATGTCATATGGGATTATAGGATTCATCCTCTAATGGATTTCATACGTTCTTTTGATTGCTATATACTTGATGGAGGACTTGGATTCCTAAGGTGTGGAGAGATTATGAAATCCTTGAAGATGATGGGCAAAAGGGTTGCAATCTTATATTTGGGAAGCGACCTGAGGAGTCGTGGAGCACTCATTCATATTGAGAAACTATCAGATATAGTCTTCACCACAGAATTTGACCATCTCTTTATTCACCCTGATATACACCATATATTTTTTCCATTTGAAGTGGATAAATTCAACCCCAAAGAATTATTAAAAAATAAAAAGCTCACTATATGTCACGCTCCTACCAATCGGTATCTCAAGGGTACTAAATATCTCATAAAAGCTGTGAAAAGTCTTAAGAATAAATTTGATTTTGATTTCCTTCTTTTAGAAAATTTACCACACGAGGAAGTCTTGAGATTGAAATGGGAGAGATGCGATGTGCTGGTAGATCAGTTAACTGATCTTGGTGGTTACGGGTATGGAATGAATTCATTGGAATGTCTATCCATGGGTATTCCCAGTGTTACATACATAAATCCCGACTATGAGAAATATATTCCAGATCATCCGTTTATTAATGCAAATCAGGATAATATTGAAGATGTGTTGGAAGAAATTTTATCATTTTCTGATATATTGACTCGGAAAGGAAAGATAGGAAGGGAGTGGGTGATGGAGAATCATCACTATTTGAAAGTGAGCAGAAAGATTTTGGATCTCATAGAGGGGCTGTAACGTAAATTTCTCTTTAAGGTGCAAATGCACTCTTGACATAATCTCTTGACTATTATTGAATAATTTATAAAATGAGAACAGAAAAATTTAATTAACATTAAGAATTACCCACACAAGTTTGAAAGGAGAGGAGGTAAGATGAAAGAAATTATGATGGGGAATGAGGCAGTAGCAAGGGGAGCTTGGGAGGCAGGTCTTCATATTGCCACTGCTTATCCCGGTACTCCAAGTACTGAAATATTAGAAAGTATTTCCAAATATCCTGAGATACATTCTGAGTGGTGCACTAATGAAAAGGTAGCCCTTGAAGTAGCAATAGGTGCTAGTTTTGCAGGAGCTAGAGCTCTTGTTGCGATGAAACACGTAGGTCTAAATGTGGCTGCCGATCCTTTATTTTCTCTGTCATATATAGGCGCTACAGGGGGTGTTGTAATTGTGACTGCTGATGATCCCAGTATGCATTCATCACAAAATGAACAGGATAATCGCCATTATGCCCGTGCTGCAAAGATTCCGATTTTAGAACCCTCTGATTCCGAAGAAGCAAGGAGATTTACGAAGTTAGCGCTCAGGCTCTCGGAGGAATTTGATACCCCGGTTATCCTACGGCTCACTACCCGAATTTCTCATACAGGGACAGTGGTTAATTTAGAAGAAAGGGAAGATGTTCCTATAAAAGGATACAAAAAGGATTTCAAAAAACGTGTCATACTTCCCATAAATGCACGCAGACTCCATTACAAGGTGGAAGAGCGAACAAATAAGTTAAAAGATTTTGCTAACAATTTTAAGGAAAATAAAATTGAGATGGGAAGCAGTAATATAGGTATAGTGACAGACTCAATCTCCTATCAATATGCTAAAGAGGTATTTCCTTATGCTTCGGTTTTAAAAATAGCGATGCCATGGCCTTTCCCTGATAAACTTTTAAAAGAATTTGCCTCCAAAGTATCGCGGTTGTTGTGTATTGAAGAAAATGATCCATTCATAGAGGGGCAAATACGAGAATTATGTATAGATGTGGAGGGGAAGGATAAAGTCCCAAAGGTTTTAGAACTCAATCCTACACGAGTAGCCAAAAGTTTCGAAATAGATTTTGGAGACCCAGTTGAAGTGAATGTAGACGACCTTCCACCCCGTCCTCCAGCACTCTGCCCAGGTTGTCCACATACAGGTTTCTTCTATACTGCCAGTAAATTAGGTCTTATTACAACAGGTGACATTGGCTGTTATACTCTGGGAGCATTACCTCCCCTTAATGCAATAGATTCATGTGTTGAGATGGGAGCATCCATCACCAATGCATATGGTATACAGCTAGCATTAAGGGCAATGGGAGAAAAAGATGCAAAAAAGGTTATTGGAGTTATTGGCGATTCAACCTTTTTCCATTCAGGCATTACGGGATTAATCAATACATATTATAACGGAGGGATAGGGACAGTTGTAATACTTGATAACAGCACAACTGCAATGACAGGTCACCAGGGTCATCCAGGGGTAGGTAAGACCCTTATGGGAATTCCAGGTAGGAAGGTTGAGCTGAGTAAGTTTATAAAGGGTATAGGTATTGAGCATGTATATACGGTAGATCCTTATGACCTTGAAAAACTAAAAGAAGTCCTCAAAAGGGAAGTTGAAAGGGATGATATCTCTGTTGTAATCGTTAAGGGACCCTGTGCTTTGATACCTGATTTTGAGAGAAAGGCATATTTTTATGTGGATGAGGATAGGTGCACTGGATGTAAAGTCTGTCTAAGGATAGGTTGTCCGGCAATATCAATGGAAGGTGATTATGCGTTGATTGATAAGTATCTCTGCACTGGATGTTCTCTCTGTGCTCAAGTATGTCCATTTGATGCAATCGTTAGGAAGGAGGAAAAATGAATTCTGTTTCCATTGTAGTTTGCGGAGTAGGAGGTCAGGGAGTTCTCACTGCTTCTGATATTATATCGATCATTGCATTAAAGAATGGCTATGATGTGAAGAAGAGCGAGATCCATGGTATGGCACAGAGAGGTGGGTCCGTAATATCCGAGGTTCGCTTTGGAGATAAAGTGCATTCGCCACTAATTAGCGAAGGAATGGCTGATTATATCCTCTCATTTGAAAAACTGGAGGCGCTCAGAAATCTCAAACGTTTGAAGAAAGGCGGAGCTGCTATTTCGAATAATTATGTGATAAAGCCTGCCCCTGTCCTTATGGGCGAGGCTGAATATCCGGATGATATTGAAGACCGTGTCAGGGGAGTGGGTGTTGAACTCACACTTGTGAATGGTGTAGAACTGGCAAAGGAAGCAGGAAATATCAGAACCGTTAATACCGTTATGCTGGGTGCTCTGGCAAGGAAATTGTCATTTTCGAAGGAACTCTGGATTGAGGCTATCCTGGAGAGGGTGCCTAAGAAAACTCATGAGGTGAATATAAAAGCGTTTGAACTTGGATATAATTTCGAAGGAGGTTAGTAGCAACTGCTTTTATTACTATATTCTTTTGGCATTAGTTTTTTACTATCCTATATAATATCAAAAAAAGCATCGGATATAAATTTAGTTGATAGACCAAAGGGGCTAAAGAATCACTCTCAACCGATTCCTTATGGAGGAGGAATTGCAATCTTCGTTGCATCACTTGCTGCCCTGATCTACAGAGGAGATTGGAGGATACTACTGCTTGGTTCCGGTCTTTTTCTTATGGGATTACTTGATGATATTCGTCCCTTTTCCCGTTATATAAAACTACTACTGCAGACTCTGATAGCAGTTGTGACTATACTGATTGGAATAAAGATGGAAGTAGTATTCTTTCCGGAATGGTTGAATATAGTCCTTTCTATCATCTGGGTTGTAGGGATAACCAACGCGTTCAATATTATCGACGTTATGGATGGTATTGCCGGAGGTGTAGCTCTCTTTGCTGTTTCTACTTTTATTTTCATTTCGATTCTTGGCACAGGTTCTTTTCCTCTAGTGGCTGTTTCTATCGCGGGTGGAATTCTAGGATTCATACCCTATAATCTACCAAAGGCAAAACTCTTTATGGGTGATGCAGGGAGTCTCTTTATAGGCTATACAATTGCAGCTATTGCTCTTAAGACAAGTTATACCACATCCAACCCCATTGCTCTCTTTGTTCCTCTCCTTATACTCTTCTATCCCATCTATGATACTGTTTATGTGGTATCTCTCCGGTTATCTCGGGGGAAAAATCCACTGGCTGGTTCACCCGACCATTTTGTTCTGAAGCTTAAAGCGTCAGGTTTGTCTGTTCCTTCAATTGTTGCTATAATCTATCTTGCTACGATATCACTCTGTGAGGCTTCATTTATCATTACACGCCTTTCTTTATACGGCGCGATAATCTTTTATTCAGTTGCATCGTTAATTTTCGTTATATTTGGTGTGATTCTACGAGGAAGGACATGATAGTAATCCTTGGAGCAGGTATAACAGGACTCTCTATTGCGTATCATCTGAGAGAGAGGGGAGTTGATTTTGTACTTGTTGAAAAGGAGAGGGAACCAGGAGGACTATGCCGTTCAATCAAGAGTGGAAATTATATATTTGATTATACGGGACATTTCCTCCATGGCAAATCTGATTATGTAAGGGATTTAGCTCTAAAACTGGTTCCCGGGATACATAAGGTTAAGAGGAAATCCTTTATTTTTATAAAAGGGAACTTGATTCCATATCCCTTTCAAGCCAATCTGAAATATCTTCCCTTACTTGATAGGCTGAAGTCAATTATAGAATTTTTTTTTAGAATAAGAAAGGTTCCCACAAATCTTTATGAATGGATAATGACAAACTTTGGAGGGGGTATGGCAGAGTTGTTCTTTCTCCCTTATAATGAAAAACTGTGGAAATGTCCTCTTTCTCTGATTACTCCTGATTTTCTTTCCTCCTTTGTGCCCGGGGTTAGTCTTTTCCATTCAAAAAAGGATATTGGCTACAACGTAGAGTTTCTGTACCCAGGCAAAGGAATAGGTGAATTTACATCTGCTTTTGCTAAGGGAATACAAATTATTCAGGGAGAAGTTAATGAAGTGGATAAACATTATGTCTATTTTGCCAAGGGAAAGATTGAATATGATTATCTCGTGAGCACTATCCCGCTTCCTGAGTTTCTCCCGATGCTTGATTTGGGGGAGGACGTTCCAGCAAACCCAAGTATTCTAAGATGGAATTCTGTTTTCTGTCTGAATTTAGGCATTAAAGGAAATCTATCGTTTCCAAATTTTTCAAGTAGCAGCGAATTTTCTTCAGAGATGAAAAGCCCCATAGGCTTTCACTGGATTTATTTTCCAGAGGAGCATTTTCCCTTTTATCGTGTTGGTTCCTTCTCTAATGTATCACCCGGGATGGCGCCGGAAGGCTATTCCTCTATCTGGATAGAGATTTCCTATAGAGATGAAAGACCTGATAAGGATATAATAGATAAAACAATTGAGATTCTTTCAAAACTTGGATTTTTTGATAAGGATTTTGTGGACTATATACATCCGCTGGATATTCCTTATGCCTATCCAATCTATAATAAAGAAAGAAAGGAGATTCTCTCCTCTTTAAATAAGTTTTTAAATAAATATAAAATCAAGCTTGCAGGTAGATTTGGCTCCTGGAAATACTCATATATGGAGGAGTCAATCTTAGAAGGAAAGAGAATAGCAGAAGAGTTATGCGCTGTGTAGTAGTTCAGTGTATGGCAAAGATGGAGCTCGGTGGAGCCCAGAAGAGGGTGATAGAACTTATGAGGGAGATGGGAGAAAACGGATATTTGGTGACAGGAAAAGGAGGGAAATTATATAATGAGGTTTCAGGTGAGTTTGGTGATAGACATATAACTTTAAAGTACCTAAAACGGGAAATAAATCCTATAAATGATTTTCTCTGTTTCTTTGAACTTCGTAATATCCTTATAGAATTACATAAAAGATACGGTAATGTCATACTTCATACACATGGTTCAAAAGCAGGAATAATAGGTCGTATTGTATCTGGTAGCCTTTCATTTTGCTATTCTGTTCATACTGTTCACGGTTATGCAATAAACCCTTATATAAATCCCATTAAGAGATTTCTTTATTTAAATGCTGAACGTATTGCCTCATTATTTGGCAATGTAATAATAACTCAGGCTAAGGTTCATATTGAAAGCTCTTTTAAGTGGGGCATAGGGAAGAGGAATAAATTTTATCATATACCAAATTTTATTAAGTTTCAGGATTTTAATCCAGTGGAAAGAAAAGATACAGAGGAAATTGTCATTGGCACCGTTGGGAATCTAAAACCCCAGAAGAATCCAATTATCTGGGCAAAGGTAGCAAAAAAAGTCACTTCACGATATCCTAATGTTATATTCATTTATATAGGAGATGGCCCTCTCAGAAATGAAGTTTCTAAGATTGTATCTAATAATGATAGAGTGAAACTCTTTGGGTGGAGAGACGATATTCCCGAATTGCTTAGCAAAATGGATATATTTTTCCTTCCATCAAGATGGGAAGGTTTACCAAGGACTGTCCTTGAGGCAATGGCATCAGGACTTCCTGTTGTTGCATCCTGTGTAGATGGAACATCGGAAGTAGTTAAAGAATCACTTACAGGATATCTTGTATCTCCTGATGATACAGAAAGATATGCTAATAAACTTAGTGTTTTAGTAGAAGATAAAAATTTGAGTGAAAGAATGGGGAAGAGAGGTAGAGAAAGAGTAGAAAAGTATTTTTCTTATGATAATATGATTCGAACTACACTGGACCTCTACCGTAAATTGAGTGAATGAGTCTCCAAATTTGCCACTAATTATTGATAAATTTATAGAACTAATGAGATATCTAATTGACATAACGGCTGACCTCTGGAGGGTATCGAGATTTTCGTAATTAGATATTGGCTTTGATTTCTATATGTATTTTAGAGTTCCCATTTTCTGAAAAGGGCTATCCATATTAAGTGGATAGCCTTTTTCAGAGGAGGAGGAAATCCTGATTATCTATGATTTATCAAAAGATATTCATTTATATCTAATACCAATAATATCCTCCGATATTAATGGGTGTAACCTTAATTAAGTAATATAGAGTTCAAAAATTTTCAAAAAATATTTATTTTATATTAAATATGATAAAACTTTTTGATTTGTCAACCCCATTTTTATTTTTTATTTATTGAATATCATTTGATTTTCCTGATAATGAATAACTTAAATACAAAGGATAAGGAATTTGAGTTTTTTTTGTTTTTTGATGAGAGGTTTTATTTACTCTTAAAGTATTATATAGCGACTCAAAGAGGAAGAGGTTTTCTGGGGTTCTTTATCTTAGGATAAGGAATTTTCCTTTGAGGATTTGGTTCTTATATTGGAATTGATAGAAGTATATACCGTTTCTAATATATTTTTCGTTTGGAATCTCATAGTTCCAGCTTACTTGATGAGTTCCTGCTGACATTTTTTTATCTAATAATCTTTTTACTCTTCTTCCTGTAGGGTCATAGATATCAATCTTAACTTTATCAGTTTCGGGAATATAAAACTCGAATAAAACCTCACCTACAGAAAGAATACTTTTTGTCTTACAGAATGGGGGAGACTTGATAAAATCTTCTACTGCAGAAGCATTGTATGATACAATAACTGTGTCTTCATAGGGGATAAAATTCTCTTTGGTAACTGTCAGGTGCATCTTTCCTTCAGTCTCCGGGTTGATTGGCAGAGTCACTTTACCATCTTCTTCTGTGAAGCCGGTTGTATAGACCTCGTCATCCTTCCAGAGACATACATAGGCATCTTTTAGGGGTTTAGCAGCGTCTTTTACATCTATATAATAGGCTGTAACTTGGATTTCGAAATCAGTCAAGTCTGGGAGTATAGAGTCAACAAAGTTTACATTAAGATGTGACGGTAAATCAGTCCATATCGGCATTAAAGGGTCCCCGAATAGGGTGTGGGATAGGTGAATAGAATGAGGGAAAACCCTTGCTTTGGATATTGCCTCCGTAACTCCAATATTCATGAGGCTATCATCGAATAGAGCTTCCAGGAAGAATAGATGTAGGACCTCTGAAGGAAGTGCTTTTGCATAGCGAGTATAACCTAAGAAGGCCACCCCACCCCTCTCGGGTAAGAGGGTAAAAGCCTCAGCCATTGATGGACCGCAGTAATTATCGAATAATCCGAAATGTTCCTCGTCATAGGCACCCTGATAACAGGAGGCAAGATACATAATTCCATAAAAATCCTTATTTTTAAGTGAATCCAATCCATTTCCGGGTTCCACCCTGCAATACCCGTAAGCATCGTAATGGAATTTATCGCAGGAGTCAAGGCTCACCAGGTAATCCCTATCTGGGCCTCCCCAATTATTTCCTGGTGCAGAAACCGTCAGTTGATCAGGTGCGCCGTGACCGTAATGGTTAAACCACCCATAATGGTTGTTCATTTGTGATACGACCTCACTACCCCTTGGATAGGTTCCAGCGGAATCCTCAAGCATTGTAGTATCGTGTTCAAAGTAGAAAGGATAGGAGCCATTTTCTATTATATACTTCGGGAAATCCCTCATATTAGTAGATCCATCCTTATCAGCTGCTGTCCAGAATACTCGTGTGAGGTAATCATAGTTGCCATTACCTGGATTCTTCTCATAACTCAATACCTTTTCAATCCAATTGCTTATCTCATCTCTCTTATTACAAGGCAGACGACCTATGAATAATTCAGGGTAAGGATATATACCAACTGCGTCATCAACTGGTTCACCATAGAGGTCATCTCCATCCACATCCCAGTCACCATCAAGGTCTGAGTAATACAGGTCAGCGGGAGTCTGCTCCGGAACAGTTGAATCATTGTTCTCAGATGTTCCATATCGCACAGGTATGATGCCTTCATCTCCTCCCAGCAATACCCACTGAGTCCCGTTTTCATATGCATCCAGAAGGAAACCACGAATAGCACCAGCAGAATCATCAATGGAAGAGACTGGGTCATATGAGTAATTCTTGAGGATGGTGTCAATGGAAACCACCTCTGCTTGTATCCCCTTCTTTGTTATCCAATGAATTAAAGGTCGGAAGGCATCCATCAAGGAATCTGCGGTTATCACTATATAAGGAGGATAGGAAGGGTTTGACTTTCCTTGGGGTAGATTGTCCCTGGTAAAAGGCTTATATGAATAGGATAGGATATCGTGAGCATTATCCACTATGCTCGTAAGTGATTTCTGGATTATATGCTCTCCATAGGGGGTTCTATACAATGGTTTTACTGAAGTCCTCATAGATGGTCCATAAAAGAGTTCAATCGTTAGGTCGGTGTAGAGAACAATCTTACCACTCTCGGGAGAATAATCTACTGGATAGACTTTGATATCTACTATCCTGTTACTAGAGAAACTTCCTGTCTTCACAATCAGAGCTCTTATACCTGGATAGGGCTCATTGGAGTTATAAACACTTAAATCTATCTCAGAAGAGTCTTTATCAGGGGAAAATGGTTTTATCCTGTAAGTACCCTCTATTGTTGAAGACGAGTTTATTGTTACATTAATGGATTCTGCCTCTTGTCCCTGTGGAATCAGGAGATGGATGTAATCTAGCGGTATCATTGGCTTACCTATTTCTTCTGTCACATCAAGGCCCTTTACTTGAATGAAATCCCACCCATCCTTTACCTCATATTGAAGACTCCCGGGTTCATAACTACAATCATATACTACCGAAGCAGAAAGTAACAGAGGTATCCCGAGTAGAAACCCAATAAGTGAATCTTTTGTCATCTCTCTCGTTTTTTTATTTCTCATTATCCCAGATTTATTTATAGGGGTAGGGTCCTACCCCATCTTATCATCGGAGTAGAACCATCTTCTGGGTTGCCTTAAACTCATCTGCTTTCATCAGGAGGAAGTACACACCTGTAGGTAAGGGACTATTGTTCTTATCCGTTCCTCTCCACTGGATGGAATAATGACCGGGTTTCTGCACTTTATCCAGAAGGGTTACGACCGATCTCCCCAGAATATCAAATACCTGAAGATTAACGGTTGTTCTCTTCGGGAGTTGATATTGAATCTCTGTCTTACCGATGAAGGGATTAGGCTTGTTCCTGGATAGAGCAAATACCAGTGGTTTATTGATTGGAGATACGTAGGTAATACCTCCCTCCTTACCCAATGCCCACATCTCAAGGGTAGGGTCATCTGCTGACTTTGAACCTTTAGTGAAGATTGCCTTTATCCTGAGTGTATTGTAGGTGCTGGTACTCAGTGAGGAAAGATCAACTGTGCAGAAAGCGTTGTCCATATCAGAGAGGCCAGTTGAATTATTGGGTAGATCTTCGTCCGGTACCAGACTCCAAGTTCCTCCACTCTTATATTCAATCATAAGCTTGATGTCGTCATCCTTAGTGGATTTTGTCCACTTTACACCATCCCAGTCGTTCCTACCAGAACCTTCAGTTTTAAGATCTGAATAGACGATAGGAGGGGAGGTCAAGGTTCCGGAGGTTTGTTCGGAGACGAGTTTCACTTCGTCACCAACAACCTCTACATTATCTTTTGTGCACTGCTCAAATTGAGCTCTGTGCACCTGATACCAGTATGGAGGACTATTTATCTCAGGCTCCTCGGCAAGCTCCATATCCATGGTGAAGGAACGGGTCTCGCTCCAGGGGGTTGACTGAACCCATTCAAGTTCTACCTCTTCCTCCGTAGCCACACCATAAAAGGTAGAAGGAGAACTCTGGTTGTTGTAGCAGGTTTTAATCCAGTCAGCCGAGCGGTCGGTCGTGGAGATTCTAACCTCATCAATAATGCCATCAACCGGGAATCTCGATGCCGCTCCTTTAAATTCCATGCCTAAAATCACTGAAGAGGTATCCGTATTCATAGTACTTGGCCATGTCGACTCATCTTTGTCAATTTCTACTCCGTTATGATAGAGATAGGCATCAGGCGTCCCTGCCCAATCAACGGTCACTGCAGCATAGTACCATTCTTCCGCAACTAAACTGTCAGGATCAGAAAGGCTGTGGTAAGTCTCTCCATTCAATATGTCGAAATCAAGTTTACTATAGTTAGTGTAGAGTCTGAATTCCCTGGATGTTTTATCGGTATGCCATTTTGAGATAAATTGGTTGGCCTCATCTGATGCATCAATCGTGGTAGCATTGAACCATATCTCAATGGTGAAATTGGTAGATGAAAAATCAAGGGGGTCCGGAAATCTGACGTAATCATCAACACCATCAAGCGAGTCTGCTCCATCTATTCTGCCAATGTCTGCACCCTGCTGGGTAACCGTAATAGCTGTGGAATTATATCCGTTTCCAGTAGCATCAGAATGAGCATCTGATGATTCATTCAGATGCCATACAGCCACGTAATTACTATCCCCTCCTTCATCCCAGGTCTCCGAAACGTTCCATTGGTCAACAGCAGTAGCATTACCATAATAGATATAAATGTCAGTGTCGGTTGCATTAGATACAGCAGGAACCTCTACCCAGGCAACAAGTTCTCCAGTTGTTTGATCATACTTTTCAATCTCATGGTCTAATTTGGTGGTTCCATCCGAAGAAGTGAAGAGAATATCACCACCATCCAATTGACCGACATGACCTCCACTACCAGTAACTTTCCAATCAGTATCGGTTGTATCGATAAGGACAGGGAAGTTGTTTAGAGTTTGTTCCTCAATGGTTCCCACACTGTAAAAAGTACTAGGAGAATCTTGGTTATTGTAGCAAGTTGCAATCCAGTCAGCCGAGCGGGCTGTCGTGGAGATTCTGACCTCATCAATAATGCCATCAAACCATTGATACGGTGAGTCATCTATTCTCTTTCCTATAGCCACTTCAGATGCACCGTCTACCCTCGCCCATGTCCATGTGTTAACTTCACTATCATCAACTCCTCCGTTAAGATAGAGATAGGCATCATCTTCAGCCCAATCAATAGTCACCGCAGCATAGTACCAATTTCCCGGAGTTAATGGAGAACCACCAGAAAGCTGTTTATAGCCATTTGTTACATCATAGATTGCGAAATTAATATTATCCGAACCAGGCCCATCAATCTCAAATCGGAAATCCCTGTTCTCCGATACTGAACCCCATTTTGAGATGAAGGTGTTCTGGTCTAATGTATCAATTGTGGCTGCTTTAAACCATATCTCAATGGTAAAATTGGTAGATGCAAAATTAAGGAGGTCCCCGAAAGTGACATAATCATCATCACCATCGAAATCATCTGCTCCATCTATTCTGCCAATGTCTGCACCCTGCTGGGTAACCGTAATAGCTGTGGAATTATATCCGTTTCCAGTAGCATCAGAATGAGCATCTGATGATTCATTCAGATGCCATACAGCCACGTAATTACTATCCCCTCCTTCATCCCAGGTCTCCGAAACGTTCCATTGGTCAACAGCAGTAGCATTACCATAATAGATATAAATGTCAGTGTCGGTTGCATTAGATACAGCAGGAACCTCTACCCAGGCAACAAGTTCTCCAGTTGTTTGATCATACTTTTCAATCTCATGGTCTAATTTGGTGGTTCCATCCGAAGAAGTGAAGAGAATATCACCACCATCCAATTGACCGACATGACCTCCACTACCAGTAACTTTCCAATCAGTATAGGTGCTGTTGATAAGAACAGGGAAATAGCTCTGATCAGTATTGGGAACCTTTGTATGGTCGATGGTTATCTTGTTGCGGTATTGCCAGTTTGAGTTATACCAATCTTCTCCACCAACCTCAACCTTGGTATGGTCAATTGTTATCTTTTCGCGGTATTGCCAGTTTGAGTTATACCAACCTTCCACCCCTACTGCAGCTGTTTCCGCATATGCCTTCCAGTAAAAGAGGGTCTCAGCATCCTCAGCGGTTGAACCAAGTGGAATGGTTGTTTCAGCTTCCTCACCAGCGGTGTAGGGTCCGATAGTCTTAGAAGAGGCACCCCCAAAGTTTGGGTCCTTATCCCACTGGATTACATACTTGAGATTACTCGCTTCAGGATCAGTGGCTACAACGGATAGAGTGCACTCATAGGTAGAAACATCTGTATGCCATGCATTGTATATAGCATTATCAAATATTCGAAGGAGTCTTAGTTCTGACTTTTCTTCCGAGCCGAGCGTGGGATTTGGCGGCTCGTCAGAAAGTGCAAGACGAACCCGAATATTGTCAATATATTCTTCACCAGCTTTTTCAGCCCAGCACCCAAACTTCCCTTCTGAGATTAGTGTGTCGCCGCCTGTAATGTCATAACTTTGTTCGGAGACATAGCTTCCCGTCATGGTGCGGAATTGCCATTTGATTGAGGTTCCTGTCCCCGTGCCAAGAATTCTAATTTTAAATCGATAATTCACATTGAAGGTGGAAACCATCGTTTCTTGAACGTACTCTGCGCCCCAACCACCCAAATTATCTACCCAACCGATTCGATAATCGTCACCACCTGGCTTGATTCGGCTACAATATCCTTCATATGCTCCGTTACTGGGAACAACACGATAAAGAACCCCTGCGCGAGAGCCCGAAAAATTGGCACTATCAGCCACTTCTATGTCGGCAAGTACCTGCACATCTTGAAGATCAGGAGCACTACCATCTACAGCACCTTGGCCAGGTGAGTCGACAGTTCCGACGACATCATCCCCGAATTCTATCCGCCCACCGGTTGCTGTGAAGGTTTGGGTGTCTCCCCAAGTTGTCCACCCTGTGGTATTGTCACAAGGGTTGTAATATCTCCAAACATTGCTCTCGCTTGCTGGTGGGTTAATAGCAGTTGAATATCCGTAATAAATGTAATAATTATCGTCGATCTCTCCGGCATTTATCTGGGCTTGTATCTTAAAAAGGATACGAGTATCATTATCATTCCAACCCTTACCATAGTAAGTAGGGTCAAGAATTCTATCTAACTCTGTCCAACTGGATCCATTCCAGTAAACTATCATTATATCATCTCCATCTGCTTGGGATTTACTAGCTGAAACTAAGCTTGCATGGTCAAATTCAAGGTATTGAGTATATCCGCTTGGAACATTGCTCGTTTCCGCAGCAATAGTTACCTTCTCACGATGTTGATAATTCGAATCCCACCATTCTCCAGTGCTCTTAGCAGAAGCCTTAAGAGAGTTGGCAGAGGTATTATCCAGACGATCTGCCTGAGTCACCCTCACATGATCGTCCATCCTCTCAAACTCATCTCGCTCAACCTTCGCACCTATACGAGGTTCTTTTCGATCAGTAACTCCTACTATTAGAGAGAAAGATAGAATTAATAGAATAAGAAGTAACCTTTTACTTTTGATTTTCATGATAACCTCCCTTTTTAATATTGACACCTAAAAATTTATAAAAATTAGTTCAAATATTTTTTTAATTGCATATTTTATTCCAATATAATAATAATTTCCAAATTGTCAATTCTCCTTTTTAATTACGGTCTTTTAACATATTTCAACAAAACTCTCCCCATTTTCACATTAGAATCTTTATATATTTTATCGAAATGTTCTTCAAAAGTCAACCCGTAATAATTTTATTTTCAACATATGGGGTCATTGGAGTAGAACCATCTTCTGACTTGCCTTAAACTCATCTGCTTTCATCAGGAGGAAGTAGACACCTGAAGGTAAGGGACTATTGTTCTTATCCGTTCCTCTGTACTGGATGGAATAATAACCAGGTTTCTGCACACCATCCAGAAGGGTTACGACCGATCTTCCAATAATATCAAATACCTGAAGGTTAACGGTTGCTCTCTTCGGGATTTGATATCGAATCTCGGTCTTACCGGTGAAGGGATTAGGTTTGTTCCTGTATAGAGCAAATACCAGTGGTTTATTGATGGGGGATACACCTGCCTTTTCTTCCGAGCTGAGTGTGGGATTTAGCGGCTCATCAGAAAGTGCAAGACGAACTCTATAATTATCATAATAGTATGTGCCAGCTCTTTGCCACCACCCGCCAAATTGCCCTGAACTATATTCTGGACATGATCCAGGTCCTGGAAATGTATAGGAAAGTTCAGTGCAATAACTTCCTGTAAGAGTGCGGAATTGAAATTTGGCAGTAGAACCAACTATTCGAGTTTTGAAGCGATAAACAACATCATAACTGCTTGACATTGGTTCTTCAGCAGAACATTCTTGATATGTCATATCATCATTTATTGCACTGATTCTGTAATCTGGAGTCCCTGGTTTGATTCTTGTTATATATCCTCTTCCTGTTGATTGTTGTCTAAAAATCGGTCCAATTCTGCCAGATGTACTGCTTACGATTTCACAATCAGTTAATATTTCGACATCATCCAGTGTAGGAGAATTCGAATCCCTGAAACCACCTTGGTCATTGCCTCCTGTATTTCTAAGCCTCCCACCTACTATACTCCAGCTACCCGTTTCGTAACCATAATAAGTTAGACCGCTTGTAGACTCTAATGGATTAAAATATCTCCAAACATTGCTCTCGCTTGCAGGTGGGTTAGTAGCAGTTGAATATCCGTAATAAATGTAATAATTATCGTCGATCTCTCCGGCATTTATCTGGGCTTGTATCTTAAAAAGGATACGAGTATCATTATCATTCCAACCCTTACCATAGTAAGTAGGGTCAAGAATTCTATCTAATTCTGTCCAAGAACTCCCATTCCAGTAGACCACCCTTAAATCATCTCCATTCGATTGTGACTTTCCAGCAGTAACCAAAGAATCATGGTCAAATTCTAAAGATTGGGTGTAACCAGCTGGGACTGTGCTAAAGTTAGCGGGAATCGTTATCTTCTTTCTGTGTAGATAGTTTGAATCCCACCAGTTCCCGAAGTTTGATTCCCCCTCGACAGTGAAGATATCATCTGCAATCTCTGTCTCTGCCCCGGAGATGTCATATAGCTTGACATGCCACATACCAGGTTGGTAACCAACGTAGTCGGGGAGATATATGTTATCATCGAGGTTGCCTTCTGTATGGCTAATATGCTCGTGTGTTTCCACGTTAGTTCCACCCGCATCGTAGTAGCTAACCCTGTAACTCCCTGATTGAACGTTCGCGTCCCTCATGTAGATAGTAGGGTATTGATCGTTGAAGAGGTCACACACCGTGGTGCATCCCGGGTCCTCATACGACTCCCAGTTCTCCAAGGGTCTTTCTTCACCAAAATCACCAACAGCTATCGCCCAGTCTGATTTATAGGGAGCGTTCCAGGTGTGTATACTGACGTCCAGCTCTCCGATTTCAATCTCTGCGTATTCTTTCTTCGCATCAACAGCAATTGCCCTTTGGCTCCCTCCCATCTGTGAGAGATTCATCATAATCGAAGTCGTGTCTTCCTTGTAGAAGATGTAGCTTTCTACGGTGGGACTCATCAAGCAATATCCATCAGTGATTGTGTTCTCGCGATACATGTCCTTGAGGAAGCGGTTTTTAAAGAATTCCGAATACGTCTTAATCCATTCTGGGTGCAGATAGGGCATGGAATAGTCACCGGGGCTGTCAATAAGATTGCCCCATATGTTGGCAACACCACCCGCCATTGTGGAAATCCATAGTCCTCGCCGAGTCATCTCTTCATCATAGTCCTTTTCCGGATAACCATCCGTTCTAATGCGAAATCGGTCCTCGGAGAAGACCGGTTTGTCGGGAATCACGTTGAGGGCGGCCACGTAAACGTCGTAAGTCGGTCTGTGGTGACAATAACTCGAGTAGTCAAGAGGCTGATTCCAATCGACATATGCCGAATGATCCGTTCCAGAGCTTGGTCCCGACGCGCGCCCGCCTGAGAAATGCGACCATCCGAAATGGTCGTGCAGGTAATCATGCCAATCTTCAAGCTGTTCCTTGGTGACCCACTCGAACAAATCGAACCCATAGCCCATTGTCCAGCCGGGAATAGGGCCGAGCCGTGCTGCGATGTAGCGTTGAAGGCGCTTGTCTTCATCTCCGTTTATACCCCACTTTATTGGGGTCATGTGTCTTTGCTCATCTCCCCACGCCCAGATGTGAACGACACCGCCAGCATCGTGCACCTTTGCGATGAGTCCTTCCAGAATCTCAAACGTTCGTAGGTCAGGGTTTGGGTCTGAAATGTCATCATAGCTCGGTTTATTGATGTCAAACCAACGACACTGTACTTGTATGTGAAATCCGTTGAATCCGTGTTCAACCAGAAATGTCTGGATATCAGTGTCAACGATGCTCGGATTGCTATTGATTTCAGCGGGGTTTTTGTACATCACAAACTGGGGGATAAACGCCTCGCTTGTTCCTTGCCATCCCCACTTGTTGTCGAACTTGGTCACGAAGCCGTGGACATCTGGATCGGGATTGGAGTCGATCGTCACTGTTCCGCTCTTGCCATCTAGATCGGAATCACTACTTGATGTTGTGAAGGTCCACTCGCCCGTTTTGGTTCCCGTAAAGCGGAATTTCCAAGTGTTGCCGCCATCATAGAACATCTCAGTTTTCAGCGTCTCCCCGCTCGAAGTGTGTTCAAAAGAGACCGTAGCAATCAGATCATAAGGGTTGCCAGAGTAACTCGGATTCTCCAAACTCCATTCCAGGTAGGGTTCCCATTGTGTTCCTGTCTTGTCATACTCTCCTGCAAAAGCTAATGAAGATGGCAAAGTCATAAACATTATTAACAGAAATATAATCGAAGAAATCCTAATTATTTTCAGCGGCAAATAAATGCCATTTCCATCTTTATCTTGTACTTTCAAATCAGTGGAGCAGCTTCCAGCTTTATTCCTAAACATCCTCATTTTTATCCCCCGTAATGTGTTCGATAGGACCCCTTCCAAGAACTGTAATAAAATAAGAATTAACTTTTTACTTTTGATTCTCATAATACCCTCCTTCTTGAGGTTAACATTTCAAAATTTATAAAAATCATTTACAAAAATTGTTATAAATTATAAATAATATTTAAAAATAATAAAACTTTTTGTCTTGTCAACCCCTTTTTTATTTTTTTTATTTTTATTATTGAATATCATTTGATTTTACTGATAATGAACAACTTAAATATAGAGGATAAGGAATTTGAGATTTATTTTTTAGGGAATTTAAGTTTTTTTGTTTTTTGATGAGAGGTTTTATCTGCTCTTAAAGTGTTATATGACAACTCAAAGAGGCAGAGGTTTTCTGGGGTTCTTTATCTTAGGGTAAGGAATTTTCCTCTGAGGATTTGGTTTTTATAATGGTATTGATAGAAGTATATGCCGTTTCTAAGAGGAGAACTTGCCCCTATTTTTTTATCGGAGTAGAACCATCTTCTGGGTTGCCTTAAACTCATCTGCTTTCATCAGGAGGAAGTACACACCTGTAGGTAAGGGACTATTGTTTTTATCCGTTCCTTTCCACTGGATGGAATAATAACCGGGTTTTTGCGCTTTATCCAGAAGGGTTACGACCGATCTCCCCATAATGTCAAATACCTGAAGGTTAACGGTCGTTCTCTTCGGGATTTGATATTGAATCTCTGTCTTACCGACGAAGGGGTTAGGCTTGTTCCTGGATAGGGCGAATAACAGTGGTTTATTGGTTGGAGATACGTAGGTAATACCTCCACTCTTACCCAATGCCCACATCTCAAGGGTAGGATCACCCACTGACTTTGTAGTATAACTCTTAAAGGTTGCCTTCATCCGGAGAGAATCGTAGGTGCTGGTACTCAGTACGGAAAGATCAACTGTGCAGAAAGCCTCGCCCATATCAAAAAATCCATTTAAATTACCGGGGAGAACAGGAGAACCAGCAACACTATCCGGAACAAGACTCCAGGTTCCTCCATCCTTGTATTCAATCTGAAGCCCGATGGAGTCAGCAGCACTGGATTTTGTCCACTTCACACCATCCCAGTGGTTCCTATTAGCACTTTCAGCGGTGAGGTCAGTATAGACGATAGGAGGGGAGGTCAAGGTTCCGGTGGTATATGGGGAGATGAGTTTCACTGTATTACCAACAACCTCTACATAATCTTTTGTGCCCTGTTCAAATTGCGGTCCTGCAGCTTGATACCAGTAGGGCCAGGTTGACATCCCAAGCTCCATATCCATGGTGAAGGAATGGGTCTCGCTCCAGTTGCTCCATTCAGAGCCATCATAGGCCCTTACCTTCCAGTAATAGACCTGCTCTGGATCCGTTGGGTCGAGGGAAATGGTGACGTTAGCTTCTGCCCCGGAGGAGGAGAACCCGGTTTCCAGGGGGGTATAGGGACTGCCAAAGTCAGGATCCGTATCCCACTGGATTTCATATTTGATATCATCCCCCTCCGGATCAGTGTATTTAAAGGATATATAGCAATCATAGGGAGGCCACCATGCATTGAATATTGCATTATCAAATATTCTAATGGGCTTGGGTGTAGGGATGTAAGTAATCTCCAGATAGGGGCGATCAGATGTTGTTGCGAATTCTTTAGTATAGTAACGACTCTTGCCATATGCTTGACCTTCATCTTGAGTCATCAATAACCAGCCATAATCATTACCGCTATCAAATTGAGCCTTTACTCCAGCTGTTACATTAACCGAACGCCAAACTTTGTCTGTTCCAGTAGGCCATATGAAGGTGCCATCTAATGTACTACTTCTATCCGCAGAACCGTCACAACCTGCTGTCTGCCAAGGCGTTGAATTATAATACTGATGGCTCCAAGTAACTGCATCGTCGCTTGTTGGAGGCACTGCATAATCACAAGTATCTTCTATCCAAGGCTTCTTCATCTGATATGCACCAATAGTTGTGGAGTGGGGAAGTGCATCAGGATATTTTTTAATATGAAGAGTAGCAGATGTTATCTGGCTTGAAGTGGCAATAAAGGAATCTAAAGCATCGAGATTGACTTTTATTATTGTTCTATATCTTCGAGTATCTTCACCTATCCTGCCAAAAACAGTAGCACCTGTGGCTCTGGTAGTTGTAACTGAATTCATATAAGCAATATCTTCATACACACCCGTATAGTGGCAGTTGCTGTTTTCGCCCCATTTCTTGGTGGCGGTGACGGTAGCAGTCGCTTTTTGAACGGGAAATATAAAGAATGAAACTACCACCAGAAGGACTAAAGATAATTTTCTATTTGTTAAGTTCATAAAAGCCTCCTTTGAAGGATAGTTAAAGGAAATCCTAAAATTTCATCCCAAATTTCTTTTAGTTGCATATTTTCGTCCAAAATAATAATAATTTTTGGCTTGTCAACCTCCTTTTTTATTCTTCATCATAATAAAAAAACTTACAATTTGATGCCAAGAATTAACTTTTTGAATTCCAATGGCTTATGAAAATTCCTATATTGCAGATTGTATGAGAGTTGCATATTGCGCATCTCTCTTTGGGTTTGCTACTATTAGAGCACGTGGAAACAGAAGGAAAAGAGGGAAACTTTTATATTGAATTCTAACAAACCTTGACAACTCGTAGTCTCCATTCTACCATAATAAAAATAACATGCTTAGGATAAGCCACAGAGGTTACACTCCGAGGAAGGATATAATCTGCCAGAAGTGAATTGTTTTGCACTTTGCATTTTAAGATTTTCATTCTTCAATGTCTGTGACTGTGCGCTCTGTGTCTCTGTGGCAAAACAATAAAAAAGGGAGGTTATTTTGTTTGGAACAGTTGGATGGCCTGAGATAATAATAATACTGGTTATCGCTCTTTTGTTGTTCGGCGCGAAGAGATTACCGGAGGTCGGAAAATCCCTTGGAAAAGCGATCCGTGAATTCAAAAAATCATTCAGGGGGATATCCGAGGAGTTAGAAGAAGAAGAACCTTCAGGAGATAAGCCAAAGAAAAAAGAAAAAGAATGAATAGAAGGGATTTTTTAAAGTTTGCTGCACTCAGTTTCTTACTAAATCCCTTAAGGCGTCTCCTCGGAGGACCTCTCGAGCATGCAGAAAATATTAGTATATGGAAAGGAGATTCCTTTAAGCAGAATACGGTGGATTCAACCCATTTCCATGAAGGTTTTATAAGGGCAATGGTAGATGGAAAATGGCATAAATATGAAATAAGGGCTCTACCCGATGCTTTTATAGAATGGAATCTTAATACTCGATTAGAGAGTTTTAAGGATATGATGAAAGGGAAGTTTCGGTTGGCTGGACCACATTCAGGTATGATTGCCTCCTATGGAATAGGCAGAAAAGACACGCATTTTACACTAAACAATGCTGTGAAGGGATTTGGTTTTGCTCCTAAGGAGGAATTTATTGATGAGAAACTTACATTTATGAAAGATACTATTGAAGAGCCTATGCCTAAAAAGATGGAGTTTCTTATTGAACTCTATAAGCACCCAGAGGTTCTAAACACAAACATTCAGACCTCACTTGAATTATATACCACACCTGAATTCGAAACACATTCATTTTTAAATCTTATGAGAAATCCTCAAGGAACAATTGTTTTTCTTGATAATCCAAGTTATGAACTCAGAACGATTGTCAGGGTAATTCATCCTGAAGATAAAACTGCAGATTCTTATGAAAGGAAAATGGTTGAATATACCAATCTTATCCATTCATATTTCCATGGGAAGTTCAGTAGAAATTTTATTGGACTTATATGTTATGTTATAGAGGTATTTGATAATACTCCGGGCAAGAAAGAGGCCATGGGGAAGAGAATAGTATAGATTTAAGGTTTCAGGGGAATTATAGTCATCAGTCAATAGTCTTCAGTCTTTAGTCAATTAGATTACTTCGCACGGGTCGAGCAAGCAGTAGCACTTGTAATAACATCTCTCTCGAATCCTTACAATCGTCTAATTTAACTATTTAACGATTCAACTAAATGGAATCTGCCTCCTATTAAACTTGTTCTCCTACTTCAATTCTAGATGTAGAATTGTTGACTATTGACTGATGACTGCAGACTAGAGGACTATTGCAGTCAGGCTATTGCCTGTAATTTGTAGAGAGTTCTATATATACCTTCCTCTTTAATGAGTTCTCGATGAGAACCTCTTCCAACAATTTCTCCTTTATGAACCACTATTAAAGAATCTATCTGCTTCAGCGTTGCAAGCCTATGTGCTATAATAAGGGATGTTTTCCCTTCAATCATTTTGAATAAGGCTTCCTGAATCAACCATTCAGTTTCCGGGTCAATATTGGCAGTTGCCTCATCGAAAATAAGGATTGGTGTATCATCCACCAAAGAACGGGCAAAGGTGACCAGTTGTTTCTCACCAACTGAAAGTCCCCCTCCTTCTTCTGTAACCATAAGATCTAATGAGATATTTTTTCGCGTCATTGCTTTACCTAAGTTAGATACTCTTAGAGCCCTTTCTAACATTTCTTTCTCTGGTTCCCTCCAGAGATTCACATTTTTCCTTAGATCTCCAGAGAAAAGAAATGGTTCTTGTGAAACTGTAGCTATATGCTTTCGGAGGTATCTTTTATCCATATCTCTAATGTCAACTCCACCGACTTTAATTGAACCTCTGTCCAAATCGTATAGGCGAAGGAGGAGTTTGATTATTGTTGTTTTTCCTGAGCCAGTGTATCCAACTATTCCCACCTTCTCTCCCGGGTTTATTTTAAAAGATATGTCCTTTAGAATCCATTCATTCCCATCATAGGAAAACCAGACATTCTCAAATTCAATATCCCCTTTTATTTCAGGATACGAGGCTATCCTTGGATTGGGTATTCTCTTGTCATTTTGTAATATCTTATAGATGCGTTCACCAGCAGCCATTGCAGATTGCATTATGTTGAATTGCTCGCTCAATTGTCTAATAGGGTGGAACAATCTCTCCAGATAGGAAATGAATGCGACCAACGTTCCAAAACTGACTATCCCGGATATTATACCCCTTCCTCCATACCATATTAAAAGAGCAATCCCTACCGAACGGATCAAGTCAACCATTGGACGAAAGATACCAAAGATCTTTACCATTCTGAAGGTGCTCATGTAGTAATTGTTGTTGATTTCAGAAAATTCCTTTTCCTTTCTTCCTTCCTGTACGAATGACTGAATGACGGAGATACCTGAGATGCTCTCGGAGATATTTGAATTTATTATTGCAAGTTTTTTACGGATGTCCCTGTATATTGTTCTTGCCTTTACTCTAAAAACGAAGGTAAGATAGATTAATATAGGCATAATTGCAAGTACGACCAAGAATAACCTGAAGCTCATAAATAGCATTATCCCTAATATTCCAACAATAGTCAGAATGTGAGAGCCAAGGTAAACGATAACTTCAGAAAAGAATTCACTAAGAGCTCTAACATCGTTGGATACCCGTGTAACCAATCGTCCTACCGGATTCTTCTGGAAGAAATTATATGCAAGAGATGTATATTGCTTTATCAAATCCTCTCTTATCTTATAGCTGATTTTCTGCCCCATCCACTGGATTTGATAAACCTGAACATAAGAAATGACGAATATCAGAAAAATGAGGATTAAATAAATTAAAGCAAGTTTCTTTATTCCAGCAAAGTCACCCTTCCGTAACTGTAGCCGCTCGGAGAAAGAAAGCTCTTTCATATCTGTTCTAAGAACGATGCAAAAATCATCAGTCTCTAAATGCTTTACTTTCTTTATTACCTGCCTTATCCCATCCGACTTCTTTATAAGGTAATAATCATCCCTAGATATAACTCCTCTGTCTTCCAGTTCACCTTTGGTTTTCTCTTTTATTTCAGAAAGGTCCATAAATATACGGTTATCCGATCGTATAAGTGAACTCGTATTGAATCTTTCTGGCATCTTCTCCACTTTAAAAACTTCTTTTCCTGTAGGCGATATGTAGCGGTCGATACCAATTTTATATATATATGGAAGCATAAGATTGAACCCGGTTAAGAATATAAGCAGAAAGAGGTTCAGAAACAAAATCTTCCAGTGTGGTTTCATATAATCCCACAACCATCTCATTATTGTAGAATCGTAAACTTTCCCAACTTTATCTTCTTCGAAATATGAATGAGTCTCTCCAGGCATTATTCGAGAAGTTCCTCCAGTTTTTGTTTCTCATAGAGCCGTGTATATAGTTTCCCGTTATTTATCAATTCTTT
>CAYZBF010000016.1:0-2225 GCA_964476585.1 uncultured bacterium | reverse complement strand
AACAGAAGAAAGAGCATCATCAAATATTAATATTGGGGGATTCAATATTAAAGCTCTTGCTATGGCGATACGTTGTCGTTGTCCCCCTGAGAGGTTTATTCCCCTTTCTCCCAGGAGGGTATCAAAACCATTCTCCATTTCCATTATTTCCCGATAGATCTCGACTTTCTTAGCCGTCTGAATAATTTCTTCTTCACTAACGTCAGGATTGCCAAAAGCAATGTTATCTCTAATGGTCCTTGAGAACAGAATGGTTGATTGAGAAACCAGACCTATTGATTTCCTTAAATTTTTCAGGGAGATATCCTGTATGGGTTTACTATCTATATAAATACCTTCAGCATCATAACTTCTCCACAGAAGGTTTATTATGGTAGTTCTACCGGCAGCAGTGGTCCCAACAATTGCTGTCCTCTTATTAGGTTCAAATCGGATGTTTATTCCCTTTAGCACGGGAGTTCCATTGTAACTGAAGTATACATCTTTAAATTCTATTACTGCTTTGTCGATATTCTCGTTTCCTTTATCTTCTATTTCAGGTGCTAAGTCTAATATTCTGTTTAATCGTTTAAGGGATGCAGTTCCCCTTTGAGTCATATTTATCACCATGCCAACTGCTATCATTGGCCAGATCAAGAGGTCAAGATAATAAAAAAAGGCAACAAAAGAGCCTAGCGAGATAGCTCCTGTTATAACACCACGGCCCCCAAAAAATAGTGTAATACTGAAGGTAATTTCGGCTAAAAAGAAAATTACAGGACGAAATCCTGCCCAGTATTTTATCAAATCCATACCCCTATTGAGATATTCTTCATTTGTTTTGTCAAAATCACGTATCGCCTCTTTTTCCTGGACGTAGTTCCTTATAATTGGTATACCTGTGACAAATTCGCGGACCTTTCCTGAAAGAAGGGAGAAACCTTCCTGAGAGCGTTCAAATTTTATATGTACAATTTTTCCAAAATAATAAGTGCTGATAGCAATAAATGGGCCGACTGTAAGTGCATATAAGGTTAAGGTTTTGCTGATGTATAGCATCATCGCAAGGGCTACAAAACCCATGAATATAATATCGGCTGTAATGACCACACCGAATCCAGCTGCTTGTTGAACTGCTCTCACATCGTTTGTGGCACGCGCCATTATATCTCCTGTATCTGCTTGGTGATAGAATCGAGACCCAAGGGACATTAATCGATGATAGAAATCATCTCTTAGATCACGTTCCAGCATTCGAGAAGCTCCGATTATCATAATCCTCCAGAAAAACCTGAAGAGGACTACGATCAATGCGAGCCCGATAATGATCGAGGCATAGAATAGTAAAGGATGAGATAGGGGCAAGGTACTTAGATCATCTATAACGAACTTGAATATCCATGGAATTACCATCTGAGCTCCATCCACAACAAGGAGAAAAAAAAGCCCTATAATCAACCGGACCTTAAATTTTAACAGAAGTCTTAAGAGATCTTTTAATTCTTTCATGATTGTGATATTGATAAATCTTTCTATATCATTGTCAAGGTTATAGTATAAATAAATTAGATAATTTATGAGCATTGATGTTTGAAATAAGGGTTGCGCAAAATTCTCCATCTATTAAAGTAAACAGAGGATAGGTTCTCATGGGAAAAAGTGGAGGAGATAGTCTAAAAAGAGTAATTGTTTGTAGCCCTAAATCTGAATATTTTGGAGTTGAAGATTTAACTACTCATAATTTTGTTGCTCCAGTAGATCAGAAGATGGCAACAAGAGAGCATGATAAATTGAAGTCAGTGCTAAGAGGTTTTGGGAGTGAGGTTATTGATATCCCTGAACTAAGTAGCCATCCGAATTCAGTTTTTACAAGGGATACAGCAGTGTGTACTCCAAAAGGGTATATTGAGTTGAGAATGGGTTTACCAAGTAGAAGAGGAGAGGAAGATTGGATGTCAGAATTTCTAAGTTCACTTGGGTACCATAGAATAGGAAGTATAGTAGAACCTGGAACGGTTGAAGGAGGAGATGTCATATTAGCAGGTAGAATCGCCTTTATTGGGAAATCCAGAAGGACTAATAAAGAAGGAATAGAACAGATAGCAGGATTACTTAAAAAGATGCAATATGAAATAAGAATGGCAAATGTTCCATCCCTATATTTACATCTTGGTGGTGTTATGAGCGTAATTGGTAGGGGATATATACTCTGCTGTAAAGGGGTATTCCCAGAGGCTTTTTTCAAT
>CAYZBF010000015.1:14975-48478 GCA_964476585.1 uncultured bacterium | reverse complement strand
TCTGTGCACTCTTTCTCTTCAATTAAAAAATTAAACTCTCTGAACTCTGTGCCTTTGTGGCAAAAAGTGAATAAAGGAGGTTTAAGATGGTAAAAATGCTAAAGTTTTTCTCATTGGTTTTCATAAACTTTACTGCTACTATCTTTCTATCAAGCGCTTCACTTTATGCAGCTTCAAAGAAAATAACAATAACTGGTTCTACAACGGTATTACCTATAGCTCAAAGAGTTGCAGAAGCATATATGGATATATATGAGGATGTTTGTGTATCCGTAAGGGGTAGAGGTTCCGGTGTAGGAATAGCAGCTCTGATTGACGGAAGAGCTGATATTGCTGATGCCTCTTTTTTATACCTCGGGGAGTTAATTGAATTTGGGCTTACTAAGAAGATGTTCACCGTTCCTCAGGATAAGAGGACAGAAGAATACCTTGAGGGTAAGTTTGGATGAGGAGGAATTAAATGTTAAAGGAAAGGATAGAAACACTCAAAGGGATAATTGTGAATTATGCATCTTTAGTCGAAAATATGATAGGCAAAAGTGTAAAGGGATTGATTAAAAAAGATAAAGGATTACCGATTAGTGTAATAGAAGAAGATGAACCAAGTGCAAACGATCGCGAAATAGAAATAGAAGAACTTTGTATGGAACTTATCGCCCAATTCCAGCCAAAAGCAAAGGATTTAAGGATCATACTGATGATTCTAAAGATGAACAATGACCTGGAAAGGATGGCAGATCATGCTGTAAATATTGCTGAAAGTGCGGCATTCTTAATAGAAAGACAGGAGTTGAAGACTCTACTCGAATTGCCAAGGTTATCTCGTGAAACCATAAAAATGTTGAGTGACAGTATAGATGCCTTTATTAAGGAAGATGCATCAAAAGTAAAGAGAGTTTGCGCCAGAGATAATGTTGTAGATGGGTTAAGGGATAGGGTCTTAAGGGACTTAATTGAAAATATGATCCAGGATCATACAACTATAGAGCGATGTATGCATTTAAGTAGAATTACTAAAAATCTTGAACGGATTGCAGACCTATCTACAAATATATGTGAGGGTGTAATATACATGGTAAAGGGAAAGGTTATAAAGCATCATCTGGAGAATAAGCAAGATTCACGATGACTTACCTCAATCACCTATCAACTCATATGCCCATACACTCATATAGATTATCAATACATCAACTCAAGATTAACTGAATTTATAGGTTTTCCTGTTTTTAGATAAGTTTTTATATTCTCGATTGTCGCATCAATATTTAATTGTCTTGCCTTCTCTGTATTACCTGCATTGTGAGGAGTTATGACAACATTGGGAAGTTCGGGGAAGGGATAATCGGATGGATAAAATTTTTCTTCTTTACCCTTCGGATATTTATACCACACATCAAGTCCAGCACCCAACAGATTCCCATCCTTTAGTGCCCTATATAATGCTTCTTCTTTAATGATACGGGCCCTACTCACATTTATTAGGTATTTGCCATTCATCCTTGAAAGGACTTCTTCGTCAATAATTCCCTCTGTTTCCTTTGTTTTGGGTAAACATACAAAGATTATGTCACTCTTGTCTATAACCTCCAAAAGATTGTTTGTGATTTCGTCTACATAAGTAGGGGTTCCTTCGGATAGGTGTTTCTTAAACCCAACTACTCTGCAATCAAATACGTTAAGCAACTTTGCAAGATACCTTCCTACATGTCCTACTCCAAGAATTCCACAATTCTTTCCCTGTATAGAAATCCATTGTCCCTTCCTACCTTCACCACGATGCCAGTAGCCCCTTTTTAAATCGTTATGGTATTCAACAATTCTTCCAAGAAGAGATAGAGCAAGGGCAATGGCACGTTCAGCGACAATTTTACTGTTTCCATGTGAGTTAGCCACCATTAAATTTCTCTTTTTTAGTTCTTCCAGGGGAAAGAAATTTACTCCTACAAAGGGAACAAAGAGAATCTTTAAACTGGAAGCCTTGTCAAGATCGGAAACCGTAAGTTTACTTGCAACAATTCCCGAAGCCAGAGGTAAATATTCATCCTTTTTTTCTTCAACTCTTGCAGATAAAAACTCGACTTCCGGGAACTCATCCTTGAGTCCATTTATTTTCTTATGCCAGTAGTCATTTAGTTTGTTTAAAAAGATTATCATCATATTGTACTCCTTAATGGGTAAGTGATGACTAAAATAAGATTGCCTTTGTCCCTTAGCTTTCCGAGGTAATCTCTGATTTAGTCAAAGACATAACCCTTAATATTTCCCTGCTGGTGGAGAGAGATCACGAATTCATTCTCGTCATCTTTTTAATTTTTTATCCTCTCTTCTTTATTTTAAAAGTCGTTGATATCTTGCTGATCTTATTAGAAAGAAATGGTCCTTAACTTTCCCCCAGCTCTAATTCCTCCAATTTTTCCTTTGTGGGTATCCCATTTTTATCCCAGTCTCTAAGGGCGTAGTATTCGTTAAGCATGATATCAAGTTCTTCCCGTGATACAAAATGCCCTTTTGAGGGCCCGGCTATCATTGGTTCTTCTAAGAGCCTTGCAGGCAAAGTATCATCTTTTCTTGATATTCCTTCTCTTATAGCGATTAGTCTTGCGAGGTTCCATATCCTTTCACCTGTGTGCACATACTCCTCGGGAGTGAATTCAAAGCCCGTAGCGAAGTTCAGAAGGTCGGTATTTTGTTTTTCTGAGAATGGCATAAAGTCACATAAGTCGAGCGAGAAACAGGCAGCACGCTCATCCTGATTGTATTTAACAAATTCAGCCCTACCTTCTGTCGAGTATCTTTTCAGTTTTCCATAGAGCTCTGCCCTTGGTGTCCATACTCTCTGGTGACAACCTCCTCTATCAGCAGTTGCAAAAGCTAGGGCCATACCATAAGAACCATGAGGGTCGACACCAGGAAGTTCCAAACCCTTGACATGGATGGCAAATCTCTCTGAGTTGTTTCCTATCTTCTCTGCTGCTCCCCTGACACCCTGAGCAAATATATCGCCTATCCCTTCCCTATAAGCTATTTGCTTTATAAATTTGATCAGTGCCTCACCATTTCCGAATTTTAGTTCATAGCCTGGCTTTATAAGACCTTTTTCGTAGCATTCCATAGCAAATCCAGCACAGTTTCCTGCTGATATTGCATCCAGTCCTAAATCGTTACAGAGAACATGACCATATGTCACCCACTCGTAAGAGTCAATTAAAAGATTCCCACCCATTAATGCTGTCATTTCATATTCTGGGGCTTCATATTCCCTACCTTTATATTCGCCTCTTTTTAATTCACTTATTTTTGTACAGGCTATAGGACAGGCAAAGCAGGTTGTAGTCCCTTTCCATATCCCTTGCTCCCAGAGTTTTTCAGGCACAAGATTTTCTATTCTGGGAAACTCAACCCCTGTATAATTCTTTATCGGTAAAGTACCTCCATCGATTCCTTCCCATATACAAACGAGTGTTCCAAGTATATGTCTTTTAACCTTCGAAGGATGTGTTTTCAACATACGGGACAACTCTTTTGTCAAGTTTCTAAATTTATCCGCATCTGCATAAGTAGGTCTTTTTTTACCTTTCTCTACTACGATTGCCTTTAGGTTTTTTGACCCCATCACAGCGCCGGGTCCACATCTTCCTGCCTGTCGCCCTTTATCAAAGGATATACAGGCAAAACTCACCAGGTTCTCACCACCTACTCCTATAACCCCCCTGGATGAACCTGGATACTTTTTTTCAAGTATGTCATCCACTTTAAAAACACTCATACCCCATAGGTCGCTTGCATCCAATATTTCACATTTATCCTGAGTGATATGAAGATAAACTGGTTTATCAGCCTTTCCAGAGATTACAATCCCATCATAACCTGCGAATTTAAGCTTTGGTCCAAAGTAACCACCGACATGGCCATCAGTGAAAATCCCTGTCTCCGGTGATTTTGTTACAACTGCAAACCTTCCTGAAGATTGAGCCAGTGTCCCTGTTAAAGGTCCAAGCATTATCATAAGGAGATTATCGGGACTTAAAGGTTCTATGTCTTCAGGAACTCTATCCCAGAGGAGCTTTGCACCGTATCCTTTTCCCCCAATGAATTTTTTTGCAATCTCTAAATCTGTATCAACCTTATTTATTTTACTGTTACTTAAATCCACCTCCAATAATTTTCCCATATACCCATTAAATTTACTCATTATAAGTTACCTCCTTAAAAATTTAAGAAGAGCTCAGAACCTAAAGTTCTGCCAGCTAAGGGGTAGCCCTTTTCATCTTCATACCATTGGTTTAATATATTATATCCACTTAGTTTAACTGATAGGAAATTACTGATTTTCTGGATTAGATTTGCATTTATAAGGGTGTAAGAATCCAAGTAGATGTCACCATCTTTTCTCCTATCTACCCACATGCCATTAAGGTTAATATTTAATCCGAGTTTAAAACTATAGTTAAACCCAACACTTACTGTGTGTTCTGCTTTATTATCCAGGGCTTCATATGAATCATCATAAGCATCAAGGTAAGTATAACCAAGCATTATATACTTATATTGACCTTCAATGCTTAATCCCTGAAAGCGCGCCCAATTTATATTTTCATATGGAAAATTTCTATTCTCTCTATCTATTAAATCATTTACATCGTTCCTAAATAGAACAACTCTAAAATACTTTGAGTTTAAACCCAGCTGATAAGATGTTGAAAATTCTGGATTAAGATTGGGATTTCCTGAGGTTTGAGAATAAAGCTCCTTTAAGGTTGGGAAACGATTCTTTCTTCCAAATGATAAGAATATTGATGTTTCAGTATCAATAAAATATACACTCCCCGTTCTATAATTAATAAAATCAATGTCTGAATCAGGACCTTTAAATCCATCATAACCAATTTCCCCTTCTAAATGTAATCCTAGAGATGGAATTACGATCTTATCCTGTATGGATAGAGACATTGTATTCCCTTTATAATTTTCCCATGGATTTTCATCTTCTCTTTTTTTTACGAAATCTAAATTATAAGAGCCTCCTAGACTTAGAGTATTGAATTTCATAAGGTCATAGCTAAGTGTCATATAACCACCTGTTGTATAATTGTCATAATCGCTTACGCCCTCTACACCACGGAATGTTGAATCTTCATAATAAGTCATTGTATTAATATGACTGTCATAATGAATACTTCCCAATATTTTTATTCTATCTTGAGGTTCACTTTTTCCGTGAAGAGCTATATAGTACCACCTCCAGTCTGTGAACCTCCAGTATCTTGGTTTAGTAAGTCCAAACGGTAAACCTTTCTCTGAATAGTAGTAAGCCATAGATAAACCAATTTCGTTTTTGGGATTTGGTTCCCAGCCAATTTTCCCTGTGACTTTTCTCTTTTGGAAATCCGAATTGTCTCTTAAAGTTCCATCAGGTAGTAGATAACCTTCAGACTTAGAAACTCCCCCGGAGAAATAATAAAAAAAGTCCTTGATTTTATCTCCATAATTAATGCTTGAGTTTACACTAAGTCCCTCACTCAATCCAAGAGAAACTGATTTTTCGTACTTTTTAGTGACGATGTTAACCACTCCTCCCAGGCTATTTGGTCCAGTAAGAAGTGAGACTGGAGGTAGTGCAATTTCTATCTTGCTCACATTATCAAGGGTTATCTGGTCAAGGTCTGCCATACCATTATAAGGTGAATATATAGGGTGACCATCCAGCATTATTGCTATTTCTCTCTGTTCAATCCCAAAAATTTCTACATAGTTTTCTCCCTTGTTCCCTGTCCTTGAGTAAACAGAGGGAATAAATTTTAATGCCTCACCAATAGTAGATGCTCCCTTTTTCTTTAATTCCTCTGGATTTATTTCAATAATAAGATTAGGAATCAACTCAACTCTCTTAGCAGTTACTGTAATACCACCTAATTCATAGACTTTGGTATATGACTCTTCCTGTGCTGAAAGAAGTAAGATAAATATGGTGAAATAGCTCATAGAGCACCTAAAATCCAGAATGATAAGGTAAATCCAATGGCTCCTATATATGCTGATTTTGGTTTTGAATTAAAGAATCTAGTAAAATTTTCACCAATCCTGTACCCCATCATTACAGTAATAGCTGAACCAAGAGCAGCAAGACTTCCTTCTATTCCGATATATTTTATAACCTTTGGAAGGCCGAAAGCTATCCAGTAGTGATATCTGAAGACATAGGTGATCAAAAATCCGAATAATGCGTATCCAAGCCAGGCACTGAGAGCCCCCGAAAGCCAATTGAACTTCCTTTCTTTGATTAATTTCATTACTATATCAAATCCTACTCCGAGTGAGAATATTGCAAGTAAATGACAAAAAAAAGGCCCAGCGTTTACTAGCCTGAAAATGGTGGCTACAACTGCAATCAGGGCCATCGCTCCAGCTTTTTGAATCAATGCATATGCAATTCCTAAGATACCAAGAGCTAATATAGAGAGAATAACACCTGGATAATGAATATTGGAGCTATATAGAGCTTTCCCGAGAAAAACCTCACTAAAACCCCATAGAGAGCCAAAGAAGAGAATGAGGAGTATATTTCTTTTACTCATACTTAAACCTCCATGTTTATATCTATTCTTTTTATTGACTTGTCCTTTCTTTTTAATGGTTCTATAAGACCAGCGATTGTGTTCCTGATTATGCTTCTAATGATTGGGTTAAGAGGAAGGTCCTTACCATTGACCTTAACTTTGATAATTTTTTCTTCCTTTTCTTTCATTTCCTCGAGGAAGTTTACAATCCCTTCAAGGTCGTCAGGATGGAATACTAACTTTTTAGTTTCAATATTAAAGTTAGAGAATATTGCTATAGCATCCTTTAGTTTTGGCTTCTCGCACACTCCTTTTCTAAGTAATTCAATCTTTTTTGTTCCTTTAGATTCTTTGAATCCTTCGGCGAGTACGAAATCGGCGTCCATAAAAAACTCAACAGTGAGTTCTTTAAGCTTAACCGATTCATTTGTCGTCTTAACTAATCCGATACTATCAAGACTATGCACAGCTACACCATAAGCTCCCGCTTTTTTGAATTGATAAGAATCTTTTCCTGGATGATCGAGGTCAAATCCATGCGGACAGTGTTTGATACAACCAACTCTGTAACCTTTTTTGGTTAATGCTTTTGTTAGACGGGTTATAGTATAAGTTTTTCCTGTTTCAGAATTTCCTATGAAAGAGACTATTAACATATAATAATCCTTTGATTGCAGAGCGAATTAACCGATGATTTTAAATGGCTTCCTTTCATTTCGGCGGTATTATAGTGTATTTACGAGTCAATGTCAAGTTTTCGATTTGCCTAAACGTGAAAACCATTGTGCATGATTTACACCTCAAAGATGAAAATGAGAACCATAGAGGGAATTTTAAAGGAATCAAGGATTCTTAGGATTCAAGTGCATATATGGCCAAAGACCGAGGAGGGGTGATGGACGACTTGAGACCCAATGAAAAATGAAAATTGAAAAATGCAAAATTCCCACTTTCCCTGGGATTGCTTCGCTTGAGTAAAGCATGAAGATTCACTTACAATGACATTTCTCACGCAGAGGCGCAAAGAGTGCACAACGCAATAAACGTGAATAACTCAATAAACTCAATAAACTCAGAACCACTTAATCCTTACTCCCTCGAATCCTTAAGTTGTGGCCTCACTCAGTGGTCTCTGTGCCCATGTAGCGATTTTTCATATTATACTTTTATAATTATGGGGCCAGTGGTGAAAGACCAATCTGTGCATTATTCTTTGAACATATTAATGCTATCCCAGTTGGTCTTCAGTAATTCTCGCCCAATAGTTCGAAATATGCTTTCGGATGTGCACAGGCAGGACACTTCTCGGGTGGTTCAGTGCCCTCATGGATATATCCGCAGTTCCTACATTTCCATCTTACAACTTTATCCTTTTTGAAAACCCTATCTTTCTCAATGTTCTCTTGTAAAGCTAAGTATCTTTTTTCGTGCTGTTTCTCTGCAACAGCTATCGCTCTGAACACAGTTGCTATATCCGAAAATCCCTCATCTTCGGCTACAAGAGCAAACTCGGGATACATATTGGTGTGCTCATAGTTCTCTCCAGCAGCAGCAGCTTTAAGATTTTCTTTTGTATCTCCAATCACACCTGCAGGAAAGGCACCGGTAATCTCAACCTCTCCACCCTCGAGGAACTTAAAGAGCCTCTTGGCATGTTCTTTTTCATTATCTGCTGTTTCTTGGAATATTGCGGATATCTGCATATATCCTTCTCTCCTTGCCTGCGATTCAAAGTAGCTATAGCGGTTCCTTGCCTGTGACTCTCCGGCAAAAGCAGTTAGAAGATTCTTTTCAGTTTTCGTTTCTTTTAGACTTTTCATTTTACCTCCTATATAGCTTTGATAAGTTTATGTGATTCCATATAATATCATACATCTTACTATAGTTCGTTCCTGAGTTTAGTTAGATCCTTATAATGTTTCCTTTCTTCATCTATTATTCTATCCAGTTTGTCGTGCTGATTCTCTGGTATAACCCTTTTAATTTCCTGATAGTAGAGGATAGAATCCAGCTCTCGCTGGATAGCAAAGTCCAGAGCTGAAGATACATCTTTAATTTTGCTCATGTCTTCTTTAATTTTATCTAAATTGAAGATTGTGTTATTCACATAGGTTTGAAGATAATCTATATAATCATCTGGATATGAATCGAAATTAATATCTTTAGTCATAGACGAAAGTAATTTGGAGAAGACCTCTTTATGTTTTTTTTCTTCTTCTGCAAGTAATTTGAATACACCTTTTGTAGTAATATCGTCTGTTAATTTTACGGCATTAAGATAAAATCTCTCACCATTCTCTTCAATTCTTATTGCTATTTGAAATATTTCCTTTACATCAAAGATTTTCATTTTTCCTCCTTATTATTAGTTTCCTACTTGTGGGTTCTCGAAAGGTATTTAAAAGCTGAAAGGTTTGCAATACAAACCTGACCGGCAGCAACAATTATCTGTTTTTTTGGAATATTTGTTACATCTCCCGCTGCAAAGAGACCAGGGATATTTGTCTCACATCGCTCATTATTGATAAATTTCCAATAAGGTTATAGAAGTGGAGACCTTTATCTACCCTCCAGGAGCCCTGTAAACGTGTCATGGTGTTCTTCTTCATCTTCAAGGATTTTACGGAAGAGTCTTGCAGTAGTTGTGTCAAATTCTTCATTAGCTTTCTTGATTATCTTTTTATATAGTTCTATGGCCGACTCTTCATCCTCCTTGTCTTTCTCAATCATTTCTTTTAGTGACTCACCTACAAATATAGGATCAGGTTTTGTGGTGGGTGTTCCACCAAGGTAGGCGAGCCTTTCTGCTATTGCTTCAGCGTGTTTCATTTCCGTTATTGCAATTGCTTTTAATTCGTCCTCTACTGTAAAACCCTCCACCCCCTTCCAGAGAACATGCTGCTACATATATTGGATTGCGACCTGCAATTCCCTTGCGATTGCTTTGTTTAAGAGTTCTAGTAATTCTTTTGAAGCCATTTAAACCTCTTTCATTTGCCACGGAGACACAGAGTACACAGAGTTTTAATAAATTATAAATAGAGAAAGTTTATTTTTAGAATTATTATCTCTGTGTACTTTCTCAGTGTTCTCAGTGCCTCTGTGGCTTTTATTCATATTTTACTCTTATCTATTTACGGGCCTATATGAATAAAAGGCCATCCTGTCTCATACTCTTCAAACATATCAATACTGTCATGCTCAGTCTCCAATATATGATAGTGGTTCATTTCCATGGAAGCAAGATAAATCAATGTGTTTTTTATCTCAGTATCATCCTGATATCTATCTGCGAATCCAAGATAAAATTCATTGGCTGCCTTTTCTGCTTCCATTGCCTGGAAGAATAATTCACGCAACTCCATATTCTCATCTTCAATATTTACTTTTGGGAGGGGAACAGGGCTTTTTTCTGGTAGGGTTATTTCAACGTCGGGGAGATTTTTCTTGTGAAGAGATTCAATGAATTTTTTGTGTTTCAATTCCTCATCTGCAAGAAAATTCAATCTATCCTTCAATACAAAGTTCCCTACCCTTCCAGCTAATTTTGTATATACCTCGTTGCTTTCAACCTCACTTTTTATTGCTGATTGTAGCAGCTCTTCTAAAGTGTAATTGCTAAGATCCATACTACCTCCTACATTTTTGTTGCCCAGAGGCCGTGTATGTTGCAGTGTTCTCTAACCGAATCAACATGTTCATATGCAATTTCAAGCAGAGCTTTTGGGGCATCCCCTGCTTGTAAGAATTTCTTGTAGGTTCTATCGTCCTTGGTTATTACTTCTATCCACTCTATATGATGTTTCTCCTCCATCGGGTGAGGTATTGAACCAATGGTTACAATGATTCCGCCATTCTTCTTTTGAACAACCGGGAGGTGTTTTTCGGTTCCTTCTTCGGATTCCTTTGCCTTTAGAAGTTTCATAGGCTCCCCACAGCAAACGAGCTGTCCTTTCCCTCCATGCAGTACCTCAACTATATTTCCACATATCTCACATTTGTATACTTGAACTTTTTCAGCCATGTTTCCTCCTTTTAAATTAGGTTTAAGTCTTTATGTTTCTTTTGAATCTCATCTGCTAATTTATCAAGGGCTTTATAGTCTTCATCTTGTGGATATCCCTTTGATAATACAGGCTCAAGAATATCCACTTTCAGGTTTGGAATGAGACTTTTTAGGGTTTCTACTGCTTTACCCCCCCATCCATAGGAACCTATGATACCAATATTCTTCACCTTGGGTTTTAATGCGTTAGCAAGGACGGCTGCATAAACCGCATCTGGATGAGGACCTACAAGGACAGTAGGTGTTCCGAGAATGATCGTTGCTGCATCGACAATGGAAATTGCAAGTTCACCAATATCGGTTTTTGTGAGGTTGTATGGAGTTACTTTTATTCCTTTATCAATTAGTGAATCAATTAGATAATCAACCATTTCTTTTGTGCTTCCATGCATAGAAACATAGGCAATAACCACCTCATTGGCAACTTTATCAGAGATCCAGTCTTTATATGCATTGATTATCAGGCTTGGCTTATCGTAGATTGGACCATGTGATGGTGCAATTATGTCAATCTGATAGTCTTCTAACTTCTCTAAGTTTTTCTTTATATGAATTCTAAAAGGCATCATTATCTCTGCATAGTATCTCTTCGCATCCTCTAAAACCTTGGCTTCATCCGTCGCAAAGAGTTCGCTTGAAGCATAGTGAGAACCAAAGAAGTCACATGAAAAGAGAATCTTATCTTCCTTGAGATAAGTTGACATTGTTTCAGGCCAGTGAACCCAGGGGGTGAATATGAATTCAAGTGTTCTATCCCCAAGTGAAAGGATATCTTTATCACCCACTATTTGAAATTTTTCTTCAGGGATCAACAGAAGGTCTATAAGCATGGATTTACACTTATCATTGGTAACAAGTTTTGCTTCAGGATAGATTTCCAGGATTTTAGGGATTGTCCCTGAGTGGTCCTGTTCTGCATGATTAGAAACTATATAATCTATCCTGTCAATCTCAAGTTTCTTAAGGTTCCTAAGCAGTTCCTCTTCCATGGGCGGGTCTACAGTGTCAATTAGCGCTATTTTCTCACTTCCTTTTATCAGATAAGCATTATAGGTAGTCCCTTCTGGAAGAGGGATGAGTTCATCAAAAAGCCTCCTGTCCCAGTCGATAGCACCTATTGAATATATGTTTTCTTTTACTTTTCTGACTGCCATATTTACTTCTCTACTTTTTCAAAGTCTTCTTTACCTGCTCCACATATAGGACATACCCAATCATCCGGTATATCTTCAAAAGCGGTCCCCGGTTTTATTCCACCATCAGGGTCTCCTTTCTCTGGGTCATAGATATATCCACAGACTGTGCATTCATACTTTGACATTTAAACCTCCTTTATTTTTTGACTACAAAAAAACAAAAGTTTTACCACAAAGTTCACAAAGAACACAGAGCAAAAATACAAAGATAGAATTTTCATTTATAATTTTAAATAACTTAATATTCTTTGCGTACTCTGTGCACTTCGTGGTGAGTTTTTCTCTTTTTTTATATAAATCAATACTCATTATGTTCTCCATGTAGTTGTGGCTATTATTCATTATTGACTCTCTACTTTTTCCTATAAGTGGGGGCTGTTTCAGGCGCTTTCCCTTTTATTTGCTTGTGGTAGTATTCATATGTCATGGGATCGCCTTTATCAATTATGTCACCATCAACTACCTTTCCAACAAATAATGTATGAGTTCCGACATCTAAAGTTCCTTCAACCTCTGCTTCTAAATATGCAATGGTATAATCGAGAACTATCGGAGCACCGGTTTTTCCGATTTTATAATTTACTCCTTCAAACTTATCTATATTTCTTCCGGATTTGAACCCAAAGGGGCCAATGAATTTCATATTTACATCATTCCCAAGGATGGAGACTGCAAAAATTTTACTCATCGAAATTAACTCATGGGTAAAATTCTTTTTGTTCAGGCTTACTGTTATTTTAGGAGGATCTGCAGTAATTTGAAATACGGTGGTAGATATTTGACCGTTGAGTTTACCGTTATACTTAGTCGTAACTATATACATACCATAACTTAATTTGTACAGAGCTTCTTCATTCATGAATTCTCCTTATCTTTTTTCAAGCATTCCCTGCATTTACCTGTAAAATAAACAGAAGTATGTATAATCTGGTTTCCATTTATTTTTTTAATTTTGAATAACTTGGGGTCTATTTTAACGTCATATATCCTGCCGCATTCAGTGCACCTAAAATGAGCGTGGGGCTGGAGGTTTATATCGTACCTTACCTCACCTTCTCCAACACAGAATTCCAATACAACTCCCTTTTCAACAAGAAGATTCATGGTGTTATAGATTGTCGTCTTTGAAAGTGTTGGTATCTCTTTGAAAATCCCCTGGTATATCATATCAACATCAGGGTGTGCTCTATTTTCCTCAATGTATTTGAGTATTTTTAATCTCTGAATTGTGGGACTAATCCCCCTTTCTTCGAGGAATTCGCATAACTTATCCATTCTTTTTTACCCCCTTCACTTTTATAAAATAATAATAAATGTAAATTTGTAAAGTGTTAAATATTGAAATTATTACAATATTAGTATATGATCTTTTTTGGTTTTGTCAAGGATCGAACTGGATAAAGCAACAGGTAAGCGGCGTCCTCCTTGACATATCGTTATTTTGGTTGGAATTTTAATGTATTTTATAATTATCAAATTGATTAAAAGATGAATATTTTCTTCTCCACTTTTGAATCTGTAGCTATGTTGCTTTTTATAGGGGTCATTGGATTCTGGATGGAGAAACATGACTTTAAATCGATTGCAGACTTTCAGGGAAAATTATGTCGAGAGGGAATTAATAATCCAGAACTATACGAACGCCTTCAATACATTATAGCCCTGAGTAAATAAAAATAATGGAGGTTTATCCTTCCCTTTAAGCCTTTACTTAATTGATTTCATATCTTTCTGAATAGTCTCTAAGTCCTCTTCGTGTTCAACCTCATCCTCAAGTATTTTCTCAATTAAGTGGTATGTTATTGGGTCCTTACCCTCTACAAACTTGATCAGTTTTTGATAAACTTCTATCGCACATTGCTCGCCTTTTATATTCTGTTCTAATATGGACTCTACCGAGGGATCTTCAGGGGCTTCATAGCCACAATTTGTCATAGTGTACCAATCCTTTGGTTCAAGGATAGGGATTCCGCCAAGTTGAATTATCCTCCCAGTTAGCATTTCTGCATGTTCAAGTTCTTCTCCTGCGTGTTCGTTTAACTCCATTTCTACAATTCCTCTCATAGGACCTTCAACTACCTTTGCACCAACCCAGTACTGATAGTATGCAAGCCACTCATCTGCCAATGCCTTTTTGAGTAGTTCAAGAAGTTTATCTGCATCAACTTTTACTATCTCTCTTCCTTTTGTGCCCATTTTACCTCCTGTTTTTTTTTAATATTACATTAGCCAATAAGTCAATTCAGTGATTTACAGCTATAAAAACAATATTGGAATTGAATTGATTGTCAACCTCTGGATTTCTCAGACTACCCTCATTTTTCGTGGAGATTATGAAACTCAAGAGGGGTAATACTTGAAACGGAAGAATTGTATGTATAATATATAAGTAAAAGGCAATTATTTATCAGCAGTGATGTTAAGGCTTAAGGCCTGAGGATATATTTCTGAAACCGGCAAATTTTTCAAATTTTGTGAATAATAGGGGACGTAATGGGGGGTGGGGGTTAGATAGATGTTATATGATGGAAAATATATAAACAAGAGCGAGGATGCGGGTACTGTCAAAACCAAGCTTTTCTGATAAAAATAATAGGAGACAATGTTTGAAGATAGAATATTGCACTATGCAGGTGGACACCAGAACTTTCCTTGCGGATGTTAAAACATTATCAATTTACTTAAAGACTTCTCCTGTTTCTTTTGCCCAGAGGGTAAGGTCAAGATGGCTCAAGGGTATTTCAACTTCCTTTGAGAATTTTATCAATTTCTTTTCAATTTCTCTATATTTTTTGACGGAGCAGGATTTAATTGTACCCTCTATAATACCCAGTTTTTGAAGGTTTCTTAGAATGTGGCGGTCAAGGATTGCAAGATTGCCACCTATACCAATATTTCTTAGGAAGTGGCTTGCTTCTTTATATCCCATTCCCTTTATATTTTCTACAAGATAATCTCGAAGTTTAAGGGGATCTTCGTTATTTTTTATTGAGGAATATATCTGGTTTTCTTCCCCGAAAAATTTCTCTCGTGCACTTACTATATATTCTGACTTTTTGTATTTAAATCTAACATTTTTTAAATATTTTTGTATCTCTATTGCATTTCCCTTAAAAAGGGTGCCATTTCTAACCATATTTTCTACAGCTCTCCAGCAATCCCTTGCCTTTGATTGTGGGGTTAAGAGACAAAATGCAAGTTCTGTAAAGATTTCTTTTTTGGTTCCTTGCCTTCCGAATTCGCTGAAGCTTTTTAGTCTTTTCTCAATCTCTTCTTTAAGATTCTGATAGATTCTTTTTATCTCGTTTGTTGCAGCTTGATTGAGCTTTGGCTTTTTTATATGCATTTAGTTAGGAGCCACATCCCTTATCAGAGTATCCACAAGATAAGGAGAATCGAAATCTGTAATATCGCCTGCTTTTTTTCCCGGACAGGGCAGAAGCCTTGCTGAAAGGGGTTTGGATAGTTTGATGGAAAGAGTTGCTATATCTAAGAGGATATTCTTAATCTTCTTATGAGATATATTTCCTGGAAGTGGTATACAATCCAGACCAGTTCCACAGACGGCTGAATATTCTAAGAGGTTACCAATATCAAACGTTTTCTCTTTGTACCTCCTGGCAAGGCCCACGTCTTCTAGTATAGGTAGCATTAGTCCAGAGTAACCGCATTTTTTCACATTTAAGTTCTTAATTACATCGGTGGTCATTCCAGCAATAGCAAGAGTTCCCGGAGATCCAAACTTATCTCCCAGTAACTTCTCAAAGCCGAAGGCAATACTTTCTTCTGGAATTAAGGAAGGTGCGGGAGACACATCTATTCCTTTAAATGGAAACGTGCTTTCTTTAGACAAGGCTCTGGATATTTTTTCAAGCACCTTGAAATTTATATGAAAAATCTTGTGGAGATTCTGTTTCGCTTCATTTAGATTCCCTGAGCCTGAAAATGCCTTTACGATTAAATCCCCGCTCTCTGTTCCTATTGAAAAGGAATGTTTTCCTCTATGGTATGAAGCAGGGAAGAAGGGTATATCAGAAGGGCAGTTTATGATTCCGGCAAAGTTGAAATTTCCGATACCTTTATCAGTTATCCTGGAAATTTCAAGGATAGCCTCAGCGGTTTTATTTATTGTTTCGAAGTTTATACCTTCTTTGGTATTTCCGATGGTGATAGAGCAGGATGTAATCGAAGTTTTCTCTAAAAGTCCAGGTATTATATCAATAGAATCCGGCTCAAATGTAGTTCCTATACTTAAAAAATCCACTCCATTTTCTATGCAAAGGCTCTCTAAAGTACAGATATTCTCAATTATTTCATCTTTTTCCATCCCACTTAAGTATTCAGTCCAGGGTTGGGTCGTTAGTCTAATACTCTGCACTTTGGAACCAAATAACTCAAATTCCTCTCTCGCTTTCTTAAGGAACTCAATAATGGAGGTTACTTTGTTAGCTTTTATAGGAATGGTGAGTGTAATACCAGCAGTAATAGTCCTAATCTTCATTAAACATCCTTTATTCTATATTTCATTAGATTCTCTAATTGCCAATATTATGTTCAACCATAGAATAGTCAACGGTTCTTTTACCTCTGTCTTACCCTTTTTTCTATAAATATATTATAGAACAATCAATTTTAGATTAAAAAAGACCTTCTAAACCTCATTTTTCACTGGAGCAAAGCGACTCTCTCTATGGCTGATATTTTTGATGTGGCAAATATGGGCTTTGGTTTTTATAATCTCGATGCAAAAAACCCTTGACAATAATAGTGAATAGAAATAATTATAATATTTAAGGCGGGTAATAGTCGCAGAGGAATCACCTCAATGGGGAATATAGTATGTGAAGTGCAAAGTGGTAATAGCTGTCGGCATTCAGTTTTTGTCTACAGACCAACCGAGAGACTTCTATTCTTAAGTGGAGTGAGATAGTTGTTTTCATAAGAAAGGAGGATTTATGACAGAGGAACTATCGTGGGAAAAATTGAGAAACGAATTTGATGCATCAGTTCTCAATTGCGAAACTACTGAATCAATGGCGCTTCTCAAAGAAATTATAGGGCAGGATAGAGCCCTTAAAGCTCTGAATTTTGGTCTCTATATTAAGAACAGTGGTTTTAATATCTATGTGGCGGGCACACCAGGAACTGGCAAAGAGACTGCTGTAAAAAATTTCTTAGATGAGTTAGCTAAAACAAAACCTGTTCCCCATGACTGGTGCTATGTGGATAACTTCAAAAATGCATATGAACCAAAAGCTTTAAAGCTACCTTCTGGGAAAGGCATATCCTTCCAGAAGGATATGAAACATCTTATACGTGAAGCTCGTAGAACGCTTCCCGAAGCGTTTCAGAGTGAGGATTATGTGCGAAAAAGAGATGAAACAGTGAAAACATTAGATGAAGAAAAAAAGAAACTTCTTAATAAACTCAATCGGAGAACTCAGAAAGAAGGATTTTCAATTCAGAAAACTCCTATTGGCCTTTTCATTGTTCCAGTGATGGATGGCAAGCCAATGAGTGACCAGGAATTCATGGCTCTTGGTGCAGACGAAAAAGACAAGATTGAAAAAAGACGAGAAGAATTAAAATCTGACCTAAGGAACACCATGAGACAGGTAAGCGAAGTAGAGGAGAAGATAAAAGAAGAGATTAAAAAATTAGAGAGGCAGATTGCCCGCTACTCAATTGGCCATTTGGTATATATAATTCAGGAAAAATATAAGGATAACCCTGATGTTGTTACATATTTAGAGGAGGTAGAAGAGGATATCCTTGATAATATATCCCAGTTCCTGGAAGAGAAAGGAACTCCTAACCCCATTGCTGATCTTCGCGCGAGAGAGATCATATTCAGGAAATATGAGGTGAACGTGATAATAGATAACTCAGATATTCTGGGTGGTCCAGTGGTTATAGAGCACAATCCCACCTACCATAACCTCTTCGGTAGAATTGAAAAAGAGGCGCAGTACGGTGTATTAAGCACCGATTTTACCATGATTCGTGCAGGTTCTCTCCACAAGTCCAATGGCGGTTACCTGGTGATTCCTGTGGAGGAGTTGCTACGAAATATGTTTTCCTGGGATGGCTTAAAAAGGGCATTGATGAATGAGGAGGTTGGCATAGAAGATTTATCTGAACGGCTGGGGTTGATCTCTACCAAGGGATTGAGACCAGAACCTATTCCTCTTGATGTAAAGGTAGTCCTTTTAGGAAGTCCGTTCATTTATCATTTGGCATACACCCTAGACAAGGATTTTAGAGAGCTCTTTAAAGTCAAGGCAGACTTTGACACAACTATGGACCGCACTGAAGAGAATGTGAAGAGTTATTCTTCCTTTATCTGTACCCTTTGCAATAAAGAAGGACTAAAACACCTTAATATGTCAGCTGTATCCAAAGTAATTGAATATAGCTCAAGATTAGCTGAGGATCAGAAAAAACTCTCTACGCAATTTGCTGACGTAGCGGATATTATAAGAGAAGCCAACTTCTATGCCTCCGAGGATGGATCTAAATACATATCCTCTAAACATGTAATGAAGGCGATTAACGAGAAGATATATCGTTCAAATCTCATTCAGGAAAAGATTCAGGAGATGATAGATCGTGGTATAATTCTCATTGATACCGAGGGTGAAGCCATCGGGCAGGTGAATGGTCTCTCGGTCATAAGCATGGGTGATTTCTCATTTGGTAGGCCATCAAGGGTTAGTGTAAGTGTAGGTATGGGCGCGGAAGGCATCATTGATATTGAACGAGAATCTAAACTGGGAGGAAAGATCCACACAAAGGGTGTGATGATTCTCAGTGGTTACCTTGCAGAAAAGTACTCAAAGGACAAACCGTTAAGCCTTTCTGCCCGATTGGTGTTTGAACAGAGCTATGGAGAGGTGGAGGGGGATAGTGCTTCAAGCACCGAACTCTACGCCATACTTTCCGCTCTTTCCGATCTTCCGGTAAGAGCTGGAATTGCTGTGACCGGCTCAGTAAATCAAAAGGGTGAAATTCAAGCTATAGGTGGGGTGAATGAAAAGATCGAAGGTTTCTTTGAACTTTGCAAAGCAAAAGGTCTTACCGGGATACAGGGTGTGCTAATTCCGGAGAGAAACATTCAGAATCTCATGCTTAAGGAGGAATTGGTGAATGCCGTCAAGGAAGGTAAGTTCCACATTTATCCTGCCCGGACAATTGATGAGGGTGTCGAAATACTCACAGGAGTAAAGGCTGGAAAAAGAAAGGCTGATGGTACATTTGAAAAGAATACCATCAATTTTCGGGTTGATGCCCGACTCAAGGAGATGAGCGAAAAACTTAGCGAGTATCCACCTTCCAGGGTAAAGAAAAAAAAGAAAAAAAAGAAATAGAAAAGAGGTGGGTTTCCCCACCTCTTTTCTAAATTACTCTGTCTATTTATTACTATCTCACCACGGTCATCGACTTTGTATATACCCCATCTGGTATTCTGATGTGTAGGAAGTAAATACCTGAGGAAAGATTTTTATTATTAATATCAAGTGCGTAATTTCCTGCTCTTTTAGTCTCATTGATTAAATCCCTGATTAATCTTCCAGAGATATCATATATGGATATTTTTACAATACCCTCTTTTGATACTGAGTAGGAAAGTGTCGCTATTCCATTTGATGGATTTGGATATAGGTGAAAAGCAGTAGTAGGTGTAAATTCGTCTTCCTCTACACCTGTCTGGAACCAGAGTGCATTAAACATCAGTTTCCAACCAGGAGCATAAGTTTTCCAACACACATAGGGCATAGTATCCAGGACTGCAGAAGCGGGTGATGAGACATCGCTTATATCTCCTGTATCACTTATTGGTAAAGAAAATGCCCATCCAGAGTATGAGAAATCATCGTAATGTGCTTCCTTATATCTTATATCGTCATTATCACCCTTGAAGAAGACATGATAATCATTTGGTGTATCATCAAGAGAAAGAGTATTAAGAACCTGGTAAGGTCCACCTCCATAAAGAGTTGCATCATTCCATGTTCGACCAGCATCATATGTATAGAAATTACATAGATCTTCAGCGTCTGTTCCAGTCGTATCACGACGTGCGAATACTATTACAGCCGAGTTCATCACCCCATGGGTCATTTTAAGAGAAGGTCTGTCATCAAAGTTATGGTCTGGAGCAGTAAAGTACTCTGTGCCCAACCAGGCAGTTGATAAACCTTTATCACGATTTCTTTTGAATCTGATTCTATTAACCCATGGTGACACTTGGTAATAAGTCCATGCGACACCAAGATTCATCGAATCTGCATTCGGTGTGGACGGTCCATAAGCCAAGGATGGGTCATAGTAATCCCAGTTTGTAGCTCCAGCACCGATTATTGCCTTATCTACCCAGGTTGCACCCAGATCTAACGAGCGCATATAGGCAACGCTGTCTCCACTCTCGAATGCAAGGTGTAGGTAGGGTAATGATGGATAGACGACGTCATCAGCGTCCAGACTTGGATCCCTCTCGTCAATTGATGCATTGTCAGCCGGGTAATAGAAAACTGTTGCACCACTAACTAGATTGGAACGAAAAACGAGAATATCCCGATTATAAGGACTTGCTGTTTCCTCTGCTTCAAAGGCTATGAAAAGATAGTCAGTATCTGGTTTTTCAACAATTTTTAAGGAAGGATGATAAAAATCATGTCCACCCCATTGTAGGTTATAAATGTAGTACCAGGTTATTCCATCATCTGAATAATTGACTAGAATTGTATTGTCATCCGTTGAGGTTAGCTGCCTTGATGCTGCAAGATAGATACGACTATTATCTCTGGTATCCATTGAAAATTCTTGGTAAGCATATGCACTGTCAACTTCAATATCATTATAAGACCATTTGCTCTTGAAATTGGATTGACCTGCTACTGACTGAGGACCATCATGTATTTTTGCTGGAGGATTCAATTCTTTATATTCTTTTAATAGTTGTTTAAAGAGTGCAATATCTCCGTTATCCTTTGCTTCATCCATTTTTTCAATAATTGAAGTAATTGCTGGGTCCTGTGGTGATATAATTACATCTGGATCAATCAGTTCATCCATAGATTTTGTACCATAAACTAATAGACTAATAAAGAGTATTACCACAATTAATATTCTTTTCATGCAACCTCCTTTTTATGCATTTTTACTTTTAAGAGTGAATTGGGTGAAGACTGGATAACAAAAAACAAATACCGACTTAATCATACAACCTCCTTGTTTGTTTTACAATTTATAAACACTCATCTAACCTAACTAACTAAGATCCTCAAAAGTTAACCAATAGCAGCTGGTTTAAAATATGTAAGGAAAAATTATAATTGAAAAAGAACTTTTGTCAAGTCTCATTTAATATTTTGTCCATTTAATATAAAAATCTTTACTCAATGTTCATATCCCTTTAAAACTTCTTGACTTTAAGTGAATTTTTCTTTAAGTTCTTGGTAATCTTATAAGACGAGCTGAATATATATGCTTTGAGAACGGTGTGCAAAAAATTTGAAATAGTCTGTAGGGACTCAGAGCTCGTTAAGAGAAAAGAAGGAAAATATCAAAAATCTTAACTTAACACTATTAAATTTTAAGAGGTGTTATATGAATGGGAAATTTGTTGTTTTAGCCACGTTTGTATTGAGTGGAATAATTCTTGTAAATCCTCAAAAGCTATATGCTAATACAGGTAGAGATGTTAAAGGCATCTGGCAGGGGACCTTGAAGGTTTCCGGGACCGAGCTCAGAGTGGTCTTTAAAATTTCCGAAAACCCAGACGGTGTGCTTACCGCTACTATGGACAGTCCTGACCAGGGAGCGATAGATATACCTGTTAGTGAGGTCATAATTGAGGATGGCAATTTAATCCTTGATGTGAAAACCATCCAAGGTGTTTATGAGGGAAAACTTAATGGGGATGGAACTAAAATCATGGGACTGTGGAAACAGAGCGGGCTTTCTCTACCGCTTATCCTTAATAAAGTAGAAGAGGCCCCAGAAGTAAAACGGCCGCAGGAACCAGAGAAACCCTATCCCTATGATGAGGAAGAGGTTGTCTATGAGAATAAGAAGGCAGATATAAAGTTAGCAGGTACATTGACCCTGCCTCGCACGGAAGGCTTATTCCCAGCAGCGCTGCTCATTTCAGGTTCCGGTGCGCAGGATCGTAACGAAACAGTGTTTGGTCACAGGCCATTCCTGGTATTGGCGGATTACCTGACGCGCCGTGGTATTGCTGTATTAAGGGTAGATGACCGTGGGGTGGGAGGATCAACCGGCGAGGTTTCGGAAGCAACCAGCGAGGATTTCGCAAGTGATGTGCTTGCGAGCGTTAATTACCTTAAGAGCCGTGGAGAGATTAATCCAAAACAGATCGAACTTATTGGTCATAGCGAAGGAGGGATTATTGCCCCGATGGTTGCGGCAGAGTCGCCGGATATTGCTTTTATCGTGCTTTTGGCAGGAACAGGATTAACCGGAGAAGAAATTTTGTATTTACAGGGTGCCCTTATCGCAAAAGCAGGTGGTGAAAGTGAGGAGGAGATTGCCAAGAACCGTGCTGTACAGGAACAGATATTCGCTGTGCTTAAGAAGGAAGAAAATAACGAAAGTGCTATAAAGAAATTACGTATTATTTATGAAGATGCTCTGGCAGGATTGAGCGAAGAGGAAAAAGAGTCGATAGGAGATCTAGAGGTTTATATGGAATCTCAAATCCAGAAGGTTTTGTCCCCCTGGTTCCGCTTCTTCCTGACCTACGATCCAAAACCCACCTTAATGAAAGTAAAATGCCCGGTTCTTGCAATCAACGGGGAAAAAGACCTGCAGGTTCCACCCAAAGAGAATCTAAGTGCTATAGAGGAGGCACTTCTTGCCGGAGGTAATGAAGATTACACTATTAAGGAACTACAAGGCCTTAATCATCTATTCCAGACTGCAGAAACCGGGTCACCCTCCGAGTATGCAAGGATTGAAGAGACCATTTCACCGACTGCATTAAAACTGATAGGAGACTGGATCATAGAGCACACAAAATCTCCTTGACTTAAGTTTTATTTTTTGTATACTTCCTTCCAAATGACAGCCCTTCAAAAAAGAGGAAAATGTGAAGATATTAGATAGAGGTTTAGTAATTCTGGCTTTTATAGGAAGCTTTACCGTTGTTTAGGGAAAAACCCTTGATGAATATATTAAAAAAGCTGGAGAATATCAGAATTCTGGTAAACTTGAACAGGCTATAAGCACCATGGAAAAAGCAGTAAAAGAACATCCAAACAATTCCATGGCTTATACATATTTAGGTCAGTTTATAGGTATGCAAGCACGAAGAATGAGCGACTTCTCTCAGATAACTGAGATTATTGACAGAGCTTTTCTGATGTGGGATAAAGCGATTTCTTTTGCTCCAGAGGATATTGAGTTAAGGTTTACAAGAGGAACATTGGGAGTTAATTTTCCTTTCTTTGCAGGGAAGCTTACGCAGGGGATAGAAGATTTAAATATGGTTATAAATAGTAATGCACCAGATTCCACTAAGGCACTAGCTATGTACTGGCTTGGATTTGCATACAGAAAGAAAGCTAGAACACAGTGGATTGATGTGGTTAAAAATTACAAAGACTCCAGGGCATCCAAAATGGTAGATTGTAAAATATGTAAAGGGTTCAAGTGAAAATTTAGTGATAAGGATTAAGGGTTAATGATTAGGTTATGAGTTTTGGGTTCACAACGAATTTAAATCTTTATAAAAAAGGAGGATGTAAATGGAGACATATATAGTCTTGATGGGAATGACCCCAAAAGGTCTTGATGAAATCCATAAAATTCCGGACTTCGTTGCATCACTTAAGGACAAACTCCAAAATCGGAATGTGGATCTCAAGGGATTCTACAAAGTTATGGGTGAGACCGACTATGTAGCTATAATTGAGTCGCCAGATGACAAAGAGGCTTTGGCAGTCGTGATGGCGCTCGGGAAAATTGGATATTTTACCACCCTTACATTGAAGGGATATTCGATGTTAGAGATGGGGGAATCTATAAAAATATATAGTAAAGATTATAGGTAAAACGTAAGGAAAAAATACAAAATTTTGGTCTATAGGAGTATCTGAACCGGTCAGAATATCCGGTTGGATGGCGCCGAGTTATATGATTTTAGAGGTCAAGGTTTTAGGATGAAAATTAATGATAGGAAAAATTAACGCTGTTTTCTGGGGGAAGGAGGTAATATGGGACCATTTCATACACCCTGGTTAACATTTTCTGCATGGATTGTAGCACTCATTAGTGTTTTGTTCAGTATTGTCTGGGCAATCTGGATCTTTAAACCAGGAGAGGATGATGAGTAAGTCATTTATCTATCCGGTAGTTCTTATTATATATCTTGCTATTCTGGTTCTTGTTGGCCTGGTAACCGGGCGAAGGACTAAGAGCGTAGAAGATTTTTATATCGGTGGAAGGCAGATTGGACCATGGGTAACAGCATTGTCCTTTGTGGCAGCTTATTTTAGTTCTGTTGTTATTGTAGGTGGTGGTGGGTTTGGTTATCTATTCGGAATGGCCACACTCTGGATTGCTGCGATAAATGTACTTCTTGGTGGCACATTATGCTGGATTGTTCTTGGCCCAAGAATCAGAAAGTTTACTCAGAGGCTTAATACGATAACAATTCCTGGCTTTCTATGTAAAAGATTTAAATCTCGTTTTGTATTGATATTTTCAGCAGTAATAATTCTTTTATTTATGATAATATATAATGTCAGTATTCTAAAAGGTATGGGTCATATCTTTGAAGTTTTGATGGAAATTCCCTATACTTACGGTGTTCTATTATCCTGCGTTATAATTCTTTTTTATGTTTCCATTGGTGGCTACCTTGCAGTGGTCTGGACGAGTTTTATTCAAGCCTGGGTAATGGGAATTGGATTAATCCTGCTCACTATATTCTCTCTGAAATCGGTAGGAGGAATTACAGCAGCGAACATAGCACTACAAAAAATCGATCCTGGATTAATCAATACTCCGGGTTTATGGGGTTGGCCAGGGTTAATCTCATTTGCACTAATAGTCAGTTTTGGGGTTTGGGGAATGCCTCAGTTATTAGTCAGGTTTTATTCCATAAAGAATTTAAAGGTTTTAAAGATTGGGACTATTGTAGCAAGCGTTGGAACATGCATGGCACTATTACCATACTTAAATGGGGCTATCGCCCGTGTCCACTTCTCAAGCTTACAAACCCCGGATCTGGCAATTCCCACTTTAACAAAAATGGTTCTTCCGCCATTGGGTTCAGCTATTGTCCTTGCCGGGGTGGTCGCTGCTGGTATGTCCACTTTTGCTTCTGTTCTGATAATACTTTCAGGTTCATTGATGGAGGATATAGTTGGCACAGGATTAGGGAAAGAATTGTCAAGAGAAAGGAATCTTACCTATGGGAAAATCGCCAGTGCAGTAATTGGTTTTATTTCCCTACTTATTGCTCTAAGACCACCAGCCCTTGTTCTGACTCTGACTGCCTTTTCCTGGGCAGTAATTGCTTCAACAACACTCTGGCCAGTACTGTTTGGTATTTACTGGAAAGGGGCAACAGAATTGGGTTGCGCTTTCTCAATGGTGGGTGGATTCATAACTGCCCTTATCTGGATGGCTATAGGTAAACCCTTCGGAATTCACGGTTTTATTCCGGGTATTATCATCGGTTTGATTTTAATGGTCGTGGTAAGTTTATTTACGCCAAAATTTTCTGAAGAACATATCAAGAAAATCTGGAGTGATTGAAAGGAATTCGATGGCCCCTCAATAAGAATTCTCTTGATTCAAATCCTGTTTTCCGGTATCATTTTTTAAGAGGAGGGCACAATTAACTCAACTATACTGGATCTCAAAAGAAGGATTGGGTTTCTGAAAAAGGTGCTGAAACGCCTGCATAGATTTGATAATTAGAATTTAATTGTCACTGATGGCTAAAATGAGGAATTGAGGTGGAACCTTCGCTAGATCGTGTTTGGGCAGAGTGATACTATAAAAGAAGTTGAATGCATAGCCAGAGAAGCCGGATTTAGATGTTTTTCTGCCAAAAAGATGCTGGGAAGCCCTTTTTCCTTTATAGAATTAAGAAAAAGTTAATTATTATGCCCTTGACATATTGAAATGAATAGTTAATATGCGCTAAGTTTAATATTAAACAGGAGGTATTATAAAAATGGCACGTGGAAAAGTTAAATGGTTTAACGAGAGGAAAAGGTTTGGTTTTATAGCCATGGAAGATGGAAAAGATGTATTTGTCCATGCCTCTGCTGTTAAGGTAGATTCTGGACCGTTATATGAAGGAGATGAAGTAGAATTTGATATTGTAGAAGGGGAGAAAGGCCTAAAGGCTGAAAACGTAGTAAAGTTATAAGAAAGTCATAGAGAAAACCCTGTAGGTATATCTTATACAGGGTTAGTCATCTTTTTATTAACATAGATGATTCCCTAAAAAATCTAAATTCAGGGACAAAGTATATTTATATCTTAAATATGGGTTTTACTTGAATTTTAGACTTCAAAAATACCCATGACTAGAAATTTCTGTTTCTTTATGCTTCCTATGTGAAAATCAAGGTGAGACTAAGTGACGAAACCCTATGGATTTTCCGCACGGGAAATTAAGCGATATAATAAATTCCCTTATTAAAGGAGGCTTAAAAATCGAATTTATACATAAATTTGATAAAATATTTTATAAAGCTTTACCAGGCATAGAGCGAGATAAGAATAGCTGGTGGTATTTACTAAATTATAGGAATAAAGTACCTTTGATGTTTACATTAAAGGCTTTCCTCCCACATCTTTACATATATCTCTTTTATGATAAATTAGAAAGAGGTAGATCTAATGAGAAAAGGACACGAAGACGCATTTAATCCTGTGGGTGAGAGATGGAGAAAAAGACTAGATACAGTCACAGAATATGAAATAGTTGAAGAAGGGTTAGAAAGACACTCTGCAACTTTCATTCCTAGAGCAGTTTCCTATCAGGAATACCAGCAGGCGGAGGGGTTGAAGAATGAACTGCTTAAGAGGTTTAAAGGAATACCTCTGGAAGATGTTATCCAGGGTAAGGAAATTAAGACAGAAAATGGAATATGCTATAAGATAGAACAAGAAGATAGCATTACTCTCAATATAATAGATTCCAGAAGGGCAAGGGCTAAGATTCTGTCGAATTTAAAGTTAATATATGGAATTGGCGAAGTAACCGAAGAATTATTAAAGAATGAGGGTTATAAGACTATAGAGGACCTGACTAGCCATTCCCGCTTTGGGAGTGAAGCATTAAGATTCTTGGAACTTCTTGATAAGTGTGATATTAGCCGTATTATTGATTGGGTTACCCACTGGGTTCCCAGGGCTCACCCATTAGTTCTATACACTTCCAGTTTTCATAGAAAAGAAGATTTTCTCATTTTGGATATTGAAACTTTGGGTCTTTTCACAAGACCCATTATACTCATTGGTGTTGCAGAGATTTCAGGTAATACTATTTTAATAAGTCAATATTTCCCGCGCGCTATTAAGGAGGAACCCGCAACTTTAAGAGCGTTTTTATCTCATGTCAATGTTAACAGCGTTTTTATAACGTTCAATGGTAAATCCTTTGACCTACCTTATATAAAAGAAAGGCTTGCATATTACGGAATGTATGAAGACTTTGGCCAAACTCATTTTGATATACTTCATTTTTCGAGGAGAGCATGGAAGGAAGGGCTGCCTGACTGCAGATTGACTACAATGGAAAGGTACCTTTTTGACATAGAAAGGAAAGACGATGTTCCAAGTGCTCTGGTTCCGGAATTCTATGAAACATACATGAGAAGTGGAAATGCTGGAGTACTCATTCCTATAATTGAACATAACAGACAGGACTTAGTTACCCTGGCAAATATATTTTCAAGGCTGAATGAGGAATGGGGATAATGATAGAGGAGATAGTAAATGCGCTGAAAAGAAAACCTCGATATAAAGACCGAATAGAACATATTGAAGTTTTGACTCCCAGGGACCCTATTTATGGAGTAATAGAAGAGGAGTTGCCGCAAAACATAAAGGATTATCTTGAAAAGAAGAACATAAAACTTTACAAACATCAATGCGCAGCAATGGATTACGTAAGGCGTGGGAAGAACATAATAATAACGACACCTACAGCTTCCGGAAAAACGCTGGCGTTTGACATTCCAATCTTTGAGAAATTATTTAAATATAAATCCGCTACTGCACTTTTTCTTTATCCTACAAAGGCTCTTTCAAATGATCAGTTGAAGGTGATAAAAGAATTAGAAAGCCTGACCCAGATAGAGGTGAATCCAAGTGTATACGATGGCGATACACCTGCGCATAAGAGACCTAAAATAAGAGAACACTCAAGAATAATAATAAGCAATCCCTATGAACTTCATCAGGTCTTACCATGGCATTATAAATGGCAGAAATTCTTAAGTAACCTAAAATTCGTTGTGATTGATGAGGCGCACCGGTATAGAGGTGTCTTTGGGTCGAATGTGGCATTTTTAATAAAAAGGATGCGAAGGATTTGTGACCTATATGGTTCTCATCCTCAATTTGTTCTCTCTACCGCTACACTTGCCAATCCGATTGAATTTGGCGAACTATTAGCTGGAGTTAAATTAGAACTCGTATCTTTTGATGGATCACCTAAAGGAAAAAAATATTTTGTTTTTTACAATCCGTATTTCAATGGAGTTGGTGAGCTATCCAGTGCTAATGAGACAGAAAATTTATTCTTTTTTTACCTTAAGAATAACCTTCAGACTCTATGTTTTACTGCTTCAAGAAAAACAGCGGAACTAATCGCATCCTGGGCAAAAAAAGATGCTGAAAAGTCAGATCCAGACCTCAAGGGTAAGATTTCTGCATATAGAGCGGGGTATCTTCCAGGGGAGCGGAGAAAAATAGAGAATGATTTAAAGAATGGAAATCTCACAGGTGTAACTTCAACGAATGCATTAGAATTGGGAATAGACATTGGGTCATTGGACAGCGTGATTATTTCAGGTTACCCGGGAACAGTAATATCAACCTGGCAACAGGCAGGAAGGGCAGGCAGGGGAGAGGAGGAATCCATTGTGACTATGGTTGCCTTTCAAAATCCATTGGATCAATATTTTATGAAGAACCCAGAAATGTTTTTCAGCAGATCTCATGAGCATGCAATAATTGATGATTCAAACCCTTATATAGTCTCCGGTCACCTGTTATGCGCTGCTGCTGAGCTGCCTATAAAGATAGAAGAAGATGGAAAATATCTTGGAGATAACCTTGGACATATTTTGCAAGCACTGGAGAGACAGGGTTTACTCAGTGATACACCCAATGGCTGGGTCTATTCGGGAAAGGTTAGGGCTACAGAAGCTGTTTCAATAGATAATATATCTTCCGACATATTCAAAGTCATTTGTGATGGAGAATTAATTGAAACAATGGATAGGTCGCAAGCCTATAGAGAGGCACATAAAGGCGCGGTTTTGCTTCATCAGGGTGAGACCTATGTTGTAACAGATTTGGATCTCGTAAATCAAAAAATCGAGGTAAAAAGGGATGAAGTGGATTATTATACGGAAGCTATGAAGATCGTAGATATAGATATTATAAAAGAGATTAATAGGAAAGGAATCGAAAGCTTTTCGGTTTTCTTTGGTGAAGTAGACGTAAGCGAGGAGTATATTAGATACAAGATAAAGAAATATAGCGAGGTGATAGGAAGTGTGCCTTTAAATTTGCCGCCATTAAACTTTAAAACAACTGGAATATGGTTTACTGTCCCGGAATATATAAAAGAAAAAATTTGGAAGGAACGGAGCAAAGATAAAGATATTAAAGAAAAATTACGAGGAAGATCAGTAGAAGGCTTGAAGATTGAAGTGTTTGCAGGAGCTCTACATGGTATCGAGCATTCCATGATAGGAATAATGCCCTTTCATGTAATGTGTGACCGATGGGATATAGGAGGTGTATCAACAATACATCATCCTGAGACAGGTAAGCCCACAGTCTTTATCTACGACGGGTTTGAGGGTGGTATTGGATTAACTGAGAAAGCCTTTAAACTAATTACTGATATAATGAAGATGACTTATCAACTCATAAGAGACTGTAAATGCGAAAATGGATGCCCTGGATGCATATACTCTCCAAAGTGCGGTAACGAAAACGAACCTCTGGATAAGAGAGGCGCTATCCTCATCCTGGAAGAAATACTCAGTATGATTAAGCCTTCGTAGCATACCTCTCATTAATTAATTTAGAGTATAGTCATTTATGGAATTTGCATATAATCTCTTGACATAAGTTTTAATTTCTGATAGGAGTTATTAAAAATAGTGTAAAATTAGATAAAATGAGAATTTAAGCTCAGGAGTTTAAAGGAGGTGATTATGAAGATTTTTTTTCGATATTTTTCAAGAATGCCTAACCTTTTATTTTTAATTTTTAATTTTTATAGCTTCTCCGCATGTGCAGATATGAGGCTTAATGTATCGCCTCTGTCAGGTTTGAGGGACTTAACGCAAATGTTTCTAAGGTACTATCAGCCCGAAGAAGAAGATTTCACAATAGAAATGTCGGAGTACTCACTACCCCTTGATTTAACTTTGGTTTCCAACCTTCGTGATGTAGAGAGTAAATATCTAATTAGGCCAGAATATTTACACCTGCTACTGAAAAATGGTTTTGTTGTCGTTAGTGGTGGAAAAGTGGCAGACATCACGGCTCCCTATAAATGGCTTCTAAAACAGGGAATTCCAATTTACGTTACAGCAGACACGCCTCTACATCTTTTCCATATCCAATTTGACGAGACACTAAAAGGGATTGAGGAGAGCGTTTTCTATTTAGATATCTTATCAGTTACAAGGGCTCTGCTTAAAATGGCAGAAGAAGATTACAAGGCGTACAAAGGGGATTTGAAGGAAGCATCAAAGCGAAACGTAGCTTATTTTTCTGTGGCACTTAAGCAGTTTGATCCGGATTTTTCTCCCTCTCGTTATGTTAGGGAATGTGTGGATTGGGAATGTGAGCAAATAGAGAAACATATGGGTTTACCGGATTATGAAGTAGCAAGAGAAAAGTCTCTTTTTAAAGTTCCAGAGGATTATAGTCAATACAAGCCTAGGGGACATTATACCAAAAGCGATACTCTCAAAAGATACTTTAAGGGGATGATGTGGTTTGGTCGGATGACCTTTCTTCTCAAAGGACACGAAAAGTTTGGACCAATTCTTCCTCCAGCAGAAGCTTTAACTGATAGAAGCACTGCAAAGATTCAAACTCTCCAGGCAGCCCTCATTTCTGCACATTGTGGTAGAATTACACTTCCGGATGGACGAAAGGTGAGTGGTGTCTGGGATAGAATCTATGCAGTTACTGCCTTTTATGCAGGTTTTGCAGATGATCTGACACTCTATGATTACCGTGAAGCCATGCGAGAGGTATTCGGTAGTGAATTTTCCGCCACTGAATTAGAAAACGAAAAGAAGTTTGCCCAATTTCTATTTGAAATTGCAAAATTGAAAGGACCGGCTATTTTTTCTGGAACTGGAGGCGCTGGTGTAGATCCTGGTGGGTATGAAGGACATAAGTTCACCTCAGTTAAACAGTTAGATAAGATACTGGAGTATACTATGGGTTTCAGATTTATGGGGCAGAGATATATACCTGATTCTTACATCTTGAGTCAGCTGGTTTCACCTGCTGTCGGTACGGTTCCAAGAGTAATTCCAGATAGGTTTACAGTTGTTTATATACCTGATGAGCGAATACAGCCAGATTTGGCTTATTCTATCCGGGGTTTTCCAAGAGGGCTGGATGTGTTCAGTGTTTTTGGGAGCAAGAGAGCAGAGGAACACATTATAAGTTATACCGACCAGGAGTACCCGAAATATGGTGAGCAACTGGAGAGTTTACGGGTAAAGTTTTCCAAGCTCAAAGCAAGCGATTGGAACCACAACCTATACTGGTCCTGGCTTTGTGCATTAAAGACTTTGACTGAAGAAAGGGGAAAGGGATATCAGACCTATCAGCAGGTAGATGCCTATTTAGATCGACAACTCAATACTGCCCTTGCGTCGTGGGCCGCGCTAAGGCATAATACAATACTCTACGCAAAGCAGAGTTATACACCAGTCCATGTTGGAATAACTTCAGTCCAGCCGATACCACCTCCGCCGAAAGGTCTTGTGGAGCCATTACCAGAATTTTACGCGAGGATACTTACTACGGCAAAAATGGCTTATGATGGGCTTAAAGAACTTGATGTTCTAAATGCCGAAGCTGAAATGCGGCTTTCTTCTCTCGTTAATATGCTAAAGAATTTATATGAAATTTGTAAACGCCAGGTCAGAAATGTGCCGTTAACAGGAGCAGACAATAACTTTCTTGCTAATTTCCCTGAAGCATTAAAGAAGTCCATTGGTGATGTGGATGATGGGTTAAAGACTACAATAATCGCAGATGTTCACACCGACATTAACTCCAAGCAATGTCTTGAAGAAGCTTCAGGATATGTGGACTATATTATCATCGCTTACAAACGTCCAGAAGGTGATATAATCCTTGCGGTTGGCCCGGTGCTTTCGTATTATGAGTTTAAACATCCTATGGATGATAGATTAACCGATGAGAACTGGCGTAAGATGCTAAAGCAAGATGAAGCTCCTGATAGACCAATCTGGATAAGGAGTTTTTACAGAGAATAATAATATTTCACGCGGATATTCAAATCTCTACTCTCTATAAATTTGAGTAGAAATTGGATTAAAGAGCGATTAAAGGACTTTTCATAGAAAATGGCATATCCCAGGATAAAATCAGGAGGAGGTTTTTTATGGAAGCATATGTAACTCCCGATACTATTGAAGAAAAGGCGAAACTCTGGCTTAAAAAGATCGAACCATTTAACAGGCATAGAATGCGACTTAATAAAGAGAGGTCAGCACTCCTAGTTATTGATATGCAATGTTTCTTCTTGAATCTTGATTCTCCTACTTTCACCTGTGGGGGGATTGCTATCCTGCCGACAGTGAAACAACTCATCGATGCTTTTCGAGAAGAGGATCGACCTATAATTTTCACACGACACACTCATCACCCTGATAATCTTGACGCAGGAATTATGGAATGGTGGTGGGGAGGAATGTGTCTTGAAGGAAGTCCAGAAAGCGAGGTACATCATGACATTGTCCCACTTCCTCACGAAAAAGTTATACAAAAACATCGTTATTCAGCGTTCTACAATACAGACCTGGAGACCATTCTGCGGTGCCTTAAGATAGAAGATATTGTTATTTCGGGAATTATGACTAATTTGTGTTGTGAATCCACAGCACGTGACGCTTACTACCGGGATTACAGGACATTCTTTTTGGCTGATGCTACTGGAACTATCAATGAAGAAATGCATTTAGCAAGTTTGCTAAATATTGCTTTTGGATTTGCGTTTGTGACTACCACAAAAGAGATCATACAAGAGATGGAAAGTAGATGAGGGAATGTACATTTTGCCTATCACACGGGTATGCGGCAAAGCTTCAGCGAGGGCGTGAACACAACCCACCTCACCTTGCGCAAACCTTCGGCACGCAAGTCTTCCGCTCGTGGAATTATTGGGGACGGTGCTTG
>CAYZBF010000015.1:0-14875 GCA_964476585.1 uncultured bacterium | reverse complement strand
TTATTGGGGACGGTGCTTGAATTCGTGAATTTATAACATTATCGTGCCCATCAAATAATCAGGTGGTAGGGCAAGAAAATAGTTCATTAATTTGAATATGTCTTCTCAATTGTTTGCTTGACTTCAGAATAATTAGATGTAGAATAATTATAAGATGCGCAGAGCAAGAGTGACTTTTGAAGGTGCATATCATCATGTAATGAACAGAGGTATTAAAGGGATGGATATCTTCCGAAATGATATAGCAAAGGATAATTACCTTCAACTACTTCAGGAAAAATCCAGGAAATTAAAAATAAGACTCTTAGCATACTGTGTAATGGACAACCATTATCATCTCATTCTACAAAACAATTCAGGAAAATTATCAGATTTTATGAAACAATTAAATGGGCATTATGGTATTATCTACAGACAGAGAGAAGGTGGTAAGGGATATGTATTTCAAAGTAGATATAAATCCACTTTAATCCAAAAAGGAGTATATTTAAGGATGGCAATTGTCTATGTCCTTCTTAATCCTGTAAGAGCTGGAATAGTGGAGAATCCTTTTAATTACAAGTGGTCAAGCATTTATGAATATTTTAATGATAGGGATAAGGGAATAGTTGATAATGAATTTGTTGAGGATATGCTACAGAGCAGGGAGGTATTTAATTATTTACTAAAAGAGTGGTCTGATAAGAAACTCCCAGTAAAAAGGACTCGATTTGGTTCAATCATAGGAGGAGAAGATTTTAAGGAAGAAGCATTAAAGAAATATGATAGAAGGGAGAAGAGAGATAAATCAAGGAGAAGAAGGAAGGATGATTATATATTTGGAACTGAAGAAGAAGTGATAAAGAATTTTGAAGAAGAAAAGAGGGTACGATTAAAGGATATAAAGACTCATACTTTAAAAGGCAAAGTACTGAGAGCAGAACTTCTTGTCCTTCTAAAGGATAGATCAGGGCTTAAATACAGAGAAATCATTGAATATCCTCTATTTCATTCGCTAAAGCAGTCCTCCCTGGGTCAACTTTACAAGAATGCGAAGAGAAGAATTGAAGAAAAATGAATAGATTCACAGATTCAAGCACCGTCCCCATTAAACCCATTAAAAGATACACAATATATTTATATCTGCTTCCATTGATGCTTTATGCAGTAAATCTCCCACCGATAGCGAATATTACTATAGAACCATCAACAGGTAATATAGCTTTACTTGTTACTTTTTCCAGTAACATGAGTTATGATCCTGATGGTTTTATTACAGGTGTAATCTGGGATTTTGATACCGGAGATACAATTAAAGTAAATTCTTGGATGGAAAATACAAAGTATCTTTATCATATACCTGGAAGCTATGAGGTGAAGCTTATCATTACTGATAATTGTGCAGTTTGTGATAGCGCCTTTGATACAGTAACAGTGTCTGCTTCTTCTTATATCTCGAATGACCCGATATTCCTTGTTGGGGTAAAAGATTCTGTGATTGAGGGATTGGAGATTAGTAATACTACAGGTATGTATCATGGTGATGGTATAGTTTTAGAAGATTGTGAGAATGTTACAATTAGAAACTGTTATGTTCATGGTTGCACAACTGGTTATGATTGGGCAAGGAGAGCAATATATGTTGTGAATTCAAATGATATAGTTATTGAAAATAATATTATAGAAAATAATGAAAAAGGAATTTTATTTCGCGGTGATTCATTATCCAAACCAGCGAAGAATTGTCAAATATCATCGAACTATATCAAGGGATGCAAGAAGGATGTTGGAATAAGGACAATTTTTGCTGATAGTGTATGGATTGAAAACAATTATCTTATCAATAATGGCGATTCTTCATTTTTTGATCCACACCGTATTGTAGGTATCAGGATTACCTATTCAAATTGGGTCTGGATTCACAATAACTGGGTGATTAATTCCTCGAGTGATGGAATTGGAATTGAAGGTGTTAGTGGAGATGCTGATTTCGAGCTGGATAAGCCCTGCCATGATATTGAGATTTCCAATAACTATCTTTCAAAAAATAAAGAGCAGGGAGTTTGGGTGATTAACGTCCACGATGGTAAAATAAAAGATAATTTTATTTATGTTGGAAAATCTTATACACATTCAAATGGCCTTTTCTTTGAGTGGGGTGTATATGACATTGAAATCCAAAATAATGTTATTGCCGGAGAAATAAATTTACCCCAGAATTCTGGGATATCGGTTAATTGTTCATATGATAACTCTATTGTCAATAATACAATCTATGGAACAGGAGAATGTGGGTTTTACTTCCAAGCAGATACATCTAACATCTGGTTTCCAAATTATTGGGTAGAAACGACTGGAAATGAAGTGAAGAATAATATAGTAGTTAAAAATAAAAATACGGGTGTCAATTTTGAACCTGATGCCCCTTATGCTGCAAACCTTTTCAATAATGATGTCTGGAACAATGGAATTGACTATATGGGTACTTCCAAAGGCACTGGAGATATCTCTTTAAATCCGGTATTTTACGATACGACTATTGACGATTTTCATCTTATGCCTAACTCTCCCTGTATTGATGCAGGATATTTACTGGGCGATGATATTGGAGCACTGGAATGGGGTGATTTGCTGGGCTCTGTATTTTTACTTGTTTTTAAAGAGGATAATTCATATAGTTCGGACCTTATAGATGATCTTAACATCGAAGACACATTGTTTATCCAGCTAGAAGCAGAGGATAATAGTCCTACTACAACAGACTGGACCAGGGTTACTGTAAATAGCAGTGTTACCGACCCAAAAGGAGTGAAATTAATCTTATCGGAAATAGAAATTAATTCAGGTATCTATAGAGGTGAGGCAACAATCAAAGCAGAGAGTAATGAGGATTCAAGCTGGATTGGAGCTAATATTGGTGAGACAATCTATATTATATCTGACTGGGATACAGCAAAAGTCGATTCCATGGGAGTTGTAAAATCGGGATTAACAGATTCTGATTCTTCATTTATACCTAATACTTTTAGACTTTTTCAAAATTCTCCAAATCCGTTTTTTGAGAGTACATATATTAGTTATCATTTACCAAAATCCACAAAAGTATCTTTGAAAATTTATAATTGTGCAGGATTCTTGGTAAAAACATTGGTTGATGAATATCAAGATCCTAGAATCTATTCGGTTTGTTGGAATGGCAGAGATAATATGGGGAGGATTGTTTCCTCAGGTACATATTTCTACCTGTTTCGGTCAAGAGAATGGAGTGAAGTGAAAAGATGTACATATTTTAGGAGGTAAATATGAAAAGGCAACTCGTGACCTCTTTAATCATTTTAATACTATTTTTGTATAGCTGTCATTTTAAAAGTGAGGGAGATAATGTGAATATAAATGAATCTGATTATAAAATTCACAAAATGCGGGAATATTATACCACCCAGGGTATAATGACTGACCCTGGGGAGTATGAATATTTATACAAAGATCTTCCATCAGAAGTTTCTGAACTCGTTAAAGTCGTACAGGGTATATTAATACATATTTTTCATGTACATCGATATGGCATTGAACTTCCAGAGGAGAGAAAACAGGAGGTTCAAATACGAAAGGTGGAGGATATACTAGCAAAAATAAAAGAAATGGATGATCGTCCTATTGTTTTCAAACGAGCCCTCGATAAGCGTCTGGTTAAAAATTGCAGAGATTATTCCGTATTTATATGTTCTGTACTGCGTTATAAAGGTATCCCAGCCTGTTCAAGATGTGGATTTGGAACTTATTTTATACCCGGGAAATACGAAAACCATTGGGTTTGTGAGTACTGGGACAAAAATGAAAACCGCTGGGTAATGATAGACCCACAGTTAGATAGTGTTCAAAAATATGCATTGCATATTGATTTTGACTCTCTTGATATGCCTTTTGGTAAATTCGTTACTGGTGGAGAGGCCTGGAAATTATGCCGAGCAGGAAAACTGGAAGCCATAAAGCGCAGGATATTTAGGATTCTTTTAAAATTCAAGCAAACAAGGAGGTGATTTACCATGACTAAAAACGCTGAAGCGACTCAGACGGACCAGATGCGCATAAAGTATGGGTTTTGGGTCATTATTATAGGTTTTGTCCTGGTCGCAGTAGTCTTTATTGCAGCTGTCTTTAAATGGCCTAAAGCTGCTGATGTGGTTGCGGTGGTAGGTTCGTTTACGGGTTTGGTGGGTACTGTAGTCGGGGTTTTCTTTGGTGCTCAAATTGGTTCTGCTGGAAAGGAAAAAGCAGAGAAGGAGAGAAAGGAAGCAGAAGAAAAGGCACTTCGAATGGCATCACTTCTGTCTCCAAAGGATGCTAAAAGCATTCTAGAATAGCTAATCTGATTTCATTGATAAATGAATCAAAAACTTAACAAATGAGATGATAGTTGTGGGAAAGAAACCATAAAATTCCGCTATTGACTTGAATAATATATTTTATAATATACTGTATAATTAATGACGAGGTTTGTGATATTGAACGTATAGAAACTGTTAACCAAAGATGTATTTAAATTAAATCTCTATAAAAGTGTGCATAATCCCCTTATATTTAACCTACAACATAAAGGAGGAAAGAATGCGTAAATTCGAAATTCAGATGAACCCAATGACAGGGGAAAAATTTGTGAAAGTACCTTTTAAGGGTCGTCCACTGGTTGAGGACCCCATTTATAATAAAGGTTCAGCCTTTCCTGAACATGAAAGGGAAGAGCTAGACCTTTATGGTCTTGTTCCTCACCATAGTTCAACTATAGAACAACAAGTCCAAAGGACATACGAAAATTATACAAAAAAACCAAATCCTGTAGAAAAGTATATTTACCTTCTTGGTCTATTGGATCGTAATGAAACCCTATTTTATCGTCTCGTATTAGATAATGCAGAGGAGATGTTACCTGTTGTGTATACACCAACCGTCGGTGAGGCAGCCATAACATTTAGCCACATATTTCGGAGACCACGAGGGCTTTATATTTCAGCAAATAGAATAAATATGATTGATCACATTCTTTCTAATGTGCCATTTTCGAATGTTAACCTGATTGTCATAACTGATGGTGAAAGGATACTGGGTTTAGGTGACCAGGGTGTTGGCGGTATGGTTATTCCCGTTGGCAAACTCAGTTTATATGTTGTTGGTGCTGGAATACACCCCGCTCTAACTCTTCCTATTATTGTTGATGTTGGAACAAATAACAAGGAATTGCTTGATGACCCACTATACCTTGGATTAAAACATGAAAGACTTACAGGTGATGAATATGATTATGTAATTGAGGAGATAGTCAATGGAGTGAAAAGGCACTTCCCTCGTGCTCTTTTACAGTGGGAAGATTTTGGTAAACAGAATGCACGTCGTATTCTAAATAAATACCATGAACGCATTCTCTCATTCAACGACGATATTCAAGGAACGGGTGCTGTAACCTTTGCAGCTCTCTATAATGCAGTCTATGGAAAGAATGAAAAATTAAAAGACCAGCGATATGTATTCTTCGGATCAGGACAAGCAGGTTATGGTATTGCGAATATTCTCACAAATGCTCTGATGGAAGAAGGATTATCCCTTGAGGAGGCGAAAGAGAGAATATATCCCATGGGTAGTAGGGGGTTAATATTTGAAGATATGAAACCGCACGAATATCAAAAGCCCTTTGCTCGTAAGAAAGGTGATATCTCTGAATGGAAACTTAAGAATAAGAATAAAATTGGACTTTTTGATACAGTATTAAACACAAAGGCTACAGTTCTCATTGGTACTTCTGGTGTTCCAGGTGCCTTTACTGAAGATGTTCTTTCACAGATGGCAAAAAATACAGAAAGACCTATAATCTTTGCCCTTTCAAATCCCAATAAAAATTGTGAATGCACACCAGAAGAAGCTTTCAAAGCAACCAAAGGGAAATGTTTAATGGCTACAGGAAGTCCATTTCCCCCGGTGAAAATAAAAGGCACTCTGTATAAAATAAGTCAATGTAATAATATGTATATATTCCCGGGAGTAGGTCTTGGTGCAATTGTTTCAATGACCCCAAAGGTAACCGACAAAATGTTTATAGCTGCTTCCAAAGCCCTTGCATCTTTAGTGCCGCCTAAGGAAGCCTCAAAGAGTTCTCTTCTTCCTGGGATAAAAGATATAAGAATAGTTTCAGAGAACGTTGCTTTTACAGTAGCCAAAGAAGCCAGGGATTCTGGTTTGGGAGTTAACTTATCAGATGATAAACTCCAGGAGTTAGTGAAACGTTCGATGTGGGAACCCGAATATCTTCCTTATCGTTACGAAGACTAAGAAGCTATGTGAATTAAGCATCAAGTAGCAAAATTAAATCACAGACGTTTACTGTACTTTCTAATAAAATTTTCTATTTTGACTTTGTATTCTTCTCCCGTTACTATAAATCCATCGTTGTGGCCGCCTTTTATTTCAAAAAATTCTTTTGGCTCTTTTGCTGCCTTATACAATCGCTCTCCATGTTTTATAGGTATAAACTCATCATTCCGACCATGAATTATTAATGTAGGTATAGTAACGTTACTTATTTTATCAAGCGCATTATATTTATTATGAATTAAGAATCCTGGGGGTCGGATTCTATAAATATCTTTAGCTACATCCATTACAGATGTGAATCCACCCTCAGAAATAAGAATTCCTGCATCTACCATCGAAGCAAGCTCAATAACAATGTTTGCTCCCAAAGACCTTCCGTATAATATTATACATTCAGGTTCAGTTCCTAATTTGCGAATATACTCATAAGCTCCAAGGGCATCCAGGATTGTACCTTTTTCTGTTGTGATTCCAGGATTCTTTCCATATCCCCTGTAATCAAAAATGAATACATTGAGCCCGATATTGTGTAATATAGAAATTAATTCAATCCTGTGGCTTATATTTCCCCCATTTCCATGGCAGAAGATTAATACCCTCTTTGAATTTGATGGGATAAACCATCCGTGGAGTTTTAATCCATCTTCTGTCTCAAAAAAGACATCCTCATAATGAAGTCCTACATCTTCTGGTGTAATCTCTATCCTTCTGGTGGGAAAATATAAGTTTTTCCTCTCAAACCATCTTATGAAAAGGAATAAGGTCCCTGCGATTGCAATTCCCAAAAGAACTTTATAAAGCATAGAAAAATTATACTAAATCCTTAAAAGAATGCAAGAATTTTTTTGTTAGTTACAGAGGACAAAAAGATGAGGAAATAGGTGAATGAGTGTATGAGTTAATGAAAAGAAGTGTCATTACCCAGAACTTTTCCACCCAGCGCTCAAACTCCCCCTTGACATGGCCAAATTTTTTCTTATAAGGATTTCGTTAGAAGAAGCCTTAGATGTCAACTTTATAAGAGTCGTCGTACTATGTATTGGTTTAAGAATGCATTGAAAAATGCAGAGTCAATAAAAAGGGGGGGTAGGAAAAATGAAGAAGAGTTTGTTAGTTTTGGGAGTGGTTTGTTTGGGGATTTTTGGACCACTTGGCAATGTTTTTGCTGGTGCCTATGAATGGGGTGGTCTTGGCCCAAGGGCAGCTGGAATGGGTGGAGCATTTATTGGCGTGGCTGATGATTGGACTGCACCTTATTGGAACCCGGCTGGTTTAACCCAGACAACTGGAAGTGGATTTGGAATAGAGTTATTGCATTCCAACTATGAAGCTAAAGATGGCAATTCTATTGCAAATCTTGACATTGCTGATATGAGCATAGATCAAGGAGATATCTTTGTGCGTATCTACCCGGTTGAACCCACAAGTTTTGAGGAAACCGATTTCTCCGGCAGTTTTTATCAACCCTTTGTGGGAGGGTTTTTTGATTTTAAAGGCATCAAGTTTGGCGGTGGCTTTTATATTCCTGTAGGCAACTGGGTTGATTGGAGGGACACGATCTATGATGCAACAAACGCTGGAATAAATGCCTCTTATTACACGAATATGTATCTTATGATAGGTAATCTTTCTGTTGCAAAGGAGATAGTTCCTAATCTCTCATTGGGTGCAGGATTGAATCTATTGTATTTGAAGAATAAATATGAAGCTACAAAATCGTATATTTCCACCAATCCAATAATGATGCCTTCATACGATTTCCTTCATAAAATGGAAGGAAATGGTAAAGATTTTGAATTTGTATTTGGACTGCTTTATAAACTTTTACCTGATTTTAGTATTGGAGGAGTATATCGAACAGGAAGTGGAATTGATATAGATGGTACTGGAGTGTATAATTTTAATCCACCTTTCATGCCAGTACAGTCAGAGACAAGTGGTTACACAATGGAATTCTATCATCCAGCCACTTATGGTATAGGTCTGGCGTATAGACTAATACCCAATCTCCTTATTACAGTTGATTGGCAAGGGACTAACTGGTCTACGTGGAAGACTGTGATTGATTACGAGACAGAGGGAGCAGGTCTTATTGACCAGGATATCGACTGGGATTGGAAAGCAAGTTATCGTTATCGAATTGGAGGGGAGTTTGAAGTTAATCCAATGATAGCTTTAAGAGCTGGGGCTTATTATGATGAATCTCCCGCTCCTGATGAGCAAGTCAGTCTAACGAATATTGATGATATGAACAAAAAGGGTGTAACACTTGGGGCAGGTTATAAATGGAATAATTTACATTTTGACTTCGTCTATGAATATCAATTGGGAGACCGCAAGGTAAATGACGTAGAGTATAGCATAAGAGCTAGCGGAGTTACTTTAGCGCTTTCTGGTCAGTTTTAGCCACAGAGAACACAGAGAAAGAAATACTTGTTTAAAACGTAGGGCAGAGCTTTGGCTCTGCCCTTTTTTTTAAGGATAGATCCTTGCCTTACGACTCCCTCTTGACATAAACTTCATTTCTCCTACGATACTGATTGAGAGTGATGACTCCATCAACTCAATTATAGCGGATGATCGTTGTAACTATATTTATAAAAAAAGAGGTAATATGAAGAAAGTATGCTTAGCAATCCTTATTCTCTTTATCTCCTGCAGTAGTAATAAAAAGGAGATTTATTCCGGAGTGTTTACGGGGGAGGAATATATGTTGAAATCAGAGGTTGCCGGAAAGATTATCTCTTTTCCCTGCAATGAAGGTGATAGAGTGGCGAAAAATGATACTCTCATTCTTATTGATGACAGAGAGTTAAGAATGATGGTTGTGGCAATGGATTATAAAGTGAAGAACATGAGAGTAAAGCTAAAGGATGCAGGAGAGGATTTAAAAAAGGCCGAGTCTCTTTTTAAGGGATCAGCAATTCCAGAGGCAGAATATGAAAGAGCAGAGAGAAAATGTCAATCCATTCGGCTCGAACTGAAATCAGCAGAAGCGACACTCGAGGCGAAGAAGGAAAGTCTCAATCACTTTCATATTACTACCCCAGTCAGTGGATATATTAGTGCAAAATATGCAAAAGAGGGTGAGACAGCAATACCGGGCGCACCACTTGCAGAGATTCTTGACCCTACTTTAGTATATCTAAACATATATGTGCCGGAGGACATACTCCCGCTCGTTTCTATCAATCAGGCCACTCGTGTGAAAGTGGATGCGTTCCCCGATAGAACTTTCAGTGGAAAGGTAATATTCATATCAAAAAAAGCGGAGTTTACACCAAAGAATATACAGACAAGAGAGGATAGAACATTGTTGGTTTATCGTGTAAAGATACTTATGGATAATTCTGAGGGTCTGATAAAACCAGGGATATACGGGGATGCTATCCTCAAATAACCACATAATCGAAACTTTCAATCTTTCAAAACATTTTGGTAAAATCATAGCTGTTGACAATCTGAATCTTTCTGTTAAAGAAGGTGAGATTTTTGGATTCCTGGGGCCTAATGGAGCCGGGAAAACGACTGTGATCAGGATGCTCTGCGGAATTCTCGAACCTACTTCTGGAACGGCAAAGGTATGCAGTTATGACATAATGAAAGAGCCGGAAGCGATAAAATCCCATATCGGATATGTTTCTCAGAGGTTTAGCCTTTATCAGGACCTCACTGTTTATGAAAACCTGTATTTTTACAGTCACCTCTACAATATTTCTGGGAAAGATGCTCAGGGTAGAATAAGTAAAATGATAGAGCTTGCCGGACTTAAAGGCAGGGAGAACAGCATTGTTCTTTATCTTTCTGGGGGTTTAAAGCAGAGACTTGCACTTGTATGTGCCCTTGTCCATAATCCTGAATTGCTCGTCCTTGATGAATCAACAGTAGGTGTTGACCCGATTACGCGGAAGGAGTTCTGGGACACCTTAAGGGGATTAGCGCACAGTGGTAAGAGCCTTGTTATTACAACTCATCTTCTGGATGAAGCTTATAAGTGTGATACCCTTGGGTTTATGCATCTGGGAAAACTTATTGCCTACGGTTCACCCGATGAACTGACAGAAGGAGGTAATCGCACCCTCGAAGAAACATTTGTCAATCTTGTAAAGAATGCATAATTTCCTCACCATTCTCTGGAAAGAATTTATACATATTCGTAGAGACAGTCGTACTGTAACCCTTGTTTTTATTTTTCCCCTCTTAATGATAATCCTTTATGGATATGCAATCTCCTTTGAGTTGAAACAAATACCCACTGGGGTCGTGGATTTTGATAAGTCCGCGGAGGTTAGTAATATGTTGCTTTCTCTGTCTGCATCAAGGTACTTCAAAATTACGCCTTATCCATCGGTAAGAAAGATGTATGATGGTCTTATGAGAGGGAATATAAAATGCGGATTTGTTATCCCAGAGGATTTCTCTAAAAATCTTTCTAGTGAACGCTTTTCAAAAATCCAACTTCTCATAGATGGCAGTGATGCAAATCTGGGGAAGAGAATTTTACAGATAAACCAGAGGTATTTTACACATTCTTCTCTAAATGTAAGATTTCTGTATAATTCCGAACTCAAGAGCAGAAATTTTTTCGTTCCTGGGCTCATTGTTATCCTGATGACAATGCTTGGAGTTATACTAAGTGCACGTTCCATCGTGGGTGAGAAGGAAAGAGGAAACTTTGAGCTTTTGAGCACGACCCCTGTAAGTGGAAAGGTTATAATTCTTGGAAAACTCATACCTTATGGGATTATTGCCCTGTTGGATGTATTTATCATTACAGGGGCTTCTCTGTTGATATTTCAAATACCCTTTAGGGGTAGTTTACTTTCGCTCTTTTTCCATTCCCTGCTTTTCCTTTTCCCGACACTTGCCCTGGGATTAATGATTTCTGCATATGCCACAACAGAACTTACGGCTGTAACAACTTCATTTATCGCTACAATGCTACCGTCAATTATTCTTTCGGGGTTTATATTCCCTGTTTGTAATATGCCCGGATGGCTGCAGTGGGTCTCAAATATTATTCCTGCAACACATTTCTTACAGATCGTAAGAGGCATTTTTCTGAAAGGTGTGGGCATTTTTCCCCGTGAGTCCTTAAGTCTCTTAGCTCTTGGAGTTACATATCTCTTAATTTCGATAAGAGGAGTGAAAAAGAGGATAAGATGATTATAGCCCATCTCCTCGGAATGATAAGAAAGGAATTTATACAGATTAGAAGGGATAGGAGACTCTTTCCCATAATTCTGGTTGCTCCCGTTATACAGTTGTTTCTTTTTGGATATGCAGTAAGTTTGGATATTAAAGACATTCCTATCGTGATAATGGATGAGCGGAGTGACAGCTATTCCAGAGAAATATTGTTCTCACTCACCTCCAGCAACTATTTTCTAATCGAGAGAAATGTCAATCACTTGAAGGAGATGGAGAAAACTATAGAAAAGGGTGAGGCAAAGGCGGGCATTGTGATTAGAGAGAAAGGTGAACCCACTGTGTTTATTGATGGTTCAGATAACAACACTGCTGCTTTGATAGAGGGATATTTTGAAAAGGCGCTTGCCAAATATAGTCAGCACAGGCCAGATGTTCTACCCGTGCCAAGAATTCTTTTTAATCCTGAAATGAAGACCGTGAATTTTATGGTCCCTGGGGTTACTGGTCTGGTAATACTTGTAATTACTATGGTGCTTTCATCTGGGATTCTTGTGAAGGAAAGAGAGATAGGTACTCTGGAGCACCTTCTTGTTACACCAGTCTCCTCATCAGAGGTAATAATGGGTAAACTACTGCCATTCTTACTGATAGGTTATGTGGAGCTCTTTCTGGTAGTTGGTGCAGGCATTATAATATTCCATATACCTTTTAAGGGCAACTTTGGATTCCTTCTTTTAGCCACTTTTCCATTTATATTGGCCTCTATTTCAATGGGTCTTTTTAGCTCCACAATCTCAAAAACCCAGCAGCAGGCTGTAATTACAGCATTTATGATGATGCTACCTAATATCCTCCTTTCCGGGTTTATGTTTCCCATTGAGAGTATGCCACTACTATTGCAGAAACTGACAGTAATCATTCCTGCGAGATACTATATGACGATTCTTAGAAGTGTATTTTTGAAAGGAGCTGGTTTCTCGATCCTCTGGAAGGAAATCCTTGCACTCTTTGGATTTGGATGTGCCTTCTTCCTTCTAAACATATCTGCCTTCAAAAAGAAACTTACATAAAGCAATTTCAACTTTCCAACACCTAATCTCTAAATCCCAAATCCTGACCCTCGTCCTCCTTTTTTCTTCTCCTTAGATTTATCTGTAACCCAAAACCCCTTGACTTGCACGCATTTTTCTTTATGATTTTAAGTGATAAAATAATAAAGAATTTTAGGAAGATTCAAAATTTTTGAAGGTGGATGTGGAAAGAGATTTCAGGATAGTTGAAGCTTTGCATGGCGAATGAGAATATCCAACTGAAGATAGGTTTAAAGTTAAAATCAAAAAATTCAAGCACCGTTTTTAGTAGTAAACCTTCAGGCAAGTTTAGGAGGTGCAGATAATGAAAGATGAGGATAAGACAAAAAAGCAACTCATAAATGAATTAAAAGAATTGCGTGGAAGGATTGCTGAATATGAAGAATCAGTTGTTTTTGATGAGTTAACTGGTTTACATAACATTCGTTACTTCCTTGTTCTGGCTGAGCACGAATTTACACGCGCTCATCGCTATAAACGACCTTTATCGCTTATGATGCTGAGTCTTGATAGACGCACACAAATAAATGAGGTCTATGGTCATGTAATTGTTGATAAGGCCCAGACCACAGTGGCCGAATACTGCAGATCAAACGTTAGATTTGTTGACATTCTGGGACACTATGGAGGAGAGGAATTCGTTCTCTTATTGCCAGAAGCTAGATTGGAAGCTGCGAAAAAAATGGCTGAGCGGATGCGTAAGTATGTTGCAAAGACACCTATTCCCACTGGAAGAGGCCCTCTCGATATTACCGTTAGTATTGGAATAGCTAGTATAAGAAGGGATACACCGAATCTAATTGTTTTGCTGGAGCGCACTGATAAGGCTATGAGTATTGCAAAAAGGGAGGGAGGAGACAGCGTAGAAGTAGGATGAAAATGTGCGCGAGTCACAAGGTATGAGTTCAAAACATTCAGGGCACGACCTCGTAGAGAAATCTCTGACTAAATAAAATGTCACAAAGGCAAAGACCTGGCTTAATAAATTTTAATGAGGAGGTAATCAATGCCTGAGAAACCTAAAGAAATTAAGATAAAATTCCCCGAAAAATTACAAGGTGGGGTATATGCAAATAACATGGCTCTGGCATATACAAAAGAAGAATTCATTATGGATTTTATGTTGGTAGCTCCACCAGCTGGTGCTGTTACTTCACGTGTGATTATAAGCCCAGGGCATATGAAACGTATAATTAGAGCTTTACAAAATTCTGTTAACAATTATGAGGAAAAATTCGGTAAGATAGAAGAAGCAAAGGAGCCTATAGGCAAGATTGGAATTATTGCACCTCCCGCGCATACCGCATGATGAAATAATTAAGAATTCATACACTGTCTTTAATAAAAATATAACTTGACAATTTCCCCAAAAATTTTATAGTTTCATTTGGTTCATTAAAACATATTAAATTAATAAAAAAGAGGTGGAAGTATGCCTAGTGGTAAAAAAAGGAAATTGAAGAAAATACGAAAACATAAACGAAAAAAGAAAAGCATTGCGAATAGACATAAAAAGAAAAAGAGATAGAGGATTGAGGGACGCGGTTTAACTTCTTAACTTTATGAATATGGCTAGGGACTGTGGATGGGATGTTTTTTGGCTCTTATGTTGGAGAGCTCGAAAGTGGTCTGAAGTAATAGTTGATTTATATAGCAATTACTAATACTTCAAAAAAACTTGCTATGATTCTATATTTTTTACATTTTGGATAAGCTTTACTACCAATCTTTTCCTCGAGTTTTACGGGCTCCACACTTTTGATGTACATGCGAAAAGTCTTGACAGAATTAAAACACTGCGATATTTTATTTTAGAGGTTTTCAAAACATGCAAAAGGTGATTACAGTATCTACAGATAAACGGGAAGGTCTCTATGATATAACAGAACAGGTTAATGATGTTCTCGAGTCATCAGGGGTTAAAACTGGTTATGCTAATGTATATGTTCAGGGGGCTACAGCTGGTATTATGATACAGGAAAACTGGGACGAGAGTGTACAGGAGGATGTTGTTGACCTCCTTAGGAAACTAATTCCCAAGGGAGTCTGGAGACATGACATCCAGGATGGTAATGCAGACGCTCACCTTAAATCTGGAATCGTTGGACCCAGTGAAACTATCCCAATTATGGATGGGAAGTTAGGTCTTTCTACATGGCAGAACATTTTTCTGTGTGAATTTGATGGCCCACGAGATAGAAGGAATATTGTGATTACAATCACGAACTCCAGTTAAGTGGATGAATAGTCAAGAGTCGAACATACCATAAATCCTGTGAACCTAATGGGGA
>CAYZBF010000014.1:0-52860 GCA_964476585.1 uncultured bacterium | reverse complement strand
ATTATTGAATATAGTCTATATCTCGCAACGACACATAACACGGTGTAAAAGACTACGCTTCGCTTCGTCCAAATTCGGCTTCGCCGAACTTTTTTTACACCGGAAACGTTAGATGCAATATTTTTTAGGTGGAAATTATGAAATATGAAATTATTAAAAACAGTGATAATCAAAATGAAATTCAGTCTGAATTAACTTCGAGAATATGGCCTGAATTTATGCACCATGATAAGATTGTGAATAAATATTGGAAATACCTTTTTAGTTATTTTTTAAAATTTCAAATCGCATACGTATTTGATAGCATTACTATCGCAGTTGTCAATTCAATACCTTTAAATTGGGATAAAGGTTTTAACCTACTACCAGATGAAGGATTAGACTGGGCTTTAGAAAAAGCTGTGACTGATTATAATAAAAATTATGCACCCAATTTATTAGTAGGATTACAGATAGCAATAAACAAAGATTTTCAAGGGCAAGGCTTGAGCACAGTATTATTAAAAAGTATAAAGAATATTGCAAAAGAACAAAATATTAATAAAATAGTTATTCCTGTTCGCCCTACATCGAAATCAGACTATCCATTAATACCAATCGAGGATTATATTACCTGGAAAAACCCCAATAATTTACCTTTTGATCCTTGGATAAGGGTACATGTTAGAAATAGAGGAGAAATAATAAAAGTGTGTAAAAAATCCATGCAGATTGAAGGTAAAGTTCATGAATGGGAAAATTGGACAAATCAAAATTACCCTGGGGATGGAAATTATATTGTAACTGGGGCATTAACACCAATTTCAATCGATATTAAAAAAAATATAGGGAAGTATATTGAACCTAATGTATGGATTTTGCATAAGGCTTAAAAATTACTGCATCTAACAGCGAGTACCCAGCTCTGCCCAAATTGCTCGGCCGTTGGCCGCGCAACTTCGGGTACTCGCGATACGTTAGCCGTAATAATTTAAATGGAGAGCTTAAAAATGATAAATCAAGAAGAATTTATAAAAAAAGAAGACTTGAAAACACCGACAGTATTAGTTTTTATTGCAATTTATATTTTTGCGGTTGTGTTAGTTTTTTTAAATGAGCCAGAAAATGCATTACCTTATATAGGGTTAAGCATTGGTATATTATTCCTCTGCTGGTTAGTAATTGATCTTACAAAAAAGATAAAAGTTCAGGATATTGAGATTAAACGACCTGGCTTGGAACTTATAGTCGGGCTTCTAATTCTTGTTATCTGGGATTATCTACCCCTGCCTAAAATTGATTTTGGAGACAAATGGAATATTGGGTTTATCTTAGAGAAAATAATAATATTTATAGTTTTACCATTTCTTTTTTTAAAAATCAGGAAGAACTCATTAATATCTATGGGGCTTACAACCAGAGACTGGAAGAAAAATCTTTGGGTCGGTTTCATTGTTTTTCTAGCATTGGCTATCCCAAGTGCTTTTTTTGTTGGTAATACAGGCAGTGAAATTCTTAGCGGAAAGTATAGTACTCCGCAGGTTGGAATCGGACTATTTTCATCTTTTATTTATTTTTTTCTAATGGCAGGTTTTTCTGAAGAATTTTTATTTAGAGCATTTATCCAGACAAGGGTTTCATATTTACTGAAATCGAGTGTTAGCGGTGTTTTAATTACTTCGCTTATTTTTGGTTTAGGTCATATTCATAATATTATGCAATGGTATCCCGGAACAACAACTAGCGAAGCTTTTTGTAGAGCATTCTTCTTGCAGACATTTATTGGAATTATATTTGGAGTGCTTTGGGAAAGAACAAGAAATTTGATCCCCTGTGTATTTGTACACTCAGGAGTGGACGGTTTGAATAATTTGTTTTCTATAATCACAAAGCTTGGCCTTTGAATTACTACGGCTAACACAGGATAAACGAAATTGGATATGATTGCTTTAGTAATTTATAAACATTGGGGAGAAGATGTTCAGTTAAAATTTTAAGATCTTTCAAAGCCTCCAACTTCGTTTATCCCGAGAACGTTAGGCGAAATTGGATGAAAAGGGAAATAGGGTTATGCTTAGCGAATTTATATTAATTGCAGGGATTTCTGGATATCATTATCTGGAAATACTAAAAGAGAGGAGGAAAAGATATGAAACCCCGCAGTCTAACTACCTTTATTTTGGGAATAGCTTTAGTTATCATTGGTGTGTTTTTAACTATAAAAATCGGATGCCCAATTCCAGTGATTGTTGGAGGTGCACTCTGTTATTTGGGTTGGAGTGGTGGTCGCACCGCTACTATCCTCTTTGGTCATACCTGTGTCGTACTTGGCTGTTATTTGATTACTTGGGGAATGTATCTATTGCCATACTGTAAACCGACTCCAGCATACATTTTCGGGCGACCACTCTTTTGGGGATTTATTTCGCTTCTGGGCGGCATCTGTGCAATTTATCATGGATTCTGCGCTTGTTTTCGCGGGCAAAAGTAATGTCAAAACAAATAAAAATGAACCAATGGTAGATAACAGCATGTTTGCGGTTCATTTCGTTCACCCAAAACTCCGCACCTTTATGATTTGTTTCTTGACCTAACTGAGTCATTATGTATTATATAGATTATGAAGGTAGTAATGGTGATTTCCATAATTCAAAGGTGCGGGGCTTCGCAAACACGCAGAATGTTATCTGCAATCGGCTTCGGGATCCTTGATAAATTTGAATTGAAAAGTAAAAATTTTTATAACTTCAACATATTGTTTAAAGAGAGGTCAGGGTGAGGCAGGACAGATCGAGGGCTCAAGGCGCTCGTGCATGGAACGAACCGCCAAAGTAAAAAATAAAAAGAAAGGAGGTGATATATATGCCATACACAATAGGTCAAGCTAAAGTTAAGGACTATGCAAAGTGGAAATCTGCATTTGGTGCTCCTGAGGGTAAAGCCGCGCGTAAGGCTGCCGGCGCAAAATCGTGGCAAGTCTTCCGCACTGCTAATGATCCCAACGAGATCATCGTACTCGTGGAATGGGATAATCTAGATAATGCTCGGAAGTACTACCAAAACAAGGAATTTCTACAGAGGCAGCTTGGGATTGGTGTTTTAGGATTGTGGACGGACTACCTTGAAGAGGTTGAAAGAGAGTCCGTGTGATTTGCATACGCTAACCCTGGCGTACCGTAGAATTTAAGAAAGATGGCGTCCCACCCTCAATAACTGAGCGATGACACAAGGCTGGCCGGCTTCATATAACAAACAATATGTATCTGTCTGCTACCTAACCAGTCGCTGCACCTGACCCAAAACCCGTGGTGGTTTTTTTATAGGTTATACTGCTATCAAAGTTTTGTGGTTTGTCCACGGTTTATCTGCCTGAAGTTTTGGGCAGGTGAGTTCAGGTGTTAGAGAAATATTTATGAACAAAAAGAATATAATAAAAGCCGTCCAATCTCATCAAATAACAGCAGGTATGTGGTTCGCTTAGACTCACTCAAACCCTTTACTTTGCTAAGGACTTCGCATACTCACCAAAACGTTATACCAAATTTTTCTAACACAACCGCCGGGTAAAGCCAGCGTCTTCATAAATATCATTTCGGCTTTTTAAGAAAGTAATTAAGAAGAGAAAAAGAAATTTATTAGCAATTTTCTCGGAAGGGTAATAGAGATTTTTATTTAACCGTGTAGAACCGTGGCTAAAAAGGATAGTGAGGAGGTAAGGAATAAAACTTTGTGATACATAATCATTCTTTACACAAGAGGAGTCTTGTAATTTCGTCTTGGAGGAAGTTGTTAGTTCACACATATAATGTTTTTTTATCAATGTCTATCTCTGTTCATTTACGGTTAATAAATTAAAGGTTTTGAGGGTTCTCTGTGTTCTTTGTGTCTTTGTGGTGAAATTTCTATCTTTCTGTTGCAAATTAAAATGCACGGTTGACAATCCAGCATTTCCTTATTAGTATGCATTAAATTTAAAATGGGATTTTTGTGCACCGAGTATATGATGGAAAAAGAATGTGGATTTGGGAAGGGTAAAAGGATAACAGATGATAGAGAGATAAAGAAAGTTCTTCAAGAAGGACAGGTTTATTCAGGATCTTTTCTTAAAATTCACTATTTACAAGGGGTGGATCAGAGGTTTTCAATACGCCTTCAAGCACACATAAAAGGGGGGTATAATCGGAATAGATTGAGACGCAGGCTAAGGGAAATTACAAGACAGGCGTCTTTAGAATTAAAGAATGGATTATATATTATATGGGGAAGAAAAATTGCAATTGGAATAGGTTATCACAGATTAAAAAGGGACTTTGAAAAAGTGATCGGTGAGGGGAATCTATGGCGAGACTGATGGCATCAATAATTCGATTTTATTCAAAGTACATCTCTCCGCTTTTCCCAAGGCGCTGCAGATATTATCCGACTTGTTCATCTTATGCTTTGGAAGCTTTTGAAAAAAAGGGGTTTTTTAAGGGGTTGCTTCTTTCAATCTGGCGAGTTCTTCGTTGTAATCCTTTTAGTCCAGGTGGATATGACCCAGTGGAAGTAGAAGATGGAAGATAGTAGGAGATTGATTTTTGGGTTTATTCTTATATTCCTGATAATGATAATATTCCAGTTTTACACCGCCTCGAGGCAGAAACAAGCGCCAGAAACAGCCCAGGGAACGAGAGTTGAAGAGAAACAAAAGGAGGAAGGGAAGGAAATTTCAACTGATACAGGGATGGAACAAACTCTTGAACAAGAAAAAGTATTAGAGGGAATTCTTGCCAAGAGAGATACGACTCGTGAGCAAGAGAAGAGTGAGAAGGAGCTAGTAGTTATTGAAACGAATTTATTAACAGCGTATTTGAATTCAACTGGGGGAGTGTTAGATTCTCTCTATCTAAAAGACTATGGAGTAAACATTTCTCCTCTTAATAAAACTAACACATTATTATCAACAGAGATGCTTAAAGGTAATGCTAAGTTCTCAACAGATGTAATACCTTTTGATGCTCAAATTGAGGACATTGGGGAAGAGAAGATAGTAACCTTTTCCTATCTTCTTGATTCATTAGAGGTAAAGAAAGTTTACTTCTTCAGGGATGATTCATATCTTATGGAGATGCAGTGTTTGCCCCAATTGGAATATCTATATAAAATAAGTTCTTTTGATACTGGGGAAGAAGTTCCTCGTGGAGCTCAATATAGCGGGCTAGTTTATTCGGTTGGGAAGAAGGTTCAAAATGTTAAGAAAGGAGCATTATTTAAGGGAAAAGATATGGAGATTTCTGGAACTATAGATTGGGCTGGGTACAAAACGAAATATTTCTTGATTGGATTAGTTCCAGATGATTATATTGCTGAATTTACTGTAAACAAATCTCCAGACAATCCTATTATTTCTTTGCGTTCGGATCCATCCGCAAAATTTTATTTAGGACCCCTTCGGTATCCGCTCCTTGCCTCGGCTAAAAAGGGTTTGGAGGATGCTATATATTTTGGATGGGGCTTTATACGGCCCATAAGTAAAGGCTTATATTATTTTATGAAGTTCCTTCATGGTGTTATTCACAATTACGGCGTTGTTATAATCGTATTTGCAATAGCGATGATTTTGGTACTCTCACCTATCACTATGAGCAGTTTCCGTTCTATGGGCAAGATGCAGAATCTGCAGCCTAAAATGCAGGAAATACGGGAAAAATATAAGAGTGATCCACAAAGGATGAATAAGGAGGTAATGGAGCTCTACCATGAATATGGTGTCAATCCCCTTTCAAGTTGTTTACCTTTATTGCTTCAGTTCCCTATATTTTTTGCCTTATACTCGGTATTAAACAGTTCAATAGAGCTGAAAGGCGCTCCCTTTATCTTATGGATAAAGGACTTATCTTTGAAGGATCCATATTACGTTTTACCTATATTGATGGGTGTGTCGATGTTTTTACAACAGCGTTTCGTTTCGCCTCAGCAGGGATCTGATCAGCAAAAGATTTTATCATTTCTAATGCCTATTATTATAACATTTGTCTTTCTTTCATTTCCTTCTGGCCTCGTACTTTACTGGCTAGTATATAATATTTTAATGATATTCGTTCAGGGGTATATAAGAAAACAAGTTTAAGGAGGTATATTATGGTTAACCATGAGACGGAGGTTGAAGCAGAGAGTATGGAAAAAGCAATAAGAAAAGGATTGGAGGAACTTGGTCTTCAATCGAAAGATGAGATGGAATGGGAGGTTGTCTACGAAGGGGAAGAGGGAGCCAAACTAAGAGTAAAAAGAAAGATAAGTGAGCCCCAAAGCGTGAAAATGGTAGAAGAAGAGATAAATACTTTTCTTGGAAAACTTGGAACTTCAGGAAAGGTGGAGGTCGAAAGCGAGCGTGATAGATTATATATCAATATAAAGACTCAGGATATGGATGGCTTACTTATAGGTAAATCAGGTAGGAATCTGGAATCTTTGCAGCATCTACTTTCCAGAATTATACATAATAAGGATAACTCAATAGATCTTACCATAGATGTAGCAGGCTATCGGAAAAAGAAAGAGCATACCTTGAGAGTTCGAGCAAGGGCTTTCGCTGAAGAGGTAAAGAGGTCGGGAAGAGAATTTATTTTTGAGCCCCTACCACCATCTCTGAGGAGGACAGTGCATCTTGCAGTTTCGGATATCGAAGGAGTGAGGACATATACAATTGGAGAGACTGATATTAAAAAGGTTGTGATCTCTCCTGCAAAAAAAAAGAAATAGACAAAGATTTCCTGGAAAGAGATTTCTTTCTTACAATACAAATAGTGTCAGTATATGAAGAGTGAAACTTCTGAGTTTTAATTCTTATAAATATGTACAGAAGTATATACCAAAATGCATGAGAATTTGGAGACAATCTGTGCAATAAGCACGCCAATTGGTAGGGGTGCAATATCGATTGTTAGAATAAGTGGTAAAGATTCAATTCCCATTGTATCAAAAATTTTCCCAAAAAAGAAAAGATTAGAAGAAGTTAAAGGTGGATCTATTATTCATGGATGGATATTAAATCCAGCGACAAAAGAGAGAGTAGACGAAGTTCTGGTCTCTGTATTTAGAGAGCCTCGTTCATATACTGGAGAGGATTTGATAGAGATTCATACACATGGGGGCGTTGTTATACCCAGTAAGGTTCTTCAATTATTGTTAAGAGAGGGTGCCCGTTATGCAGAACCAGGAGAGTTTACCCGTCGAGCTTTTCTAAATGACAAAATGAGTTTGTTAGAAGCTGAAGCATTATTAAATGTAGTTAATGCAAAAACAGAGCGGGGAGCTAGATTGGCTGAGGCTAACCTTGATGGAAGGCTGCAAAGAGAGATAGACATGATGAAAGAATCTTTACTTGACGTAAAAACATTACTTGAGGTAACTCTGGATTTTGAAGACAGGGAGAACCTGGAGATAGATAGGTATGAGATCGTAGATAAGATGAAAAGAATAAGGGAAAAACTTGCGACTCTGTTGATGTCATATAGCGGAGGTATAATCCTGATTGAAGGAATTGCAGTCGCAATTGTGGGGAAACCCAATGTAGGAAAGTCGAGTCTTTTCAACACTATTCTACAGGAGGATAAAGCAATAGTTACTGCTGAACCAGGTACTACAAGAGATGTACTGGAAGGGACAGTCGATATCTCTGGATATCCTGTTAGACTTATGGATATGGCAGGTATTAGATCCCCTTTGAATGAGCCGGAACGAATGGGTGTAGAAAGGGCGCGTAAAATTATAAACTGTTCTGATGCGATACTATTCTTATTGGATGCGTCAAATCCTCTGTCCGCGGCTGATGAAAAGATCTATGGGGCTATTTCTAAGAAACCTTATATTCTTGTACTAAATAAGTGTGACCTTGATAAAAGAGTAGATTCAGTTCCATTTGCTGGAGAAGAGGTGTTTGTGTCTGCGAAGGAACATACAGGAATCACGAAATTAAATGAGGCTATTATAAGATTGATAGAGTCCATACTTCCTGATGGATTTTCTGAAGGGTGCGTATGCACTACCCTTAGACAGACTGAGGGAATAAAAAAGGCTATTACCTTTCTTGATGAGGGATTAAGATTAATGAGCGAAGGAAAAGATGTGGAATTGATTGCATTTGATTTTCAGGAAGTAATTGATAAGTTAAAAGAGTTGACAGGCGAGATTACAGATGAGGAAATCCTTGATCGAATATTCAGTGAATTCTGTATAGGAAAATGAAGAAATCAGATTTTCAGTTTGATCTGCCAGAACAATTTATTGCGCAATATCCAAGAGAGAGAGGAAAATCAAAGTTATTTGTGCTTCATCGTAGATCTGGTAAATTTGAGCACAAGACCTTTCGAGACATAATTGAATATTTAGAAGAGGGAGACTGCCTGGTTATAAATGATACAAGGGTTATACCTGCACGATTCTATGGACTTAGAGAATCTACCAGAGGAAAGTTAGAACTACTACTTGTGGAGAAGATAGGAGATAAAAGATGGAAGGCGTTAATCTCCCCCGGGAGAAAGGCTAAAGTAGGTAATGCCCTTATACTGGAAGATAGGTTTAGATGTTTGGTAGAAGGAATTGATGCGGAGACTGGTGAAAGGATAGTAAGATTTGAGAATGATAAGAATCTTTTAAAGTTTGGTTCTGTTCCGCTTCCTCCATATATTGAACGTGATCCAACGGGGGAAGATAATACTCGATATCAAACAGTTTATGCAGCGAAAGAGGGATCTATTGCAGCTCCAACTGCAGGGCTTCATTTTGATCAGAAAACTCTATTTGATTTTGCCAGGAAGGGAGTTGATATAGCGAGTATAACTCTACATGTTGGGCCTGGCACTTTTAGACCTGTTCGAACAGAAAGAATCGAAGATCACAAGATGGAAAGCGAGAGATATGAACTTTCCAAGGGAGCCGCAGAGATAATTAATAGAGCAATTGAAAGAGGAAAAGAAATATTTGCTGTTGGCACTACTACAGTTCGGGTTCTTGAAGCATTGGCAGATGAGAACGGTAAGGTTAGGGTAGAAAAGGGGAGAACAGCTCTATTTATATATCCTCCATACACATTTAATGTTGTTGATCACATGGTAACAAATTTCCATCTACCCGGATCAACACTTATTATGTTAGTTTCAGCATTCGCCTCAAGAGAAATCATCCTTAAGGCTTACAATATAGCTATCTCTAAAAGATATAAATTCTACTCTTATGGTGATGCTATGCTTATTCTATAGTTCTCGAGACTTACAGCATCATCCCCAATTTCAGATTAAGTTGACTCCATGAACCCTCTTCAGGGAACATCATCCCATAACCACCTTCGAGAAAAAGGTTTAATCCCATCTTAATATTCAGTCCCGTATATACATGAGCCCCAAAATAGTTCTCTGATTCTAAATCTCCTACCTTAAATATGTGCAATCCAGGTCCTGCTCCGATATAGAAACCGATAGGGGATAAAGGTGGAGATATACTATATTTCCCGGAGACTATAACGTTCATATCTGAAGAAGTTATTTCGTCTTGGGAATGCCATGCATAACCTGCTTCTCCTCGGAAGGCTATTGGTATCATTGGTAGATTAAGTTCCACAAATGCTCCAAATGAAGGCCACCACTCTGTCTCTGTATCACCATTGCCAAACATCTGCATATCCATCCCCCCTTTTATTCCAAATGAAGGAAGCAGTGCATTGAGAGGAAGAGAGGCGAGTAGTAAAATTACTGCAATCAGTATACACTTTTTCATTGAACCCTCCTTCTTATTTTTGCCACGAAGACACAGAGTTAAAAGAGTTTATTTGTTTTTAATTCCTTTAATCCCTGCTACTTCTTTGCATCTTCTGTACCTCTATGCTATTATTCCTAATTGTGGTTACTATAATTGATTGAAGACATTAGTCAAGTGTGATTAATTGGCCTTTTGACAATTTACAAGAGTTGAAAATTCCTCGATATTAGAAAGATCGGTAAATACCAAATCAGGTCCAGAGCGAATTAGGTTTTCCGGCCCATCAAATCCTGTGGTAACTGCTATTGAAAGAAGTCCTAAATCTTGAGCTGCTTTGATATCTTTTTCGGTATCTCCCACAACATAGACATATTCATTCTTGAAGTTGTTATCATAGAATTTCTTTGCATTTTTGAGTCCCTTCAAGATTACATCTTTCTTATTTAAAATATTATCTCCGAAACCTCCCACAGGGAAATATTTCTCCAGACCAAAATGTGCCAGTTTTGTCAAAGCCCCTACCTTCATATTCCCCGTTGCCAGTGCAACATAAAATGGCGAATCATTTTCCAAGTACTCGAGTAATTCAGGAAAACCCGGAAGAAGTCGTGAACTTTCATTATGTTCAATTTGATTCTCTAATTCCTCGGAGTAAATAGAGTGAAATTCTTCGATCCGTGAAAAAAAAATTCCTTTTAGATTGAAATTACTAATTAAATTCAAGAAAACACCATAATCAGTAGAAGAAAAGAAATTTAGTTTTTCGCCTGCGCCACTTATCCCATACATCCTCTCCATAGTTGTATTTATGGCTCTTCGTCCGCATCCAAATACATTTACTATTGTTCCGTCTAAGTCAAATATTAAGAGTTTATTTTTCATAACTATTTAGAGTTAGTGAATATCTTGCCAATCCTCTCCCAACGGACTTTTCTAAGGAAACTTCGAAAAGATATATTTGGTCTCCAGGACCAATATACAAATATAGGGGTTCCTGAAATGAAGTTCATAGGCACAGGTCCCCAGAAACGTGAATCATCTGAATTATCGCGATTATCACCCATGGCGAAAACATAATTTTTGGGAACTACGATTGGACCAAAATTATCCCTTACATAGGGATATCGACGTAACTTCCTATTTTCCCACAACTTCTGGAAGGTCTCGTTATCCAGATCGAGAGGTGGATATTCTTTCGGATCTCTGTAGGATGTATAATTTGCTTCTTCTGGGTTACCATTAATGAATAGCTGCTTATGTCTTATAAGTACAGTATCACCTTCTATAGCCATACACCTTTTAACAAAATTGGTATTTGCAATAGGATTTCGTTCTTGGACTGGATAGCGAAATACAATTATATCACCTCTTTTAGGTTTAGCAATCCTTAATGGATAGCAGTCAGTAAAGGGAAGTTTTACCCCATATTTCAATCTGTTTATTATTAAGAAGTCACCGGTTAGAATGGTGTTTTTCATGGAACCTGAAGGAACATGGAACGTTTGAACAACGAACCCACGTAGTACAAGAATAAAACCTATTGCTATAATCCAGGATCGAATTTCCTTCCAGACTTCCTTTTTAGTCATTATTTTAACCACTTACCATGACACTTTTTGAATTTCTTTCCGCTACCACAGGGGCACTTCTCATTTCGTCCGATAGCTCGTATTCCTTTCCCTTCTTTTCTCATCTCCTCGATGACCCTACGAAATTTCGTATCTAGTTCAGCATTTCCTATGGTTGGTATTTCTTCCCTGGGTTCTTTTATTATCTTTTGTTCTTCAGACGGAACACCCTTAAATTCTTCTTTTACTTCAACCCCACGAACTTCTTCTGGTACTTCCACTGCTTGAGGCCGAAAACGGAATAGTAAGCGAACTGCTGATTTTGCTAGATTGAATAAGAGATCCTCAAACATTGTAAAGGATTCCCGCTTATATTCTACAAGGGGGTCCTTTTGAGCAAAACTTCTTAAGTTTATGCCTTCCTTTAGTGCATCCAGTTCGTATAGATGATTGCGCCATTCATTATCTATTACCCTGAGGATGATCAGTCGCTCAAATTCTCTTAATTTTTCTTCACCAATCAGCTTTTCTTTTTCGCTATATCGTGTTCTAACCAAAGTTTCCAAATCTTCAGAAAATTTCATTTTATTAATTTGTTTTTTGTCTTCTAAATTAAGCTCAAAATCTACGAGAAAAAATTCTATTAGGTCAGCCTTAAGACCTTCCCAATCCCACTCTTCAGAGTATCTTCCGATGAGATAAGAATCCACCATGTCATAAAGAATATCTTCTATCCATTCCATTACCCTGTCTTTTAAATCCTTACCATCAAGTATGTCATTTCTTATGCTGTAAATCACCTCTCTTTGTTTGTTCATCACATCGTCAAATTCAAGCAATCGTTTTCTGATATCAAAATTCATTCTCTCTACGCGATGTTGTGCATTTTCTATTGCTTTTGAAATAAGAGGATGCTTTACTGGTTTTCCCTCTTCAATTCCCATCCTGTCCATTGCATGGGCTATCCTTTCTGTTGCAAAGATACGCATGAGGTCGTCTTCCAGGGATACGTAAAATCTAGAGGCACCGGGGTCACCCTGTCTTCCTGAACGTCCACGCAACTGATTGTCAATTCTCCTTGCCTCATGACGCTCAGTTCCAATGACATGTAATCCGCAGGGTACATCTTCTTTACATCTATCAATATCTACGTCCTTACATAGTTTCTGTCCATCTTCCATTATTAAACAACATTCTTCACAGTTTACTATCTCTCTTGCTAATTTTATATCAGTTCCTCTTCCAGCCATATTCGTAGCAATTGTGAGCTGTCCTTTTTCACCTGTATGACTTATAATCTTTGATTCTTTCTCGTGGTACTTTGCATTCAGAACCTGATGAGGGATTCCTTCTCTCTTTAGCATTCTGGAAATGAGTTCGGAAACATCAACCGAAACAGTACCCACAAGTACTGGAAGCCCTCTCTTATGTAATTCTCTAATCCTCTTTACTATTGCATTATATTTTTCTCTTTTTGTTCGGTAAATAAGGTCGTCGTAATTCATCCTCCTGATAGGCTTATTCGTAGGTATCTGGACTACATCAAGATTGTAGATTTCTATGAACTCCGCTGCTTCTGTAGCTGCGGTTCCTGTCATCCCTGCAAGTTTATCATACATCTTAAAATAGTTTTGAAGAGTTATCTGCGCTAAGGTCTGGGTTTCTCTCTCTACTTCAACACCTTCCTTTGCTTCCAATGCCTGGTGAAGTCCGTCAGAATATCTTCTTCCTGGCATGAGACGTCCAGTGAATTCATCCACAATTACTATTCTTCCCTGTTTTACAATATATTCAACGTCTTTTTCAAATAATGCATAAGCTTTGATAAGCTGATTGGCAGCATGTATTTTCTCTGATTTCTCTGCATATTCGCGTTCAATGGCTTCTTTTTCCACAATCACTTCCCTTGAGGAGAGGGAATTATCATTCTCTACTTCCTGCAAAGCAATGGAAAGGTCTGGTAAGAGGAAAAAGTTCTCGCGTTCTCTCTTGGTAATTAAATCCTGTCCCTTTTCAGATATATTTGTTGAGTGTTCTCTCTCATCGATTGAGAAATATAGTTGTTCGTCTATCTCATACATTACCTTTTCTTTTATGTATCTGGACTCTGTTCTCTGTATTAATTGCTCTATAAATGGATCATGCATGAGTTTTATCAATTGTTTGTTTTTGGGGGTACCTCTCTGAGCTAAGAGTAACTTTTCTCCTGCTTCTTCCTCCTTATTTTCTTCTAATAATCTTTTGGAGTCAGCGATCGCTTTGTTTACAAGGAGTGTTTGGTTGTGAACAATGCTTTCTACAGCTGGCTTCAAATCATCATATTGTCGAGTTACCGAGTGCTGGACAGGGCCAGAAATGATTAAGGGTGTTCTTGCCTCGTCGATCAGAACAGAATCTACTTCATCAACAATAGCATAGTTATGTCCTCTCTGAACCCGATGTTCGGGAATAACTGCCATATTATCTCGAAGATAATCAAAACCGAATTCATTATTGGTTCCATATGTAACATCACAGTTATATTCTTTTTTCCTTTCTAAAGGGCTCATTCCAGCTTGGATGACACCCACCGTTAGCCCAAGGTTTTCATATATCGGTCCCATCCATTCTCGGTCCCTTCTGGCCAGATAATCATTTACAGTTATTAAATGAACCCCCTTATCGGTAAGTGCATTAAGGTATAGCGGCATTGTAGCAACGAGTGTTTTACCTTCTCCTGTTTTCATTTCGGTGATATTACCTTGATGAAGGACTATTGCACCGAGCAGTTGAACATCGTAGGGAACCATTTGCCATTCCCATTCTAAATCTGTTACCATCCAGGATTTACCCAGCAGCAATTCGCAAGTACGCTTGACAATTGCAAAAGTCTCTACCATTAAATCATCGAGTGTCTCACCTTCTTTTATCCTCTGTTTGAATTCCTCTGTCTTTTTGGGTAAATCCTGGATGTTAAGTTTTTTAAACTCTTCACACTTTCTATCTATTTCATCTACTTTAGGATAAAGTTTATTTACTACACGTTCGTTATGGGAAGGGAATATCTTTTTTAAAACTTTAACCAATTATTAAATCACCTCTCTTTTGGCCGTTTGATATCATTGATGCTTCAATACCCACAAAATCTTCAATGTAATTAATATATTCTAGTGCCTTTTTTGGCAACTCCTTTTTTTTGTGTATTCCTCTTGTGTTGTTCCAGCCGGGAAGACTAGTGTAGATAGGTTTGATGTCTTTAAATTTCCATACCTCGGATGGAAACCTATCTGATATTTTGCCATCTAACTGATATTCCTTGACAATTTTGACCTGATGCATACCGTCAAGTGTATCAATCTTACTAAGTGCCAGTTCTGTTGCCCCTGTGATTTGAATTGCATATTTGAGAGCCACGAGATCCATCCATCCACATTTTCTTGGTCTTCCGGTTGTCGCTCCATACTCTCGCCCCTTTTCTCTAATTCTTTCCTGCATTTTTTGATTCATCTCGGAGGGAAATGGACCATTGCCAACTCTGGTAGTGTATGTTTTTGCTACACCTATTATCCGTGATATAGAAAAAGGAGAAGTTCCGGTTCCTGAGAGAATTCCACCTGGGGATGGATTGGATGAGGTAACGAAGGGGTAAGTCCCAAAATCTATATCTAACATAACACCCTGAGCACCTTCAAAAAGTATCTTTTTTTTCTCTTCACTGAAGCGGTGAATCAACTCCACCGTATCTGTTATAAAATGGCCATAATCTTCCCGAAATCTTAGAAGCGTCTCAATAAAGTCTTTCGATGTTCCGCGATCCTTGAGATATTTCACGCTAAAGATATCACCCATTCTAATACCTTTTCGTGTGCTTTTATCCGCATAAGCAGGTCCAATCCCTCTTCCAGTAGTTCCAATTTCTTTCTTTATTTTATTCTCGGTAATAAAGTGTTCTGGTTGTATAATGTGAGCTCTTTTACTAATAAATAATCTATCATCAAATTCGATACTCATTTTTCTTAATTCTTTTATTTCCCTTTCGAGTTGTTTAATATCAATAACTGTTCCATTACCTATTATGCAAACTTTATCGGGATGGAATATACCTCCCGGGATAAGATGTAAAGAGATTTTATTCCCTTTGAATATTATTGTATGACCGGCATTGGCTCCCCCCTGATACCTGCAAACTCCATCGAAGGAATTTGAAAGGCAGTCTATGAGTTTGCCTTTACCTTCATCCCCCCACTGTAAACCTATAAGTGCTGTATGCATATTCCCAGTGCTTAAAAGTTTTCCCTATAAAATATCTGCATTTGCCTTCCAATGTCTCCTGACAGAATATCTTTGAGGTCTATCTGAACGCCAAGAGCTCCAGATTGTATACGATATCCTATATGAAGACGATTCTTGCAATCATCGTTTGTGCCAAGGATGTATTCCAAGTGAATTGAGTGAGGTCCATTTATATTCAATACCGAATTTGCAAACAAGTCAGCTCCCTTTTCTGTGAAGTTATAGCTTCCTCCTCCGCTTAAAAGCAATCGGAAGGAGCCGAGAAACAATCGATATCCAATTGTACCAAATGCTCCCTTTCCACTATAATTTTCTATCGGCTCATTATTGAACCCTACAACACCTTCTAATCCTAAGCTTTCGAATAAACGGATTCTTAAATCAAGGGCTGGTTGGTCCTCCCAATCTACCTCCCCATAACCCACAAGGTTATCGCCCCCGTAGCTAACACTCAAAATTATGCTGTTCCAGATACCAACGCCTAATTTTGCGCGCACTTTATGAATAGGTTCGTTTCTGAACTGGATATAAACTTCTCCATGGTTTAGTAAAACCGGCAGAGGGTTGTCAATACCCCAGATCGGTTGATTATAACTGGCTATGAATGATAATATTAAGAAAACCATGATACCTCCAATTTGTTTTATATTGGAACAGAGTCATATGGTGAATCTTATATTCCCTTCACCCACTATTCGAGATATTTTTTCTATCATTTCTTCATTAAGCCCTGCCTTTATGTCCCTCGATTCCAATCTTATTTCATCTCCCTTTTTTCTGCATAGGAGTCTTAGAGGTAGTTTACCCGGATAATCTAGGAGTACTTTCTTTATTCCATGAAGATCTTCTTCTTCCAGTAGAGAGAGATCGAGGATTAAAAAAGCAGCTTCTAAGTGATTTTCCATATCTGAGAGGTTCGTAAGGGGAATAATTTTTTCAGCGCTTATCTCTGGAAGTGAGTCTTTGAAGTTGTTTTTTACTCGGCCTTTGACCGATATAGTCTGGGTGGAATCTAATTTATTTGTAATCTTTTGGAAGAGTTCAGGGAATACCAAAATCACGAAAGTACCATCCAGGTCCTCGACTGTGAGTTTTGCCCAGCGCTGATTCTTCCTGGATGTTTTTTTCTCTATCTTTGTTATGGTTCCACCACTTATAACTAGTTTATTTTCGGGTAAGTCCCTGAGTTTCGAGGAAGGGGTGAAGAATGCAGTTGCAAAATTCTTAAACTGCCGAAGAGGATGGTCGGAAAAAAAGAAACCAAGCGCTTCCTGTTCATACCGTAATCTCTCTTCAATATCAAATGGAGGAGTAGGGATGAGTTCTTGATCTTCTTCTACAAATAGTGATTGCATTTTTCCTTTCCCTTTTTTCTTAGCGCGGTCTATGGCTCTCTGTATCGATGAGAGGAGAGAATGTCGATTATCAGAGATACTATCAAAGCATCCGGCTTTTATTAGATTCTCTATGACTTTCTTGTTAACTGTTCTTCCTCCTGCCCTTTCAATAAAGTCGAAGAAATCCTTATATTCTCCCTTCTCCCTTTCATTTATTATGTGTATAACGGCGTTCTTCCCTACGTTTTTAATCCCCCCGAGTCCGTATCTGATAGAATTCTCTTCTGGAGTAAATCCATATTGTGAGGTGTTAATATCAGGGGGTTTTATCTCGATTCCGTTTTTCCTTGCATCCTTTATGAACTTTCTGATATCCTCCATATCCTGACCAATATTATTAGTAAGCGAAGCTGAATAGAATTCAACTGGATAATGTGCTTTCAGGTATGCAGTTTGATAGGCGATTTCAGCGTAACTCACTGAATGTGCCTTATTGAACCCATAACTGGCAAATGAACTCATTCTATTAAATATGTCTTTTGCTTGTTCCTCAGTGAGTCCGTTTTTGATTGCCCCTCTAACAAATTTTTCTTCCATAGACTCCATAACGTCCAGTTTTTTCTTGCCCATAGCCTTTCTCAGTATATCTGCTTCCCCCAACGAAAAGTTAGCTATTATATTAGCTATTTTCATTACCTGTTCTTGATAAAGCATAATCCCATAGGTTTCTTCAAGAACAGGTTTTAATTTTGGGTGAATATATTCAGGATTCATCTTTCCTTTTTTCTTTAGAGCAAATTCATCCTGATTGATGTTCTGCAGGGGACCTGGCCTATACAGAGCTACCGTGGCAACTAAGTCGGAGAAATTTGTGGGCTGAATCTTTCTAAGCATATGTTTCATACCCGAAGATTCCAGCTGAAATACTCCTGTTGTTTCACCTCTTCTTAGCAGATTAAAAGTTTTTTCATCGTTTTTGGGAAGATTATAAATGTCTAACTTTTGTGGAATATTTTCAAGGGTTTCCATGATAATAGAGAGTGTTTTAAGCCCAAGGATATCTACTTTGAGTAAGCCAAGACGTTCTAAAATCTCCATTGGAAACTGGGTTGATACAACGTCTTCACCGTTAGATTTACTTACAAATAGAGGTACATAATCAGTGATATCCCCAGGGGCAATAACTACTCCAGCAGCATGTGTAGAGGTTTGTCTTATTAATCCTTCCAGTCCCTTTGCATATTTAATTAGTTCCTGAATATCAGGCCTGTCTTTTATTTTTTCCTGAAGTTCCACAGAGGCATTAATGGCATCTTCAATTGATATGTCTCTATCAATCTCCTTTGCTATCTCATCACACTCACTGTAAGGAATTTCTAAAACTCTTCCCACATCTCTTATAACAGATCTAGCCTTCAAGATACTAAAAGTTACTATCTGTGCCACATTTCTCTCTCCATACTTTTCCCTTATGTGTTGGATTACTTCATCGCGCCGGGTGTCTGAAAAATCTATATCTACATCAGCCATCGAGACACGTTCCGGATTTAAGAAACGTTCAAATATCAAACCATATTTTAAGGGATTTATGTTAGTAATACCCAGACTGTATAATACAAGACTACTTGTTGCTGAACCCCTACCTGGGCCCACGGGAATCTTATGCTCTCGTGCATAATTAACGATATCCTTTATTATCAGGAAATATCCCGCGAGGCCCATTTCATTTATAACTGAGAGCTCAAAATTTAAACGTTCTTTTTCTCCAGGTGTTATACGAAGAGTCCGTTCTTTCAATCCCTTTAGTGCAAGATGCTCAAGATACGCTTCTGGTCCTTCAAAACCCTTTGGAATTTCTATTGAAGGCAATAGTACTCTATCTGTGTCAAAAGGGACTGGGATGCATTTCTCCTTTAGTTCTTGCGTATTGCTGATCGCTTCAGGGAGATCTTTGAACAATTCTTCCATCTCTTCAGTGGACCTCAGATAAAACTGATCAGTTGGGAGAGAAAGTTTATTCTCTTCGCTTATGGTTTTTTTGATCTGGAGAGCTAGCAATATATTATGTTTCTTTGCATCTTCTTTCTTTAAATAATGAACATCATTAGTTGCAATTAAAGGAACCTCAAATTCTCTTGCGAGTGAAATCAATATTTCGTTAACTTCATCTTCTCGCTCTATCCCCACCCGCATTATCTCCATATAGAAATCATCTTTGAATTCTTTTTTGAAACACTCTGTATATTTTCTTGCCTCATCCACCTTGCCATCTTTTATATAAGCGGGTATTACTCCGCTTCTACATCCGCTTCCTATAATAATACCGTCTTTATATTCAAGAAGGAGTTCCATATCCATACGGGGCCTCTTGTAGAACCCTTCTATGTAAGCAAGGGAGGATAACTTCATCAGGTTTTTGTAACCCTTCTCGTTTTTGGCCCATAGTGTGATATGGTAATTCTCACTCTTCTTTTTTCTTCCTGCGAGAGAGAAGTATCCCTCCATTCCAATAATTGGTTTTATGTTTTTACTAACCGCATTTTGGTGAAATTCGAATGCTCCAAACATATTACCATGATCCGTTAAAGCCACTGCATCCATATCCAGTTCCTTAACTTGTGAGATTAATTCATCTATTTTGATAGCTCCATCCAGAATGGAATAATGACTGTGAACATGTAAATGGGTGAAACTCATAGTTTCTTGACCTTAACTCTACTTATGCGTTGTTTGGAGGCTTTTAATATAGTGACAAGAGCTCCTCTGATTTTAAGCTCTTCACCTTCCAGAGGGACTCGGCCCAGATGATCAATCAAAAGTCCTCCAATGGTACGAATATCTGGAGCATCGTATTTAATACCTATGATTTCTTCCAGGTTGTCAAGTTCGAAAATACCTGGTATTACAATGGTTCCGTCATCTAATTTCCTGTATGTTGTTTTGTCTTTGTCAAGTTCATCCTGGAGCTCCCCGACTATTTCCTCTATAAGATCTTCTGTGGTAAGCAGGCCTGCTACACCACCGTATTCATCCATTACAATTGCAATTGAGATATGTTTCTCCTGGAATTCTCTTAACGTGGCAAGGACATTCTTCGTATACGGTATGAAATAGGGAAGTCTCATAATATCTCCTGCGTAAAGATTCATCGTTCTTCCCCATAAGCTAATAATTTCTGTGATGTATATCATACCAACTATATTATCAACAGAACCTTCATACACAGGTATCTTTGTGTGCCGCTTTTCTCTAAAATGTTTAATGAGGTCGTCAATCCTTGCATTGATAGAAATACACTCCATATCCGTGCGAGGAACCATAACGTCCTCTGCTACAGTTCTATCAAGTTCAAATATAGCTGTAAGAAGTTCTTCCTCATCTTCAGTTATTAGACCTTTGTCTTCAACTTCTGCAATTAATTCTTTGAGTTTCTTTTCTGTTTTAATTTGAGATTTTCTGAACCACCTTAACATTAAACTTCCTTTCCTTTGGAATTATAATGCCTCCCGAGGCTATAATCTTGAAGCCTTCCTGTACAGATATATCCGTTTCAATAATGTCTGATACAGCGTATAACAGATAGTAACCAGAGGTAGGATTAGGACTTGTTGGCAGGAATAAATTATAGAATTCCTTACCATCTAATATCCATTTATCTTTATTGGTAAGGAATGCAAGTGTATATGAATTTTCCCATGGATATTTTATAATTACTACTTTACTGAAAGCAGAGCGGTCCAGGAAGATTGTATTTACCAGTTGCCGAACTGCATTGTATAAAACCTTTACAAAGGGTAGTCTTGTCATAAGATTATCCACTTGCCTGACAAACCATCTTCCCAAGAATCCTGAGGTGATTAGACCTATTAAATATATCCCAATTATAATAGCCACAAAACCTAAGATGTTAGTCATTGGTTTTGAGATATTGGTAAATACGGTTATTTTGGTAAGGTAATCCCCTAAAAAACTACCTATCAATTTAATCAAAAACCATATAACCCAAATAGTGAGTGCAAGGGGTAATATCGCTACTAATCCGGTTATAAAGTGCCTTCTTATACTTCGTTTAAGACTCATATGTATTTATAGAATAATATTACAGGATTTATATTATAAGTCAATAGAGTAGAAATTGCGGTTTTTAGGTCAATTATTTCGTAAGCGAGGTGAATGCTGCAACAGCAATCCCTATCTGATATAAGATAGTTGTGGCAGTTCCTACAATTTCCCAAAAGTCTCTACCAATCTCCACTTTTTCTGGTACTATGATTGTATCACCTGGCTTGATTTCACTAGGATTTTTCACAACTTTGCCTGATGCTCTTCTGACATAGATTGCTTTCTTATCGGCTGTTTTTTTTGGTCCACCGGCTATATTTAAATAGTCTTTTAGTGTCAATCCCTTCTCGTAGGTGATACCTGTTGGGTTGTACACCTGACCAACAACCTGAACTGTTTTTGGTAGCTTGGGAACAATGAGTGAATCTCCGTTTTCAAGAGGTATATTTAATTGGTTAGGATCACTAAGATCTATCACGACTCTACCTGGACTTGACATCCTACTCAGTTCTTCTATTTGAATTTGCTGATTCTGTAGATATTGCATTGTGCTAACCCTCTCTTGTTCTGGAACTGCGCCCTCCGTAGCCCTTCGTTGCTCTGCCATGAGTCTCAACCTTGTTTCACGGATTAGATCCTGCACAGCCTTATTCTGAAGATCAGCAACTGATTTCCTTTTAAATCTAGCTCCTCCAAGATAAGCATCTTCAGTGAATCCTCCTGACCTCTTGATTACGTCTTTCATCAGTTCACCCATTCTTATAGGGTATGTACCTGGATACTTAAATTCACCCAGGAAACTGACATATCCAAATTCTCGATAAGCTGGTTTACTCTTTATCAGGATGTAATCATTTGGCTGAAGCTGGATCTTAAGATCTGTGCTGTCAGTGAGTGTAATGTTTCTTATTGAGACACCTTTATCAGGATCTAAACTGAAGAGTTCTGCTTTTTCTGAAACACCACGTGTGAGAATGCCCTTGAAGAGTAAATCATTTACAGTCATATCTGGATTTAGTGGATATGTTCCCGGATATTTTACAGTTCCACTAATAGTAACAGTGAACCGTTCCTGAATGTCATCAATGGAGTAAATCTTCAGTTTATCCCATTCCTTTAATTCGATATTCCCTATAGAGTCTCCCTCAATTATTTTCTTTAGATTTAGTTCTATAATTTCAGGGTTTTCTACTCCGCGAAAGCGGAGGATATCTGTCCTGTCTAAATATGTCCCCTTTTTTAACCCTCCAGCTTCTTTGATCAATTCAAAAACAGTCATACCCTTTTTCAGTCCGTAAGTTCCTGCTCTTTCAACATTTCCTTCGACTACTACATAGTCATGGCGAAGAGCTGGGATTTCAAATACTTCAACAAGGTCTCCGTTCCTTACTTTAATATCTCGTGTCTTTTTTTTGAATTCCTCATCATTCTTAAATCGGAAATCCTCAACAATTTTTCTGTTACCAGAGGAGACCCTTTCTAATTGAACTCGGAAAGTCCCACCAGTTGGAAGTATTTTCCCGCACATCTGTAGTAATTCGGATAGGTCATTTGAACCATTTGTTTCATATATACCGGGTCTTGTTACCGCTCCAGTTACTCCGACTATTTCACCTATAGATGGAACATATATGATATCTCCTGATTCCAGCTGGATATTTGGTAATTTTTTTCCTTTGATCAAGAGATTATATAAATCGAAAGTCCTTGTATTTCCTTTACTTGAAATATATTTTATGAGTCTTAGACTTCCTGATTTCTTTGGTCCACCTGCAGTAAAGAGGGCTGATAAAGGATCTGAGAGTGCAATTACGTTATACAAACCAGGATTCCTTACTTCACCGAGAACAAATGAATTTACACTCCTTAATTCCCCCAGAGAAATACCAACTTCGATATTAGTGAATTCCTTCTTTAGCGCTTTCTCAATAGTTTCCTTTGCTTCTTGATAAGTTTTTCCCCAGAGGGTGATTTGTCCTACCTTTGGCATCACAATCTTTCCGCTTCGATCTATTCTCTTATCCCAGGATTCATTCATTTGACCTGATACCTCGATTATGACCTCATCCCCTGGGCCAAGAATGTAGTCTTCTGCTATTGGGATAAATGAAGGTATCTCAGATATAGTTGCCTTGAACATGTTGTAACCAAATTGCTTAAGACTTATAGATGTTGAATCAAGTTTCTTTTCTAATTTTGATAATTCTCTTTTAAGTTCAAAGTAGAGAGTATCTCTGGTTGTATATCTTCCTCTTAATTCAATCTTTAGTGACTCGGATTTTACTTGCTCTATAAGAGAATCACGTAAGGACTCTAACTTGCGTTTATCAGGTGTTATAAAATAACGCTCATTGAACATCTTTTCAATAGTTGAAAGGGATTCAGCTTCCCAGGCCTTTGGCGTTATTCTTTCTTCTAACACCTTTGGCTTTTCTTTCTCTATCTCAGCTTGCTCTTTCTTGAATTTTTCTAATAAGTTTTTATCTATAGCCTGGGCATTTAAAGTGATGGTTCCAATGAAGAACAAAATAGTTAAAAATAAAAAAATATGTTTTCTTTTTATCACCATTGCCTCCATATATTCGCTAAAAAGAGTATTATATAAACATTGATTTTGTCAAGGTTTTATTTGATTTCAATGCTAAAAAGAAGTTGTCATAATTTTTCAGATACTGAAATTATTAAATGGGCATTCAGTTTATATTTCGAAACTCTCTCCTTCAATGGCTCCATAGACGGTTAGATCATCACCGGAAATTTTATTTGCTTCCTTTATTATTTCATCGATTTCCCTATCGCTTCTATCCGGGTCATAATGAGTTAGGTAGAGTTTCTTGACCTTTGCCTTTTTAGCAAAAGATACAACCTCCTGCCAGGAAGAATGCCCCCATCCTTTGTATCGTTTCATCTCTTCTTTTTTATACTGAGCATCATGGACCAGAATGTCTGCATTCTTTACAAACTTTAGTTGCTCCTTGTAAGAAACTTTTGCAATATCAGGATGGTCCAGTTCATTGTCAGTCATAAAAATAAAGACTTTCCCATTCTCTTCAAACTTGAATGCATGGGTATCAAGTGGATGATTTGTCATTATAGAATTGATTTTCACGTTATCTATTAATATGCCAGAACTATCAACTTTTTTAAAATTGATCTTTGCTCCAATGTGTTCAAACTGAACCGGGAAGTAGATGAAATCCATTTGTCCTTTTAGTATGTTCAGCAATCTTTCAAAAGTGGGGGAAACTCCATAGATGTCTATTGAGAAATTATTACTAAAGATAGGCGCGAAAAAAGGGAATCCCTGAATATGATCCCAATGCGAATGGGTAAAAAAGAGTGTAATCTGGGTTACGCCTTTAGAGAGAATTTCCTTTTGTAAGAGCCTAATCCCAGAGCCAGCATCTATTATAATCTCTCTTCCATTCTTAAAGATTACCTCAAGGCAGGTAGTATTACCACCATATTTAACAGTACTTTTTCCAGGAGATGGTATTGATCCCCGAGTACCGTAGAATTTAACTTTCATAATTTTGTCTATAATATTGATATATCCTAATTTGTCAACCCGTTTTAGTACTTGACATTTACACCTATTAATTTTATATTATATCAATATGAGAGTTGGAAGGATATTATTAATAGGGGGTTCTATTACCGATAGACAATTAAAGGAAGCTCTAAGGAAGCAGAGGGAAACAGGCGCTCGATTAGGTTCTCAACTGTTGAAGCTAGGATATGTTAATGAAAGGACACTTGTGGAGGCTCTTGAAAGGAGTTTAGGAACAAAAGGTGTGGTTCTTTCCGAATATCCCCTGGACGGCAGGGTTTTGAATTTAATTTCACCTGACATTGCGAGGGCTTATGGGGTAGTTCCTTTGAAGCGTGAAAATAAAGTGTTATATTTAGCAATGCTTAACCCCAGGGATATTCATGCTCAAGAAGATGTTCGATTCAGAACAGGATGTGATATAGTTCCTCTAGTAGCTGTTGAGTCTTCAATAAATAAAGTTCTTGAAGATCACTATGTGACTAAAGCGCTTGAAAATCAAGTGGTTGAGGAAATGCGTCTCGGGGAGGATTCATTAGAATTATTAGAGGATGTAGAAGAGGAGGAATCGGTTTCTGATATTGCAGCACAGATAGATTCCGGGCCGGTAGTGGAATATGTCAATTATCTTTTAAAAAAGGCAGTTGAAGAGAAGGCAAGTGATTTACATATAGAACCATACGAGAAGGATGTGCGTGTTCGAATGAGGCTTGATGGTATTCTTCACGATTCCATACCACCACCATGGCGCCTCCATAAAGCCGTAGTTTCAAGATTAAAGGTTATGTCAAATCTAAAAATTCAGGAGAAAAGGCAGCCTCAGGATGGACGGTTTGAGGCCCGAATAGACGGGAGAAGAATAGATTTCAGAATTTCTACAGTTCCTACTATATTTGGAGAAAAGGTGGCACTTCGAATCTTAGATTCTGAAAGTATAAAGTTTGACCTTACTACTTTGGGTTTCGAAGAAAAAGCATTAAAAGAGACGATGAATTCTGTACGGAAGCCGCATGGAATAATACTAGTTACAGGGCCAACGGGTAGTGGAAAAACAACGACATTATATTCTATTTTAAGAGAAATTAACGTTATTTGTGTAAATATTTCAACTGCTGAAGATCCAGTTGAGTACACACTTTTTGGAATCAATCAAGTACAGGTTCGAGAAGATATAGGGCTTAATTTTGTTTCTTGCTTGAAATCTTTCTTAAGGCAAGATCCGGATATTATAATGGTGGGAGAAATAAGAGATAAGCCTACAACTGATATTGCAATAAGGGCTGCATTAACAGGTCATCTTGTTCTCTCCACTGTACATACAAATTCTGCTGCTGCAACTGTTACCCGTCTTGTTAATATGGGCGTCGCTCCTTTTCTATTAGCCTCTACCCTTGAGTTAATAATTTCTCAGAGGTTGGTGAGGAAGGTTTGTACCCATTGTAAAGCCCCGCATGAATTATCAGATGAGGAGATTTTGAAAAAAGGCTTTTCGCCGGATGTATTTAAAGGTAAGCAAATTTTCCATGGTATAGGGTGTGAACAATGTAAGGACACAGGCTATAAAGGTCGGATAGGTCTTTTTGAGGTCATCCCAATGTCTACCAATATAAGAAAATTAATAATAGAAGGTGCAACCTCAGATGACATTGAGGAACAGGCGAAGAAAGAAGGAATGAGAACGCTCCGGGACGAAGGGATTACAAAGCTACTCAATGGTTTGACTACCATAGATGAGATAAGTAAGGAGACACTGGAAAGGTAGCATGAAGAGGCTCGGTCAGATTCTCATTTCTGCTGGAAAGATTACACCTGAACAATTAGAGAATGCCCTGAATAAACAAAGGAAGACAGCAAGGAAATTAGGCGCTATCCTTATTGAAGAAGGATATATTTCAGAAAGTGAACTTGCGAAGACTTTGAGTCAAAAGTTCAAAGTGCCGTCTGTTGACATAAGACGTGAAGATGTTGATCAAAGACTATTACATCAGATTCCTCCTGATATGGCGCAGAGATACCAGGTGTTTCCTGTAAATAGGAAGGGAAGAAAATTAATTCTTGGGATGGTGAACCCTGGGGATATAGTTGCAATAGATGCAGTTGAGTTTAAGACCGGATTCAAAGTTGAACCAGTAGTAGTTACTTTCCATAAGATGAAAAAATTGCTGGAGGAGTATTATCCAGTTACTAAAAAAGTGGCTGATTTTACTGAGATAGCGGAAGAAGCAGAAGAAGGGTTTAATTTTGACTCTGGGGAACTTGAGGATATTTTAATAAAAGAGGAGGAGGAGGCAGAAGAAGATTGGAGAAGGGAAGCTTCTGAGAAGCCTGTAATCAAACTGGTAAATTATTTCATTGCAAGTGCAGTTAGAAAGAATGCTTCAGATATACATGTAGAGCCTTACGAGAAGGTTCTTAGAGTTCGTTTCCGAATTGATGGTGTTCTCCAACAGGTCGCAGAACCGCCAAATAGGTTAAAGAATGCTATAGCCACGAGAGTAAAGATAATGACAGGAACAATGGACGCATCAGAACGAAGGCTCACTCAGGATGGAAGGATAAAAATAAAAGTTGATCAGAAGACGATAGATCTTCGAGTCAGTATTATACCAACTGTTTTTGGTGAGAAGGTGGTGATGAGAATTTTAGATCCTTCATCACTTATGCTCAACATGGAGGACTTAGGATTTGAGCATGATGCACTTCAGAAATTCCTTGCAGCAATAGAAAAACCATACGGACTCATCCTTGTTACCGGACCTACAGGAAGTGGTAAATCCACTACTCTATATTCTGCACTCTCAAGGTTGAACTCCTCTGAGATTAACCTAATGACTGTAGAGAATCCTGTTGAATATAATATAAAGGGCATAAACCAAGTGCAGGTAAATCCTGCTATAGGATTTAATTTTCCAGAGGCACTTAGGGCATTCCTTAGACAATCTCCGAATGTAATATTGGTTGGAGAGATCAGGGAGCTCGACACTGCTACTATAGCAATAAGAGCAGCGCTAACTGGACATTTAGTTCTATCCACTCTCCATACCAATGATGCGCCCAGTTCAGTCAACAGGTTAGTTGATATTGGGATAAAACCTTTTCTTATTGCGAGTTCCCTGAATCTTATTCAGGCGCAAAGACTCCTACGGAAAGTCTGTCCAAAGTGTAGAAGGAAAATAGATCCGAGTGAAATTGATAAAATCGAGGTTCTGCATAGTTTAGGACTTACCGATGAGGAGATAAGAGATAATGACATTTATACTGCTGGAGAGGGGTGCCAAGTCTGCAATTCCTCTGGCTACAAGGGTAGGATTGCGGTAACAGAAGTGATGCCAATTTCAATGGAATTAAGGGATATGATTTTGAATGGAGCTATAACTGATGAACTAAGGGAAAAGGCTTCAATGGAAGGTATGAGAACCCTCCGGGAGGACGCATTATTGAAATTAAAGAGAGGAATAACCACTCCAGAAGAGATCCTGAGGGTAACGACTCAATCATAAAAACAGAGAATAGAGAGGTTTTATGGCACTGGATATGAGAGACTTATTGGAAGAGATGGTTAAGCGAGGTGCAAGTGACCTTCACCTTACAGTAGCTGCACCACCTATGTACAGGAGAGATGGGGAGTTGGAGCGGTCTAATTATGATCCACTTTCGCCTGATCAAGTAAAGAGACTAGTTTATTCAATCTTAAATGATCAGCAGAAGAAGAAATTTGAGATGGAGAAAGAACTCGATTTGAGTTTTGGAGTTCCTGGGTTATCTCGTTTCAGAGCAAACGTCTATTACCAGAGGGGACAGGTTGCTACTGCTATAAGGACGATACCTTTTAAAATTCGCTCTTTCAAAGAATTAGGCGTTCCTACTATTGTTGCTGATATGGCTAATACGAAGAAAGGGTTGATTCTCCTTACCGGTCCCACTGGGTGTGGCAAATCTACAACACTCGCTGCAATTATTGATAAGATCAATAGTGAGAGAAAGTGTCACATTGTGACAATAGAAGATCCTATTGAATACCTCTTTAAACATAAGAGAGCAATTGTAAATCAAAGGCAGGTTGGCTCAGATACTGATAAATTTATGATTGCGTTAAAATTTATATTAAGGCAGGATCCAGACGTAGTTATGATAGGAGAAATGAGAGATCTTGAGACTATGGAATCAGCGTTGAATATTGCTGAGACAGGTCACCTAACACTTGCCACGCTTCATACAAATTCTGCAGCTGAGTCGATTTCCAGGATAATAGATGTATTTTCTCCTGCCAGGCAGTCACAGGTTCGTGCTCAACTATCCTTTGTGCTCTTAGGAGTGGTTACTCAAAGTCTAATCCCTAAGCTTCAAGGGGGTAGAGAACTCGCGTTGGAGATACTGTATGCGACTCCTGCTATAAGGGCTTTGATAAGAGATGGTAAGATACACCAGATATACTCTCATATTCAAGCTGGTAGAAAATATGGCATGATGACCATGAATCAGTCACTCTATAGGTTATATATGGAACGGAAGATATCACTGGAAGATGCTATATCGTATTCCAGGGAAGCAAAGGAGCTGGAGCAAATGATAGAGAAGAAATCAATGGTCTTACAATAAGGGGGTGAAGGATGCCGATTTATTTATGGAAAGGCAGGACACCAAGCGGGTCGATAGAAAATGGCGAGATAGCTGCAAATAATCCTGATGAGGTACATCGTATATTAAGAGAGAGAAAAGTTGTACCTACTTCAGTTCGTCGCAAACCAAAAGAAATAACTTTACCTTTCTTGAAGGGGAAAGCATCAAGTAGAGATATTTCTATTTTTACCAGACAATTTTCTGTGATGATAAATGCTGGTTTACCCTTGATAAAATGTCTTGAGATACAGGTTGAACAGGTTAAAGCGGAGAAGTTTAAGGACACAATAAAAGGCATTATTACAGCAGTCGAAGGCGGATCTACACTGGCTGACGGTCTACGAAAATATAAAGATACGTTTGGAGAGCTTTATATTAATATGGTGGAAGCTGGTGAAAAGGGTGGTGCACTTGCAACAATCCTTGCTCGATTGGCTGAATATCTCGAGAAGGCTGATGAGATTAAAAGAAAAATTAGAGGCGCGATGATTTACCCTGCCATGATAGCTATGGTTGCTATTGTGGCCGTTGCTGTTATGTTACTCTTTGTTATTCCAACCTTTTCACAAATGTACGCTGGGCTAGGAGCTCAGCTACCCACCATTACCAGGATCGTAATAGCAATGAGTCACTTCTTGAAGAGTAGTATAGTTTACATCATAGCCATACTTATAGGGCTGGCAATTGCTATTAGATATTACTATAGAACAGAAGTTGGAAACTTTCGTATTGATGCCGTATTAATAAAAATTCCAATTTTTGGGACACTTATCAAGAAGCAAGCAATAGCAAGATTCGCTCGCACACTTTCTACTTTGCTGGCAAGTGGTGTCAACATATTAGATTCTCTAGAGATAACCTCTGGAACCACTGGTAATAAAGTTGTCGAAAAGGCAGTATTGCGTTCACGGACATCAATCGCTCAAGGAGAGTCTATAGCTGATCCACTAGCTAAGGAGAAGGGGATATTTACTCCAATGGTTATTCAGATGATAACAATTGGAGAGCAGACTGGTGGTTTGGATGAAATGCTGGAAAAGGTCGCAGATTTCTATGATGATGAGGTGGATCAAGCTGTAATGAACTTGATGAACGCTCTTGAGCCAATAGTTATTGTATTCCTTGCTGTTATTATCGGGGGTATGGTCATGGCCATGTATCTTCCGATCTTTCAGATGGCTACTAAATTTATGGGATAGGATAGATAGTGGGTCGGTTCAAGAGGTATTTCCTTTATAGGACTGTCCTCTTTATTTCTATACTTGGTATTTCGCTTTTCTTTCTTAAAGATAGAGCAGGATTATTCCCACTCTTAATTTTCCTGCTTGTTTTTATAATTGATGAAATTCTCGTATATACTCTTCAAAAAGAGGTAAAGCTTTTCAATATTTTAATTGATTCCACATACCTTTCTATGTTCGTTGTATTTACTGGTGGTGTATTTAGTCCTTTTGCTCCATTTTATTTTACTCTTATAGTCCTTGCTGCTTATTTGCTTTCCCCTCTCGATTCATTTATCATAGCAGGATATGCTGCCTTGCTTTATGGATTAATAAGTCTTGTAATACCTAGTCATATAACAGGACGTTTTATATTGATTGAACTGCCTGAAGCACTTTCCCTCCCAGATGTTTTACTTAAGTACGTCATTTATTCCTTATCGTTTATTTTTACCGCAGCACTCTCTTCTTTTATTGTCGAAAGGTTTAGGAAAGAAGTGGTTAGATTGAAAATTGACACAGGAGATATATTAGAGGCAATTGATTATGGGATTATAACACTTGATGGTGAAGGAAGAGTGGTCTGGAGTAATTCAACAGCTTCAACTATAGTTGAGAGGGAACTTCGGGAAGGCATGCTTATCGACGAAATCTTACCTGAGTTATTCTACAATTCACTGAAGAAAATATTCAAAACTGGAAAGAAAGAAATAGAATTTGACTTTCAGGGCAGGATATATAAGGCGAGGAAAAACGACTTGAGACAAGGTCAGGGAATGATTTTATTGATCTTCGACGTAACAGAGGATAAGGAACTTGAACAGAAGATGCAAATGAGGGAAAAGTTAGTCACTCTTGGACAATTTGCTGCAAATCTTGCACATAGCGTTAGAAATCCTGTATCCTCAATAAGAGCTTCAGCTGAGTTGTTTGATATTGGGGGAGAACATTCGAAAAAAAATAGACGCCTTAAGAAATTCATTATAGAGGAGTCTGATCATTTGAATGACTTAGTTAGGAACTTTTTAGACTTTACAAGGGATTTTGCAATTCATCTCGTTCCGGTCCACCCGCAAGAACTCTGTGCAGAGGTTAAAGGTATACTTCTTAAAAGTAAATATTTCAATGAGAATATAAGTATAGAAGTTAATGTAAATAACAGTATAGAAGTAGAGGCAGATTATGCACTGTTTAAGAATGCGCTTATGAATCTTGGAACGAATTCCCTTAAGGCAATGGTGAATGGTGGTACTCTCACCTTTAATGCATTGCAGAATGATCGAGTTACTATTGAAATAGAAGATACAGGATGTGGTATGGCTGAAGATGATATGGACTGTATATTTTCTTCCTTCTATTCCGGGTTTAATGATGGCTTTGGATTTGGACTCCCGATAGTAAAAAAGATCATAGAGTTACACGGTTGGGATTTAACTGTCGAAAGTCAACTTAATAGGGGAACAAAAGTCAGTGTTATAATATGAAAGGTGTAAAGGGAAAGATTCTTGTAATAGATGATGAGAAATATCTCCTTGAAGTCATCAGACTTGGTCTTGAGGAAGACGGTTATGCCGTAGATGGATTTTACGATCCAATAAAAGCTATGGAGAAGTTCGAAGAAAAGAACTATGATGCAGTAATTAGTGATATGAGGATGCCTGGAATGTCTGGAATTGAGGTTTTAAAACACTGCAAGGAGAGAAATCCTAGGGTGGTTGTAATATTAATCACGGCATACTCTTCCATCGAATCAGCTATTGAATCTATTAGATCTGGCGCTTCGGATTATATAACAAAACCTTTCAGGATGGTTGAATTAATGTTGCGTTTGAAAGAAGCTTTTAAGAAGATCCGAATAGAGGAAATGAATATAAATCTCTGGAAGGAAAAAATAAAGGAATTTGAATTCATTGGAAAGAGTGAAAAGGTAAATGAGATAAAAAACAAAGTAAAAAAGGTGGCTGTTACTGATTCACCTGTCCTTATTTTGGGGGAAAGTGGCACAGGCAAGGAACTTATTGCAAATCTAATACATTATAACTCAAAAAGAACCGGGAAATTTATTCCTGTGAACTGTTCTGCTTTTCCTTCTGAATTGCTTGAATCAGAGTTGTTTGGATATAAGAAGGGCGCCTTTACAGGTGCAGATAGAGATAAAGATGGTTTATTTAAGGTTGCAAACAGAGGAACCTTGTTCTTGGACGAAATAAGTACCCTTCCGCTTGGGCTTCAACCAAAACTCCTGCGCGCGATACAAACAATGCAATTTACACCTCTTGGTGGTACAAAACCAGAACATGTGGAGGTGCGAATAATATCAGCAAGTAATCAAGATATTGAAAGTTTAGTTGAAGGAGGTGAATTTAGAGAGGATCTTTACTATAGGTTAAATGTGATACCAATAGAAATTCCGCCTCTCCGTGAAAGAAAAGAAGATATTCCAATTCTGGTAAAACACTTTATGGAGAAAATATCAAAAAGATTAAACATAAAAAAGAAAAAGCTCTCCAAGGAGTCAATGAAAACTATACTTGAGTACGACTGGAAAGGGAATATCAGAGAGTTGGAAAATCTTCTTGAAAGGTTAATAGTATTAGAGGATTCTGACATAATTGATGAGGATTCTATTCCCCAGATTACTACAAAAAAAGAGTTTCCAAATACTCTAAACCTTGAAATGCTTGGAAGACAGGCGATTTTAAAGGCTTTGGAGATTTCATCAGGAAATAAGAAAGGAGCTGCAGACCTTCTGGGTATTCATCCTTCAACTCTTTATAGGAAATTAAATAAACTCAATATAGATTCCACTTGACATCAAAGGAGACCAGGATAAGATATAAATATGTTAGTCTTTCTTTTTCTTTTGAGTGCTACTATTGATGTAGATTTCCAAATAGAGAGAGATACAAATCTGGTGCCATATGTCATTGTCCGTTACAAGATTCCATATTCTGAAATAAGTTTCTATAAAAATGACTCTATTTATGAAGCACGATACAGTGCTGCTTTGATTGTCAAAAAGGACAATCGTCAAGTTGGAGGTAAGAATATCAGGAAAGGGTTTGTATTAAAGGACTATTTAAAGACTATTTCTTCGACCGAACATACTGTTGGCACTTTTAAGCAGGAGCTTTCAAGTGGTGAGTATAAGATAATCTTAAATGTCTGGGATCTCCAATCTAGCAAAAACTGGAGCTGGGAAAAGGACCTCTCAATTTCAGGGATAGCTCCTTTGGACATATGTTCCATGCGTTGGCTTTCTGGCCCTACGCATGTCATAACTACCAGGGATACGTTGAAGATTAAGATTATAGTATTTGATCGAGAGAGTGTAGGGGCTCATCTTTATTATTATTATGAGAGTGAAAAGGGTGGGATTTATTTTAAGAGTGATACGTTACTTGAAGGGAGAAGAATGTATACCGTCTGCATTGAGTTACCGGCAGATAAATTTCCAGAGGCTCATTACAAATTTTCAGCCCACCTTAAGGACATCAATGATAAGGGAATCCGACAAAGCTCATTAGAATTTGTAGTTCAGGAACCATTTTTCAAATCGGAAAGGTTTATCAGTCGAGTTAAGCAACTCCAGTATATAGCAACACCTAAGGAGATCGAAGAATTAGTGAAGGCACCACCTGGAAAAAGAGTGGAACTCTGGAATGAATTCTGGAGGAAGCGAGATCCTACAAGTGGTGATGAAGTGAACGAGTTCAGGGAAGAATATTTTGGCAGAGTGGATTATGCGCAAGCACACTTTTCCACCGGACTTACTGAAGGTTGGAAGAGCGATAGAGGTAAAGCTTATATAACACTTGGACCTCCTGATTATATTGAACATCACCCCTTTGAAATGGAAAGAAAGGCCTATCAGATCTGGTATTATTATGATAGGGGCTACCGACTGGTTTTTGTAGAACGTTATAATCTTGGAGAATATGAATTAATTAATCCACCGAGAGGTTTTTTATGATTTTCTTATTATTTGGATTAGGTTTGAATCTTGATATAGCTCAATTCTACCAGGCCCCTAAAAAGACTATTTGCGAAATATATTATTCAATGCCCATCAAAGAGCTAAAGTTTAAAAAGATAGGTGGTAAATTCACTGCAGAATTTCCAATAATTCTTCGAATCACAGATGAAATTACAAAAGAGACATTTATTGACACACTCCATAAGGAAGTTAATGTTTCCGATCTAGGAGAATCTGTGGAATTCTCTGATGTTCAACGAGTCGTTCTTGCCTCAGACGGAAGATATAATATCAGTCTAGTAGTAGAAAGCATTGAGGGTAAAACCCTTCAAGCTGAGACGACGGTTGTTGCCCGAAAATGGGATGGAGATTTAATTCTCAGTGATGTTCAGATATCACATACTCTGATACCGACCTCACAGGAGAACAGGTTTATCAAGAGCGGCTATAAATTGATTCCTTTCCCGAGGAGAGAATTCGACAGAAATAGGTACTTGTTGGCGAGCTATTGTGAGCTTTATGGATTACAGTCGGATTCTGTTTTGATTACCTATATTATCCAAAGGGGGGGGGATGGTGAAGATACAGTATATAATGATTACTATGATGTAATTGGTGATAGAATGGCTATACCAATGATATCAAATGTTCTGGGTTACCCTCTTGGATCATACACCCTAAAACTCATAGCGCATTGTGGATCGCAGGTGACAGTGTCCGTTAAGGGATTTTTCGTTAAAAAATTTAAAGAAATTGCAACTCTTACTATTCCAGATTCTATTATGGAATACGCTTCTTTTATAAACTATATTTCTTCTTCTAGAGAGGTTTCAGAGATGAATTCACTTTCACCTGAAGGGAGAAAGCTATTCCTCCATAGGTTCTGGAATAGAAGGGATCCGACTCCAGCTACAAGAGAAAATGAAGCATTGAATGAATTTGTTAAAAGAGTAAAATATTCGGATGAATATTTTACTCTAAAAGGGAAGAAAGGACGGTTTACTGACTTTGGGAGGATATATATAAAATACGGTCCTCCGGATGATATTGTACGGAGAACAATGGAGATGGAGGCCTATCCTTATGTCATCTGGCACTATTTTGACCGTGATAATTGGTTCATTTTTATGGATAAAGATATGTCTGGAGAGTACTATATAATATACTCCAACGTTGAGGGAGGGCCAACAGAACCAGGGTGGACGAGCCTTATACTTCTAGAGGATAGGAGTAGAATCTTAGGTATAGATTTTTGAATCTAATAATCTAAAACTCCATACCGGCAAAGATTTTAGAATATTCTTAAAATTATCGAACAACGCTTAGATACATACCCAAAAACAGTTATAGAAAATATCTGATAATTTGCCAGAGAACGTTTTGCTATATGGCTTATCCTTACAGCCTTTAACTTTATTGATAAAACTGCCAGGCACACCAAATCAACGAGAATTTTCAAGCATTTTTTCTTTTGTCTTTTCATCCACATATATTATATGAAAAATCAAATTTTTTTTCAATATTTTCTCTTTTTCTTGACTTTTATTTGAAAAATTGTTATATTGTCAAATAAATTAAAGGGATAGAAATGAATAATAACCATAGAGGCTTTAATCCAATGCAAAATGAAGAATGCAAATTGAGGATAGCAAACAGCTGTCAACATTTGGCTCTCGGCTTACTGGCCAACTCACTCACAGACCAACCAACAAACTTCAATGTTACATTGGAGCGAAGCGACTGGCTCCGTTGTGAAAGTAAAAAAAGGAGGTATAATGGCTGAAAAAGAAAAAAAGAAGAAAATTGTTGATACTGATGTTGCAGCAGAAGAGGGGAAAAGTGTTGCGTGGCTTTCCTATCTTGGGATTTTACTTTTAATTCCATTGATAGTAAAACCTAAAAATCCCTTCTGTAAGCACCATGCAAAACAGGGATTGGTGATGCTTCTGTTGTGGGTTGGACTCTGGATAATATCCCATATACCAATTCTAGGATGGTTTATTGGGATAATCGGATGGATTATATTGGTAATACTGGCTATTATAGGAATAGTTCAAGCCCTTATGGGAAGTTATTGGAAAGCACCTCTTGGGATTTATCAGTTATCAGAGAAATTTAACTTTTGAAGAGTTATAGGTTGTTATAATGTTACTGAAAAAATCTCTGAGATAAAAGAACGCTTAGATAGGGGGTAGACGATGATACATATAAGACCTTTTAAGGCACTCAGACCTAAAAGGGAAGAGGTAAAAGAAATAGCATCTCCTCCCTACGATGTCTTGGGAAGAGTAAATGCCAGAGAATTTATGAGAGATAATACGCTTACCTTTCTCCATGTAGTGAAAGCAGAGGCTGATCTTCCAGACGAAATTGATATCTATGATGACCGGGTTTATGAAAAAAGTAAGGAAAATCTGGAAGCCTTAATTAACGGTGAACATCTTATGCTGGAAGCCTCTCCCTCCTTTTATTTGTACACACAGGAGACCAAGGATCATATTCAAAATGGTCTGGTATGTACCGCATCTGTTGATGAATATGATAATAATCTTATAAAAAAGCATGAGTCTACTCGAGCCACAAAAGAAAAAGATAGGACAAAACATATAAATACTTTAAATGCACAGACTGGGCCAGTATTTCTTGCTTATCGCGATGATGCTAAGACAGAAGTATTGCATGAAGTTTATAAAACGATACAGAAGGGAGAACCTCTCTATCAGTTTGAAAGCGATGATGGTGTCCGTCATACTGTATGGAGGGTTGATGATAATAAAGAGATAGAGAGAATTCAGAAAATAATGGAACGTATAGAATGCTTATATATTGCTGACGGCCATCACCGTTCAAAGGCAGCGAGTCTTGTTAGAGATCTCCGAAAAAAGAAGAATCCACAACATACAGGGGAAGAGGGGTACAACTTTTTCCTTTCAGTAATATTCCCCCATACAGAATTGAAGATACTACCATATAATCGGGTGATTAAAGATCTAAATCGTTTAAGCAAAGATGGATTTTTTAGTAAAGTGAGAGAGAGATTTTCTGTTACAGAGGTAGAGGGAAGTTATGAGCCCGAGACAAAACATCATTTTGGAACGTATCTTGACGGTAAATGGTTTCATTTGGAGACTAAAAAAGGTAGTTTCCCTGATGATGACGCAGTACGCAGTCTTGATGCATCCATTCTTCAGGAAAATCTTCTTGATCCCATCCTTTCGATTAAAAGGCCTAAACAATCAGAGAGGATAGACTTCGTAGGTGGAATAAAAGGACTGAAAGAGCTTGAACGCCTGGTTGACTCTGGAGAATTTGAGATAGGGTTAGCTCTCTATCCAACATCCATGGAGGAATTGATGGCAGTTGCTGACGCAGATCTTTTTATGCCTCCTAAATCTACATGGTTCGAGCCAAAGTTAAAGTCAGGTTTATTTGTTCACCAAATTTAATGATTTTCTCGCAAAAAACATAAAGGGAAATTAGCCGCAGAGGTACTGAGTCCACAGAGGGAAATACGAAGTTATTAATTAAATAGTTTAATGGTCAAATAGGGAGATGGGCAAAAGTGAAGGAAATGCTTAATCAATCAACTAATCAACAAATTAACTATTATCCTAACAATCAGTCATCCGTTTCCGATCTTCCATCTTTAAACATTAAACCTGATGTTTCTACTTCTATTCAGTTTCTTTCCCTCTGATATACCTTCTTGGAGTAGTGAACCGCCAATAATTAAGGGCGTTTATTTGTCTCCAGGGATTATCTACTCAGGTACTGGACTAAAAAAGTTTTACGAGATTGTGGATCTGGGGCTACTCAATACCGCTGTTGTTGATATAAAGGATGAGAATGGGAGAGTGATGTTTTCTCTCTATGAAGGTTTTATCAGAAAGGCAAAGGAAAAGGGAATATATCTAATAGCAAGGCAGTGTGTCTTCAAGGATAAGGAACTTGCCTTTAAGGGTTCCGGTAAATACTCTCTAAAGGATACCAGGGGATATATATGGTTTGAAGAAAAATCGGGATACTGGGTGGATCCTTCAATAAAAGAAGTTAGAGATTATAATGTTCGTATTGTAAAAAAAGCTTTTGCTATGGGTTTTGATGAGGTTCAATTTGATTATATTCGTTACCCCTCAGGGGATAAACCATATAGGAATGATGCAAATAAACTTGAAAATCTACTTCAATTCTTAGATACAGCAATTATTTATGTACCACCTGGTAGAAAGGTATCTTTAACCCTATATGGCTATACAGTCTGGGGTAATGTTTTGGTAAAGGAAGGTCAGAATCTTGATAAGATGGCAGAGAGGGTAGATGCTGTCTATCCGATGCTGTATCCTTCTCATTTCCATAGTGGGTTTATGGCTGATTCAACAAAAGAGTTTAGGACATATTCTATAATTTATCAGTCTATTAAGAAAGCAAGAGATAGGTTATCTAACAGTGAGATTCGAATAACTCCCTATATTCAAGCTTTCAACTGGAAGCAGTCGAGGTTGGGTAAAGAATACATAAAGAATCAACTAATGGCGGTCTATGATGCAGGAGGAGATGGTTTTATCCTTTGGGAGGCAGGTGGAGACTACGATAGGGCCTATAATGAATTGATAGATCTGGAGATAGAGTTGTCCAGAAAGCGTCTTCGTTTGTATCCCTTGTAATATTTGTTAAGTTTTGCGTTATTAAAGAACTAATGGGCAATTATTAAACGGAATGAGAGAGATTCTTGGACATGACGAACGAAAAGACGCGGTCGATTAAGGATTTAAATGAAAGTTGAAGATATTAAACGTATCTTAGGAGATAAGCATCTTTCTAAATCGAGGGGCCAGATACTGCTTCTGGATGAAAATATCGCAGAGAGGATTGCTGATTTAGTGAATGGTGTAGAGGATGAAAGGATCCTTGAGATAGGCCCTGGACTTGGAATAATAACAAAGTATTTACTAAAGAAGGAATATAAGGTTACCACAGTAGAGATAGATAAGGATTTTTGTAGATATCTAATTAAAAATGGGATAGAGGTAATCAACAAAGATTTCCTAACGCTATCTATAGATGATTCCCTTCCGCCTATGGTACTTGGTGCACTACCATTTTCAATCTCTCTTAAGATTTTTCTCCGAGTGAAAGATCACAGGGATCATTTCAAGAGGTGGGTTTTTGTTATGCAGAAGGAGGTAGGCGAGCGTTTAACATCAAGACCGAATAGTAAATCTTACTCTTCGTTATCCGTACTCTTTCAAATACTTTATCATATGGAAGTTAAATTTGATATTTCTCCTAAGTCATTTTTTCCGCAGCCTCTGGTAACTTCAACAGTAATCAAAGCTTATCTTAATGAGAAGCCCATTGTTAACGTTACTCTAAAATTTGAACGCTTCCTGCAGGATATCTTCCGTTTCAGGAGAAAAACACTAAAGAACAATCTGTTTAATTATAGGATAAAGGATGTGAGTGTACCCTTGACTCGTCGAGCTGAATCTTTAAGTGTTCGTGAAGTAGTTAAGCTTTATAGGGGGATTGCAGGGTGAAAGGTATCTATGTTTTAATTTTTCTAATCTCTTCGAAGAAACTTATAGAAGTTGGTAAACTTGGAGCACGATTATTTAGAGCAGGATTTTATGCATATGTAGGATCTGCTTTTTCCGGAATACAAAGGTTAAATAGACATTTAAATAACATAAGAAGAGGAAAAGTTGATAATCCTCATTGGCATATCGATTGCATTGTTCCCCATGCTGAAATTGTTGAGTGGCTCTTTGCTTCTTGTTCTTGTAGAAAGAAAGAAGAGGAGTTAGCAACCACAATTGCAAAGGACTTGAGTTATATTCCAGGATTTGGCTCTTCAGACACGAATGCTCCTTCTCATCTATTTTTCTCTGGAAGTCTTGAAATGCTCAAAGAAGAGGTAGAAAAAAAATTCAAGTTGTTGGGTTTGCATTCAATACATAGAGAGGATTTTTCCATAAAATGATTGATGCCTTTAGCTTAAGTAAATTTGAACAGAAAGTTTCAATATTGCCATTATCCTGTTTATTAATATTCTTAGTAGGTTGTAATAAAGAGAAACCGTTACTCTTTGATTTCCCTGTCAATTCATTAAATAGAGTTATATCAAAGTATAATCTTAAACTGGATAATGAGATCTCCTATGATGGATTAGGTTCCATCAGGATAGATTTGGAAGATACAGCCACTGCATATCTTTTTATTTTACGTGATATACCAGTCAGGAGAGCAAACCTCGTGTGGGAAGCATATTGTAAATCAAAGGATTTAAAGGGCGAGGCATTTCTGGAAATAGGCGTCCAGATTTCTGGAAAGTATGGCGAAGAGAGCGAGGCATTTCTACATCGCTCGAAGGATATCCTTTCTGGAACAACTAATTGGCAGAGGCTAAAGGTAGAGTTTCTGATAACCAAGAATCGAAAAATCGATATCGTTCAGTTAAATCTGGTTGTTCTGGGAAAAGGGAGTGTCTGGATTGACCAGGTCAAGCTGTCCGTGCTGCCAAGAAAGTAATAATGAGTAAATGGGTTGATGGGTGAACCAGGACTAGGGATTAGAAGAAATAAGATTAGAGAAGCATGGATTAAGGATTAATTTTATAAGTTGGACATTTTGCATTGACATATTTATCTGTCTTAATGTGCCTCATCCCAGTTGCTTCCGAATTTGTACGCTACCTTTAGGGGAATAGTCAAATCGGTAACAGATTCCATAGTACGGACAATTAGATTTAATGCAGCCTCTTTCTCCATCTTGGGGACCTCGAATAGTAATTCGTCGTGAATCTGTAGAATCATCCTGGTATCCAATCCCTTTTCTTCTATTCTGTTATGAATTTCTATCATTGCTTTCTTTATGATATCTGCTGCACTTCCCTGTATGGGACTATTTATTGCGATTCTTTTTCCATACTCGGTTTGCCTTGGATTTTGAAGTTCCGGAATCCATCTTTTTCTTCCATAAATTGTCTTAACCCATCCTGAGTCCTTTGCATTGTCTAAGATTTCCTTCTGCCATCCCTCTACACCAGGATGAGCTTGATAGTAAGTTTCTATTATCTTACCTGCGGCTTGCTGGGGGATGCCGAGTTGTTTTGATAATCCGTAAGGACTTATGCCGTATATGATGCCAAAGTTGATCGCTTTTGCCTGTCTCCGCATTGCCGATGTAATTGCATCAGATTCAGTGCCAAAAATCCTAAAAGCGGTTCTGGAATGAATGTCCTCATCCTTCGCAAAGTCCTCCAATAATTTTTCATCACCCGAAAGATGTGCAAGTATCCGGAGTTCTATCTGGGAATAATCGCATGAGAGGATAAGATGGCCAGGAGGAGCTATCACTGCTTTTCTGATCTTTCTACCCCTTTTGCTTCTTATCGGGAGCGTCTGTAGATTGGGTTCTGTAGTAATGATTCTTCCTGTTGAAGCTACCGTCTGCTGAAATGTAGCGTACACCCTTTTACTCTTTTTATCAATGTTTCTTATAAGGCTATCTATGTAGGATGACTTTAATTTATCTATTTCTCTGAATTTCAATATCTCCGGTATTATTGGATTAGAATTAAATATAGTGCTTAATACTTCAACGTCAGTGGAATAACCTGTCTTTGTAGTTTTTATCACAGGCAACCCCATCTTTTCAAATAAGATTTTTCCTACTTGTTTAGAGGAGCGTAGATTGAATTCCTCACCAGCGAGGTTACATATTTTTTGCTCAAGCTCTTTAATTTCTACTTCGAGGGAGTTTTGAAACTTGGTGAGTAACTCTATGTCAAAGAGTATACCTTTCTTCTCTATGTAAAATAATACAGGCGTAAGCAGTTCTTCTAACTCTTTATAAAGATTCCATAGGTCATTTGCTTTTAATTCGTGGATTAAATCCTTTGCTACCTTAGCCATGAGGGTTGCCTGAACCTCTTTATTTTTTGATGATAGACCTAACTCGAGGAGAATGCGATCAAGTGCATGATTTCTTCTGTTTGGATAAAGTAGGTAATGCATAACTGAGAGGTCAAGTATATTCCCCTTCGGATAGTATCCAAGTAGATGAGCAAGCTTCTTTGCATCTTCAACAACAAAAGGGTGCTCTTTAAATTTTTTAAAAAATGTTTTCATCTCGCGTTGGTCAACCATCATTAAGGATTCTCCGTTTGAGACAGCTATCTTTCCATCCGTTGGTAGGAGCGCCAGGGGTTCCTCTTTTTTTATCTCTATTGAATCAACAATTCTATAGTCAATATTTCCCTTATTTTCTCCCACCCAGTCTCTAATGAGAGAATAGAACTCAAGCTGTTTCAGCACCCTTTCTAAATCCTCCTTATTAATTCCACTGTATTTGAGACTATCTAAATCTTCCTTCAGAGGCACGTCCTTCTTTAATTTAATCAATTCTTTCCATTTTAGTGCTTCATCCTTTTTCCCTTCCAGTTTTTTCCTGATCGCGTTATCTTTTATTCTATCCAGGTTGGAAAAGATATCTTCAATGGAATCAAATTCCTTTAATAGTTTTGAAGCAGTTTTTTTGCCAATTCCTTTAATACCGGGTATATTGTCTGAACTATCCCCTGCGATTGAAAGAAAGTCTACCAATCTTTCCGCAGGTATTCCAAATTTTTCCCCTACCTGTTTTGCATCTATCCATTCTTCACCTTCTGTGCGCATATTTAAGACAGTTATCCCATTCCTTATAAGCTGCATAAGATCTTTATCGGAAGTGAATATTACCGTCTCTATTTCCTCTCTGGCAGCCTTTTCTGCTATTGTCGCAATTATATCATCAGCTTCATATCCAGGATTGATAAGAACTGAAAGCCCTGCTGCTTCACTGATTTCAATAATAAAAGGTAGCTGTTCTCTAAGCTCCTCTGGCATCTTTTTTCTTTTACCCTTGTAATCCGCATACATTTTCTTTCTAAATGTAGGTTTGGTGTGGTCGAAGCAAACAGCACTGTAATCAGGTTGCAATTCCTCTAATAACTTTTTAAGGCTCCTGGTGAAACCAAATACGGCAGAGGTCGATTGGCCCTTTGAGTTAACCAGAGGATTATGTATAAAAGCGTAATGAGAGCGATACGCTAACGATGAACCGTCAATGAGAAGTAATAATTTGCCCATACTATAATTATAGATGTGGAATTTAGTAAGTCAAGGAGGGGAGAGAATCATTGCAAAATGGAAAGTATAATAGGGGTTAGGTTTTCGTGAGCCCATCCACTCATTTCTTTGCATCCTTTGCGAGAGTTTTTTTATTGGGGGTTGCGAAAAAATCATAATTACTTATTTTCTACCTATGTCTTTTTCTGAGGGGGCTGTTCACGAAATCAAAGATGTGATAAATATTGTGGACTTGATCGAGGACTATCTTCCCTTAAAAAAAGTTGGAAAGAATTACAGAACAAAATGTCCGTTTCATCAAGATGACACTCCCTCTTTTTTTGTATCACCAGAACTCAATATTTTCCACTGCTTTGGTTGCGGAAAAAGTGGCGATATTTTTACCTTTGTCATGGAATATGAGAAGGTCTCCTTTCCGGAAGCACTTCGGATTCTTGCGGGAAAGGCAGGAATAGAGATAAAGGGATTCGAACACAAAAATAAAGTATTGTATTTAATTCATGATTTTGCAAGCGATTTTTATCAAAGGTGTCTGTTTAAGTCCCCAAAGGTTCTGCAATATCTAAAGAAAAGAGGAATTAGTAAGGAAATGATTGTTGAGTTCAATCTGGGATTTGCTCCCAGCGGGAGTGAGTTTTTAAAAGAAGCGAAAAAGGAGTTCAAAATAGACGATCTTCTAAACTCAGGGCTTGTAAAGAAAACAGTAGATGGACAAAAAGATCGCTTCTTCCTGCGTCTGATGTTCCCATTATTCTCTATCTCCGGGCAGATTATCGGTTTTGGTGGCAGGAGATTGAGTGAAAAGGGACCAAAATATTTGAATTCTCCAGATACACCTATCCACAAGAAGGGTAAAAACCTATACAGTCTTTACCATACAAGGGAGGAGATAAGAAAGAAAAATATAGTAATACTGGTAGAGGGATATTTTGATTTTCTCTCTATATACCAAACAGGTATAAAGAACGTAGTTGCCTGCCTGGGAACCTCTCTCACTAATGATCAAGCGGAACTTCTATCGCGATACGCTGGTGAAGTTATTATATTCTTTGATAAAGATGCGGCTGGGGAAGCAGCTACTTTAAGGTCATTAGGTATGTTACTGAACCAGGGCGTCAGTGTAAAAATTGGTAATACCGGAGGCAGAAAGGACCCTGATGAAATAATCCTCGAGGGGGGAAAGGAAGAGTTCGAAAATCTTCTGGCTGATTCAAGTAATTTCATAGATTACACACTAGAGCGAATAAAGGAAAAATATGACCTTACTTCACCAGTAGACCTTTCTAAAGCAATAGATAACGTAACTATGATATTGAGTCAAATCAGGGACCCACTTAAGAAAGAGTTGCATAAGGAACTTGTGGCCAAGAAGTTAATGATAAGAGAAAACCTACTGAATGTAGAGAAATCTTCTCGAGCGTCTTATACACGAGAGAAAACTTCAGATGTCAATGAGAGGGAAGAGTTTGAGTTGAGTCTATTCTATGCTCTTATCAAGAAGCCCGAAGAGAGAGAGGCAGTTTTCTCTATATTAACAGATGAGGAGATTAGTAATCCATATTTAAGAAAGGTTTTCAGGTTATTAAGAAAGGGGCAGGATATGGAACTCGAGGATATTGTTGAGTCTTTATCCAAAAGTCAGATAGATTATCTTCTGAGAGGGAGTGAGCAGCCCGAAATTTCTGCCTTATCGAGTGCTTTAAGTTTAAAAGGTTATCTCTTGGATAATTTAAAAGAATTGAAAGATAGGGAGTTGCAAAAAATCGAAGAGAGTGGAGGTGATGGAGTTCAGTTACTCAGAGAAATCAGGGATCTTATAGAAGAGAGAGAGCGGATGCGAAAGGAGGTGATTAATGAAATCTGAAGGAATTAATTGGAATGAAGTTATGGAATTAGTAAACAGTGAAGGTGATATTAATCTCAATGATCTTAAAGAGGAGCTTAATATTGAAGATGAGAAGCTGAATAAATTGGTAGGGGAGTTAGAGAAAGGTGGTATTGATGTTCTTACTGATGAGGAAGAGGAAGTAAAAGAACGGATTCGTGACAAAAATGAAGATGCTTTAAAGCAAACAGACGAACCGATAAAACTTTATCTGCGTGAGATGAAAGATATTTCCTTGTTGACACGACAGGGGGAATTCAAAATCGGAGCACAAATGGAAAAAGGTCGAAAGATGATCGCCAAATATTTATTCCAGTCCATTCCAGTGATTGATGAATTCTTAAGTTTTGGAGAACGATTAGAAAATTCCTCACTTCCAATAGAACAATTCCTTTATCTTAATAGCCATGAGTGGCCGAAGTATTATACTGGGGAAAAGGAGAAACAGTCTCTTCAGAGGATTATGAGAAAAATACGTAAATGGAGAGGGGGTCTTGTAAAATGCAAAGATGCATATCTTGAAAAGGGCAAAATAAGATATAAGCAAAGATATAAAAGAATCGAAAAAAGAATAGTTAATGAGATCCAGGTCCTCCGCATTCAGACTCCTTATCTCAAAAAACTGCTGAATGTTCAAAAGAGGATATACAGGAAGATGGAGATGACGGTTGACGCAATTGATTGTCTAAAAGCAAGGCTTTCATCAGAGACAGCTAATGATCTTAAAAAGTCTCCATCACAACCGGATAGTGCTTATGAGGGATTAATGGGTATTCAAGAAGCCATAAAGAAGCATCAGCAAATTCTAAAGGAATTTGAGAGGGAGGTTCATTCAGGTTGGGACAGGATTAACGCGAGACTTAAGAAAATTCAAAAATGGGAAGAATATTTCCTGGAAGCCAAAAGACAACTAGTAGAAGCGAATATCTGTCTCGTGATAGCAATTGCAAAGAAGTATTTCCGAAGAGGTGTCGATTTTATGGATGCAGTCCAGGAGGGTAATACTGGATTGATAAAAGCAGTGGAAAAATTTGATCATTTGAAGGGTTATAAGTTCTCCACCTACGGTATATGGTGGATAAAACAAGCTATTGCTAAGGCTTTAGCAGAGCAGCATGATACAATTCGCATTCCTGTGCATACAGTTACAGTTATAAACAAAATTAAGAAGGCGAGACATAATTTGCTTCAGAAAAAGGGTGTAGAGCCTTCAGTTGAAGAAATCGCTGAAGTAACGGGTTTTTCAGTGGATAAAATAAAGATTGCGCAAAGATTAGACCATGGTTCGCTCTCACTGGAAGATCCAGCTACCAGTGATGAGGTAGTTCTTCTTGGAGATTTTATTCCCGATACCAGTCTACCTTCACCTGCTAATGATACCTGGCTTACTTTACTTCGGGAGTATTTAGAGGAGGCTTTGAATAGCATATTATCGCCTCGTGAGAAAAAGGTCCTCCAGTTGCGTTTTGGTCTCATAGATGGAAATCAAAAAACGCTGGAAGACATAGGAATGATGTTCAATGTCACAAGGGAGCGCGTCCGACAGATAGAAGCCAATGCTTTGAGGAAAATGAAGAGATGCAACTACAGAAAAAAATTGGAAGAGTTTCTTAGTATGGGAGAATTTGAGCCATATTGATAATTGACATATTCAAAATTGCTTATATAATGCTTTTATGAATTCCATACTTGAAAAAATAGATGAATCAATAATCATGGAGATGACTCGGGTAGCTTTCGAGAACGGTGCAATAAACTTGGCAGAAAACACTATTGAAATTTTTACTCCAGAAAATTTAATAAGAGGGGCAAAGGAGGCAATTTCCGGTGGACTCAACGGGTATAGCATCTGCGGAGGTAGAAAATCTCTAAAAAGTTTGGTAGCAAATAAGATTAAGAAAGAAACCGGGGTTTCGTATGATCCTGAAAAAGAGATTCTTATTACCTGTGGAGCCAGTGAAGGTTTTGCTGCATCAATGTACAGTCTTGTTGAGAGTGAAAATGGGGTTGTTGTTCCAGAACCTTTTTATGAAAATTATTTACCTATTGTTAAGTTGAGTCGAGGTAAACCTATTTTTCTATCTCTAAATGACCCGGATTATTCATTTCACTTTACAGACCTCCAGAAATTGCCAAATTTTAAGGTATTTATATTGAATAACCCGCATAATCCTACCGGTAAGCTTTTTAAAGAGAAAGAGATTGAAGCAATAGGGGAAACAGTTATTGCAAAGGATGGTTATCTGCTCGTTGATGAGACATATAAAGATATTATTTTTGAAGATGAATATATTTCCCCATTAAGGAATCCAGACCTTATTGATAGGACAATACTTGTAGGTAGTTTTTCAGTTGTGCTGTCGGTTAGTGGTTGGAGGGTTGGTTATGTGATTGCAAGGGAACCTATAATCAAAGAAATAGAGAAAGTTCATTATTATAATAATATTTGTGCGCCTACACCCTTCCAGTGGGCTTGTGGAAATTTTGAATTATCACCTGGTTACATTAAAGGAATTCAGGATAAATATAGAAAAAAACGTGATTTTTTATGTCGGACATTAAAAAAGGTTGGTTTTGATTTCAGGGAACCAGAAGGAACATATTATATCTTTGCAAATTTTGAGGGACTCTGGGACGGAACAGATTGGGGATTTGCCAAATATCTATTAAAGAATAAAAATATGGCAGTAGTTCCTGGTTCAGCATTCTATTTTAACAAGAAAAGAGGGAAAAGCAAAGTAAGATTTTCATTCTCACAATCTGATACTCTACTAAAAGAAGTAAGTGATAAACTGTCCTCTGGAATCACATAAAACTATAATAAGACTCAAAAAATTCTTTACGCTGATTTACATAGATGACACGGATTACCACTGATAAAATAAGGGCACCAGGCAGGCTTTTTGACTTTAAGCTTTTTACCTAAATCTGTGGTAGACTCAAACTTTAGTTCTTGACTTTTCCTCTATTTCTATTATAAATTAGTGAATGAAGTGAGGTAATGCAATAAAAATAAGTGGCAAGTGGTCCGTAGCAAATTTTATATATACAGAAGTTGTGGGTCACAAGAGTTCAAAAATTACAAAAGGTTTACCCCGTTGGATAATAAACTTCCTACGGGGTTTATGTCCAAGCCTTGAACAAAGATTTAAACGAAATGAAAAATCTATTAGATAGGTTAATTTTCAATAAAAAAGGGGTTGAAAAAGTGAGTGATTCTATATTCTTTCGCGCTAATCCTAATATACCTATAGGGGTGTATGTACGAACTCAAGTTCGGATACAACATCAATTTATGTTTATAAACGAACTTAAGTTCGCTTATAAAACGTTAGGCGAAAATTCGGTATAAATATTCAAGAAAAAAAGGAGGTCAGAATGAATATCTACGTAGGTAATTTGTCGCACGAGGCCACTGAACAGGAGTTGCGAGAGGCCTTTGAAGCCTTCGGGCAGGTAACATCCGTTAAAATCATTACGGACAAATTTAGCGGCGTATCAAGAGGATTCGGATTTGTGGAGATGTCTACTAAAGCTGAGGCCCAGTCCGCAATCGCAGGCCTGAACGGCAAGGAATTGAAGGGACGAGCACTTACCGTTAATGAGGCTCGTCCTCGACCTGAAGGCCGTAGAGGTGGTGGACGGCGCTCCTGGTGAGAGGTCATCAGACATAAAAGATTCATAATAGAACTTCGACTAATAGCGCATAAAAGGGAAATCAAAGATTTCCTCAAATTCACTAAATGAATTTCTTTTATCCGCAATACGTTAGATAAAATGTTCAGTTAACCGACAGACCGACTAACCTATTAACACACTAACAAATTTATCTGCGTAAATCTGCGTCCTAAAGATAGCTGGGGAGTAGGGAATGTCTTTGGCAATCAGAGAATCATAAATATCTTTTTTACGCGCCTACTGCTAAACAGGCCAACTTTCCATCCTGTAAACTGAATCCCAAAAAAGATATTCATATTTACTTGATATTTTAAAAACCTTGGTTAATTTTTCATATGGGTAATTGGCTCCGATTTTATTTACAATGTTCTTTATTTTATTAACAAGTTTAAGATAATCCTTTTCCAGGTAAAATGAAGCCCACTCCTGATACAATTTATTTCTGTTATTTTTTAGTTTGTTTCTGTGAGTTTTTGCAATTTCGCTATATGACCAGTAACAGGGAAGCACTGCGGTTATACCTTCCGCAAAAGATTTTATTAATGATGTAGAGAATAAAAAACTCTCGTAGGAAATTTCTATGAAAGTTTTTTCAGTATTTACAGCCTTTTCTATTGAAATACCCATTTTTTTGAGGAATTCCTTATATCCCTTAAATTCACCTGTTGCTTCAAGTTTTGCTATCTCTATAAGTTCTCTCATATTCATGTCATTCTCTGTTTTTGCAGAGAGTAGAGAAAAATTCCGGATAGATGTGGAGAGGTAATTATAATCATGAAGCACATAAAATCTAAACTTTTTCTCAGGCAAAGTTCCATCATATAATTCAGTAACAAAAGGATGTTGGTATATTTTTTTCCATATATAGGTAGCGTCATTTTTTAATCTTTCAGAAATATTCACGGTTTTCTCGCTTTAATAACAACATAATCCCCTTTTTTATACCCCTCGGTGGGTTCTTCGATCTCTTCATTTGTATATTTTGGGTGTTTTGTTAATGTTTGAACATACTCAAGGTCAATGAATCCTACTTCCCGAAGAAGTTTTTTGACCTTTTCTATTGAAATCCATTTAGCGCCTTTTATAAATTTCAATGGATAAGGATTTTCCGGGGCTCTTTCAGGATCGAACATTCCTTGAATATAAGCAAGGTCATAAAGCATTGTGTATGACCCTTCCCGTGGTAGAAATGAAACTATTACATATCCCTCTTTTTTAAGGACTCTGAATGCTTCTTTCAATGCTTTAAGAGGTTTATCTGAATAACTCAGAACCGTAGATAATAACACTGTATCAAATTCTTCATCTCCATAAGGCACATTTTCAGCCGTTCCTATTTTAACATCAATTCCCCTTTTGGTAGCTAATTTTGCGATCTCAACAGAAGGCTCAACACCTTTTTTAATACCAAGTTTTGAGGCGAAAAGACCACTGCCGACACCGATACTCAAAGCATTAGTAGAATTAGCAAAGAGTTTTTTTTCGGCAAGAAATTCAGATTCAAAAACATTTCGATTTTTATTAAACCAGTAATCAAAATCCTTCGCTTCTCTCTCAAATGCAGATATATGTTTGGGTGTTATTTTATGATATAGCGGGCCATAACCCTTGCCTATTTCAGGTGCATTTTCTATCCCTCTGGTAATGAAATCTTTTGCGATTTTAATAGAATCTTCCAAATTATAACCTTTTGAAAGGGATGATGTAATAGCCGATGAAAGCGTGCATCCTGTACCATGTGTATTTTTGGTATCAATTTTATCTGATTCAAAAATAGTGTATTCTTTTCCGTTATATAGAACATCAATTGCCTTATCCTGGATTAAATGTCCTCCTTTTATCAAGACATTACCAGCACCCAGAGCAACTATTTTCTCTGCAGATTTCTTTACATCGTCTATATTATTGATTTCCATACTGCTTATAATTTCAGCTTCAGGGATATTTGGAGTTAGAAGGTATGATAATGGAAGCAATTTCTCAATTAGTGTATTTTCCGCATCTTCTTTTAATAATCGTTCTCCACTCTTGGAAACCATTACTGGGTCAACTACAAGTTTCTCAATCTTATATTTTTTAACTCTATCTGCAATGACTTCAATGATTTCTCTGTTTGCAACCATTCCTGTTTTTGCGGCGTTACATCCCATATCCTCCATGATCATATCAATCTGATCGCCAACAATGTTTGAATTTATATCCTGAATTGAACGAACTCCCTGGGTATTCTGTGAAGTTACTGAGGTTATTACAGAGACGCCAAATACGTTAAACGCTTGAAAAGTCTTTAGATCTGCCTGTATTCCTGCACCCCCTCCAGAGTCTGAACCTGCAATTGTTAGTGCAATTCCTTCGTATTTTATCCCATCCTCCTTCTGTAGATAGTCAAAAATTTCGAATCAGAGGTATACGTGTTACTAGTTAGAATTCTGCCATATCCTATATTTCCAGTATAACTTATGGGCTAAAAGGCACTTTAATAGTTCGTTCAGAAAATGAAGCTCCATGCACACGAGCCACTCTCAATTTAAGACCATTTTTGATTTCAGCCATTTCAGTGTAGAATAAATTATCAGCAGCTTGTTTCAGAACTTCAATTTTCTTCTTACAGGCACTTGTGCTTGCTGCAAACAAGTAGGTTCTGCTTTTATCATTTCTTAGTATGTCCTCCAATCTATCAAGCATTTTATCTCCATTTACCTGATCCACCCGGTCCGGAGATAAAAGTGGATGATGGGATCGGAAGATACTCAGGCAAGAGTTTATTCCACCATCCATATTCGGTCTGAAAGTTTTTCACCTTTTTAACTCCCAAGTTTTAATTCTTTTAATCAATGGAAAAATAATCAAATTTAAACAAATGGCAAGAGAAGAATTTTAGTTTGCCGTAAATTGTACCCGGTAGAGATTTGACCCCATTTATTCACATTTATTCATTTATTCGTCTGACCCCACTAACCAATTAAAAAGTCCACTTTTATCTTTGAGTTAACAAGAAAGTTCTGTAACTTGACAAATTTACCTGTGTTCCTACTATATAATTATAAATAAAATGAAAATAGGAACATTGACAGATAAATATATCATAGAAGTACTAAAAAAACATATTGACGTTCTAAAAAAGTATGGTGTTAAGCGGATAGAACTTTTTGGTTCTTTCGTAAGAGGTGAGCAAGAAAAGAATAGTGATATTGATTTTCTTGTTGAATTTGAAAAGCCTAACTTTGAAAACTTTATGGATTTGGCTTTCTTTCTTGAGGATTTATTTGGAAGAAAAGTTGAACTTATAACAAATGGTAGCTTAAGTCCTTATATGGAACCTTACATAGAAAAGGAACTTGTTTGGAGTGAAACGTAATCTTCCATTTCTTAAGCACATTTTCGACGAGATAAATTTTTTGCTAAAAGTAACCGAAGGCTTAGGCTATGATGATTTTACGTATGATGAATTATTGAAAAGAGGGTGTACGAGAAGTATTGAAATTATTGGAGAAGCTACTATGGAGAGGGGGTCGGGGGATAACCCTTATGAAATAGTTACACATTTCATCCCGATGTAATAGCTAATCATTACATAGGACAGGTTTGGCAGGCTTTATGGCATTGCAGCATAAGCATCAGACCTTAATTTTTGTTATTCTTGGGGAGTAAGGGTTGTGCTTTTAATCAATTTAATCTGTGACCCATTTAGAATTAAAGAGTAGGGATTAAGGGGTAGATTTTAGAAGTATTAGGTCTTAGGGATTATTTTTTTATCTGTGACAATCTGTGTTCATCTGCGTCTTAAATTTTTGGTGGCTGCTCACTCCGTACAATCTTCGAACTCTCCGCCTGACCTTTGAAAATACTA
>CAYZBF010000013.1:0-55140 GCA_964476585.1 uncultured bacterium | reverse complement strand
CAACCTCACCATAAACAGTAATCAAGTGTGGACCTCCTGCACCTCCAAATATATCTCCACCCCCTCCGACTTCCACTGTTATACTCTTGGTCTCGGGAACTTCACTCCGGATGAGTTGCTCTACTTTTTTAGCCACTTCGTTAGTCTTTTCGACATTAGTTCCTACCGGGAGTTCTATATCAGCTTGATAATTATCACTTTCTACGCTGGGAAAGAAGTCAAGTGAAACAAAACTAAATAGGAACATCCCAAAGATAAAGAATGCTATAAATATACCTATTAACTTTCCTCTATTTGCAAGAGCCCAGTTCAACATCTTGGAATAACCGTTTTCAAGCCTGCCAAAAAATCTATCCGCAAAGTTATCTTCCTTATTCATCCGCAGGAATCTGGATGAAAGCATAGGAGACAGCGTTATAGCCGTTATAAAAGATATTGTTAACATTAAAGGAATCGTAATAGCCATCTCCTTGAACATAACCGAAACAAATCCCCTGGTTAACAGGAGTGGTAGGAATATTACTATTGTTGTTATAGTGGAAGCTAGAATTGCCTGTCCCACTTCCTGTGCTCCAAATATTGATGCTTCTTTACGTGTCTCTCCTGTCTCCCTGTGCCTGAATACATTCTCAAGCACCACTACAGCATTGTCTACAACCATTCCAACAGCGATGGCAATAGCTGAAAGAGAAACGATATTAAGGGAGCTATCGGAAAGGAAGAGATAAATAAATGAGATAATCAAAGAAACAGGTATTGCAACAGCAATAATAATACTCGCTCTTATATTTCCCAATAGAATAAACGACACCAATAGAACAAGTATGATTGCTGCAGCGATTGTCCTTACAAGATTGTTAATTGAATCTCTTACAAAATCAGATGTATCAAAAATTATACCAAATGTTATTCCGGGATATCTCTTCTCAAGCTCTTTTACCTTTTCTCTTACTCCTTCGGCAACTTCAACTGTGTTCGCACCTGATTTCTTGAATATACCGAAAAGAACCGCACCCTTGCCATCCTTTCTGAAATACCCCTCAATCTCTGCAACTCCCCAGCCTACATCTGCAATATCACGAAGTTTTATCAGCTCACTCCCGTTTCCGCCTACAACAATCTCTTCTATTTCCTGTAAACTGCTGAATTTTGCAGGAAGTCTCAGATTATATTCAATATTTCCTCTCTCTAAATCTCCAAGTGGAAAATTTATATTATTAGCCTGAAGAGCCTGGACTATCTGCATAAGAGAAACACCGAGCTGTTCAAGTCTCACTTTAGAAACTTTGATATTTATCTGTTTTTCTTCACCTCCACCCCAGAAGTCCGCAGAACCAACGCCTGGTATTCTTGATAGTTCTTTAATTACTCTATCTTTCACTATACTCCTTACATCTATACCCGGATTAACCGAAGTAACAGTATATCCCACAACAGGAGCCATTGAACCGGATATTTTAAATAATCTTGGTTCCTCTGCATCGTCAGGCAAGAAAGCAAACCCAAGTGCATCTCTCACATCATTTGCAGCTTCATCAAGATCCGTCCCATACTCAAACTGAAGCGATACAACGGAGACATTCTCCCTGGATTCCGACTCAACGGTTTCAAGGTTTGAAACAGTTCCAAGTGCATCTTCTATCTCCTTGGTAACTTCCTCCTCAACATCCAGAGCAGAAGCTCCCCTGTATTCCGTAAACACTATCATTGTTGGGAGTGTTATATCCGGGTAAAGCGATACAGGAAGATTGAACCAACCTATCAATCCTATTAAAACAAGAACAATAAAACCTACAGCAGTTAGCACAGGTCTATTTACTGCGCCTTGAATCATTTTTTCTCCTTAATTTCAACTTCAGAACTGTCCTTGACTATTAACTGACCTTCAACGATTATTGTATCTCCATTCTCAACACCACTTTTTATTGCTATGTTAATATCATTTGCAAGTCCGGTTTCAACAGAAACCTGAATAGCTTTTCCTTTATTAACTTTAAATATATACTTATCCACTATTCCAACAACAGCATCTATAGGAACAGCAACAGCTTTAGATTCCCTTGCAACTTCCACCCACACTTTTGCAAACATTCCTGGTAGGATTTCTCTTTCGGGATTGTCAACTATACCCACAACGCTCTGGGTTCTCGTCTGTGGGTCATAGAAGGAGGTAGCTTCTTCTATTATTCCATCGAAAGTTTTTGATAAAGAGGGTATTTCAGCCCTTACCGGCAATCCTTTCTTGAGATGATATTTTTCGGGAACCTTGAATTTTATTTTAATCTTTTCAATTCTTGCTACATATCCGAGTGGATCAGAATGAACCATTGGGTCCTGCGGTCTTACAAGTTGTCCTCTATCAACTGGATTAATTGATATAACACCAGAGAGCGGGCTTTTAACTGAAATTGGTTCTCTCTCCACACCCGGTATGTCCTGCTCTATATAGGCAATCGATTGATCTTTTCTAATATACTGTCCATCCTGAACCAGGAATCTCAAGAAATCACCAGGTAGGTCAGGATATATTGGAGCCTGTTCAATTCCCTCCACTCTTGAAGAGAAACTCATGATTTTGACAACATCTGTTGCAGTGGCAGTTGTTATGGCAACGGGAACGCCTTTATCTTCAAGCTCTTCCTTTTCTGTCGCTCTACTGATTCGAACTAATGTGGGTATACCAATTAGAAGTATTAAAAATATTATAAAAAACCACTTCTTCATAATTCCTCCATTGTCGCTATTTTTATCTTTGATTGACTTACAGAAAGATTGTAAAGTGCATTAAGATGTGAGAATTCTGCGCTACTGTATCCAAGTTCTATATCTTTGTAATCCAAGGAACTAATATAACCTTCTTCATATTGCTCCTTTGCCATCTCATACGCTTCTTTTGCCCTCTCGAGTTCCTTCAGGGCAAGTTTTTGTTTCTTCTTATTCAAACGATAGTCCAGTAGAAGATTTTTTATCTCCATTCTTATCCCTTCTCTTATTATCTTTTCCCTTATTTTTGACTGTTGGGCCATGAGTATATATTGATCCATCTTTCTGGATCTACTGAAACCATCAAAGAGTGGAAAAGAGAGTGCAATGGTTGCAGTAAGATTATTGCCCCATTCATTTTTCATATTACAGGGTTTATCATAGGAGAAGTTTCCCTGAAAAACGATGGTGGGCAGATAGTCAAGAAACTGCATCTTATTATTTAGGTTTGCAACCGCATTCAATTCTTCAACACTCTTTACCTCTGGTCGTGATCTAAAGGCTTTGGAAACTAGCGAATCTAATGTGAATGTATCTGGTTTTACCTCAATTTCACCTTCGGCTTCTATCACTGTATCAACAGAAAAACCAAGAAGGATATTTAGAGCTGAATTAGCTTTATCCAGTCCGTTCTGTGCATTCAAATACTCTGTTTTCCTTTTGTTGAGTTCAGTTTCAGCAGAAAGGAGATCCAATTTTGTAACCCTCCCTTCATCGTACTGGATAGTTGCAGCCCGTAGGTGGTCTTCTGCTCTCTCTACCGCTTCCTTTACAGTTCCCAACCCTTTATTTGCAGTTACCACTCCATAAAATACAGTTGCTAAATCCATCAATAGATTAATTTGATCCGTTTCTTCTTGGAACTCCTGTATTCGAAGTGCCTTCTCCGCAATATCTTTGACTACAAGCCTCCTGCCAAAGGTGAAGACAGGAAATATTACTGAGAGCGTATTCATATAATTATCGGCATAACCCATTGAAACAGACTGTGTACCCTCAGGGGTTTCCATCTCAAACTCTGGAACCCCAAGAAGTCTTGTATAACTCGATTGAAAGTTAACAGATGGATAGAATGAAGCCCAGGATTCCTTCATTCTTGCCTCTGCTTTTTTTACTTCCAGAGCTGAAATTTGAAGGTTTAGATTTTTTTCATAAGCAATATCTTTAGCTTCTTTGAATGTTAGACCATTGGAAGATAAAGAAAACAAGAAAATTGATAACAATGAAAGATATTTTAAACCCATTAAGTTGCCTCCTTTTTTATTCCACTCAATATTAATGAAATTGCAGTATCTTTAATTGTATCCGATTGAGACTGCGATATCTCAAATGAGATAGCCATGAGTAAATGAAATAGGTCGTTTAAATTAATCTTTGAATCCGGTAGACGACTGGCAAGGAAATCAACAGTTTCATTTTCTAACGCCTCAATATGTGATAATACAGTCTTTTTAATCTCTCTGGATACATCTTTTGATAATTCATTATGAATAATTCTTTGTACTCTCCCAAAACGATTAAAGTATCTATTTTTTCTTATTTCTTCTTCATAATAATTAAATATATGGGAAATAGTAATATCAAGATCTTCCCCAGCATTAAGAATCTCTCTTAGATCACCTATAACATTATCAAGAACACTCTTAAAAACCTGGGCAAACAAATCAACCTTTGACTTGAAGTAAAGATATAAGGTACCCTTTGCCACACCAACAGTCTTTGCAATCTCATCCAATGTAACCTCATAATAGTCCTTTTCTGCAAAGAGGTCCTTAGCCACTACCATTATCTGCTCTTTTCTACTAACTGACTGGCCAGTCATAATGGTGGTTAATATATAACCTAATTTTTATCTGTCAAGTGGGGATTATGAATTTTAAAGAAGAGTGGATAGGTAAATGAGTTTATGAGTAAATGAGGGATACAAGATATTGAATTCCTTACTAAAAGTTTTAAGCTAATAGCTCTGGGCCAAAAGTTGGTAATCGTTGATGTCTCTTTGGCAAATATTCCTTAATTATCTATGAATCTTTATAAAAGCTCTCTTTCTCTAAGCAATGGTTTTGGGTCTACCCAATTAAGGTCAAAACCACAAACATCCTCTTCCAATCCAAATGCAATTGCCATTATTTGGGTAAAGTAAAATACGGGAATCTCGGTAAAATCGGGATGATTTTCTATGATCTCCTTTTGCCTGTTATCAAGATTAAATGCGCAAAGTGGACAACTGGTGATTATGGCATCCGCACCACCTTGCCTTGCATGCGTAAGAATATCGTATGATAGACTAGCTACAGCATATTTATTATGAACAGTCTGATAACTGCCGCAGCACACTTTTTTGTAAGGATTATCAATAACTTCTGCACCAAGAGCTTTGAGGAGTTCTTCCTGAATTGTTGGAGCTTCTGGATCGTCAATTCCTACTTCTTTTGGCCTTAAGAGAAGGCATCCATAATATGGTGCAATCTTTAGATTTTTTAATGGTTTTTTAACCTTTTTGCACACATTCTCGAAGCCTGTATCCCTAAGTATCTCCAGGAAATGAACAACCTCCACACTCCCATTATAGCATTCCTCTTCACGGTCCATAAAATCATTAATCTTTTTTAAATCATCTGGATTCTCTTTTACCCTTAGATTTGCTCTTTTCAGTGTATTGAAACACATTGCGCATAGGGTAACTAATCGATACTCATCTTTTATTAGACCACTCTTGTTCATCTCCTGTACACGGATTAGATTCCTTATCGGTGCCAACAATCGCATCAAGTCGTCAGACACCAACGAAGCAACAACTCCACAACAATTCCATCTCGGGAGTTCAATAAAATCAATGCCTAGTTCTTTCGCAACTGCTATGGCAGAATCCTCAAAGTTTTTTGCCTTTGTCTTTAGTGTACACCCTGGATAATATGGTAGCTTCATATCTTAATCATCCTGTAAACTTGCGAAATTCACTCACAAGAGCAATTTGAGGCAACCGCTTAATCTCATCATCTGGAATATCCTTTAAATCGATATGATCTATAGCTTTTCGCAAATTCACCTGCCTTAATGCTTCTGCTACCTTTGATACATCCAATCCCCTTGGACATCTCACTGTGCATGCAAAGCATGAAGCACATAGCCACATTGCTTTAGATCCCAGGACATCCTCTTGACCTAATTGAACCTTTCTCATTAGTTCTGAAGGCGTAATATCCATTTCTGAAATCATTGGACAACTCCCCGAACACACTCCACACTGGTCGCATCGCATTATAACCTCACCGGATAGATCTTCAATCTTTTTCAAAAACTCTACATTCTTTCTGGATATCTTAATTTTATCAGACATATTTCTCTCCAAATAACCTTTCATTTATATTTACAACCAACCTATCTCTTTTTTCTTGAGGAATTGCTCCTGCTTCCATGGCAATACTTGCCAGTCCATTAATATTATTAACAAAACCGCCCAACATAACGGTAACAAACTGAACGAATTTTACCCTCTCCGGTTTTACGCCTTCTTTACGCAGAATCTCGTGAACCTTTGCTACATTTTCCTTGATTGCCCCACCACTATGAGGATAAGGTGATGCATTTTCTTCACATTCACCAATAAATATTCCATCAGCACCCAATTTTAAGGCAGCGAGCATTAGTTTTGGAGTAACCCTGCTTCCACTGGGAACCCTGATTATAATGGAATCTGTTGTATAAGAAAGTTTGGCAGTTCCTACAGAATCTGCAAGCCTATAAGTGCAGGTATCATCAGCAAATACAAGTATTTTGGTCTCCCCTTCTTTCTTTTCCTTTAACGCATTAGTAATCTCTCCCAACAATTGTTTATTTGTATATAGATGTAGATCCAGAGCATCCCTGGGACAAGAAGCAAGACAACTTCCACAACCCGTGCATATAGCATCATTAACCTTGGCTTTATCAGAAGACATTGAAATTGCATCAACCGGACACTCATCAACACACAATTCACATCCATCACAAAGATCATTATGAACAAACGCAATTATAGGTGCTATTGGATATTCCCCTTGATTCATTAATCTTATTGCCCTTGATGAAGCTGCGGATGCCTGGGCTACAGTGTCTGGTATATCCTTTGGGCCCTGAACAGTTCCAGCCAGAAATACCCCTTCTCTGTTAGTATCAACAGGCTTAAACTTTGGATGAGCTTCCTTAAGAAATCCATCTCCACTCTTTGCTAATCTTAACATATTTGCAATCTTATCGGTACTCTTTGAAAGCCCCAAACCCACCGATAAAACCACAGTATCAAATTCATCTTCTATTATCATACGGGTAAGGGTATCCTCAACCTTTAATGTAACCTTGTCTGAATCTGAATTTTTAAACACCTCTGCAACCCTACCCCTTATGAATCTAACACCAAGATTCTGTGCCCTCTTATAATATTCCTCAAATCCTTTACCATAGGCACGGAGATCTGTATAGAAAATATAAATATCCCTTTCTGGATTCGAATGCTTTAATAAACTTGCAAGTTTGGTAGCATACATACAGCATATCCTTGAACAATATTCCCTTCCAATCTGTTCATCCCTTGAGCCAACACATTGAATAAATCCAATCTTTTTTCCAAGATCCCTTATTGGATTTCCTTCTGCTGAATGAACAATCATCCTCTCCAATTCCAGAGCAGTAATCACCTCATTATATTTGTCATATCCATAGACCTTCTTTTCGGATGGGTCAAAAATATCAAAACCTGTTGCAACTATTATAGTATCTACTTCAAATTCCTCTTCTTCCGGTTTGTCATCGAAATTTATTGCATCCTCTGGACAAAACCTTTCACACACTTCACAAACCCCTTCTCCCTTTGTAAGTCTAAGGCAGGTATCAGGATCAATCAAGTTCTTCCCGGGAACCGCAAAATCGAAAGCCGTGTAGATTGCACGACGATTAGTTAATCCTTCGTCAAATTTATTCGGAATATTCTTTATTGGACATTTCTCTTCACAAATACCACAAGCAATGCATTTATCCTGAATAACATAGGTTGGTTTTTTGGTTACTTTTACTTTAAAATTACCAAGGTAGCCTTCTATATCATCAACTTCAGTGTAAGTGAAAAGATTAATATTTGGATTAGCAGGAACATCAGCCATTTTAGGACTCAGGATACAGGCAGCACAATCCTCAGTTGGAAATGTCCTTGAAAGTTGCGCCATATGACCACCAATACTGGGTTCTTTCTCAACAAGATAAACCTCAAAACCAGCATCCCCAAGGTCAAGAGATGCTTGAATTCCTGCGATACCAGCCCCTATCACCAACACCCTCTTCCCAATAGGCATTGTCTGTTTCTCGAGTGGCTCAGAGAATCTTGCCTTTGCGATTGCTGCACTCAACATGCCCTTTGCTTTTTCCGTAGCAAGTTCAGGAAAATCATAATGGGGCCACGCGCATTGCTCGCGAACATTTGCTAATTGAACTACATAGGGAGAGAGACCCGCCTTTTCAACTGCCCTCATGAATGTCGCTCCTTGGAATTGAGGTGAACATGCTGCAATTACAACTTTATCAAGATTATGCTCCTTAATATCATCCACAACAAGTTGTTGACCAACATCAGAACACATATGGGTATTTTGTTTGGATAGAACAACATCCGGTTGCTTACCACCAAACTCCGCCAACTCATCAACATCTATAACCTCAGATATATTACCACCACAGTGGCAAACATATACTCCAATTCTAATGTTATCCTTCCCTTCATCCTCCATAATTACCTCTTTACTCCCCCTTCATCCTGCCGAATAGTGTCTCATAAACATTTTACCTAAATTCTATCAGACTCAAACACCTCATATTCAAGAGTGCTCTATGATTTTGAGCCTACTAAGTATATATCACATGAGTTCGCTTAAAATATATCAATCTTCCTTGCTAATACAGCTTTCCCTCTATATTCTGGTAGGAGTATGGGAGCCTTTCTCAAGGGTTTTATGCCATTATCTTTAAGCATTTTTATATATTTTTTGACGTGCTCCAGGGTCAATTTCCCACGCTTTTTGTTCAACTTTACATCTTTCGCAGCTGAGACTCCTGATCTTCTGCCAAATACCATGCAGTCAAGGGTCGAGTTTCCCATAAGCCTATTCTTGCCATGGACACCCCCGGATACCTCACCCGCTACCCAAAGCCCTTCCACATTTGTCTTACCCCAAGGGTTTGTCTCAACCCCCCCGTTCTGGTAGTGGAGCGTAGGAAAGACAAGAACAGGATCCTTTACCATATCAACTCCGAACCTGTTGAACATCCTCACCATAGCTGGAAAGGCCTTCTCAGTCGTACCCTTTCCATTGATGGTATCAATAAGGGGCGTATCCAACCATATCCCTTTCATCCCAGTGGGGGTTACTATTCCATTATCTTTAATGTAGCATTCTCTTATCAAGGCAGATGCCTCTACATCCCTTGGTTCAAGAGGAAACACAAATGCTTCTCCCTCTTTATTTACAGGTTGAGCCCCACTTGTCCTCAATTTCTCAGTTAATAGGAGCCCAATTATCTGCTGAGGATATGCAGCACCTGTTGGGTGATACTGAACAGTATCTGTGTCTCTTAGCTTTGCTCCAACCCTGTAAGCGAGAATCAAACCATCAGCAGTAGCACCATAGTGGTTAGTGGTAGGGAAACCCCTTATATGTAACCTGCCGAATCCACCAGTAGCAAGAATAACAGCCTTAGACCTAACAATCTTATACTCCTCTGTTTCAATATTCCATAGAATTGCTCCGGTTACCCTCTCACCATCGGTTAAGAGTTCAATTGCTGGAGAATATTCAAGATTGGGAATCTCTCTATTTCTGAACTCATCCCTTAAAACCCGAAGTTCCTCCATTCCTGTATAGTCTTCACAGGCATGCATCCTCCTCCTTGAAGTGCCTCCCCCTGTGAGTTCCTTAAAGTTTCCATCTTCATCCCTATCGAACATTATGCCGAGATTGCAGAGCCACTTTATCACTTTAGGTGCATCCTCCACAAGGCTTCTCACTACATCGGGCTTATTAGCATAATGTCCTCCTCCTATAGCATCGATGTAATGGATCACAGGACTATCACCATCTCTGTCAGCTGCCTGAGTTCCGCCCTGAGCCATCATGGAGTTAGCATCTCCGTGCCTTAGCTTATTTGCAAGCAAGATCTTCTCTGCCGGGATTCCAGAATCGTTTGCAAGGAGAGCAGCACTCGTCCCAGCAAGCCCACCACCTATTATCAGGATATCTGGCTCATAATCTATCTCACTTAGGTCAATCTCCCCAGGTTCTATCAAGGGATATGCCTCAAGCAGGTCTATAACCTCATTTGGTGCAATATCCCCTTTATTTTGACCAATAGATATTGAACGTTTTCCCCCTGTAACATAATCCGGATGACAGAGATTAAGAACATCCTCCCTCTCCTTAGGGGTCATCTGAGTGGGGAGTTTCCCTATCCTCTGTGAGCGCGTCTTTTCGACCATCTTTATCGATTCGCGCATATATTCTGGATAACCCCCAATCATCTTAAATTCTGGCATTATCCTCCTCCTCTATCTTAATAGACTTCGCGGGTTTTCTGCTGTTCTACATAGATTGCTCTAAGCTTTTCTATACTAAGACTCATAACTTTCTTGAACTCCTCATCATATTTACCGCTACCTATATCCTCAAGTCTCTTCTCAAGATTCTTATCCTCAGGGATTCCATATTTTCCGTACAATCTTCTCGCAAGCTGCCCAATGTGATAGTGGACGATTTCCGCCGGGCATCTTATTGCACAGAGGCCACACTGGATACAATCAAAGGAACCCTCTGCAATGGCTTTAAAATCTCCCCTAATAGCAGCTTGGATATAATCCATCACTTCAAGGTCCTGAGGGCATGCCTTTGTGCAGGTATTACAAGATACGCATCTTGCCAATTCAGGATAGTATTTAATGAGTGAACTTAAATCCAATGACTCCTGATTGATATCGTAGACTGCCTTTTCAGCTGGTACAAAGGGTATCTGAACGAGATACATTCCGTCCTCAACCCTTGTCTGGCAAGCCATTGCAGTTTGCAGTTTATACTCACCTGCCTTTCGGTAGACTGTAGCACATGCACCACAAAAACCTGCCCTACATCCTGCAGAGCGAATAAACCTATACCCAGCATATTCCATAGCCTGCATAATAGTTAGGTCAGCTGGAACCTCATATGCCCTCCCCATTATGTATATTGTGACCCAGTTTTCAATATCTTTCTCATCAATCGCCCCGGTAGTTACAGCTTTATTCGACTCCCTAATCTGCTCCATTATGTCTAATTTTTTCTTTGCCATTTTCTTCTCCTTTCATAAGTATTGAGTTTTTTATTGCGCTGAAATTTTTACACATATAACAACATTAATACTTCTTCTATCTCATGATATGATGAAGATATTGTTTCTGCTTTCTTAAAAATGTTAAACATCTCTCCTTTTATGTATTAAAAGAAATAAAAATTAAAGCTCAGATTCTGTCCTTATACGGTCAAAACTATAATCGTAAAAAGTAATTTGTCAACATATTCTTTATAATTTATAGTCCAACCTAAATTGAGCGATTCTTTCTTAAAAATGATTAAAATTCGTTTTTGCAGTATGAAAAGCAAGGGGTTATCGTTCAGGAGAATCCTCTCGGAAGCTCGCCCGGTGCAATAGGCGTGAATACTTGCATCTGCTTCTATTACACCGGGCAGGCGGGCATGGTCTCTTAAAACCTTTTGGGTTTTAAGAGGAGCGAGGCTGAGAGCGGAAGCAGCAATTTCCTCGCCCAATGGAATAGGAGTACAGCAGGTAGAGACATCTATTCCACAGGGCGAGCAGGGGAAATTGACTGCGGTTTTATCGAACGGTAACCCCAAGCGAAAAACGGAAGGTTTACCCTCCACTCAATGGGTGAATATTGCATGTTTCCTGCCATACACCGTAAACCTAATCATTACTGTAGTTGAGAGAAGTTTTGTATGCCTTCAATTCTAAGAATCGCTCAATTTAGGTTCAAATAAAGGAGCTACTTACGATGAGGGCATTTTGAAAGAGAAATCAATGGGATTGAAGAGGAACCTGGGGTTTATAAAAGATTTAAGCATCAGATAAAAAAGGAGATATATGATTCACTAATTTATTTTTATGAGAAACTTTTGACTTGACTTTATTATTCCTACCAATATATTGTCAGTGTGTTTGACGTAGTTGTACATCTTCAAAAGTGGAATAGAGGAATCATAGGGTTACGAAAGCTGAGACACCAAAGCTACCATAATAGAGCGTATGAGGTTTGCATATCTAATTTAAATATCATATACACCTTCCCAAACTTCTAAAAAGGAGAGTAATGTGGCATTTCAGTTGTCAAAAGAGGGAGTACGATCCGACTTTATTAAGAAGATAGAGGAGTTATCCGCAGAAGAAATAAGTGCCTGTTACCACTGTGGAAAGTGTTCAGCGGGTTGTCCATCAGTGGATTATATGGATCTACTACCAAATCAGATAATTCGTGCAATTCAATTTGGTGATATCGAGACCCTCCGCACATCCAATACTCCATGGATATGCGCTTCCTGTAATATGTGTTATGTTAGATGTCCCCGTGGAATAGATCTCTGCAGTATAATGGAAGCAGTAAGACAAATGATGCTCCGCGAGAATATGGATCATATAGATATAAAGAATTATCCAGATAAATTAGCTGGCCTACCACCAATTGCTTTGGTTTCTGCCCTAAGGAAACTCTCGTCATGAAGGAAATAATTTACTACCCGGGTTGTACCCTTAAGAATACAGCCAAGAACTTTGAAGACTCAGCTCTAGCATGTGCAGAGGAACTTGGCTTTGAACTTCGTGAACTTAAAAACTGGTATTGTTGTGGAACGGTTTATTCCCTCACTAGTGATGACCTTATGCATCACATAGCAACTGTAAGGAATCTTCTGAGAGTCCAGGAGGAAGGCGAAGATAGATTTACAACGCTTTGTTCAATGTGCTATAATACTTTAAAACGTTCAAGTAAAAGAATAAATGAAAACGATGATGATAGAGAGAAGATCAATTCCTTCATGGATGAAGAAGAAAATGATTATGAAGGGAAAGTTGATATAATCCACTATCTTCAACTCCTTCGTGATGAGATTGGATTTGATAAAATAAAGGAGAAGGTTAAAAAACCACTTAAGAGTTTAAAGTTAGCACCATACTATGGTTGTTTACTCCTCAGGCCCATAGAAGCAGCAATAGACGACCCTGATTCGCCATCCATTCTTGAAGATCTTATTACGGTTATGGGGGGAGAAGTAGCCTACTTTCCATTTAAGAATGAGTGCTGTGGTGCTTACCAGACAGTATCAGAGGTTGATCTTGTAGTAGAACGAGCACGTAACATCATAGGGAATGCAAAAAGAAATGGAGCAGATGCACTTCTTGTTTCGTGTCCTCTTTGCGCTTTTAATCTTGATAACAGGCAAAAGAATGTATTGGAAAAATACACTGATTTCAAAGGCATTCCGGTTCTCTACTTCACAGAAGCCCTGGCACTTGCTTTAGGTCTTGACGTAGAGGTTTGTCATTTTGACCTTCACTATCAATCGATTGAAGAATTAGTGAAGGAGATCGAATAATGAAGCGAATGGGGTTATTTATCTGTCATTGCGGAACAAATATAGCAGATACTGTCGATGTTGAAGGATTGGCGAAGAAATTTACATCTTATCCTGGAATTATGTTTAGCACCACCTATAAATATATGTGCTCTCATCCAGGACAGGAACTTATATCTAAGTCAATAAAGGAACACAAATTAGATGGGGTAATAGTCGCTGCCTGTTCGCCAACGCTCCATGAGATGACCTTCAGGAAAGTAACACGAACCTCAGGAGTCAATCCATATCAATGTGAGATTGCCAACATAAGAGAACAATGTTCCTGGGTCCATACGGATAGGGTCAAAGCAACAGAAAAGGCAGAGCGAATAATAAGATCCATAATTGAAAAGGTCCGTCTAAATGAAGACCTCCAGCCAATTAAGGTAGATGTAACCAGGAAGGCTCTTGTGATAGGTGGTGGTATAGCTGGAATTCAGGCTGCACTGGATATAGCGGATTCTGGCTATCCTGTCGTCCTAGTGGAGATGAAATCTTCTATTGGGGGACATATGGCTCAGCTATCCGAGACTTTCCCCACACTTGACTGCTCACAATGTATTCTCACACCAAAGATGGTAGAAGTAGCATCTCATCCTAATATAGAACTACTTACTTATTCGGAAGTTAAGAAGATAGATGGTTATGTTGGTAATTTTACCGTAACGATAGAAGCAAAAGCTAAAGGAATTGATTGGGAACTATGCACTGGATGCGGGAAGTGCTCAGAGGTTTGTCCTGTTTCTGTTCCTTCGGAATTCGAAAGGGGTCTTGGAAAAAGGTCGGCTATCTACACCACATTCCCTCAGGCTGTTCCCAATAAACCGGTGATAGATAGCGAAAGCTGCCTAAAGATTAAAACAGGGGGGTGTGGACTTTGCGAGAAAGAGTGTGATGTGGGCGCTATCAACTTCTCCCGGGAATTTACTTATCGAGAGGAAGAGGTAGGGGCTGTCGTTGTAGCCACAGGATATGAATTATATCCAATTTTAAATATTTCGGAGTATGGTGGAGGGGAATTTGAAGATGTAATAGATGGGCTTGCCTTTGAACGTCTCTTATCTGCATCAGGTCCAACGGGAGGAGAGATAAAGAGACCAAGTGATGGAAAAGTGGTAGAGGATATAGTATTTATCCAGTGTGCAGGTTCTCGTGATCCAGAAAAGCACAAACCATACTGTTCCAGGATATGCTGTATGTATTCTACAAAACAGGCCATGCTTTTCAAACATAAAGTTCACCATGGGCAACCCTACATATTCTACATAGATATACGGTCAGGCGGAAAGGGATATGAAGAATTTGTAGAAAGGGCTCAAAGAGAAGATGGCGTTATATACATACGTGGTAAAGTATCAAAACTATATAGAGATAACGATAAGGTAAAAATTGTAGGAGTGGATACTATCTTAAACAAACCTGTAGAAATAGAAGCAGATCTTGTGGTGCTAGCTATGGCAATAATTCCCAGTCCCGGCACAGAGGAGCTAACAAATATCCTGAAGGTGCAGACAGATGAGAATGGATTCCTGCAGGAAATTCATCCAAAACTGCGCCCCCTGGAAAGCACTACCGCCGGATTCTATTTTGCCGGCTGTGCACAAGCACCAAAGGATATACCTGATGCAGTATCCCAGGCATCAGGTACTGCAGTGAAGGTTGTAAGCCTCTTCTCAGGAGATTATCTCCAGCTGGAACCCACTATTGCCACTGTGGATGAGGATGTATGCAGTGGTTGTAGAATTTGCATATCTGTGTGTCCTTACCAGGCAAGGGAGTTTGATGAAAAAAAAGGAATTGTAAGAGTAAACGAGGCGCTCTGTGAATCCTGTGGGGCTTGTGTAGCAGCCTGTCCTTCTGGAGCTTCAGATCAGAAGAATCTGACTGACAAACAGATATCGACTATGGCAACCGCAATTATAAAAGAGGATGAGGATGGTTAGATGAATAATTTTGAACCAAGAATTGTGTGTTTTGTATGCAAGTGGTGCACCTATGCAGGAGCTGATCTTGCTGGAACATCAAGATTGAAACACAAACCAAGCACTACTAATATCCGCCTAATGTGCTCTTCTCGATTGAGTATAGAACAGATAATAGAGACCTTCAGAGAAGGGGCAGATGGTGTTCTTATAGGAGGATGCCATCCAGGTGACTGCCATTATATAAACGGAAATTATAAGACCTTGAAGAGAATAATGTTAATGCATAGTATCCTTAAAGATTTTGGGATTGAACCACATCGGCTAAGACTCGAGTGGATTTCTGCAAATGAAGGTAAACGTTACGCAGAGTTAATAGATGAATTCATTGAAGAGATAAGGGCTTCAGGCCCCTTAAAACTCAACGAAGCGTGTGGCTTTTCAGAAAAGAAGATACCTATAAATGAATGATACTACCAAGGGTTCCGCACAAAACCCCCTTGATAAGAAAACAGAAGGATTCTTTCAGCAACTGCTTATATAAAGAGTGTGAACCTTAAAAAACCAACACTTGAAGGTATCATTACTAATCACCTAAGGACTTCAGGCAAAATTTATATTTTTACCACTTGACAGAGCAGGCAATTTTTATATAAATATATTTCTAACATGGTTAATGATAGAGATAAAAGTAAGCGTGTCTCGAAAGATAAATTATAAAGGAGGTTTGGATGCCAATTGTAATATATGATTATAGTAAATGCACAGGTGTTGCAGAGTGCGCTGAGAGTTGTCCTGTGGATATTTTAGCGGCGAGTAACAGTGGTAGGTGGTGTAAGCCAGTTGATGATGAAGTAGAGAATAAAGATGCTTTAGGTAAATATTATGATGAAGTTGATCCTAACGATGAGTCAGAGCTAGTTCTAAGGTTTGAAATGCCTTCCTGCATTGAGTGTATGGCCTGCGTAGCAGTCTGCCCTGAAGAAGCAATTGAAATAGAATCTTAGTTTAAAGTGCTGGCTTCTGTTTTGGTTGTAGGATAATTTGGTATTTTCTATTTTCATGCCATACAAAATGGTATGATCATTTTTATTACCCTGACACACCTCCTTTTGTGATCAGCCTACAATCAGAGAAGCCGGCACCCTTCTTTTCTACACCCATTTTTCTCTATCAAAATCAAAGTGCACAACCATCGCAAGGCCCAATACATTCCTCAAATTTTTGACACAGATTTTCACTGATATAGTCGCTTCGCTCCAATGAAAAAAGTAATAGGACGCAGATGAACACAGATTGTAACAGATCAAAAATAATCCCTATCACCTAACACCCAAGACCTAAAATCTACCACTTAATCCATGCTTTACTAGACTATTTTCTCTTATTTTCAAACCCTAACACCCAAAACCCAATACCTAAATTAAGAACCCTTGAGCCCCTCGAATCCTCAAGTTGTGTCCTTTGTGGTAAGCATTTCTCCTTGTTTTCAGGTCTCTTCTCTTGACAAAACACCATAAGCAAGATAAGATTCAAAATATGAAAAGAATATCGATACTTCTCCTATTACTTATTGTCTTGGGTTGTGCTAAGGTTGGCGTAGTTAAAGGAACGGAAGATATTGAAATTGCTTATGGCGGAGCGATGGAGGCCTACACTCGCCAGGAATATAAAAAGGCTGGAGAGTTATTCCTCTATATAGTCAACAACACCAAAGAAAGGGAGGTTAAAGCCAAATCATTATTTTATCTCGGCGAAATATATAGAACTTTAGGAAAATCAGGCTCCTCTCTCCGTTCCTATGCTATGGCAAGTTACTATGGAATTGATTGTTTGGAAGACATAAAAGAGATTGCCCCTAATGCAGATGTAAAATCATTGGAGAAGGCCACTTTCTATGCACCTGAGGATATAAAACCTTATCTTTTATATATTGCAGCGAGGAAATATCAGACAGAAGGGAAAGAAAAGAAAAGTTCTCTGCTCTTTTCAAAAATCATCCAGGAATATCCCAATACTGTTTTCGCAAGAAAAGCAAAATATTTAGGAAAGGCTAAAGGAGAATTTAAAGTCGGAGTTTTACTCCCACTAACAGAGGCATATTCCGATATTGGAGAGTCTGTAAAAAGAGGCATAGAGATAGCCTCAAGAGATAAGTTTATTCCAATATACTCTGACACAAAGGGCAGTCCACTTCGAAGCTACAATGAGGCCAAGCGGCTAATAAAAAGCGAAAAGGTCTCTGGAATTATCGGACCTATCCTCTCTGTTAGCAGTTTTGCTGTAGCCTGCCTAACCGACTATCTTGATATACCCATGGTCACGCCAACTGCATATCAGGAGTTAATAGATTCAGTGGGCGATATGACTTTTATTATAAATAGATCCCTGTCAATGCAGGCCAGGGCTATGGCACATTATGCAATAAACGAACTGGGTATTGAGTCATTCTCAGTCCTTTATCCGAGAACGGAATACGGGGAGACTATGTATAAAAAATTCAAAGACGCTGTAGAGAAATTGGGCGGAAAAATAATTACTTCAGTTGCGTACAAAGAGGGTGACCCTGATTTTAAAGATGAGTTACGATTGATAAAGAAAAGTATGGCTGAAGCAGTATATATCCCAGCATTGACTGTGGATATACCCCTTCTTGCACCCCAGTTGAAATATTTCAATGTTAAAGCTCAGATACTTGGAGCAGATGGCTGGAAATCAGAAGGTATCTTCCATCAAATCGAAGCATCCTATCTTGATGGAGTAGTGATTACAAGCAATCCATATAATCCCACAGAGGATTTTACAAAAAGGTTCAATTTTATTTATCAGGAAGACCCGGATAGATATGCCTGTCTTGGATACGACGCTGCAAATCTAATGGCACAAATTATACTTAATCCAAATAGAGACTTCTCTAAAACGAACATAACTCTTACAGCTGGAAGCATAGGAGAAGAAGATGCTTATTTATCAGTTCCATTCTATATAATAAACAACGGTGAATTTATGCCTATTAAATAAGGAGGATAATTGAAAAACAAAAAAAACACTCTATATCTAATGAAGATAAACTGGATTATTTTCTCTTTGGGAATACTCTCCATTGTACTTGGATATGTATTTCTAGCTAAAGAATCGTTAACGCTCTCACCTATCCTTCTCGTCTTAGGATACGCCGTGCTAATTCCTATCTCCCTCGGATTTAAAGGATTTAGGGGAAAAGAAAGCAAAAACGAAGTTAAGTAATAGGCATCTATAATATTTTTCAAAAACCCCTACGGTAAATAATCCTCATTAATATTAAATAATGCTTTGTATAGATTCTTCTTTGCGTGAGGATATGACTCAATAAATTCTCTTATTTCTTCCCTTTTACTCTTTCCCTCATATGGGCAGTTTAATGTGAAAGTTGGTAAGTTCTGATCCCTTATGAAATATTCTATCCAATCTTCCCACAAAAAGTAAAGTGGTCTAATAATCTCTATCTTTCCTCCAAAGAACGATTGGATAGGAACAAAAGTAGCAACTTCGCCGTGAAAGAGTAGATTCATCATAAAGGTTATAATAACATCATCACGGTGGTGTCCAAATGCAATTTTGTCGTAACCCTTTTTTTGTGCAATTTTGAACAGGAATTCTCTTCTCCTGTAAGAACATATGAAACATGGATGTTCATTGCTTTTAGGAATTTCATCCTTGATACATAGTTTATGAATGAGAAAATTCACACCTTTACTTTCAAGGTAATCTTTTATCTTCCCGCTTTCCCAACCAAATCCAGGATCTATATGAATAACAATGAGATCCTTTACAATTGGATTATCTAAGAAAAAATTTAAAAGAAGCATAGAATCCTTGCCCCCCGAGAAAGCAATTGCAAGTTTGCCATCACTTTTTAGCATACCATACTGGCGTATCGCTGCAAATATCTTCTTATATACCCACATCAGTAACTTATTCTTCTCATTGCATCTCTTTCATACTAAAAGGGAAAAGAATTCTATTCGGAAAATACAAGCGCTTGGAACTTCCAGATCTCAGCATCTTTCCAGGCATTTGACGGAAGTCCAGCCTTGTAACAGGTGTGTTCAAGAAATGTTTTCCTGTCCCAACCCTGTTCCACAGGAACCTGTGGAAGTAATAATCCACTCATAAAATCCTTTCTTATCATTAACCCATCCCGACCTACCTCTATTTCATCTACATCTTCAACTCTCCGGAAGGGAGTAAGCACAGATATCTCAATATCTATCTCGTCAATCTCAGAAGGCCTAAGTGGAGGAAACCGGGGATCTCTTGTAGCAGCTGATATTGCCATATCCCTGACTGCTAAGTATAGGGGTTCTTCTGCTACAACGAATCCTATACATCCCCGCAAGGCCCCCTTCTTTTTAAGGGTTACGAACACCCCGGACTTCTCCTTTAACTTTTCCGATTTAACATTAAATTCTGGAATATTTGAATTCCTAACATACTTATTAATAGTTTTCCTTGCAACAGTCAGGAGTTCTTCTTTTTCCTCATCCGTAAGGCTTTGAACTCCTAATTCTTCTTTTTTTTCGACCTCTTCCTCCTCCTCCTTTTCCTCTTTTTCAGCTTTCGCACTATCTGACTTCACTATTGCCCACGCTCCATACCCAACCACATATCCATCTCTCTGTCCTGTTACATCTGCTGAATTTGTTCTATTAAGAAGCATCGCTTTATTTGCACCAAAATTCTCGACCGTAAGTATCATAGTGACAACAGCAGAGATTCCACAGGCTGCACATGCTCCTCTGGCCCGCATTGATCTATCGTATTCAAGCAAGGCTCGGCAATCCAGATCCTTGATATATTCATCCACCTTGCCCGTTACCTCTTTCGCAACTTCATAATCATAGCCGTGATAAAGGTCGGTTGAAGCAATTATCACCCAATTATCCCTTTTCTGCAACTCTTTAAATAGAGCATTCGCAAGAATACTGCAGACCTTTAGGTTATCAATACTAAATACAATTGGAACAATCTTAAAATCCTTAAGGACTTCCTGAAGAAAAGGCAGTTGAACCTCCAGAGAATGCTCGCTAATATGTCCCTCAGGGTAATAATCTATAAGATCACTGTAACCTTGGAGGTTGGATGTAAATTCTTCATCAACCATAACCTCGCCCAGAGGGGTCCTCCAGGCTCCTTTGTCATAGACGGAAAAGCCGTTTATATAAGCATGATGAGAAGGTCCGAGTAATATTACAAGATTAATGTCCTTCCCTTCTAAGGCTTTGTAGGCATAAGCAGCAGTGCCTCCTGAGAAAGAGTAACCTGCGTGAGGCGATACTAACCCTAAAACCTTCCCCTCAATATTAACAGTAGCATCCTCCATATATTGTCTTACTGCGTTGCGTAAAGTCCCAGGATCTCCAGGGTAGAAACTTCCTGCTACAACTGGTTCTCTTATCATCTTTACCCCCTCTTTACAATTTAAAGAAATGACAACGAGAATTACCAATGAGATTATTTTAAACCGTTCCATATAAACTCCAAAAATACGGAGAGACAGGGATTCGAACCCTGGGAGGAGCGGTTAACTCCTCAACCGATTAGCAATCGGTTGCCTTCGACCACTCGGCCATCTCTCCATCGGAGGGTGAGGGATTCGAACCCCCAAGGGCTCATCGCCCGGCGGATTTCAAGTCCGCTGCCTTACCGTTAGACTAACCCTCCCTGATGTGAAATATTAATAGACCTCATATAAAAGTCAAGTACCAAGCCAATAGCCTCTCCCGCTCTCGGACTCGCTCCCCTTGATTTCCAAGGAAATCAAGGAACCATGCCCGCCTGCCCGGTGGAATAGAAGCAGATGCAATTATTCACGCCTATTCCATCGGGCGAGCCTGCGAGGGGGTTTCCGAACAATATCACCTCGCACTAATTGAAATATACTCAAAGTTTAATAAAACAAGAAACTCCAGAAATTATACCAAATCATACAACTTTGGGATTATGCCTAAAATAGATGAAGTCTTACGAATCAGTTTAAGTCTTTAAAAAGTCTGTTGTGTTAATAGAGTTTTTAGCGTTTATCGCTTTATTTGCGTTGATTGAGTTTATTACTAATCAACTAATTTACAAATAAACTAAAAAACTATATTTCCATCTTCGGTCTCCAGTCTTTGGTCTTTTAATCCATATACCTATCTACTCATTACCGCTTGACATATTTCATAAAGCGAATTAAATAATAAAAATGGGTTTCAATAAGGGATCTAAAATGAAAAGAATAATTGTCTGTTTGTTTGTGTTAGTTATATCATTGTTGCTTTTCCAATGCACTAGTGCAAAAATTAACAGGAAAGGAGTTCTAATGGATATTGAAATTACCTATCCAGAGACTGAAAAAAGAATGGTGGTGGATACCATCTTCAAGGAAGAAATTCGTGACCCATACCGCTGGCTTGAGGATTTTGAGAGTGAAGAGGTTCAAAAGTGGATAGAAAAACAGAATGAATTTTACTACTCTGTTGTGAAAAAATTATCCAAAAGAGAGAATCTATATGAGGAATACATAAGATTATACGATGCAAAGATTATGGCTCTTCCAAGGAGGTACAAGGATAGATACTTTTTCAGGGAACGGGATGGACTTATGAACCATTATATAACATATACATCAAAAGGATCTCTTGATGCCGAAAAGATTGAAATTCTTAATCCGAATAAATGGAGTGAAGACGGAACGGTTAGTCTCGACTGGATGTACCCTTCTCCTGATGGCTCTATCATTGCCTATGGTAAGTCTGAGAAGGGGAGCGAATTAAGTACTCTCTATCTCATAGATGTTGAGAAAAATAAGCCCCTATCGGATGTAATAGAAAGAACACGGGCAGCATCTGTTGTATGGCTTCCTAATAAAGCTCACTTTTATTACACAAGGTACCCTAAAAAAGACGAAGTCCCTCCGGGAGATGAGCATTATTACAGGAGGTTATACCTTCACAAGATAGGAAGAGACCCAACTAATGACCCACTTGTCTTTGGAGAGGGCAGAAGCAAGGAAGAATGGATTAGTGCTGATCTTTCATCCCAGGAGGATTATATTCTTATATATAGTTATCTGGGTGGAGAAAGGAATGACCTATATATAAAAGGAATTGAGCCCGGTGGGAAAATCAGGACTATAGCTGAAGGACTTGAAAGTCTATTTTCAGCTGATGTTATTGATGGGAAAGTATATATCTATACCAACTGGAAGGCTCCAAGAGGCAGGATTATGGTAACGGATATAGAAAATCTCTCACCCTCTGAATGGAAAGAACTAATTCCTGAAGGAGAAGGAATAATCGAGAGTTTTCACATCATTGGTGAGAAACTGGTGATCAGATACTTACAGGATGTCCATACACGGATAGGTATTTTCGCACTTTTCGGTGAACACCTTTATGATCTGGATTTCCCGACAATGGGGAACGCATGGGTGTCAAGCAGTTGGGATTCTCCTGAATTATTCTGTTCCTTTGAATCTTTTTTCTATCCAACTACCATATTCCGCTTCAATGTGGATTCCGGAAAAAGGGAAACAGTCTTCCAGACAGATATTGGAAGAGATCTATCCGATTACGAATTGAAGCAACTAAGATATCCATCAAAGGATGGGACCGAAATTCCCCTCTGGTTGATGCATAAAAGGGATATAAAGTTGGATGGGAATAATCCAACAATTCTTGACGGCTATGGGGGTTTTAATATTTCGGAGAGGCCATGGTTCACGAGGACCCTTCTCCCCTGGCTGGATAAGGGAGGGGTTTATGCTGTTGCCTGCCTTCGTGGAGGAGGTGAATTTGGAGAAGAGTGGCACAAGGCCGGAATGCTCGCTAATAAACAGAATGTATTTGATGATTTTATAGCTGCATCCGAATGGCTCATCAAAAATAGATGGACTAACCCTGATAAATTGGCTATCAGCGGTGGAAGCAATGGGGGACTCCTTGTAGGTGCTGCGCTTACCCAGCGTCCAGATTTGTATAAGGCAGTCCTCTGTGAAGTGCCGCTTCTGGATATGCTTCGCTACCACAAATTCCATATAGCAAGGCTCTGGATACCCGAATACGGCTCAGCAGAGGATGAGGAACAATTCAAGTATTTAAAAGAGTATTCTCCTTATCAGAACGTTGACCCTGATGCCAATTATCCTGCAGTTCTTTTTACCGCAGGTCAATCTGATACCCGTGTCCATCCAATGCATGCTATGAAGATGGCAGCATTGATGCAGGAGATAGCAAGTAAAGAGAAACCGATACTACTCTATGTAGAACCAAAGACAGGCCATGGTGTCGGTAGACCTCTGAAAATGGCATTGAAGGACATCAGTGATCATTATCTCTTCCTTATGTGGCAGTTGGGAATGATATAGAGTTAATTGAGTTCATATAAAAAGTCCGAAGTCCGACGTCCGAAGTCCAAAGTCGCACTTCAGGATATAAATTTACTATTTGACAATTCAACTAATTAACTAATTCCTGCGTTCATCTGTGTCTGATTTAGGGGTTGGGATTTGGTTAATAAAAGCAATGCTAAAGTGTGGTTTTATATATTCACATTTCCAACCCCTAAACCCTAAATCCCAAATCCTAATGTTACAATGGAGCGAAGCGCCTCTGTGTCCTCTGCTTGCCCCGTAAGGAAAAGCCGACTGTACCGGGGTGTCTCTGTGGTGAATTTTATCTATTTTTATCTGCGTCCATCTGCGTCCTAAAAAGGAAAAGGGGCAGGTTTCCCTACCCCTTTAAGGGGTGTTCTAGAAAGTGAAGTCAACGATTTATCTTACGGTGTTCAGATCACTTGATGGTTGATATTTTATCTTGAATCTTGAAAACCTCTTATTTAGTTCCATTGTGTCACCTCCTTTTCTCTGTTTGACGTATTAGTATGGGAAAATGTTTCAGATTAATCTCTCGCCAAGAAAATAAAAAAACTAGTTGAGTGGTTGAATAGTTAAATTGTTAATTGGGGTTTGTGAGATTTTAGAGAGACTGATTAACTAATATACGAATCAACTAATCAACTCATTCCTGTCTTGCGACCTCGGCAACATAACTCTTGTAAATAATAGGTATAAGGGCGAGACGCTCCTCTATTCTCACTGAAAAGGGCAGTGCTTTTTGTAATCCCAATACGTAAGAGATGGGAGAGTGAACTTTTTTGATGAGTGATATACCATATTCTCGTAAACTTACCGTTTGTTCATAGATTTCATTTACAATCCCTTTATCTATCCTTACGCAAGCTCCGTGGCCAGGCAAAATCCATTCTGGAGATAGAGCAATTATCTTCTTCAGGGATGATATTGCCTCATCAATATCCGAAGATGGAATATTGAGAACTGCTGGGCGCTTAAAGTTGAAAGTAGCTATGAGGTCACCAGTTATGAGTGTTCTGCCCAAAAGGAAACCCATCTCATCAGGGGTATGTCCGGGAAGAAAAGTTATCTTTATTCCATATCTCTCCTCTCCCTCACTGAAGGTATCTGTGACACTAATCGCGTGCGCTCCAATAGATAAGGGTTTTCCATAAAGGTAAATCATAAAAGACAACACGTTTTCCAGAGTCTTTTTCTTACCCTTTCTCCCGGGGTATATTCTATTTATTATAGGTAGTATGCCTTCTTTTTCTATTTTGATGAGTCCTACAAGAGGAGGCTCAGTTTCAACGATGGATTTTGCCTTGGGGTGGCAAACCACTTTCATATCTCTTTCCTGGAGCAGGTAATACGCCATTTGCGTGTGGTCCGGGTGATTATGTGTAAGCCATAGTTCATCGATGTCCTTTACAGTAATTCCTGTTTCCTTGAAAAGTGGTGAAAGCGAGCTCACAGCCCCTCTTGGATTATAGCCGGGATCGATTAGTATATTTGGCTCCCCCTTTATTAATGTCGTATTGGATGATGGAACAAACCTGCTATAGAAATATATATTATCTGATATTTTCTTGATCCCTAACATTATCTAATTAGTAAACAAGCCCCTGTGAATGTCAAGGAATTTTAGTCATTGAGTCTTCAGTCGAGAGTCATAAGTCTAAATTTGGGGATTGGGATTTGGATGTGTAAATGAACAAATAAGAGAAAAATAATAATGCTAAATGCTAACCCCTAATCCCCAACCCCCAATACTATTATTTCATTTTAATTAATCTGAAAATTTCCCTTAAGCGTAAGGGTTTACCCACCATGAGCATCGAGATACGGTAGACCTTACCAGCGAGTATCAAAATGCCCCATGCCGCGGCAGCAAGCAAGGCAATAGATAGTATTATTTCCCAGAATGGAACAGTGGATATGGAGAGGCGGAGGGGCATAACCAATGGAGTGAAGAAAGGTATCAGAGAGGATACCACTGAAACGATTGACCCCGGATTTTCTATTACCCAGAAGAAGGATAAGAAATAGGGTATCATAAGGATAACAATGCCAGCACTCATTGATTGATTAACCTCCTGTTCGGAAGTCACCGAGGATACAAAGAGCAGTATAAATGAGGTATAAAGAGTGTAACCAAAGATAAAAGCACCAGCGAAATAAACAAGGACACCCGCAGGCAGTGAAATATCAATGGTTCTATTGATAAAGAAGATAGCATTACCCATTAACGTAATCCCTACAAGTATCCAAACAACTACAAGTAGAAAGACCGACGCGGTGACCCCGAGGAGTTTTCCAAAGAGCAATCCTGAAGGAGAGATATCAGAGATAATGAGTTCTATCATACCGTTGAGTTTCTCCTCCACTGCACTCCGTGCCATAAGTGTGGATGCAAGCACTATAAACATATACAGGGATATGACCATTATGAATCCCAGGACTACGAGTTCCTCTCCCCCTTTTTCGCCTGTTTCCGTTATCTTGCGAGGCGTTATTCTGACCCTTCTGTTTAATTCATCAGCAAGTGAAGCATCCAATCCCTTCTCCTCTAAGCTCAATTTAAGAGCAGCAGTATTAAGAGGGCCGCTTAGTTTATCCGTTTCAATTGAAATGTTGCGGCTGTAGTATATAGGATTATATAAATCTGAATCTCCCGGGATGATTAAAAATCCCTCAATGTCCCCCGCCATAACCATGTCAAATGCTACGAGAGAATCCATCTCAATGAACTGGTAATCTTCTGCATTTACAAGGTAGGGCAGGAGCCTGGTGGAATGGTCTATTACTCCTATTTTTTCCGCCTTTTCTTCCCCATAAGCTGCTCTAAGCCCTCCTTCTGGGGTGAAGGAGGATATAAGAAATATTATTCCTATTCCCAGGAAGGGCAGGATAAAAAATGCACGAAACCATTTACTTCTAACGTATTTCAGAAACTCTCTTTTTGTTATAACAAAAACCTTACGCACCCTCCACCTCTTCAATAAATATCTCTTCAAGCGTGGGATAGACCAATCTGAACTCGACTACATTGGTTATTTTTGTCAAACTTCTTAGGAATTCACCCGGTTCGTTTTTTGTCCTTATAATGAATCCCTCCCCTTTGGACACTATCTCAGTTATGCCGGGGAATTGTTTGAAATCAACGGTCCCTTTAATTTCAAGATAGATATCATTTTTCCTGTGGGCTTCTTTTAGGTCTTCTAAGGGTCCCGCGTATATTCTCTCCCCTTCTCGTATTAAGCAGACCGAATCGCAGAGTTGTTCTGCCTGATCCATCCAATGAGTTGAGAGAAGCACTGTCTTCCCTCTTTCTTTTAGTTCAGAAAACAGTTCGCGGAGCTCCTTTATAGCAATGGGATCGAGTCCAGTAAAGGGTTCATCGAAGATGAGAAACTCCGGATCGTGGAGAACGCTAATCAAAAGATGCAGTCTCTGTTTCAATCCCTTGGAAAGGGTTTGAACCTTATCTTTTTTCCTGTTCATAAGCTCTAAGCGCCCAAGCCAGAAATCCATCTCTTTTTCGATTCGTTCCCTCTCCATACCCCGGAGCCTTCCGAAGAAATAGATGAGTTCGTCTATTTGCATCTTTGGATATAACCCTCTCTCCTCTGGCATATAACCAATTTTTTCAAAGTCCATTTCAACATCACCCTTATCTGGATATATGATAGATAGGATTATCCTTATAGTGGTGGTTTTCCCGGAACCATTGGGACCGAGGAGACCGTAGACACTTCCCTTTTCTACTTCAAATGAAAGCCCTTTTAGGGCTTCTACATTACCGTAGGTCTTATATACTTCCGAAACTTTTAGCATAGAAGCAGAATAATTATCCATCTTTTAAAGTCAACCCCGTAATTTGCCTAACTTATAGACCATTTTATTGAAAAGTATATAAATGGTAGAATAAAAGTTTATATGACTATAGTTAGGCAAATTCAATGAATAATGTAGAATGAAAAGTGTAAAGTATAGAATAACCGGAGACCAAAGACAGAAGTATGGTTAATTAATGCCTCTGTATACTCTGTGACTCTGTGGCAATAATCATTTTTCAATTCCTGCCCCGTTAGATATGAAATTATCTAATGGGGTGAACATTTTACAATGGGCGAAGCGGCCATATCTATATTCATCATCATTTATCTGCGTCTAGCAATTGGGGTGAGAGAAATTTTGAAATTTTCAATTTGCAATTTGCATTTTTCAATGGAGCGTAGCGACTGAGATTCCCCCTTTACTTATCTACACTTCTTGCTTAAACTATCCGCATGGGAAAACTCACGCGTCCTGTTCTAATCAGAAAGTTTTTGCACCTCATGACTATGGTAATACCGATCACATACATATATAATGATAGATTTCCAATGGTTCTTTTCCTGGCTGTTCTTGGTGTATCTGCTGTTATAATCGATTTTCTTAGGCTGGAAGTAAAACCATTTGGCCGATTCTTTAATCGCCTTTTGGGAAAACTCTTATGGGAGAGAGAAAAACATAGTTTAACCGGCGCTACTACTTATGCAGTCTCTGCCTTTCTCTCGGTTTACTTTTTAGATAAATGGATAGCAATAGCCGTTCTACTTTTCCTCTCCCTCGGAGATACATCGGCTCATATAATAGGTGTGAGGTGGGGAATAACCCATTTCAACTCAGAGAAAACAATCGAGGGAAGTGCGGCCTGTCTCGTAATTTGCCTTGGAATTTCTATGCTGTTGCCTGAACCTGATATCATTGTTTTGATTGCAGGCTCAGTTGTAGCCTCCGTAGTTGAACTCTTCCCTCTTGGTATAGACGATAATCTATCTTTGCCTCTAATCAGCGGTGTCGCTATGGAAATCTTTATCAAACAATTAGGGGTACTATAATAGAGAGGACTCGCAGATTATAGGCTTTCCGTCAGTAATATGCTGAACATATCTGGAATTGATGAATTCAAGCCATCTTTTCCCGGCAAGGTATCTCGCCAGAGCTTCCTCAGGATTGTCTGAGCAGAGTATGAGAAATTTTAGATATGCAAAACCTATAAGTAGATTATCTTCGACTTCATAGAGGTTATATTCGTTTCTGCTCAATCTATCCGTTTCTTCCCGAGTTAACTCTATCATTCCAGAATATATCAGTATTTTTCCTATGTAATCTGCTGTTCCATCCATTAGCTGAGTAAGACCCTTTGCATCAACTCTACTTGTGGCAGAAGGAATAAAACCACTTTCTGACTGTATCCAGCGGACAACTACATCCCATCTCATGCCGAATCGCACAGAATAATCGAATGCTCTTCTGATAATTTTACTTTCTCCCTTTATTCCACAGGATCGAGCATAGAATAAGGCCCGTGTTTGTAGTTCTTTATATTCTTTCTGCCATCTAATTTCTGAGGTAGGCTTGAGATCACTAACTGGTATTAGGAAAACTGAAAGAACGCCTATAATTATTATAGAGTGAAACTTTCTGCCTTTTTCCCCTTCAAGTAAAAATTGTCCCAGCATAATTAATTATATGCAATTTCTCGTTTTATGCAAGGAGCGAACTTATTTTTTTTAATTGATATAACCTTTTCTTTTTTTTTTATTATTTTATGTCTAATCTTGAGAGTTTTTTAGTTTTGAGCCGTAGCAGCCAAGAGCCTACAGCGTTAAGCTCTTTATAATCAATGGTCAAAAATCATTAGCCAAAGAGGGCTTACATCTACTAGTCATCAGCTAATGAATAAAAAGGGTTGGAGGGTATTAAATTTATGTAGAAAGGGTTCCCCGCATGCTTGACAAAAGGAAGGAGATTAATATTAATTATATAAATGGATTACGAGACATTCTACGGCTTTGACCGTAAACCATTCTCAACATCACCTGATGAAAGGTTTTATTTCGATAGTCCACAGCATTCGAAAGCTACGAAAAAATTATTGCATGGAATTGAGAATAGATTAGGCCTTTCCGTTCTCATTGCAGATATTGGTATGGGGAAAACCACTATAGCACGCAGAATGCTTAATCTTCTTTCTTCAGATGATGATTATGAGATTGCTCTTCTTGTTATAGTTCATCCTGATATTACGGCAGGCTGGCTCCTAAAGAAGATGTCACTACAATTAGGCGTTGACTCAGTAGACGATGAAAGGATTGAAACAATATCCGCCCTTTATAAAAGATTACAAGAGCTCCATGAAGGTGGCAAGAAGGTTGCAGTCCTTATCGATGAGGCAAATATGCTTCATGGTAAGGATATTATGGAAGAAATACGTGGACTTTTGAACATTGAGACCCAGTCTATGCACCTTTTGAATTTTGTCCTCTTTGGGTTGCCAGAATTGGAGAACCATTTAAAACAGGATGAAGCTCTTTACCAGAGGATTGCCATACGGACTACCCTCTCTCCCCTGGATTTAAATTCCGCCAGGGATTACATAATCCATCGGATAAACATTGCAGGGGGTAGGAATACCCCTTTTACAGATAAATCTCTTGAGTTGATTCACAATTATTCTGGAGGGAAACCGAGATTGATTAATATAATCTGTGAGAATGCGCTACTTGAAGGCTTTCTACAAAAGAAAGAAGAGATTGATTCGAAACTTATTAAAGTGGTTCTAACGGATCTTGCATTTATAAAGGTTGAAGAATGATTGAGTTTGTAAAGGGAGTAGGCGGTGGAAACGATTTTGTCCTTATCAGCCATCGTGATAATTATGATTATTCCATGATAGCTTCTCGGCTTTTGCAGAGGAGGTTTTCAATAGGTGGAGATGGCCTCATTGTTATGGATGAAAAGAAAATGAGATTCTTCAATCCTGACGGAGTAGAAGTCCCCTTCTGTGGTAATGGGGTGAGGGTTTTCTTTTATCTCCTTTACCTTCAGGGAAAGGCTAAGAATAATGATGAAATAATAACTAATGTGGGTACTGTTAAGCTTAAATATGAAGGTGATATGAAAGTTTCCGCACTGATGCCAGAGATCAAGATTGAAGAGGAGATGGAGAATGGGGTTATGGTGTATTGTGGAGTTCCGCATCTAATCATTAAGACAGACGATGTAGAAAATGTTGATGTAGAATCGTTAGGGATGCGTCTTTCCACCCTCCTTACAGGGGGAAACAATGTAGACTGGGTCAAAAGCCAGGGAGATTCCATATCAATAAGAACCTATGAGAGAGGGGTGAATGGAGAAACGCTCTCCTGTGCATCCGGTATTGCCTCTGCTTCCTATTTAATTATGGCGGAGAAAGGTATGGATAAAATCAGGATAAAATCTAAAGGTGGAGATTTTGAAGCAATTAGAAGTGCAGATTCAGAGAATAGAGTTACCCTGACTGGTGATGTCAAGATAACATTTAAAGGAAGAGTTAAAGAAAAGGAGGATTATTGACAAAAGGAAGAAATTTCCCTGAAGGATTGACGTTTGATGACGTTCTTATAAAGCCTGGATATTCATCAGTTTTACCCCAAGATGTTGATTTTCACAGCCGTTTTAGCACAAATATCCAACTTCGCCTTCCGATAATAAGCGCTGCTATGGATACTGTAACAGAGAAAGAGATGGCAATTGCTATAGCATTGCAGGGTGGGCTTGGAATCATACACAAGAATATGCCGATAGAAGAACAGGCAGAGCAGGTAAGAAAGGTAAAGAGATACGAGAGTGTTATGATACAAGATCCTGTGGCAGTGTTTCCATCTGATACGATCAGAAAATTGAAGGAAATTATGGTTCAGTATAATATCTCCGGGGTGCCTGTAGTTGATGAGAGAGAGAAGATACAAGGTATAGTGACTAAGAGAGATTTAATATTTGAGGAAGATGAAACAATTCCTATTGAAAAAGTTATGACGCCACGAAAGGATCTCATAACGGGTAAGAAAGGTATCTCTTTAGAAGAGGTAAAGGAGATCTTAAGAAAACACAAGATTGAGAAATTACCTCTCGTGGATAAGGATGATCGTCTTGCTGGACTTATTACCCTACGTGATATACTCAAGAGAAAGGAATTTCCAAATGCCAATATCGATGAAAAGGGAAGGCTATACTGTGGGGCAGCTGTTGGGGTTTCCCCGAACACGTATGAGAGAGCGGAGGAACTAATGAAGGCAGAGATAGATTGCATTGTCATAGACACTGCTCACGGACATACAGAAAAGGTCTTTAATGTTGCAAGGCGGTTAAGGAAGATGTGTGACTGTGATCTCGTTGTCGGTAATATAGCGACAGGAGAGGCAGCAAAAGGTCTCCTTGAATTAGATGTTGACGCAATAAAAGTTGGGATTGGTCCAGGTTCCATCTGTACAACAAGGGTAATTAGTGGTATTGGGGTTCCTCAAATCACTGCTGTAATGGAAGTTGCAAAGGTGGTAGAAGGGAAGCGGCCTATCATTTCAGATGGAGGAGTAACCTATTCAGGAGATATCACAAAAGCTCTTGCTGCTGGAGCGGACTCAGTGATGATTGGTAATCTACTTGCCGGAACCGATGAGGCACCAGGGGATCAGATATTCCTTGAAGGCAGAAGGTTTAAAATTTACCGAGGTATGGGGTCACTGGATGCAATGAAGCAGGGAAGTAAGGATCGTTATTTCCAGACAGGGAAATTAGTGCCAGAGGGTGTAGTGGCACGCATTCCCTATAAAGGACCTGTGAGTGAAATTCTGTTCCAGCTCGCTGGAGGAATAAGATCTGGTATGGGATATGTGGGTGCAAGCAATATAAAAGAACTGAAAGAAAAAGCAGAATTCATAAGGATTACTTCTGCCGGAGTGCGTGAGAGCCATCCACATGATGTTAAAATAACAAAGGAACCACCCAACTACGAGATTTAACTATTAGATGAGAGGAAACGATGCTTACCCGTTAGTTCTTTATCGGGCAGAGGATGTTTTACGCGAAAGGATGATTTTATTAGATAGTAAAAAAATATTGCTTATTACAGTTGCAGAACACAAAAAATATTGTAATATCTCTATGAGTTGATGCGCAAATATGGTTTTTTTATATTTAAATGGATAGATTATAAGAGAATGATTTATAAGATGTTAACAGAAAATACAAAAGGAGAAATGTTTCAGGAGGTAATGTGAATAGCATACATGGAACTACCATCCTTGGTGTAAAGCGGGATAATATTGTTGCAATGGGTAGCGATGGTCAGGTGTCCTTTCAAGAAACTATAATGAAAGAGAGTGCAAAGAAGGTCCAAACCCTTCATGAGGGAACTGTCCTCATTGGCTTTGCAGGGGCGGTTGCAGATGCACTAACGCTGTTTTCCATGTTTGAGGAGAAACTAAACAGTCACCCCAAGAATCTTCCTAAGGCAGTTGTTGAACTTGCAAAAAGTTGGAGAAAGGATAAATTCTTACGCAAGTTAGAAGCACTCCTTGGGGTTATGGATATTGAGGATTCCTTCATTTTATCGGGTGGTGGAGAGATAATACAACCTGACGACGGTATAGTAGCTATTGGATCAGGAGGAGGGTATGCCGTTTCTGCGGCAAGGGCACTACTCAAATATTCCTCTTTGGACGCTCCAAGTATTGTGAAAGAATCGATACTGTTAGCATCCAAGGTATGTGTTTATACTAACGATAATATATCTATAGAGGTGTTAAAAAATGAATAGGAATCATCCTTTGAAGCCAAAGGAATTAGTTGATAAGCTTAACCGTTATATCATTGGTCAGAATGAAGCAAAGAAGTCAGTTGCAATAGCAGTGAGGAATAGGTGGAGACGTCAGCAGGTGGGCGGAGAGATGGAAGAAGAGATTTATCCTAACAATATCATAATGATAGGTCCTACCGGGGTCGGCAAAACCGAAATTGCGAAGCGACTTTCAATGATAGTTGATGCTCCATTTGTCAAGATGGAAGCCACCAAATTTACAGAGGTTGGATATATTGGACGGGATGTTGAATCGATGGTCCGAGGCCTTATGGATGTTGCTGTTAAGATAGTAGGGTCACGGAAGAGAGAGGAGGTGCAAGAGAAAGCAGAAGAATTAGCCGAGAGGAAAATCCTGGATCATTTACTTCCCATCTCCACCGGTGAGAATATGAGTGAAACTCGTGAAAAACTGAGGGAACGATTGAGGAAAGGTGTATTTGAAGAGAGAAAGGTAGAAATTGATTTGCAGAAGAAGGAACGTCCTTTCATTGAAGTGCTTGGAACAATAGGACCTGAGGAATTGAATATAGGTCTACAGGATGCACTTTCTAATTTAATGCCTAAGTCCACCAAGAAGAAGTTTATCACAGTTAAGGAAGCAAGGGAGATATTCATAAGGGAAGAATCAGATAAGTTGATAGATCGAGAGGAATTGATTGAGGAAGCTAGATGGAAGACAGAGAATTCGGGAATAATTTTCATTGACGAGATAGATAAGATAATAAGTCAGGGTTCAATGAGTGGTCCAGATGTTTCAAGACAGGGTGTCCAACGGGATCTACTTCCACTGGTTGAAGGAACCACTGTGAACACAAAATACGGCCCTGTTAATACAGACCATATCCTTTTTATCTCAGCAGGTTCATTCTCCTCATCCTCTCCAGCAGACCTTATACCTGAATTACAGGGGAGATTTCCCATACGGGTTGAATTCAAGGATTTAACCCGTGAGGATTTCCGCCGGATTTTGGTTGAGCCGGCTAATTCACTCATAAAGCAGTACAAAGCGATTTTTAAGGCCGAGGGATATCAGCTACAGTTCACGGAAGAGGCTTTAACCTTGATAGCGGATTATTCGAAGAGGGTAAACGAGATGAGTGAGAATATTGGGGCACGGCGTCTCCAGACAGTTATGAATGCATTGTTAGAAGATTATCTATTCAGGATGCCTGATATTCCAGAGAAATTGGTCAATATAGATGAGAAATACGTGGAAGAAAGACTTGGTAAGATTGTAAGCGACGAAGACCTAAGCAGATATATATTATAAGAATGATTTGGGAATCGTTTGTCAGTTTCGAACGGACTGGCGCAAAAAGTGGCGAAGAGGCATTGAGGAGTCTTCTGGAGGAGTCGGAACTCTCTGATAAGTTTGAGCGTTTAAAAAATATGGAGGATTCATATTCCTTTGGGATAGGTAAAGGAGTCGTATTATATAAAGAACGAATTCAAGACCATAAGCCAGCGTTATATATTAAAGTCGTAAGTCCACCTATAGAATATAATTCATTTGATGGTGTTCCAATAAGTATATTTTGTTTTTTGATAACTCCCTTAGATGATTCTATCCATCTCCAGTGTCTTGCCAGATTTTATAGACTGATGAATTTTACTTCCTTTAGAGAGAGGCTCCTTAATTTGAAGTCGACAGAGGAGGTTCGGAAACTAATAAAAAGGGAAGAGGAGGGATTCGAGGAGTGAGTCGGTGGGTATTTTTTACCTGGTTGGTTTTGCTCTTTGTTGCTACATCAATTCCGTCAGGTGCTTTTCCAGAGGTTAGGGTTTTGGGGGTTGATAAGCTCACCCATTTATTCCTTTATGCGGCTTTGACTACTTTTCTTTTCTTTAGCTATGGTAAGAAAAACTGGGAATTCCTTTGGATTATTGCAATAATTGCTATAGTTGATGAGATACATCAACATTTTATTCCGGGCAGGTGTATGAGTTATTATGATTTAATAGCCGATTTTTTAGGAGGAGGACTTACCTTCTGGGTCTTGAAATCATAAAGGAGCCTTAAGGATAAAATGAGTTCAAATATTAAATTTAATAATGTAAAGGGGACAAGAGACATCCTTCCTGAAGAGGCTCTCAAGTGGAAAAGAGCCGAAGATGTGATAAGGAAGAACATGGCAAACTATAATTACAAAGAACTCAGACTCCCAACATTTGAACATACAGAACTCTTCAAGAAGTCCACCGGAGAAGATACTGAGTTAGTTCAGAAACAAATGTATACCTTCCAGGATAAAGGGGGAAGAAGTCTTACGCTCAAACCAGAAGGAACTCCACCTGTGGCCAGGATGTATCTTCAGTATGGTTTGAAGAACAGAGGCTCATTACAAAAATTCTATTATATAGAGAGAATGTTCCGTCAGGAAAAACCCCAGAAAGCCAGATACAGGGAGTTCCGTTCATTTGGTGTTGAAGCTATTGGCTCTGCTTCTGCTGAGATTGATGCCGAATTGATAAAAACAGCACTTGATATAATGAGTGAATTGGATATTAAAGGAATCGAAGTTAATATTAACTCAACTGGGTGTCCGAAATGCAGAGCGGAGTTCATAAAGGAACTCAAAAAGTTTCTCGAGCCGAAATTAGACTCCTTATGTGAGGATTGTAGACGCAGGTTTACAACTAATCCACTTCGTATCATGGATTGTAAGGTGGACAAAGGGAAGCTTGCCAATGCACCGGCACCTCTGGATTTTCTCTGTGACGATTGTAAAAGACATTTCTCTCTGCTAAAGAAGAGTCTGGATTATCTTAACGTTCGTTATGTTGTGGACAGGATGCTTGTAAGAGGACTTGACTACTACACAAAAACAGTGTTTGAATTTATACATTCAGGATTAGGTGCTCAGAATGAAATTGGGGGAGGAGGTAGATATGATGGACTTATTGAGTTTTTAGGGGGTGAGGATACACCGGCCTCAGGATATGCAGTTGGGATGGATAGAATGCTACTCCTTATGCCTGAAATAGAGGAGAACGAAGGTATTGATGTGTTTATTGTAACTCTGGATAAGGAATCTGCTTTGATTGGATGGAAATTATTATCCCAGTTAAGGGAAAAGGGCATCTCTGCGGATAAGGATTATCTGGAAAGGAGCCTTAAAGCTCAATTCCGAGAAGCAGACAGGCAGAATGCAACCTGGACTATTGTAATAGGTGAGGAGGAAAGAAAAAAGGGTGTTGTGCAGTTAAAGAGGATGAAGACAGGAGAACAGAAAGAGATCCCATCGAATATTGAAGCAATTAAGGAGGAAATTAAGTGCTAAGGGAAGTAAATTGTGGGGAACTCCACGCTAAGGATAGCGGGAAGGTCTTTACTCTGGCAGGATGGATTCGTAAGATCCGTGACCACGGAGAGATAATATTCATTGACCTCTGGGATCGCTATGGAATTACCCAGGTTGTCTTTTCACCCGATAGCCCTGCTCTTAGAGAAAGGGCAAAGCAACTGGGGCTTGAATGGGTTATAAGGGTGAAGGGAGAAGTAAAGAAGAGGCCAAAGGATATGGTCAATCCCGAACTCAGCACAGGAGAGATAGAGTTAGTTGCGAGTGAGTTTGATATTCTGAATGCCTCAAAGGTTCCTCCTTTTGTCGTGAAAGAAGACTTAACAGCAGAGAAAGAACTCCGTTTAAAGTATCGATACCTTGAGCTCCGTAGGGAAAAGGCGTTGAAAGGTTTCATCCTTCGCCACAAATTGATGCAGAAAGCGCGGGAATATTTAAACAGTAAGGCGTTTCTTGAGGTAGAAACTCCAATCTTAGCTAAATCAACACCAGAAGGAGCCCGTGATTTTCTTGTTCCTTCAAGAATGCATCCGGGGAGTTTTTATTCTCTTGCGCAATCCCCACAGTTGTATAAGCAGATACTCATGGTTGCAGGATTTGATCGTTATTATCAATTTGCTCGATGCTTCAGGGATGAGGATATGCGTGGAGACAGACAAATAGAACATACCCAGATAGATATAGAAATGGCTTATCCTGAGTGTGAGGACATCTATAAACTTGGAGAAGGTTTGTTGTCTTATATGGTTGAAGGAACTCTGGGAGAGAGACCATCAACTCCTTTCCCCAGGATGACTTACAAAGAGGCAATGGAAAAGTATGGGACGGATAAACCGGATCTTCGTAATCCACTTGTGATAGAAGACAAAACAAAAATAGCAAAGAAGGGAAAATTCGGTATATTCAATCAATGCGAAGTTACGAGAGGCATAAAGATAAAGAGATTATTCACACGTAAAGAGATTGACGAGCTTGAAGAGGTTGTAAAGAAAGCAGGAACAAAGGGTTTGCTATACCTGATGAGCGATGGTGGAAAGTTGAGGGCACCCTTTGCTAAATATTTCAAAGAATTAGATGGCTTTGGTGTAAAAAATGGGGAGACACTTTTCCTCGTTTCTGGAGGAGACAAGGAGGTCCTTACATCCCTTGGTGTTCTTCGATGTGAACTTGGGAAAAGATACAATCTCATTGAAAAGGGCTGGAGATTTTTATGGGTGACAGATTTTCCGTTATTTGAGTGGAATGAAGAGGAAAATAGATGGGCTCCTGTGCATCATATTTTTACTCAAACTATAGGAGATATAAAAGAGTTAGAGAATGATGCCGGTTCAGTTCTAGCTAAGCTGTATGACCTTGTTTTGAATGGAGTAGAATTGGGGTCTGGAAGCATCAGAAACCATGACCCAGAGGTTCAGAGGAGGTTATTCAGGATAATCGGAATGACTGATGAAGAAGTAGAAGATAGATTTGGGTTCTTGCTCAGGGCTCTATCTTATGGGGCGCCACCCCACGGAGGAATAGCACTGGGCTTTGACAGAATATGTATGCTTTTAGGAGGTCTTGATTCAATTCCTGAGGTGATGACCTTTCCTAAAACGCTGACAGGTGTTGGACTGATGGAAAATTCTCCGTCAACTGTTCCCGATAAGGACCTAAAGGAACTCAAACTGGAGCTCAAGAAGGATGAGTAGTGTTTTAAGAATATACCCCGATTCGGTTCTAACGGAGAGGACAAAAGAGGTAAGGGATTTCCAAGGTATGGGAGAACTTACTGAACGGATGCTAAAGATAATGATAGAGAATGACGGAATAGGGCTCGCCGTTAATCAGATTGGAGTTTCCAGCCAGGTTTTTGTTATGAGACTTGATGAAGAGGATGACCCAATCAGGCTGGTGAATCCAGTGATTGTGGAGGCTTCAGAAGAGGATAAAATGGAGGAAGGGTGCCTTTCAGTCCCGAATACACATATAGAAATAATCCGTTCAGAATCTCTCCTCATTCGAGGATTTGATCCCGATGGTAAGGAAGTAGAGTATAAATTCGAAAACCTCAAGGCAAGAGTTGCACAGCACGAGATAGACCACCTCAATGGGATATTAATTGTTGATTACCTTCCTAAGAGAGAAATGTTAAGATTTATGATGGAGTATGAGGAACTGATGAAGGAAGGAGAAAATAATAGCCACAAAGGTTTACTTTAATGCAAAACGAAGAATGCAAATTTGAAAATGACCGGGGACCGAAGACAGGGGATGGTAGAATAGATTATTAGTTACACCCTTCTTACACCTCCCTAATCAACTATTTAACTAATTAACTTTGTGAATTCCAGTGGTGAAAATAAGGAGGATTAATGGAGAAAGACCTTGTTTCCATAAGTGACCTTAAAAATAATGAATTTATGGATATCCTTGCTGAAGCGACAAGGTTAAAGAAGGAAGGGGAAAAAGTGGAAAGGGAAGCTCCTCTTAAAGGGAAGGTCCTTGCAATGATATTTGAGAAGCCTTCCCTACGAACCAGGGTAACATTTCAAACCGGAATCTATGAGCTTGGCGGGATGGGAATATACCTTTCTCCTTCAGATATAAAGATAGGGGAAAGAGAGTCTATCCCTGATGTTGCAAAGAATCTTTCCAGATGGGTGCATTGTATTATGGCAAGGACTTTTGCTCATTCAACCATTACCGGCCTTGCAGAAAATGCATCAGTTCCTGTAATAAATGGGCTCTCCGATCTTGAGCATCCCTGCCAGATCCTTGCAGATTTTCAGACTGTTTATGAGAAGAAAGGCAGATTAGAAGGGATAAAATTGGCATACATTGGTGATGGGAACAATGTGAGTCACTCATTATTGCTCGCCTCAGGCCTTATGGGCGTGGATATAAGAGTGGCCCACCCAAAAGGGTATGGACCAGATGAAGAGATAGTAAAAACATCAAAGGCCCTTGCATCCACATCAGGCGGGTCAATATTAATAACGAATGACCCGGTAAAGGCTGTTAAAAACGTCGATGTCATCTATACCGATGTATGGGCATCTATGGGACAGAAGGATGAGGCAGAGGAAAGGAGAAAGGTCTTTGCCCCGTTCCAGGTGAATGAGAAACTCGCAGGACACGCGGATGCAAACTTCATCTTTATGCACTGCCTACCGGCTGTTAGAGGAGAAGAGGTGAGCACTGGTGTAATCGATGGTCCTCACTCAGTAGTATTTGATGAAGCAGAGAACCGACTCCACGCACAGAAGGCACTGATGGTTAAGTTAATGGGGTAAAACAGCTATCAGCTCAGAGCTAATAGCTTCAATGCAAAATGAAAATTGCAAAGTGAAAAATGCAAATAAAACGCAGAACAAACGCAGCTACTCCAGAGCGGGAAGTAAGGCTGTAACATTGAATGTTAACTTCTATCCGCCTCTTTCCTGAGTGCGGGTAGTAATTTTTCTTTTAATTTATGGAGGATGCGGAAGAAGCGGCAGTTTGTGCTTTTCCAGTAAACTGCCCATTTGTTATACCACTCTAAAAACTCCTTTATACCCGTTATTTTATAGAGCAAATTCAACTGGTATAGATGTATCCAGTGATATTCAAGTGATGCGAGTCTTCTTATATTCCAGAGGTCATATAAGCTCCAGAAGCCCGTATCGTATCTGTAGAGATTCATTGCAAGGCTTTCTGTATAAGTAGAAAAGAGCGATTCAACTTTGTCGTAACCTGCTTTAGAGAATGCATGAAGAACGAGCAGAATATATATAAGACCATTAAGTGTTGCTGATGGAGGGTCTGATGGATATTCCTCAAGGAAGGAATAATTCTCGATCCGGTTAGAGAGGCCCCCTTTTGGAACAGGATAGAATAAGGGATTCAGGGCTTTGTAAGCTAGTTCTTCCCACTTATCATCTATATCTCTTAGGCTATATAACAGCCAGGCAGAGAGGCTTTGAGCTAATCCACAGAGCCAGGGTGGTTCAATCTTGAGAAAGTCGTTTTTGAAGTTATACCACCATCGGGCCTCTTTTTGGGAAACATCTGCTTTCTTATCGAGCCATCTGGCACATCTTATAGCAGATTCACGGTGTGACTCATCACCAGTCCTTTTATACAACTGTAACTCATAGAGGCCATATTGAGAGACAGTTACAGGGGTAGAAATGTAATCTAATTTTTTGACATCCACGATCTCAGGAATACCTTTTTCATTTAGTCTTATCCCGCTAAAATGAACAGATTCACATTTAGTAAAGTCAAAAAGCATAGTTTTACTATACGCGATGAGATAATTTAGTCAATCCTCGATTTCTTTACGTACCTAACATTGTTTTCCATAAAGTACTCAAATGAGAATGGTAAATGAATATATGGGTATATGAGTAGATGAGTAAATGAGTTTTAGAACAGAAGTCAGAGGACAGAAAACCGGAGTCAATATCTCTTATCCCTTATCACATACCACGTATCACTATAATACCAACCGTCCAACTCTTTAACCCGGAACCAGGAACATTCCCATTGGTCCCTTTACATTTTGAGTCCAAAGAATATAATTGAGCCATGAGAATCGAGAGCTTAAAAGAGAGTTTTTATAACCTTCCTTTTATTCTCACAAGTAAAACTTCCTCCTCTATTGCGAGACGTATGACTACTGTCGTCAGAGGATACGCTCCCTTCCCGCAGGTAGTTTCTTTCTACTTAACAGAGAGATGCAATCTTAATTGTAAGATGTGTTTCCTTAAGAATATAGATTCATCTCCAGAATTTATTCCCTTAACTGCAGCCAAGAGGGTGGTTAGAGAACTTATGCCAATTCGACCTCGCTACAGTATGAGTGGGGGGGAGCCGTTTTTATATCCTGACATAGAAAAATTGATTAACTATATAAAGGCGCGCGGGCTATCTTTGAGTATTGTGACCAATGGAACTAGACTCTCCTGCTTTGCCAGACTTATCGTTTATTCGGGTGTCGACCGCATAAAAGTATCCATAGATGGTCCTCCAGAAATACATGATGAAATCCGTGGTGTTTCAGGAACATTTCATAGTCTTGAAAAAGGTATAGAAGAAATTAACAAGGAGAAAAGGAAACAGGGGAAGAGGAAACCCCGTCTTTTCTTATACTCTCTTCTCCATCCATCATCTGACCCTAATTTTGCAATAACCTTTGCAGAGCGACATGATTTTGATGTTGTAAATTTCCTTCATATTTTATCTATCCGGCCTGAAGACTTAAGTGAGTTTTCAGATATCCCCGGAATAAACCCGCACTACTGGAAGGGAGCTGTTTTCAGTAATAGAGATTTTAGAGTAAGTTCGGATCTCATTATCCGAATCAAGTCTATTGATACGAATATTGATACGATGTTCACCCCTGATATATCAGCGTCCGAATTGAATATGTATTATGAGAAAGATAAAGAGTACCTTGATAGGTTTAAAGGTAATTGCACTTCTCCCTGGACATCTGTGTATATTAAACCTCCCTCTAAAGTAGAAATCTGCCCTGATGTTATAGTTGGAGATTTAGAAAATAAGAGATTTTTATCTGTGTGGAATTCACCTATAGCTAGAGACCATCGAAAACGTATATTTTCAGGTAACCCTCTTCCTGTTTGCAAAGGTTGCTGTAGCTATTATATGTAAATTGCCCTACCCCCTATTAATATCTCGCAAAGACGCAAAGAGAAAATGGAGCGAAGCGACTAAAGCATATTTACTGGATCGATTTCAAACGAAATTCGAATGCCCGAAATTCTCAAAGAATATAGCTCTTTCAATAATCGTTGAAGGAGATATTCCTCCTCTGATTTTAAAAGGATATGGTACCGGTAGTTTTTCTCTATTCTTCCTATTGGACAGGAAACAGGTCCCAGGATGGTAAACGAGTCTCTTTTATTGGACTCTTGCAGTTTTCTTTTTATCTTCTCGGCTGTTTTTATAGCTTTTTCCTCTTTCTTTGATTGGATAAGAATTCTTGCTAAGTTTACGAATGGTGGATATTTTGCACTCTTTCTGAACTCTCTCTCCTTCTCATAAAAACCTTCATAATTATGTTCTTTTGCAAACCTGATTGCATAGTGATTTGGATTATTACTCTGGATTATAACCTTTCCCTTTCCACCCCTTCCAGCCCTCCCTGCAACCTGACTTAAGAGTTGAAATGTTCGTTCAGAAGCTCTAAAGTCCGGGAGGTTGATTGCAGTGTCAGCTTGAATTACTCCAACCAACCCAATATCAGGGAGATCAAGTCCCTTTGTTACCATCTGAGTTCCAAGGAGAATTTGGATTTCTCCCCGCTTAAGCCCGTTGTATATCCTTTCGTGATCATGTCTTCGGGAAATGGAATCTGTATCCATCCTCTGTACTTTGTAATCTCTATATTTAGCTTTGATTTCCTCTTCTATCCTCTGTGTACCCCAACCGAAATAAGCAACCTCTTTACCACATCTGGGACAATTTATTACTTTATCCATCTTATATCCACAGTGATGGCATATAAGAGTATTCGTTGCTTTATGGTAGGTTAATGAAATATCACAATTCAGGCAGCGAGCCGACCACCCGCAACTATAACATTTCCCATAAGGGGCATATCCCCTGCGGTTGAGAAAGAGTATCACTCGTGGCATATCTTTCTGATTTACTGTTTCTTTTATTGCCTTATCCATCTCTTTAGAGAAGATATTTCTACCTGGATCTACGATTAAAACCTCTGGCATCGCTTGCCCTTTTACTCTTTTTGGCAATTCAAGGAAAACATATTTACCCTTTTTTGCATTATAGAAGGATTCAATGGAGGGGGTTGCACTACCAAGTATTACAGGAATTCCTTCTATTGCTCCTCTCATCACGGCAACATCCCTGGCGGAAAATCTTGGTTTAGGCTCCTCCTGTTTGTATGAATCCGAATGCTCCTCATCAACAATGATGAGTCCTAAATCAGAAAAAGGACTGAAGATACTCATCCGTGAACCTATCCCTATCTTTAACTTTCCTTCAAATGCATTCATCCAGTAAGAATACTTCTTCCCCTTTGAGAGTTTATAGTGATATTCTTCTCCCATACCAAACCGTTCCCTTACTCTCTCAAGAACCTGTGGAATAACTGAGATTTCAGGAACAAGGTAGAGAATACTTTTCCCCTTCATGAGAACATCATCCATTACGCGAAAGTAAACCTCAGTCTTACCACTTCCTGTTACACCAAAAAGGAGGAAGGTTTTGTGATAAGACATATCTATAGCTTTCTTAGTACTATTATATGCTTTTTCCTGAAATTTGTTGAGTTTCAGAAATTTCGTCGATACCTGGTATTCCTCTATTTTATGCACTTTCTTCTTAAATGGCGGGAGAATAAAGGAAAAGACAATTCCTGGTGGACAGAGGTAATAACTGGAAACCCATAAAGCTAATCTATACAAATTCAAAGGTAGGTCCATGATCTTTTCCTTAACTTCTTTTGCATTTGTGTATGATTTTGCAACACCCATAACCACACCTACTAACGTTTTTGTTTGGAAGGGAACGCAAACGACACTGCCCTTCCTTAGGTCCATTTCTTCCCTTGCCTTATAGGTAAAATTTCTGAATTTGTCTATCGGAACTGCTATGTCATAATATCTCATAATATCACGATATTTCAAATGGAAATTGCCAGCCCTATTTTATGGTCAATATCATCTTTAAAGTCAATGCTCCATTTTAGATAAACCTTCACAGGGAATATCTTCTCTGCTAATAGCAGGTAGATACGCCTTCCTGAACCGCTGAGTTGTTTTATGGTAAAAGTTCCCGGGAGGTCGTTTTCATACTCATATATCCTTGGATACCAGCTGTGTGTTTCATAGAGAATAAAACGCGTTTCTATAACATAATCAGCAGAATATCTAACTCCTGTGTAAGCAAGGAATCCCGAACCATGAAGTGTATTTACTACTTCAAAACGATTTCTTATATTAAAACGCGCTTTCTCATAGGTTAAATCCAATCTTATGCCATCTCTATCTTCTTTTGTTTTCAACCGCCCAAAAACTTTTAATCCCCTAAAAGGATTCCATTGCAACTGAATTCCAAGGAGTCTATCGAAATCAGAAAGAGATGAGTTTTCTCGTGTGAATTCAGTATATACCACGCCAGAGAGTGAAGGGATAATCTTCTTCTCAAAATGGAGATACAGGAGTTCTTCATTTTTAGAAAAAGGAGAAATCCAATCTGTTGGGATTTCGGATGGAACATTGGCATAGATTGCCTTTAGTCCTCCACTATTGTCAATTCCGATAGAGTAAGCGACATTCTTTTTAATCAGAGATAATTTATTTCCCCCGCTTGCAATCTCAAACCGAAGGAGATTTCCTGCCAATTCCTTATCCATATAAAGCGATAGCAATGTATTCCCATCTTCACTGTCAAGCGAACTAAAAGCTCCAGTAATTCTAAATGGTTTTGATTTGTAACTTGCACCTATGAGTTTTTTCTCTTGGTTATTGGTCTTTATGTATGAACCAAAAAGCATTATATTCTTCCACTCAAAAACTGCACCTCTCTGATAGTTTTCCTCATAGGTGGATAGATGTGGGCTAAATCCCTTCTCCCCGGGTACGATACCCGAGCCTGCATAGAAGAAATCTGGCTTTCCAAAGATAAGTCCCATCCCAATATCAAGGTCATAGTCCCCTATAACAAAATCCGCGGGTGAGTAGATAGAAGCAGTATAGTAATCTAGATAATTGCCCTCTTCATAATCCTTTTCGAGAAGCCCACCAAAACATAGATTTCTAAAAGGGATTTTAATTCTATTATATATCTTGCTCTCACGATCATTTATTTTTCTTTCAAACCTCGAAAGGAATTTCGTTCCTTTCAAAATAACGAGCTTCGGCCTTCCCAACCCAACTGTTATATAAGGTCTTATCCTATCAAGAAGAAATGGTGTCACACGGTCTATTAAGAGTAACTCGCTTACGTGTGTGAATAGTCTTCCTTTCCTGTATCCTATTATCCTTTCGGAAAGCCCCTCGTCAATATATGGGATGAGTAGTAACTCCTCTTTTGTAGCTTTGTTTATATTGACGGGATTTTCTTCCAGGCGCTCAAGCCTTTCCAGTAGTTCAGGTGTTTTGGAAATCTGTGCGTCTATCTCAAATGGTTCAGCGTTTGCAAGAAAGAATAGCAATAATAGTTTTACCATCTATAATCTTTCCCTCCTCTACCATTCTGATAGCTTCTTTATAAGGAATTTCCATAGCTTCGATTCCCTCTTCTACTTCTTGCTGTGTAGGCTGGAGGTCACTTGCTTTGAAGAGGTGGATCTTCTCATTTGTATATCCTGGTGATGGATAGAACCATCCGATGGGTTCAATTTGCTTAGCTTCATAGCCGATTTCTTCTTTGAGTTCCCGCGCAATCGTCTCTTGTGGGCTTTCGCCCTCCTCAATTATTCCTGCAGGTATCTCAAGTAAATCCCTGGATATAGGGTACCGATATTGCCTTACAAGGATTATCCTGCCTTTAGAAATAAAAGGTATAGCAGCGGCTGCTCCAGGATGAGATACATATTCCCTGATGGATTTTCTTCCCGAAGACAAAATGACCCTATCAGCATTAAGGGTTAAAAGTTTACCTGTATAGATTCTCTTCTCTTCTACCGTTTTTTCCATTAACTACCTCCTCAATTTATAACAATATTGAAGATGATTTATAAGAATATCAAAAATATTGAGTTGATTAGTTTATTAGTCATACTACCTCTCAATCCATTTAAAAGTTAACTAATTTTCTAATTAACCAATTAACTATTAACTTTGCAAATTTTTGCAAAATTATTGTGTCTTTATTGGAAGAACTTGCCATATCGAAAAGCGTCTCGGAAGGCGAACGGGCATGGTTTGTGAGATTGAAAGTCTCACGAGAGTGAGCCTGAGAGCCGAGCAGCAATTTCCTCGCTGGGGAAATTGACTGTATCTTTTCGTATGGTAAGTCTGAACATATAAATAATTTTGCATTTATAATTTTTATTGACGGGATAATCATCTCATATAATAAATTGTAAAAGTTCTTGATAGTCCAAGATGTGGATGATTCTGGAACCCGGCTTCGAAACGAATACTGGCTATATCCATCGAAAATCCTGCCGTTGGTATCAAAGGATTGGTTAAAAGCCCAACTCCGGCTTTGAAATTTGTAAATTTCAAACTATAACCAAAACCGAGTCCTGTACCCCAACCTTCAAGAAAATCCAGTTTAAAACCTACAGAATGCCATTTGTTATCGTAAAGCATGCATAATTCCATTTCAACGGGGATGGTTTCACCTGCTATATATGATAAAGGGTTGATTGCATTGAGATATATCCCGTAATCTTTCCAGATAAGACCGCCCATGAAATCTGCACTAAAGCCAAAGTTATCTTCATCTTGCTGAGAAAGGTATAAAAGAGAAGGTTCTACCATAAGCCATACATTCTCAAGTTCCAACTTATATCTTACCCCCAGAACTATTTCCCCGTAGAGCTCAGTCCCAAAGTGGGAGATCAGGAGCCCATATCTTTTCCCGTTCCAGTCAATCTTTACAGATTGAAGTTCAGAAATGGAGAACAGATTCTGATATGTTATAGCAAGGGAAGGGTTCCTGAGTCTCGTGATATCCCCAAAACCAAATTCTTCTGCATTTCTGAGAGGAGGAAAGAGTGACAAAAGGATTAAAATCATTTATCCCCCCGGTGCTGGCAAATCTGTAGATTCAATTGAACTATTAATTGTGACCATTTCAGTTAGTATAAATGTGCAAGGGATAAAGTCAAGTTTTGTGTATCTTTTCCCTATCTCCCTTCTCTTGTAAAGGACGCAGAGACACAAAGGATACCAGGAAAGAAACAGTGTTTGGGAAGTAGGGATTCTTTATTTTTCATTGAAGCTAAGTGCATTCCTCATTGACATCCCTAAAATATTTTATATTTTAAGAAAGTATGATTAATAAATCTTTTGATTTCATCTTTATTTCTCTCCACACAGAGGGAGGGGTTAGATGAGAAATAATTAATCATATACCCTCTTCCCTTCCATTCTTTTTATAATCAATTTCAGCCAGGAGGTTTTTTATGCAGGGAACCTATTTAGAGGATCTTCATAAATTTATAGAAATTTAAATAGAGAGGATGTCTTAAAAAGTGAATTTATATGTTTAATATTTATTGCAGGTAGATAAAAAATGAATAAAAAGATTGTAAGCGGCAGTGACGTTTCCTTTGCATATTCTGATATGAAGGATAATCTATTTGAAGAGGTAGAATTTTCCATCTATTCAGGTGATAGGATTGGGCTATTGGGATTCAATGGTTCCGGCAAGACTACTCTACTGGAAATTATTCAAAGTAAATTAACACCTGATGCAGGGAAGGTGATATGGGGCGGACAGACTACTATAGGATATCTACCTCAGAAGTGGAATTCTGAGGATGATAAAAAAGAGGTTTCTCTTCTTTTTCAAAAAGACGAGTGGCAGAGGGCAAGAACATTAATGGGTTGTCTTAAGGTGAAGGGGGATAACTTCTACAAAAGGCTCGGTGAACTTAGCGAGGGGCAGAAGAGGAAGATAAAACTCGTCTGTCTGATAATGAGTGAGCCAAATGTATTGATTCTGGATGAGCCCACAACTCATCTTGACTACATAACAGTTGAAATACTTGAAAAGGCATTGAAGGATTTTAACGAAACAATTATTCTGGTAACGCATGATAAGTTTCTTCGTGATAGGGTCTCGGAGAGAGAAATAAATATTCAAAGATAAGAACCACTCAACTCCCTTTAATTAAATAATCTGTATCAATCAGCGTTCACCCTGTGAAAGAAATGTCTAATATATTTCTTAGGGATTTCATGGTTAAACCTTGGGAAATATTTATCTATATTAGTAAGCTTTTATTATTTATTGTTTATTGCACGGGGTGAATCTGTGTCCAAAATTTAATTTTTTGGGGGTTGTGAAATCAAGATATCCTGAGCTTTTCCCTACACTTTAAAGCGAACTTAATAAATGTATTACTCCTGTAATCAGGATAGGTCCATTCTAAGGGTTGAAAGTGCTTGTTCTTATAAAGAAGTGTTACCTCACCATATATCCCATTACCAAGATAAATCCTGTGAGAATAATTCTTTGTAGTGACCAGAACCACTCTACTTCTTGATATTCCACCGGGGTCACAATTAATCGTTCTTTTGTTATTAATTGCTAACTCCCTCTCCCATTCAATAGAGGTATGCTTAAGGGGCACTAGTTCATTCTCAGGAATTTTCTTATCAATCGAAACCCATTTCCTTTTTAATTCTGAGCCCAATTCTTCATCATAATAATCGGTAAAATCAAAGGGTATCTCCTCACTCTCTACATCTATAGGAGCGAGGCCTTCTATCTTCTTCGTCATCATCTCGCATCGTTTGGGATCTCGGTAGATTAAACCGAAGAAGATGGTTGTTAGTGCAGGAAGAATTTTACTATTACCCATTGTCCAAAAAGAAAGGTTATAAATCCACCAATGGCAAGGAATGGTCCATAAGGTATAACGGATTTCATCGAAGATTTTCCTTTTTTTATCTGGATAATTCCGTAGATGGAACCTAAAAGGGAACTTATCAGGATAGTTAACAGGAAATTAGCCCAACCAACAAAGGCACCTATCATTGCGGATAGTTTGACATCCCCAAACCCCATAACGTCCCTTTTGTATACAGCTTTCCCAAGGTAAATAATGATGAGGATAAAGATAGCTCCAACCGCTGCTCCTATTGTAGAAATTACCAATCTTCCACGGAATATAGCGAGTGCGAATCCTATAATTATTCCCGATATACTTAAGGTATCAGGGATTAGCATTTCTTTTAAGTCAATAAAGAATATTGGGATAAGGAGGGTTACGAAGGTAAGAAATGTCAATAGTTCTAATGAAATACCAAAACGAATGTATGCATAAAGGTAAACAAAAGCAGTAATAGATTCCACTATAAGGTATCTAATCGGAATCGAAGCACCACAATCTCGGCACTGACCTTTAAGTATGATATAACTTACTATTGGTATATTGTCATACCATCTAACACTTTTTCCACACTCTGGGCAATGCGATGGAGGCCTTATGAGGGATTCCTCTTTAGGGAATCTATAAATAACCACATTAAGGAAACTTCCGATTGCAGCACCCAATAGGAAGAAAAACAACGCTAACATCTACTTTGATTCCGAGATCTTAATTACCTTCCCCGACTCGTCAAGAGTAACCCTGGTAATCCTATTGATTGATAACCCTTCTTCAGTGATTTCTTCTTTTTGGAAAGTTGCCACCCAGATTTTCTTTCCCACTTTAGGAGGGATTCCTACCTTTGCAAAGGTTGAAGTGCCAATTCCAGTATCCATCATTTCTATGTCCGGCTCTATACCCGACATCTCTGGATAATGTTTCGAAATGGCACCAGTCGCGATTTCTCTTATTTGTTTTCTATCCATTATACCTCCCAATATTGATTCCTTTTACAAAGGAATCAGTTAATTAGTATTTATTAAAATTGCGATACAATCCGATTAATAAACAATTTTTATAATTTTTATTATCGAACCTTTAGTCTCCGTTCTTATTTAATTTTTGGCTTTGTCCCAAAGTTGTATGATTTATCTTTATTTGGAAATTTAATAAATTTGCCAATTAATTTCTGGAATAAATGCGAGGTGATGTTATTCAGAAACCCTCTCGGAACTTGAGCGGGCATGGATTTATGATTTCCTTTGGAAATCATAAAGAGTTCACCCCGTGGAATAGATAAACTTTCAAGATATTCTTCTATTCCATGGGGCAGGAGTGAGAGCGGGAGCAGCGATTTCCTCGCCCCATGAAATAATATGCATATTACTCCTCTGAAGTATTTCACGGGGCGAGCAGGGGAAATCGACTGCGATTTCTGAATAATATTACCGAGCATAAAACAACTTTTTATTAAATTACTCATCATACAACTTTGGGACAACATCTAATTTTTCATTTTGCACTTCTTGCCCCGTTAGATATGAAATTATCTAATGGGGTGAACATTTTTCATTGATTATCCTATCCTCAGGGTTTCCATAAAGGACAAACTGGAGCAGTGTCTTTTTGTCATTCCCATCGAGGAAACCCTGTTCGTCAATCATTTTCTTGAAGAATTCATGCTTTGCATTGAGCAAAGCAAATCCAAATTTATTTCCCTTTAGTATTTCATGGAAAAAGAAGCTCGCCAAGAGGTCAGCTTCGGTTGGTGGAGGGACCCGGGGTCCATAGGCTACGGTAGTCGAGCCAACGAAACACTTTGTTCCCTTCTCAAGAAATGTCAAAGCAAGGGATTCAGAGATTTCTTTATCTATGGTATATGCTCCATAACACGCTTCAGTGTATACTACTGCATCTCTGAGTTTCGTGATATTCACTGGAGATAAAGCTACAGGATATCTACCGCTTCCCTGACCATACCATTTATTTGTCTTATCTGAACCATGAAGGTTGAAATAGAGCATTCTTGTATTTTTATCTATTTCTATTGTGTCTGTAGTTTCCGGAGGTGATAGGAGTAGTTCCTTATCAGATATAATTCTATAGATGTTTCTTGATGCATCCTCCCAGACTGCTGCGCTGAGTCCAAACGTGTTTTCTCTTGGACCACATTTATTCTTTGTTTTCCCGATTTTTTTGATCTGTTTTATGAGAAAATCAAGGTTTCCGCCATCTGGCAGTCTGCCAATGGCTCTCTCGGGAAGCAAAGGGTCATCATCTGTAGATCCGTAAAAGTTGTCTGTCCATACAATACGATCTCCATCCGTCGTTGGATTATCCACCTCATAAAAAGGAAATAGTTTGTGGCTGCCAACTATGAGAAAACTATCTAATTTTTCTGAATCACAGACTATGTCTGATAAATCCTCTGGTGTAGTATCAATAATCTCTGCCTTCTTTATTTTGTTGAGTGCTTTACTGATACTTTTTACACCTTCTTTCCCATACTTTTCTTCTACTCTCTTTTTATTCCAGACAATATTGAGCATTAATTTTTCCTCCGTAGATATGCCATAAGTGATTGTAGATCAGTAGGCTTAACCCCTGATATACGTGAAGCCTGACCAAGGGTTTCGGGGCGAACCTTATCCAGTTTTTCTCTTGCTTCAGTGCTTATACTCTGTAACTCGGGGTAGTTAATATCCTCAGGGATTCGTTTGTTCTCCATTTTCTTGAGTTCCTCTATCTTGCGCATTGCCCTCTGTATATATCCATCATAACGGATGTCTATCGAAATTGCTTCCTGTATCTCGGGCTCAAATTCTATCTTGAGAAGTTCCTCTATGGTTTTTATATTATACTCTTCCCTCTTTAGTAGATTGAATGCACTGATCGCCGATGATAATTCGGGAAGCTTTGATTGTGTAATCATCGTCTTTTTAAAGAGTTCTTCTGCCTCTTTGATTTTTTTTCTCTTCTCCTGAAGCCTGGCGTAGCTTTCTTTATCAATAAGGCCAAGTTCATATCCATACTCCATTAGCCGAAGATCTGCGTTATCCTGGCGAAGCAGCAGCCGATATTCCGCTCTTGAAGTAAACATTCTGTAGGGTTCATCTGTTCCCTTTAGAGTTAAATCATCTATCAAAATGCCAATATAAGCCTGATCCCTTCTGAAGATTAAAGGCTCTTTTTCTTCTAGTTTCAATGTAGCATTTATCCCTGCCATTATACCTTGGGCCGCTGCTTCCTCATAACCAGATGTTCCGTTTATCTGTCCGGCGAGAAACAGTCCCTCAATCTCTTTTAACTCCAGTGAATGCTTTAACTGGGTGGGGTCTACAAAGTCATACTCAACTGCATAACCGCACTTTAAGATGCGAACCTCTTCCAGCCCGGGAATCGTTCGAAGAAATTCCAATTGCACTTCGAAGGGTAGAGAAGATGATACGCCGTTGAGATAAACTAAAGGTGTTTCAAGGCCATCGGGTTCAACAAATACATGGTGGTGTTTTTTCTCTGGGAACTTCAGGATTTTTGTCTCAAGTGATGGGCAATATCTCGGTTCTATGCCAGTTATTTTTCCTTGAACCAGAGGAGATTGATCGAGATTATCCCTTATAATCTGATGTGTTTTTTCGTTTGTCTCAGTAAGGTAGCAGGGGACATTTGGTGGGTTAATTTCTTTTGTTCTATGGGAGAAATGTCTGGGGTATTCATCGCCAGGTTGGAGTTTCATCGCCTTGAAGTTTATTGTTTTTTCATCCACCCGCGCAGATGTCCCTGTTTTTAATCGCCCAAGGCGAAGCCCAGATTTTATTAAAGATTTGGAAAGTTCGGTTGAGGGAGGTTCCCCTATTCTCCCTCCTGGGGATGAATCAAGACCAATATGGATAAGTCCGGATAGGAATGTTCCGGTAGTTAGAATTACCGCATCTGCATAGTATTCCATCTTCTTATCGGTCTTCACTCCCTTAATACTTTTGCCCTCGAGTATTAATTCCGTAACAGTATCCTCTTTTACTGTGACTTCATTCTCTATGACTTCTTTTAATCTTTGTCTATAAAGTTTGCGGTCGGATTGTGCTCTAAGAGACCAAATCGCAGGACCTTTCTTGGTGTTTAGCATCTTGAATTGTATACCTGTTTTATCTGTGTTATAGCCAATCTCTCCTCCAAGAGCATCTACTTCGTAAACAAGGTGAGATTTTGCGAGCCCTCCAATAGATGGATTGCAGGACATCTGCCCTATCATGTCACTATTCATAGTTATTAAGAGAGTATTAAAACCCCTTCTTCTCGCTACGAGAGCTGCTTCACATCCCGCATGGCCTCCGCCGACTACGATTATGTCACACCTTTTCAAATATATGAACCTCTATTTTCCCTTCTAAGGCCTCTTTAAATTTCTCGGCGTCAGAACTTGAGCCGACTATCGTTCCGTAATGCATAGGAACAGCCACCTTCGGGTTTATACTCAGTGCAGCATCTACAGCCTCATCAGCCGTCATAACATAGGTTCCAGATACTGGGAGGAAGGCAATATCACACTTAAAATCTACCATTTCAGGTATATTATCAGTGTCGCCTGCAAGATAAATCTTGACATCGTCCACAGTAAATATATATCCTAACCAATTATTTTCCTTTGGATGGAAGTCCTTATCAATATTATACGCAGGAACGGCTTCGATTTTTATCCCTTTAACTATCTTTTCCTCTCCCACATTAATCGGTGTAAGATCAGGACATTTTTCAAAGCAGTCTGGAGGTCCAACGATTGCTGTATCATCCTTTTTGATTTTCTCAATGTCTTCCAATGACAGATGGTCAAAATGGGCATGGGTTATAAGAATGAGATCAGCCTTAGGAAGTTCGCCTTCTAATTGATATGGATCTGTATAAATGACAATAGCATCGGTCATCTTAAAGGTATCATGACCTAACCACTCCATTTTTGAAAGAAGATTTTTAATTTTTATTTCCATAAATCCCCCTTTTTATATGATTCCTATAAATTTTTAGTATTTCAATATTAAAAGACCATTTTGAATAGTCAAGGGAGGGATAGGTATTTAACTGTATAGATACAGCCATTGAAGAACGCAAATTGAAAAATGAAAATTGAAAAATTATTATTCACTTTGAGGTGAAGTGACACATCTGATATACTTTAACTAATGGAAAAATCCTTGACAAACGGAAATTTTTGGTTATAAAATGATTGTTATGTGGATAGGGCTGCTTTATATATTTGCTCAAATTCCTACAACCGTTGTCGCTACAACGGATTCTCTTTCTTTAAGCCCACCCACCAATCTGAAGGCAATAGATACACCAAATGACAGGGGAGAGAGCATTACTTTAAGGTGGAATCTCCCGGAGGATCTTTCAAGTATAGAAGGCTATCAGATATTCAGGAAGTCAAAGGAAGAAGCCTTACACCTTGCTGGGTATGCACCCATGAATAAAACAGAATATACTGATGAATTAAATATCGAAAATAATGTAGAGTATCAATACCAAATTAGGTCTTTAAGTCCTGAAGGTTTTGTTTCAAAATTTAGTGAACTATCACCACCTGTGGTCGCTTATCCACAATGGTTTAAGAAGAATGAAGTTAATATTCTTATAATGGTCCTGATATACCTTGGATTAATTGTTTACTTTATTCTAATTGCAAGGAAAGGAAAAGAAATCTTTCTGCGCAGGATTCCTGGCCTAGACGCACTTGAAGAAGCAGTTGGTAGGGCAACGGAGATGGGTAAACCAATCCTTTATGTTCCTGGTATATGGCCAATGGATGAAATAGGGACTATTGCCGCTATGAATATTTTGAAACCAGTATCTAAGAAAGTTGCGCAGTATGAATCCAGGATCATTGTGCCTTGCATTGACCCAATTGTAATGAATGTGGCGCAACAGACTGTA
>CAYZBF010000012.1:0-55862 GCA_964476585.1 uncultured bacterium | reverse complement strand
TAAATTAGATACCGGCATATATACTAGAAATATCCCTGTGCGATGGAAAGTCATACCGAAGGAGTGTGGCATTATAAGAAAAGATGGAACCTTCACCGCCGGTAAATTCCCTCTAAATGGTAGGGTTGTTGCAATTATACCCCAGCGTTTTGGAGGTGGGGTTGTTTCCTCTAGGATATCAATTGTTCCAAAATATTCGCGGTTTCTAACTGTAATACCTCGCTTTAAGAAACTTGAAGTCGGCGAAGAATATTCCTTTAGAACGCTTCAGAATGTACCTGTCACCTGGAAAATAATCCCGGAGAACCTCGGCACTATCACCCAGGATGGAAAATTTGCACCTAAACGAAGTGGATCTGGAGTGATCGTAGTAGAGCCGAAGGATTACATAAATATGAGACCAGGAAGGGCTTTACTCATTATAGGAAATAATCCTATTGTAGACCTTTATCTACCCAGTGAAATATTTGAGCGTTTTAGTATACCTATCAGGATAATTACAAATCTTGAGGATTATAAAGCATTCTACCGCATAATTCCAGAACATGCAGGAAAGATTACACCAGATGGGATTTTCTATGCCAATCCTCTTCCAGAGGGAAAACAGTCAGAACTGGCAACGATCTATGCCGTCCTCTATAGAAATAGGGATATACTTGGTTGGGGTAAGGTTAACATAAGAATAATAAAAAGAGGACTATCCAAAGAATAGAATTAGGTTTTAGGTCTTAGGAATAAATTAAGAAAATATTCCTGTAAATATGTTGGGTTTTTATAAAACAAGGATTGACAGAGGTGGTTGATTATATAAATTAAGGAGAAAAAGGGAGGATCTCATGGGAAAGCGATGCGCAATCTGTGGAAAGACAACACAATTTGGTAATAAAGTCAGTCATTCTAAGAGAAAGACTCGTATAAAATATAAACCAAATCTTCACCGAGTCAGGGCTATGATAAACGGTGAGGTAAAAAGAATTTACGTTTGCTCAAAGTGCTTAAAAGCTGGTAAAGTAGAGAAGGTTGTCTAAAACCCCTAAACGAACCCCAGTATTTATCGTATCTGCCTGTCTTATAGGAATGAATACCCGTTATGATGGGACAAACTCTTTAAGTGAAGAAGTTCTTAGACTGTTTGAAGAAGGGATTGTGATTCCTCTTTGCCCTGAAATTTTGGGTGGATTGGGTATTCCAAGACCTAAGGCCACCATACAGCAAGATAGGGTCTTAAATAAAAAAGGTAGTGATGTTACAATTAATTTCAAGAACGGAGCAAATGAATTTTTATCTTTCGTAAAAAAAATAAAGCCTGACTATATATACCTTAAAGAACACAGTCCCTCATGTGGAGTAAAAAGCACAAATATCAATTGGGAAAGACAGAAAGGAAGTGGAATTACAACAAAATTGCTCTTAAAAGAAGGATATAAAAATATATACGGAATTGGTCAATAATTAAGGTCTACTCAAGTACGACCGGCATCAATAGATATAGAATATCTTTATCTTCTCCTTCTACTATAATAGGCCTGTTGGTTTCTCCAAATTTTAAGAATATGTTTTTTGTATCGATATTACGTAGAATCTCGATAAGATAGGCAGCGGATAGTGCAATACTTAATTCCTTACCTTTGTATTCCCCACTAATTTCTTCCTTCCCTTCTCCTATCTCTGAAGAAGCTCCGAGTGTTAAATTTTTGCCTAAATCCATTATTATAGTCTTAGATTTATCGTTAGAAAATACAGAAATTCTCCTAAGGGAAGAGATAAAAGGCTCTCTATTTAGTGTTAAAATATTTTCATTATCATCTGGTATTGCAGATTTATAATTAGGAAAATCAACTTGAATTAATCTCGAAACCATAGTAAATTTATCACCAATACAATAAATACGACTCTCATCTATACCCACCCACATCTCTTTAGTTTTAGATGAGGAAACCTGTTTTAATATCTTGGGAGGGATAACTATCTCAAAAGATTCTTCTCCTAAGTCAACCGCGACCTCACTATACCCTAGTCTAAAACTATCCGTTACGACCATTTTTAACTTACCTTCACTATACTCCCACAACATTCCACTCATATTTCTCTTTGCTGAATCCTCAGGAACTATAAAAACTAATTTATCTATTAATTTTTTAATTTCTTCTATATTCACTTTATATGCGCTTTCTTTACTTATATCAGGTTCTGAGGGAAAATCCTCTTCATCTATTAATGGTAGAAAAAAGTAACCCTGGTCATATTCAACTTTTATCCTGTTCCCCTCGTCCTTAAAAATAGCTTTTCCTTTTATTTCTCTTATCATAGAATAGAGGGTTTTTGCAGGAATAACCATTATACCCTCTTCTTCTATATTTGCAAGATTGGTCGTATAACTCATAGATGTATCAAGATCTGTCCCAAAAACATGAATTGACCCATCTTTTGCTTCTACACGTATATTACAAAGTATGGGAAATGTTGTGTGTGTGGGAATAACTTGATTAATTATACTTAATTCCTTTAAGAACTCATTGGCTTCTATTGAGAATAACATATCTTACCTCCTATTCCACTATTTTCTATTTCTTACTAACTCCATTTTATTATATTTATTTTATAGTAGTTGTTGGAGTGGTTTAAAAAGTGGAAAAACTGTAGAGTGCTTTTATCGTTTTGTATATCCTCTTTATATTTTTTTATAACTTTGAGGATAAAATGTGGATAAGATACACTCATTATTTATTCACCTATAATCCCACTTTTTATCTTCAGGATATCCTCTTTTAATCCCTTATCTTTTTTTATAAAGTCGTGAATTTTATTATATGCATATAATATAGTGGAGTGATCCCTCCCACCAAGATTATCACCGATCTCCTTTAATGATAGATTTGTTAGTTCTCTTGTGAGGTAGATAGTAATCTGCCGTGAGTGAGCTAAGTTTTTTGATCTTCCACCACTTTTTATTGATTCTACAGGGATTCCGTAGAACTCTGACACCTCTTTTAATATTTTTCCCAGGGTTGGACGCTGGTCTTTTTTTGTGAATAAATCAGAGAGGGCTTTTTTTGCAATATTCATATCTATATCAGTTTTAAAGATAGAGGAATGTGCTAATAATTTTATTAAACATCCTTCTAGTTCTCTTATGTTAGAATGAACATTTGAAGCTATAAATTTAAGAATTTCGTCATCTATGTGAATATCATCTTGTTGTGTTTTTGCTCGAAGTATAGCTAATCGAGTTTCAAAATCAGGAGGTTGAAGGTCTACCATTAAACCCCAATGAAATCGTGAAATTAGTCTCTCTTCTAAATCTGGGATATCTTTTGGGGGTCTATCTGAAGTAATGACAATCTGTCTTTTAGATTCAAAAAGTGCATTAAATGTATGAAAGAATTCTTCTTGGAGTCTTTCTTTCCTTGCAAGGAAATGGATATCATCCATAAGAAGGAGGTCTATTTCGCGATATTTTTTTTTGAACTCTACAGTAGAGTGTTCCTGAATTGATTTAATCATTTCATTTAGAAACTCCTCCGTTTGTGTATAGAGGATTTGCAGATTTGGATATAGACTATAAACTTTATTACCCGTTGCCTGAAGTAAGTGTGTTTTCCCAAGCCCCACGCCTCCATAAATGAAGAGGGGATTATATTCGCGACCAGGAGCGTTTGCAACTGCAGTGGCAGCAGCATAGGCAAATTTATTATTATTACCCAATACAAAGGAGTCAAAGGTATATCTGTCATAGAGAAAAGATTTTCTCTTATCCTGAACGTGGATTAAATATTTTTTAGGCTTTGATTCCTTTAGATCCTGCTTCTCTTTTACAAGGAAATGGATGATATAATTTTTGCTAGTTACCTTCTTTATTGCGGATCTGAGGCTGTCTATGAAATGTTCACTTATCCAGTCCCCCGTAAAGGTGTTCGGGACTGTGAAATATACATCTTCACCCTCTACTGCCTCTACTTCCATATTAGTAAACCATGCTGTAAAAGCGGCTTCATTTATCTCCTCCTTGAGAATATCTTTCACTGATTCCCAACTAAATTTAAATTTTTTTTCTTTTCTTTTCCTCATAGAAATTCTCTTGCTATTTTAATTATTTATCAAATATTGATTTATGTCAAGAGGAAATCGTTAGAACTTACTTTTTCTTTTTGCCTATAACCTTGACATATAGAATTATTGTTGATATTTTTAAATTATTAAGAGATGGAAAGAAATATTAGCCTAAGAGAGAATGTCAAAGATTTAAGGAATATATCCGAGATTGTCTATTCACTATTAAGGAATATTTCAAATGAACAGATGGGTTGTGCAGATGAGTTAGAGAAGGTACGGGATATGTTAAAAAATCTTTATGCTGCGATGTCAGTCATTAATGAGGCTTCTGATTCCCTGGCAACAACTATTAAAAAGAATGATGAGTTACTCTCCTTTGGTTCAAGTTTATCCAATGAGATTTTAAAAAAAACAAAGATTTTCCTTCAAGTTATTGATAACCTAAGCCATAAGCTTAATGGGTTAACAAAAAAAAGAGAAGAGATCAACTCCATTGTTGAGAAGCTCTTAAGGCTCAACCAAGCATCTGCCAATACTGCAAGGAATGCCGAGATAAAAGCTTATCAGGCGGGGTCTTCGGGAAAGGGGTTTGAAGTCGTGGCGAATGAACTGGGTGAACTTACAGGAGATTCTATGGAGATAGTGAAATCAATGGTGGTTTTCCTTGAAACACTACGAGATGAATCCATGAAAATAGTTGATAGGTTTAAAACCTTACAAAACACACTCACCAAATTTGAGGGGATTACCAATCAATTAGAGTCTAATTCTAATGATCTAAAGGAGGAAATTTCTATTATAGTTAGTACTACAGACCGTCTTATCGAACTACTTGAAAAAATGAACACCAAGAGGAAGGATATAGATTTAGTTGCTAATTCACTGTTATCTTTGTCTAGAGATTTTATCTTGAAAGCTGGCAAAATTAATCTGGTATTAGCACAGAAAGAGGCTGTAGGTGAGATTGTAGAACATCTTGTTGATATTCATCAGTGTCTAAAAAAGAAAGAATCATCTGATCTTTTAAGTAATGTTCCACAACTGGATTCTGCGCTGAATGTAATATTTAGATTGAATGAACATAGTCGTGTTAATGTGGAAGAACTGAAAGGAGAACAGTTTCATAATGAATTAGTTTTCAAGGAACTACAGGATATAGAGGATATTTTAGAAAAAGTCATTGAGGAAGTGAGAGGAATGGAAGGAATTGTCCGATCAACGCTTAAAAAAGCAAAGGAAGGAATAGATAGTATTGAAAAAATAAAAGCATTCATAGAGCAAGAGATTAAAAAAATGAAAGAAGTCTTCAATCTTCAAGGAAGTCTTTATTTGGGTTCAAACGAACTTGGTAGATTGGTGGAAAGAATAAATGATATAGCTGATCAGGCAAGGGTACTCTCTCTCTACGGAAAGATAGAAGCGTCCAGGATATCCGGTAATTTCATAGGACTCGAGTCAATCGTGGCGGAGATGCAATCCCTTTCTGGCGATTATTCCGCCATATCAGAGGAATTATATATTTTCTTTGATCCTGTTAAGGCAGAAATAGAAGGGATAGATAGAATGTTTCAAAAATTAAGCGGGATAATTAATCGTCTTGGAGATATGGTTTTTGAGACCGAAAATACATTTAAAGAAAATGAAGTGCAGATAAAATATCTCATAGAGATAGCAAATAGTATTAAACCATCTATAGATAAGCAAAAGGGTATTGTAGCTAAGGTTACCGGTTCATTTAGGTTAATAACTGATTCCGCTAATAAGAATGTAAAGTTGATAAGATATCTTGAAGAAAGAATGGATAGAGAAAAGAGTTTTGTGGATAGTATTAGGAGGGAGAACTGGAGAGATGTTCATTCCTTTAATGTCCTCACAGAGGAGAGAAAGTCTGAATTAAGAGTATATCTCGCTGGTGAACCCTTAAGCCTTGACCCTGCCAAAATAGGTGATGCTCCATCCAATAAAGTGGCCTCTAGCATACATCGCGGGCTATTCGATTTTAGCTTCTCTGGACAGGTTTACCCTTTGATCGTTTTGAATTGGGAATTATCTAAAGATTCTTTAGAATGGCATTTTACTATCAAGGATGATATTGTAACCCATAATGGCAAGAAGATCAATGCTGAGGATGTTAAATATTCTTTTGAAAGGGTGATAGATGGCCCAAATAAATTCATTATTGAACCAATTGATAGTATAAGGGTAAAGGGCCCTTCTTCAATAACTATAAAGCTCAAAAATGTATATATGCCTTTGATTGCCAATTTTGCTACGGTCGGAGGTTCTATAGTCTCAAAGAGTAACGAAGGAAACCACGATAAGAAACCTTCCGGTATAGGACCATTCAGACTCGTTGAATGGAGTAAAGATAATGATATCATTCTGGAGGCTCATCCTGATTATGTTTTTGGAAAAACATATCCCAGTAGGCTAATATACAAAAAGGGCGAGAGTTCCCTGGAGGCATTCAGAGAAGATTTAGTTGACATTGCTTCGGTTAGAGTAGATGAAGTTCCAGAGATCAAGCAGGATCCAGAACTAGAGGATAAGTTAATCACCTCTGAGTATCTGAATGTTAACTATATGGGATTCAATTTTAAAAGAACAGATTTACCATTTTCTGATAGGAGAGTTAGACAGGCTCTTAATTACGCAGTAGATAATAGCGCCTTAATACAAGAGACTGCTTCAGGTATGGGAACTATTTCTCGAGGAATATTTCCTCCGGGTCTCTCTGTATATAACCCTAATCTTAAGGGTTATGAGTATAATCCTCACCTGGCAAAGGACCTTCTAAAAGAAGCTGGCTATCCTAATGGACTACCCGATGTATATAAGTTAAGTATCAGTTCTTCACCTGCAAACATTAAGAGAGCGAGGTTTCTAAAAAAAGCGTTTGCCGACATAGGGGTTCATATAGAGATAGAGGAGTATCCCTGGGGTGAATTTTTAAAAAAGACGCATAATGGCGAGTTAGAGCTCTTCTTACTTGGATGGTCTGCTGACAATCCAGATCCAAATAATTTCCTATTTCCTCTATTCCACTCATCGTCGAAAGGAATAGGGGGAAACACGTTATTCTATGCCAATGAGGGCGTTGATGAGCTTATAAAAGAAGGACTTAGAGAAATAAACCCAGTGAAAAGAGAAAAAATCTACATGAAGGTAGAAAGCATGATAGTAGAGGAAGCACCTTTGGTGTTTCTCTTACATTCTGTTAATTTTACACTAGTTCAACCCAGAGTTTTTGGATTCAAACCACATCCTTTAGATTATATACATTATGAATGGATAGGAGTTGAATAAATTGGAGATTTTGAGTTTTATACTAGATGAGAAATTCTTTGGAATCCTTCTGGATAAGGTAGGAGAAATAGTAGAAGCAGTAAGAGTTACACCAGTTCCATTAGCTCCTGAATATATTGAAGGAGTTATGAACCTACGTGGTGACCCTGTCTCAATCATTGATTTGAAAAGGAAAATTGGTTTTAAAGGGAGAGCAGAATCTAATGATATCATACTCTGTTATATAAAGGATTCTGTAGTGGGTCTTAGAGTGGACCAAATTCTTACTATTCATAAGTTCTCATCTGATGCATTAAGGGAGGTGTCCCCCAGTTTAGAAGAGGATATAGAATCTAAATATATAAAAGGGATTGTTCAAATTGAAGAGGATAGATATATAATCATTGATGTAGAGAGATTAATTTGACACAAGGAGGCTTTATGGCTGCAAGAGTTTTGATAGTAGACGATGCAATATTTATGAGGAAAATGTTAGGGGATATCCTAGAAAAAGGTGGATATGAAATTTGTGCTGAAGCTGAGAATGGTGTCGAGGCCGTAGATAAATATGTGGAGTGCAAACCCGACCTCGTTACTATGGATATCATAATGCCTGATATAAGCGGAATCGACGCCCTGAAAGAAATAATGAAAAAGGATAGAGATGCAAAGATAGTGATGGTTAGCGCCATGGGCCATCAGAGCTTGGTGGTTGAAGCAATCCAGGCTGGCGCTAAAGATTATGTGGTGAAACCTTTTCAACCGTCAAGAGTACTTGAAGCAGTTCAGAGGGTCTTAAGGTTATAAATGCATGAGGATAGAGATCAGTATATAGAGCTCTTCAGAGAAGAAGCCAGGGAATATCTTGGGCGTTTAAATAAGCTCTTAATAGAAATGGGAAAAGATCCCACACATATTGAGACTATTACTGAAGCCTTCCGAATATTCCATACTCTAAAAGGTATGGCTGCTTCACTGGGTTATAAGGAAATTGAAAATATTTCCCACGACCTCGAGGGACGTCTTGAAGAGCTAAAAGAATATGGCAAAGGAGTGAGCAGTGAAATAATCGACAAGATATTTAAGGGGATGGATACTATAGAAGATTTTATTGAGAAGATTGGGGAAATGGAGGATAAGAATAAAAAGGGAAATATATGGGCCAAGAGTTCTCCATTTATAAAGATAACCTTTAAAGAAGATGTAGAGTTGCCTGCTGCAAGGGCGGCAGTCATTATTAAAAGAATAGAGGAGGAAGAGGTTGTTGAAGAGATAAAGCCATCCTTTGAGGAGATTAAGGCAGGGGGGATTGAGGATACTTTTTGGGTTAGATGCTCTAATAGGAAAGCCGTTAAGGAAATGTTAGCTTCCATGGAGGAAGTGAAAGAGGTTTCAATTGAATATGAAGAGGGGGTGAGTAAGATCCCTAAGGGTGGAGTTGGTGGCATCCGTGTCAATATAGAACTTTTAGATCGCCTACAGAATATCGTTGGGGAATTAGTTGTTTTCTCTTCCCAATTATCTGTATTATTAAGCGAAGTGGAGGATAAGAAATATAAAAGAATTCTGGATACACATAACAGGTTTTTAAAAGATTTACAAAATATTGTTACAAAAATAAGGCTGGTCCCTCTTTCTTTAATATTCAACAAATTTCCTCGATATGTGAGGGATTTGAGTAAAGAACTAAGGAAAAAAGTGTCTATTGAAATTTTTGGTTCTGATATTGAGGTAGACCGATCCCTTCTTGAAGGGATCAGTGATCCCTTAATACATCTAATTCGAAATGCAGTGTGCCATGGGACTGAAGATCCAAATGAGAGGAAAAGACTTAACAAACCTATAACTGGAAAGATAACAGTTTCTGCAAAGCGCATTAAAGGAGATATACTAATTAAGATAAGTGATGATGGTAAAGGTATTGATGAAAGAGAAATCCTGCACACTGCTCTTGAGAAAGGATTGTTGAAAGAGGAAGAAGTGGATGCTCTTTCAAAAAAAGAAATACTTCACTTTCTTTTCATGCCTGGTTTTACAACTAATAAAGCAGTTAATGAAGTTTCAGGTCGAGGAATCGGACTTAACGTAGTAAAAGATATAGTAAGAGCAGTAGGGGGTAGTGTAGACATCTCTACAGAGAAAAATAAGGGAACAACCATTACAATGGAAATGCCTCTTTCAATGGCTATCATAAGGGTTTACCTTATTCAATCAAATGGGCAACTTTTTGCGCTTCCTATGACATTTGTTGATGAGACATTGATGATTCCTGGAATTTTTATTTCTCGTCTTATGGGAAAGGAGATCATATTACTCCGGAAGGAAGTATTACCGGTTTATCGTTTTTCTGGTATTATGGGAAACTATTCTAATGATGGAATAAACGATGCCATTCTTGCTTGTTTGATTGTTGAAGTGGAGGGTGAGAGATTTGCCCTTATAGTTGATAGATTTAGAGGTAGTTGTGATGCTGTGGTTAAGCCTCTCCCGCCACCTCTTAATGAGATAAGGGAATTTACGGGGATTACTATAATTGGAAATGGTGAACCATGTCTGATAATTGATTTGCCAAGCTTTAGATATAGGAGGAGATATGAAAATACAGGATCTTAAGGAATTACAATTAGACGGGTTAAAGGAATCTGCCAATATTGGTGGAGGACATGCAGCGACAGCATTGAGTCAGATGTTGGGGAAAAAGGTAGGTGTTGAGGTGCCTAAAATTGAAATTCTTCCTATCGAAAAGACTTCAGAGCTTCTTGGAAAGGATGTAGGAGTTATTTTGGCTGCCTTAACTAAATTCTTTGGGGATGTTACGGGAAGGACTCTTATAGTAATGGGTGATGATGATGCAAAAACATTGGTTAAGATTCTACTAAACAAAGAAATGACCGAGGATATTGAGATTGATGATATGGGAATCTCTTCCCTTAAAGAGGTAGCCAATATCCTTTGCAGTTCCTATCTAAACGCTACTTCAGAATTTCTTGGTCTTATGTTGTTACCTTCGGTGCCCTTTATCATTAGAGATGATTTCAGAGCGATTATAAGTAGTGTGTATCTGGAGTTCACTGAAGACGAAGAATACGTGTTCTGTGTTAAGACTATATTTCACTTTAGCGATCCAAAGAAAGAATTAGAGGCCTATCTCCTGCTTATACCTGATACTGGTGGTTTAATTAATATTTTAAAAGCAATGGACCTTTTATAATTGGGAATTTCAAAAGAGGAAAGAAGTATACTTAGACTCTTTGCAAAAAAAATTGACCCCAATGATGCAGGTGCTCATAATAACCTTGCTTGCGTCTACTACAATAAAGGTCTAATAAAAGAGGCTGTTGCGGAACTGAAGAAAGCACTGGAGATAGAACCTAATTTTACTACTGCAAAGAATAACATTGATTATATCTACAAGACCACTGGATATTATGATGAGAATATTAAAAAATTAAAGAAGAGGATTCGAGAGGACCCAGCTGACTTAGTAGCCAGATTGGAATTGGCACGGTCATTTAAGAGCACTGGAGATTATTATGAAGCAGTTGATCATTATGGCAAGTATCTGCGTTATAATCCTATAGATATCGATGCTTTGTTAGAGTTGGGTATCTCCTGCAAAGCTATAGGCCTCTATGAGCCTGCAATTGAAAGTTTCAAGAAAGTTTTACGTTTACGAGCCGATATGGCTCCTGGACATATGTATCTAGGGGAGGTATATTATAACTTGGGTCTTTTTTCGCAAGCTATAACTGAATTGAAGAAAGCAATCAAGCTTGATCCTGATGATGCAGAGAGTTACTATCGGCTTTCCTTTGCATATGGTGAAGAAGGTAAGTTTGATGAAGCAAAGAGGGCGGCAAAGAAGGCAACTCAGTTGAATCCAAAATATGCTAAAACAGAGCCAAATCTCGGGTTAGGTATATACCCGCAGAAGGGATACGAAGACTTCATTTTAGTTTCAAAGAGTAAGATAAAAGAAAAACCATTCTTTGGTCATTATGCCATGGGGCTTACATATAAGAATAAAGGCATGTTTGGAGAAGCTCTTAGAGAGCTTAGAAAGGCAGAGGAATTAAATCCCGAAAATTTACTTGTAAAGGAGCAGATAGGAGAAGTATTACTCTTCTTGGGTAGGAACGAGGATGCCATTTCCGCATACTTAGAAAGCCTTGCGGAAGACCCTGACTCACCGAGATTAGCTAACAATATTGGTATCGCTTGTCATAGGCTTGGAAGACTTGACGAAGCAATATCATGGTACAAGCGAGCAATTTCAAAAGACAAAAATTACGCAATTTCTTGGAATAATCTCGGTGTGGTGAGTTATCATTCTGGGAACCCAGACAGGGCTTTCAAATGTTTCGAGAAATCATACAGACTCAATCCTGAATATTTTGATTCATATTTAAACCTTGGGCTGGTTTATATGAACAGAGGAAGCTACAATAAGGCTGAGAAGTTATTTAAGAAAGTAATCCAGAAAAAAGAGGAATGTTCTTTACCGTATAACTATCTTGGGTCTGTTTATCTAAACACTGATAGGATTGAAGAGGCAATCCATTGTTTTCAGCAGGCAATTTTTCGGGATGAGGGTTTTGCTGAGGCATGTTATAACTTGGGCTTTGCTTTTTCACGTATTGGCAAGTACGATAAGGCGTTAGAAGCGACTAAAAAGGCAATGGAGTTAAATCCATTCTATACAAGTAACAGGTTTAAGTTAGGGCTGGATATCTATTCTGAGCAACTGAATATCCTGATATCAAGAGAGCTCACAGAAGAGATGGGAATTGGTGAAGTTGAAGGTGAAGAAACTGAGGCGGAAGAGATATTTGAGAAGCTGTTTGTAGCACCAGAGGAGAAACCAGGAGTTTTTGATGTTGTGAAAGAGGTCAAGAAAGCAGAATCTCTCTATAAAGAAAATAGGTTAGATGAAGCATTAGAAATCCTAAACGAAATCAGACGGCATGAGCCTGATAATGCCAAAGCGCTACTTCTTTCTGGAAAGATATATAAAAGTAAAGGATTATTGGGTGAGGCAAGGGATGTACTGTTAGATTTAGTGCCTGATAATGAAGAGGCACTTCGGATTTTGGCATCGGTTTATATAGAGAATGGAGAGTTGAGGCATGCTAATGAGTTGGCGAAAACTTTAAGAGAGAAGAATAAGGATGCTCCTTTCTCATATTATGTTAGCGCATGGTATTATAATCGCAAGAAGGAATATGAAAAGGCAATAAAGATGCTAAAAAGTTGCCCCCATTGGAAAGACAATCCACGTATATTGTGTGAAATAGCTTCTCTTTGTTTTTCTTCTGGGAAATTAGATGAATCCTTAGCGTACTTACTGAGAAGTATTTCGGTCTCTCCCTCTGCCCTGGCTTATCTTTTACTTGCAAAGGTTGAAATCAAACAGAAAAGGATTAATGAAGTAGAAGAGAATCTATTGAAGGCTATAGGAACAGAACCGAATAATAAGGATGCCTTAAAGCTATTAGTCAGAACCCGTTTAGAACTTAAAGATTATGAAGGGACTATTGAAGCAGCAGAAAATGCGAAAAGAGTAATTAAGGCAGACAGTGATATTGCTCTATGGATGAGTAAGGCATATTATATGAAGGGAAAGATTAAAAATGCAATAGAAAGTGCAAGTCAGGCAATAAGTTTTAATGAAGAGAATATACCAGCATATAGAACTCTTGCTTCTCTTTACTTCAAGTTAGGTAAATATAGGAAAGCAGAGAATTTATGGGAAAGTATAATTGATAAGTCTAAGGATAGTAAGGTTGTGAACCAGGCAAGGGAGGCCCTTTCTAGTCTTCTTCGCCTTCGTAAGATTACTGGAGAGATATAATGCCTATCGAAGCTCCTATTTCAGAATTGGGACTTTTTGATTTATTCCAGTTGATATCTCTTACAGCTAAACGAGGTATACTTAGATTGACAGATGATGAAAATAGAAAAACATATACCCTTTATTTTGATAGTAGTAGGCTTGCTTATATTGATATAACAGATAGATTAAAAGAAGAAATGATAAAACGTAAATTGATTGATAGAGAAGAAGTTGCTACTTTAAAAGGTAATGATTTTATAGAGTACATTATAAGAAAGCAGGTGATACCAAGAAATACATTTAAAGTATTATTTAAACAGGTTGCTTGTGAGGTTTTATATTCTCTTTTCATAATTAAGTCAGGATACTTTAGTTTTAAAGAAGGTGATATTTCGATTCCCGTCTCTCTGGAGTTGGGGATGAAGATTGAAAACATAATACTGGAAGCTGCAAGAAGGGTGGATGAGATGTCAAAAATAGAAAAGATAATTCCTTCCTATGATATAGTTCTAGAAGTTTCCTCGGGTATCGTCGAGATGGAATCGATCAATCTTGACAGAATGGAGTGGAAGCTTCTTTCCCTAATAAATGGAAAGCGAACTATAGCCGGTCTTATTTCAGTAATTGGGGATGAACTTTCTGTTTTAAAATCGCTTTACGGATTAATTATGACAGGGATCGTTACAGAAAAGAAAATAGAATTAGATGATATTGTAAAGGCTACATCCAAGGAAGAGGATGAGGTAAAAGATAAAATGAGAGAACTTGGAATCTTTTGGAATAGAAAGGAATATGAGAAGGGTATTGAAACCCTTACTCTTTTGAAAAAAAGGTATCCCGATGATCCGAAAATCATTTATGAGTTAGGTTTTTATTATCTTGTTACAGGGAGATTCAAGAAAGCCATTTCCGAATGGGATTCATATCTTCTCCTGAGTGGATATGAACCACGGAAGAGAGAGATAAGGAAAAATCTTGAATTGGTTATGGAGTTAAGCAAGAAGATATCTGATCGGGAGGTGTACTAATGATGCGGGGTGGACTTCAAAGCGATTCTAATTCATTAGATGTTCTCTTGTCCCTTGCTGACCTTTATGTTCAGAATGGCCTGATTGAGGAAGCGAAGGGACTTCTAAAAACTGCTATAGAGAAAAATAAGAATGTGGCAGAACCTTACTTAAACCTTGGGAAGATTTATTTAAAGGAAGGTAACAGACAGAGGGCTATTAAAATATTGAAACAAGCAGAGAAGATAGAACCAGAAAATAAAACTCTTCAGGAGTTACTTAGTTCCATAGTGGTAGAAGAAACGGAGGAAATTGAGGGGGTGGAGGAATTAGCGAAAGTAGAGGAAGCTCCCTTAAAAGATTCTTTAAAAAGAGAGTTAAATAAGTTATTAAAAATGCAAGGTGTTGTTGGGGTAGTATTGGTGGATGAAGGTGGGGCTTTAATACATTCAGAACTGAGTCTGCCCCTCGATGAGGATACAACTGGGGTAATAATCAATACAATTTATAATAGGATAGAAGAAACAACTGATAGTTTGGATTTGGGGAGCTTAAAGGAGGTGCTTTTTGAATTACCTGGAGGTAACATATTTGTGCTCGGAACAGCTTATATAAGGTTTATTGTCCTTACCAAGAGGGATATTCCATTTGCCGATTTAGAAAGGAAGATAAGGGAGGTCTTTTTTAGTACTAAAGATATTCTGGAGGTAGATTGATGAAGGACATAATGAAAAATTTGATATCATCAGAAGGAATGTTGGGATGTTATGTCGTAGATAGAGATGGTGCAATTGTGGATTTCCTTGGGAAAAAAGATATTGATGAAGTTCTTATTTCAGCAATGGCGGCTGAAATATCAAATGAGATAGCGAATCAGATGAGAATCCCCGCTAACTTTTCGATATCCGCATTGGCGGAAAATGGAAGTGTTTTTATGATAGCCAAAAAGGATTTTGTTCTGGCACTTCTCACAGAGCCCGATGTTGATACAGGTGAGGTTAGGCTAAAACTTCGTCGCGGATCAAAGTCGATTGCGAAATTATTATAGTTGTCAGCCCATATTATCCTATCCCGAGATGTGCAGAGAAAGTTAAATCATTCTTTAGAAAGATTTCTCATTGAGACCAATGCTTTTCATGTTGTATTTGCTACTAAGAGCGGCGAAGTTCTAGAACATCGCGGAATGAATTTTGGGATAAACATATTCTCAATGACAGCTTTACTAACCGGTGTTTTCAATACTACTGTGGAGTTAGCAAAACTCGTTGATGAGTGTGACTTTAATCAGTTCTTCCTCAAGGGACGGGAATGGAAATTATTCTATCAAGATGTTGCCTCTTTATTTATCCTTATCGTATTATTTAGAGAAAGGACACTATTAGGTACAGTAAGGATGTCAAGCGAGAGGTTTGCTTATGAGGTAAAAAGAATGTTTGAGATGGAAAACATTATTGGGACTGAAATAAGTGTCTTAGGTGGTGAGGGTGGGAAAGGAGAAGAACTATTGGAGGAATTTTTTAAGGAATGAGGAAGCGAATAGGAATCTGGATATCCATTTTACTCATTTTTATTTTCCTTCATCTATTATCCGGATTAATACATAGTAGAGCCGAAATTTGGATGAAGGACAAACTCGTATCTATGCTTCCTGAAGGAAGTAGTATTGCGTGTGTAGAGTGGAATATTTTGTCATCACTAAAAGCAGATTCTGTAGTTGTAGGGAGTTTAGGCTTTTTGTCTAACGTTGAAGTGTTCTATACCCCGCTTGGGTTTTTGAGACGGAGAATTAAGAGTGTTTCCTTTTACAGACCAAGATTAGTCTTTTCCTTCTCGGGCTCTACTGAGCATAAAGGGAGGAAAATACCCGGGCTTTTCTATATAGAAGATATTTCCGTTCAAGGTGGTTATATTGAATGGGGTGGGCATGAATTCTTGGTAAACGGAAATGGAAGATTGTTTTCTACAGAGGATGAGATTGGCCTCAACGTTTTTAAGGTTAGCGGATCAATTGATGGCCTTGGCTTTAATCTCATTGATGGACAACTTAACCTTGAAAGGTTAGGCTCTATGATTGATATAAGGGAACTCCGGGTAGGGCATTCAAAATTGAGAATATTCGGACGGTTAGAGAAGGGTATCAAGGGAAAAGGAACGATCTATTTAAGGGATTTGAAGAATGTGTGGAATATAGAGGGAGAGGGAGTTGTTGAGGCGGAGTTTGTCTATGATTCCCTATTTAGATTTAAAGGAAAGAGTGGACCTATATCAATTGAAGGGATTAACTTAGAACCTCTTACTTTTCACGGTAATACAGATTCTATATGGATAAGTGGTTCGTGTTTCAAGGGTTATCTGAAAAGTGAGGTTAAAACCTCGGGTAGCTTTGAGTTAAGTGATTTAAACATGAAAGACTTTAGGAAGGATTTGCCTCCTTCAAAACTTAATGGAAGTGTTGATTTTTGTTATTTAGGCAGAGATAGTTTATCCTTTCGGATTGGGGTTTTTGGTGTTTTAATGGGTTCCCACCTAAGAGATTTTAATGTAGAGTTTAAAAAACTTGGCAGAAGGATTATTGTTGACCAATTTGAAGGATATTTAAATAAAGGGAGTTTTTCTTTTAGTGGTGAATATGATAATTTGATAAAGGGGAATTTATTTGTTGATGGGGTGGAAGTATCCCCAATACTTAAGTATTTCGGTATTAATATTGAGGTTTTACTTCATGCAGATATAAATTTTCGGGATAAGGTATACGGTGTTTTTTCGTTTGATAGTCTTAAATACGGAAAAATTCAAGTGGGGTTGGTGGATGGTAATATAGATCTCCGACAAAAGGAAAAGAAATTTCTCGGAGAATTATCCTTTGTAATGCAAGACGTTGAGCTTCCAGGTAGCAAAATATTTGAGATAGGGGAAGGTGTAGCAAGACTTAATGAGCGGGATGTAGTTTTGGTTGGCTTGTTTAAGAGGGAAGACAAGCAAATGGAATATTCATTACAATACTTCAAGGATAGTATCAAATTTGAAAAGCTTAACTTCGCTTACCCTGGTGGATGGCTAATGTTGGATTCAAGCTTTTCTGCAAGAATAGATGAAGGTATAAAGGCTGATAAAGCAATATTTAAGGGAAATAAAGGTGAGGAAGTTAACCTTTCTTTGGAGGTTTATCAGAAAAAACTCAAAGGAAAGGTAAGGCTTGATAAATTTAACCTTCGAATGTTGGATGAATTTGATATTACGCCTCTTCCCCTCTCCGGGGATCTTGGTGGATTAATTACCTTATCTGGAAGAACAAACGCACCAGAGATTAAATTTAAAGGTAAAAGCAGGGCGAAATGGAAAGGTGAGTCTGTCGGAGATTCATTGAATCTCGAGCTTGGCTATCAGAAGGAGAACATCGTAATCAACAATATTACTTTATTCGAAAATAGCCATCACTCCAGATTCAATGGCGCAATTGACCTGAGTAATGGCTTATTGAATATAAAAGCAGAATTTGATAGCGGGGGGAGGTGGATATCCTACCCTCTGCATGACTATCTTGACACAAGGAGAATAGAGGTCAATGGGAATATAGCAGTGAAGGGAAAACTGCTTACACCAGAGGTGTATGGGGAGATAAAGGTATCAAAAGGTAATATATTACTGGTGAAACCCGGGATTAAAATAGAGGATTTATCGGCAGATGTCGAATTCAACGGGTATAAAGGATTAATAAAATCTTCTCGTGTTTCTTTAAGCGAAGGTAATATCGATGTAAAAGGAGATTTCGATATTGGCAAAAGGTCTTATAACTTCAAGATTAACATAAACAAAACACCGATAAACTGGCAATATGTAAACGCTCTAATTGATGGGAATGTAACTGTGAGTGAAGAAGAGGAAAAAATAAGAGTTGAGGGTGTGGTAGATCTCAACAAGACGATAATATCCATGCCGTTTCGAATGGAAGGGAATGGAGGCAAAAGGCCTCCAAACCTTTATTTAGATATCAAAGTTGATGCGGGAGAAGGCAATGTGTGGATTCGTAATGATATGGCTGATATGGAGCTTGTAGGAGGAATTGGTGTGCAGTATGATGGGGGACCACTACTTATTTCTGGAAATATGGAAGTAAAACAAGGGAACTTCTATTATTTGTATCGTTCCTTTGATGTGGTTAAAGGTGAATTTGATTTTAAGAATTCTCCGGAGCTGAATCCCAATATTGATATCGAGGCAAAGACCATAGCCCAGGAGAGAGATACCGTATTCTTGGATGTATCAGGAACTATGAAGATGCCAAAATTTGAACTATACTCAAAACCAGCAAGATCAGTAGCAGATATAATGACTCTATTGAATCTTAATATGTCATGGGAAGACCTCTCGTCACTGAAAGCGATTGAGGAATCTGTAACAGAGGTAGCCTTCAATTACTGGGTAAGACAAACATTTAGCAGAAGATTTAAACAGAAATTTGGTATTGATCTGGTACGGATGGAGGGGGAGGGTGGACATTATGAGATTGTGTTAGGGAAATATATTACTGATAGATTATTTGTTAAAGCGAGGACTGACATTCTATTCTATGGGATATCTGAGATACAGGCGGAATATAGAATAAAGAGATGGGGATCTATTGTAGCGGAAAATTACCATTCGGGTGATACTAGGCTTCTCTTTAAACTGGGATGGCGCTATTAATTTGCCATTCTCTTTTCTCCTCGGTCATTTAAATAGTGACCATTCGCGTCGTATTTCAAAACCAGCCGAATTTTCCACTTGACAGGGTGTGAGATACAACTATATTCTGAATGTAAAGATTTGAGGTAACCTAGTCTTTGTTACTAAGAGGATGAGCAGAGTTGTATTTTAACTACTAAGCTATGGTTGAAAGTAAAATCATTCAAAAGGGAGGAGGAAGTGGATACTCTTAAGGAATTTCCCAAATGTCAGAAATGCAATTATGGTGTTCTAATACCTCTGTCCGATTACGGACAGAATGGTGCTTCTATTCTGTATAAAGCTTGGGTATGTACGAACCCTGATTGCCATTTTCATATCCGCATAGACAACGGCGAATTGAGTTACGGAACTGATATTGGTGTAAGCCATAAACAATAAATAATTGTCCGGTTGAACAAATTGGTGTGCGTAAAGGACTCGTGTATAACCCTGGAGTTTACCCAGGGTTTGCATTGATTATAGGTTGACAGGGGAACGGATTAATAGTAAGCTTAAAACATGTCAATAGAGGAGGGAGGTTTTGAGACTTTCTAAGATTTTTTCTTACGCTCTCCATGGGGTTGCGGCAGAAACGGTTGAGGTAGAGGTCAGTATCTCAAGAGGGCTACCTTCTTTTTCAATTGTAGGTTTGCCCGAGGCTGCTGTAAGAGAGTCAAGGGAGAGAGTAGAATCTGCAATAAAGAGTCTAAATTATGATTTCCCTCTGAAGAAGATAACGGTAAATCTTGCACCTGCTGATGTAAAGAAGGAAGGAACAGCACTTGACCTTCCTATTGCGCTTGGAATTTTATCTGCTTCAGCGCAGATAAACCCTTCAGGGTTGAAAGATACCCTTGTACTTGGTGAACTTGCACTTGATGGGAGAATTCGTGGAGTGAAAGGCGTGCTACCCGCTTCCATTCTTGCTAGTGAGAATAAATTTGAGAAGATGTTGGTTCCCCTTGTAAATGCTAAGGAAGCAGCAGTTGTTGGTGGTGCGCAAGTTTTCCCGGTTGAAACACTTGGTGAGTGTATTGGGATTCTGGAAAACGGCTTCAAAGATCCCTTTACTGTAGATATTGATAAGATATTTGAATTAAGTTCAAAAAGTAAAATCGATTTTTCAGATGTTAAAGGCCAAGTGGGTGCTAAGAGAGCGATGGAGATAGCTGTTGCGGGTGGGCACAATGTTCTTATGATTGGACCTCCTGGTTCCGGGAAGACGATGCTTGCCAAGCGAATTCCCACTATACTGCCTAAAATGAGTTTAGATGAGTCTGTCGAGACAACAAAGATACATTCTGTAGTTGGAGCACTCCCTCCAAATGAACCTCTGATAGCAAAAAGGCCTTTCAGGGCTCCACACCACACCGTTTCCTATGCTGGACTCATAGGTGGTGGGACATATCCAAATCCAGGTGAAGTAAGTCTTGCACACAATGGAGTACTCTTTCTGGATGAATTACCAGAATTCAACAGGAATGTTTTAGAGGCTTTAAGACAACCCCTTGAGGATGGAGTTGTGACTATCTCACGAGCGAAGAGTACTATAACCTATCCTGCACGATTCATGCTTATTGCAGCTATGAACCCATGCCCTTGTGGATATTTTGGAGATCTATACAGGCAATGCACTTGTACCCCTTCTAAGATAGATCGTTACCGCAGTAAGATTTCCGGGCCACTACTCGATCGCATTGATATGCATATAACAGTGCCAAGGGTAAGGTATGATGATATTATCAATATAGAGCCAGGAGAAGGTTCAGATACAATTCGAAAGAGAATTGAGAGGGCCAGGGAAACACAGGAGGAGAGATACAAAGATGATGATATCTTCTTTAATGCGCACTTAGACTCTAAAAAGATACGTACATATTGTTTAATTGATGACGAAAGTAGGGCTTTGCTCAATACTGCTATGGAGCACTTTGGGTTTTCAGCGCGGGCTTTCGACAGGATTTTGAAGATGGCACGGACAATAGCCGATTTAGAGGGAGAAAGAGATATAAAATCACAGCAGGTAGCAGAAGCAATACAATATCGAACCCTGGATAGGAAATTATGGCTGATGAAATAGAAGACGTAGAGGAAGGAATCTCTTTAGGGGAAAAGATGCCAATACGTAAGAAGGTCCTGCATGTTTTATTCATTGTAGTGGTAGGCGCAATTATGATAATAGCTGGGAGCTATTTCAGATGGGATAAATGGGTAGTTGGTGGGGTTCTGTTCCTTATTGGACTGGTGACTCAGGCTTGGTCTAGTCTTGTGGGGCTTATTGGAGGGATACCAGGTGTTGGACATGTAATTGTGAGGTTCCTTGCTCTTCCATTACTGTTTATAATTAACGGTGTAGGGAATATGATTGCTTTTTTTGCCATAAAGATAGGCTATAAGAAGGAAATAATTGACGTGAAGCTTCTGGCGTGGGCTTTCGCGCTTGGGGCTCTGATTGGATTTATCGGAGGAGAGTTATTATGATTTTGCTTTTTCTTTTATTCTCTCAATACCAGTTTGGACAAAACAAGATTCAATACAGTCAATATAGATGGCTTATAAAAGAGACCGAGCACTTTGAGATATACTATTACAAATCTGAAGAGGTTTTGATACCTTTTGCTCTGGATGTCCTGGAGGAAGCCTACGACAGGCTTAAAGATAGGTTTGGTTATAGAGAGAAAAAGAATGAGGAGAAGATTCCTGTGTTAATCTATAAATCACATCCAGATTTTGAGGGTACAAATGTTATCCTGGGGAGAATCCCAGAGTCAACAGGGGGATTTACAGAGATATTCAAGAATAGAATAGTTCTGCCCTTTGATGGTTCCTATTCGGATTTTCGACATGTCCTTTTCCATGAATTGGTTCACGTGTTTCAGTATCGGATTCTATATGGGCGGGGGATGGGCGCTCTCCGGAATCTGGCTACGTTAAGGGTGCCTTTGTGGTTTATTGAAGGGATGGCAGAGTTTGAATCGTTGAGTTGGGATGAGAGTGCAGAATCATTTATTCGGGATGCTGTGCTAAATAACCGATTATATCCAATTTCGATATTGAACTATGCAGGAGGATATGCTGTCTATAAGGAGGGACAATCTATCCTCTACTTTATCAAGAATCGATATGGAGAAAAGAAGATAGGGGAGTTGATGAATAAAATAAAGGTTACTGGTTCTTTATCTGGTGCGATAAAGCGAGTACTTGGGATAGATGAAGAGAAATTGAATGAGGAATGGATGAAGAGCCTGAAAAAGGAGTATTGGCCACTTGTGGGGGAGAAAGAAGATGTGAATGATATTGCATTGCCTATTATGACCCATAAGGAGTTCAAAAATATATATAACTATGCTCCTTCCATTTCTCCAAAAGGGGAAGAGATAGTCTATTACACAGATAGAGCGGAGGAGGTAGAGATCCGTATTGCTTCTGCTTTAAATGGGGAGGATCTAGGACTTCTCATTAAGGGGGGGCGAAGCCCTAAATTTGAATCCCTACATCTTATGGATGGACATCTTGCCTTTTCGCCGGATGGAAAGTGTATAGCTTTTCCTGCAATGGAAAAGGGGAAAGATGTTCTATATATTTATGATGTAAGAAAAAGGGCTATAAAGAAGAGGTTGGAATTTCCCCTTGATGGAATCCGGTGGCCTGAGTGGTCAGTGGATGGATCGAAGATTGCTTTTATGGGGTTAAGGAATGGGGCTTCAGATATCTATATCTATGACTTAGAGGAGGAGAGCCTTGAGAATGTTACCCACGATAGATATTTTGACGGGGAACCAACATGGAAGGGAGATTCCCTACTCTTTGTGAGTGATCGCCCGGACTTAAAAGAGTGGGATTATTCTAAAAAGAAACTATACATCACTGATTTAAAGGGTAATATAAGAAAGTACCTTGATTTCGGCGAGGAGATTATCAATCCAAAAGTATATGATTCTAAAGTATATTTTATCTCATACAGAGATGGCGGAAAGAACTTGTATAGTTTTGAACCGGATTCGGGCAAGATAAGACAGCTCACTGACCTTATAGGGTCATTAGAATCATTTTCCACATCCCCCTCTGGGAAATTTGCGATCTCGGTATATGCCAATATGGGTTGGGATATATTTCTTATAGATCCTATAGAAGAATTAAAGGGTAAAGAACCGAATCCCCCAAAAGAATTTCCTTCCGAGTATATTGAGGTTTCTTTAGACGAGGAAGAAGAAGAAAGAGAAGCACCCTTGAATTTTGGAATAGATTATGTGGCGACAACCGTAGGCTATTACTCTGATTATGGTGTATACGGCTATATTGATTTGGGTATGAGTGATATGTTGGGGAATCATCGATTATATGTATTATTCAATAATACCGACCTCACAAGAAGCGATTTTTATATTCAGTATTTTTACCTCAAGCATAGATTAGACTATGCTTTTTCTGTGATGAAACAAAGCGACTATTTCCTTTATGGAGGTAATGTTATTAGGGGGAACCTCTGGAGTCTCGGAGGGGAGGTTTGGTATCCATTGGATCGTTTCAATCGATTTGAATTGGGTCTCTCAGGATATCGACTTGGAGAGGAGTTTTTGGAATTCGTGGAGGACGATGGTTGGATACCTGTTGAGTCGGATATCTCTTACGGAAATTTCGGGACCCTTTCCTTTGTGAGGGATAATACTATATGGGGATATACTTCACCAATTAAAGGGTTCAGAGGGCGGATAACTTATGAGAGAAACCTAATTAAGGGAGAGGGTTTCTGGGATGTTGAGAATTTCGGGTTAGATTTAAGGAATTACTGGTATCTTACAAGGGACTGGAACATTGCTGTACGTCTCTTTCTGCTCCACAGCTGGGGTGAGGATAAGAAGCAGTTTTCGACTGTAGCCCTTGGTGGAGGACGTTCTATCCGAGGCTATCCTTATAACTATCTTGTAGGGACGACAGCTGGATTTCTTAATGTTGAGTTTCGGATTCCTCTCATAAAAAGGTTGGAACTTGGTTTTCCACCAATAAACATAGGAAGGGTGGATGGCGCAATTTTTATGGATATTGGAGGGGCTACCTATAATTATAAGGATTTCAGATTCTCCGATACATCTGGTTCCTGGATAAAATTGGTAGATCCTGTTATGTCCTTTGGAATTGAGGTTCGACTTGATTTAGGTTTTACAATGGCTAACTTTGATATTTCGAGGTTGACTGACCTGGACAGGATAATAGATGGTACCAAATTCGACTTCTATCTTGGATTTCCGTTTTGATATTTTTTAGATACAAATCAGCACCAATGTAATAGTGAATGAGTATATAAGTAGATGGGTCAATGAGTTAAAGAGAGAATACAGGAGAATAGTTGATGCGGCCTTTTACTTCATTTTGATCGAACGAGGTGAACATCTTTTACAGGATACCCCAGAAATTCTTCTATAATTCTTGGAAAATCTCTGGGGATATCACTTAAAAATATTTGAAGATTGCCCTTTCTAGTTGCTTTCATATCATTTTCTTGCAGGAAATCTTTTATTATATTTGCTGCTTCCTTCCCAGGCTCAATTATATCTACCTCATCTCCTACTACTCTTTTTACAACTGAATAAAGCAAAGGATAATGAGTACAGCCGAGAATTAAAGCTTCTATCCCCTTTTCAACTAAGTTCGAGAGATATTTCTCTGCTACAAGAAGAGGGACTTTCCCTGAGAGCCAACCTTCTTCTGCAAGAGGTACAAAGAGGGGACAGGTTGTAGAATGTATCTCTACTTCTCCGAGGGAATTTTCCAGCTCTCTTTCAAAAGCGCCGCTTTCAATAGTTGCTTGGGTGCCTATGACGCCAATTTTTCTATAAGATTTCTTTTTTACTGCCTGCACACCCGGTGATATCATACCAATGATTGGTATGTCAAATTCGCTTGCTATATAGGGCAGGGCATTAGAAGAGACAGAAAAGCAAGCGGAAATGATTATTTTCACTGTGTGGCTTAGAAGAAACGCAATGTCTTCTCTTGCGAACCGAATGATGGTTTCACTCGATTTAGTCCCGTAAGGAACTCTTGCAGTGTCGCCAAAGTATACAATAGATTCATTAGGGAGTTCTTTTCTAAGCTCCCTTACTACGGTAAGCCCTCCGATTCCCGAATCGAATACGCCAATAGGGTTATTTTTATAAATGTGCTCTGGCATATTGTTTTATACCGGAAGCTATAGCCTCTACAACCTTTTCGAGGAAATTATCATCTTGCAATTTTTTTCTGTCATTAGAATTGGTAAGGAACCCTATTTCTATTAGAACTGCAGGCATATAATTGAGCCTTAATACGTAAAAGTTTGCCTGTTTTACTCCACGGTTGTATAAACCGCATAATTGGACTAAGCTTTCTTGTATATAAATTGCAGCCTGTTGGGATTCTTCCAAGAATTGCGTCTGAGCAAGGTCATTCAGGATATAATCAAGTTCAGGGATACCCGCATTATCCTCAGATTCAAACTTTATTGCAGAGTTCTCAGTTGCCTCAACAGTTCTTGCCCAGTCGCTTTTTGCTGATGATAAGAAATACGTCTCTGCTCCATGCATACTACTCTTGCGGTATGCTGCATTACAATGGATGGAAACGAAGAAATCGGCCCTCGCTTCATCAGCTATCTCGGCACGCTCTTTAAGTGCAAGGAATTCATCGCTAATTCTGGTTATTATTACATTGAAGCCATCTTCAGTGAGTCTTGATGCTAAATTCTTAGAGACCTTAAGAACAACGTCTTTTTCTTTAACACCTCCATGGACTGCACCTGGGTCTTTACCACCATGCCCAGCATCGATAACTATGGTCTGAATATGTCTTTTATTAAATTTACGGACCTCTACATTTAGTGATTTCCCTTTTCGTATTATATCCATAGGGAGGTTCTCTATTGTCTTGAATCGAAACTTAAGGAATCCATTACCTTCTTCAATATTGATTCCCTCTATAAGTCCTTTTCCGTCTTGATCCATTATCTCCTTGTTGTATATAGGATTGAATAAGGTGAGCACCCATTCTCCGTCATTCTTGCTGAAGAAATACTTCATAGTGGGAGAGCACTCTATTGTGTATCTCGTGAGAGACGATTCTACACACCATTTAATGCCATAAATATTGAGACGGGTTCCTATCTCAAGCGTTCCATCCTTGAAATAGGCTTTCATATTCAAGAGACTTGAGAGGATTAAGTCCAGCGACGAATTGGGTAAGAGTAATTTTCCATTTATCATTATAGGGGAAGAGACCAATTGATGGACATTGCCCTCTATCTTTATAAATGGATTATCGGGAATAATGGATACAACTGTTTCTCTTTGAAGAGTCATTATCTGTCTGTTGTTGTCCCAGTGGGAAGACAAGTCCAATTTTCTAATCAGAGAATCACAGAGAATATAGTTTTTATTTCTAATTTTATATTCGCGCAAGGTATAGATATTTCCACTTTGATTTATAGAAAGGGATAAAAATAATAGAATCACAGATTTCTACTTATCTCTCGAAGTTGTTCTCTTGCAATAATTTTATCTCGTTTTTCAAACTTCTTTTTACCCATCACTAAAGCTATTTTTACTTTCACAAGCCCCCGTTCTATATACACTTCTAAAGGAACAAGAGTCACTCCTTTATTCTGTACCTCGTTCTCTATCCTCTTGATCTGGCCTTTGTGTAATAATAGTTTTCTTTTCCTTTTGGGTTCTATAGAATTTGATGACTTACTATAAGGAGATATATGCATATCATAGAGATAAATTTCTCTTCCTGCTATTCGAGCATACGAATTTTTTATACTTACCTTCCCAAACCGTACTGACTTAACCTCCGAGCCTTTAAGTGCAATACCGGCTTCATAAGTTTTTAAAATATGATAGTAAAAATGTGCCTTTTTGTTCTTAACTATACTTTTCATGACTGACTTGACTTATCCCGATTATTAAATTATAATCTTTTTATGCGACCAGGTATAACTTTATCCATGGTCTTTTTAATAATACTTTCTTTTTATAATTGTGCAAGGCAGATGTCTAAAAAAACATTAACAGATGAAGAACTCTTAGATCAGATACCCCGATGGCCCGAGAAGTTCAAAAAAAAATCTGGTACGGGGGAGATAATAATATCCGGTCCAGAATATCGCTTTTCGTCTTATTTTTCTTTAAACTATGAGGTTAACACGAATGTGCTTTCAGGACAACTCTTGGGGTCCTTTGGTATGGTAGTAGGAAGGTTCTATTTTTCTCCGGATTCTGTATCTGCAGTAGATAGGCATGGCAAAGAAATGAAGGAGCAAGTGCTTTCTATACTGGGAAATATACTATGTAAAGTTCTTCCGCGGTACATCGTCTGGGATATCCCTCTATTGTCTAACTGGAGAGTTATTCCCTTAGAGAGTGGGTGGTCTCTTCTTGGTAGTAACATTGAGGTTTCAATATCTCCCGAATTTCTTCCGAGCCGGGTACTAATATACGGAGAAGATGATTCATCGATTAAATACTCCGATTATAAAACAGTTGAGGGCGTAAAACAACCGTTTAGAATTATAGCTAAGAGGGGAAAGAATTCACTTGAGATAGAGCATTATACAATGAGATTAAAATGATGCTTTTGGTCTTAATTCTTTCCGGTTTAAATTATACTATTCCCGATAGAGACTCAAAGATTAAAGCATTTTTATCACAGAGATGGCTTAATATGAAGAGTGATAGTCTTTTACCTGATTTCCGAGGAGTTATTGATGGGATGAGTTCTATCGATGAGCTTTATTTACTGGATTCATTAATGCTTTCAGCGGCGCTTTATTCTAAAAGTGATTTTGTTGAGAGTAGACTGCTCAAGGTGATAAAATGTGATGATAAGTTCGTTCATTCAAGTATTGCAAGGAATTATGCGAAACGTGGGGTTCTTGATTTAAAAGCCGGGAATGTAGATAAGGCCCAAAGAGAACTCAAGTTCGCTCTAAAGAGTGATCCCTCTAATAGGAATATCCCCATTATTCTTATGAAATGTAATATACCTAAATGGGGTAAAGTGTGCAGAAATCTATGGGAATATTTCTATACATACGGGTTTCTCGATAACAGGGTCAGTCTAATTGAGAATATTATGTTTCTGTTTGTTATATTCTTAGGTTTGGTATACATAGCATTTGTTATTTCTGGTTTGTTTGAATCAGTTCCATTCCTTTCCGAATGGGTAAGACAGAGAATGAAAATTAGTAATTTATGGGTTCCTGCTTTGCTATTTTCTCTTTTCGTCTGGCTTCCAATATTGATTTTTCTTGCAATCCTCGTCGGTATTTCGTTTGTAAAGATGTCAAAGAAGTCCCTTATAAACCTTACCGTCCTTTCAGTGATTTTTCCACTCGCCATTGCCTACACCAACCAAATAAAAGTGAATTTTAGCACAGATAGCCCTACTTATCAAGTGTTCAAAGCTCGTTGTGACCCATACAACTATAGAATAAATGAGTCAGAAAATCCCTATGGTTATGTAGTGAAGGGAATTGAGGCAGCAAGGATGGGCGAACTCACACGTGCAGAATCCCTATTCCAGAAGGGCTACGAAGAGAAAGAGAGTCTTATATTTTTGACAAACTCGGCTTCGGTATATTTTAAAGAGGGTAATTATGATGATGCATTAAGTTTTTGCAAAAAAGTAGTTTCTTTGGATCCTGATAATCCTATATCCAATCTAATTATGGCAACTATATATCTTGACAGACTTGACTTTGATGAGGTTTCTGAGTATATCGAGAGGGCAACGAAAAGTGGTCCAGAATTTGCTGATAGAGAACTTCCGATATATCAATATCCTCCAGATAGCTGGCTTTTGAGTGACATATTTAGAGCAAGTGGAGTAGGACTGTATATTAAGGAGAGCAAATTATATATTTTCTTCATACTAACGGTCTTTTTCGTAATATTGAGTTCAATAAAGCGCTTAAAGGATGGACTTTGCCCTATTTGTGGCAGGATTTTAATTAATAGCGTTAAGATAGGGGAAGAGAAGGTATGTGATATTTGTGCTGATAAATTATCTGTTACTGAGTCGAAAAGCATTCGAGAAAGATTGAAAAGGCGAACAAAAAATAGGTCTCATAGAGTGACAAGATTAAAGAATTTTATTATGAATCTCATATTCCCTGGTAGTGCACATTTATACAATAGAAAATCGTTCACGGGAATAGGGTTACTGCTTTTAGGTTCTGTATTACTTGTTATCTATGTAGCACCGCTCTATTTCTCATCCAGTGATGTAATCCAATATAAAGCGTCGATTGGAAATATTATATACCGATACTCTCTTATCATCTATTATCTTTTAGTGTTGCTTTTAACTTGGAGGCTAGGAGCAAATGGAGATAGAAGGTAGCATAGAGGAATTTTCTGTTCCAGAGATAATGCAATTTTTTTCTCTGCACAAGGCAGATGGAGTCCTTCGGATGAAGACAGAAAAAGAGGAAGTGGACTTTGGGTTTAAGAAGGGAAAAATTGCAGCTGCTGCCCATAAAGGAGAGAACCTCTTTTATTCCATAAACGATTATATTTTCCGTGCGGGCAAGATAACTGAGGAGGAGCTTAAAGATTATAATGAAAAGGCAAAAGAACTGGATATCTCTGTTCTTCAAGTTCTGCTCCAAGAGGGTAAGGTGGGCGGTAAGGAGCTAAGAGAGATAATCTCATTTAAGATTCAGGAGATTGTAGATGAGGTTCTCACTTGGAAGATGGGTAGATATTCATTTCACCCGGGAGAAGCGCTATATGCAAGTTCCAGTATCTCAGTTGAGTTAGAGCCCAACGCATTGGTAATGGAGGGTATGTGGAGGATTGATGAATGGCCGCAGATAAAAGCTGTTATTCCCAATGATAGTGTGGTTCTTCGAAAGAAAGATAAGCCTGAGATTACTCTGGAGCTCGGAGATAGAGAAAAGAAGCTTTTAGAAAAATTCACTGATGGTCTTACAGTAGGAGAACTAATTAGAGTCTCTGGACTTGGGAAGTTCCAGACTTATGATGCAGTATACAAACTCATTGAGATGGGGCTTATCAAGAAAGCAGGTGAAGAATTGGCAAGGAAAATTATGGTTCCCTATAAATCCATATTCAAAGGAGCGATCCTTATTGGATTCATCCTATTCAATTTATTCTTTTTCATTCGATATAAGTTGGATAGGCTAAAGGACTTCTCCAAAGATGTAAAAAAAGTAGTCCAGAGGGTTGACAAATAATGAATTATGGTGTAAAGTATACAAAATAAGGAGGCTATATGAAGAGAATATACATATTTCTTGGAGTTTCTCTTATTTTATTATTTTTACTTTTATCATGTTATGGAATAGCTACACCCGAAGTTCAAATATGGACCACAAATCCCCATGGATTTTCGGTCGCGCAGTTTGATTCTACTATTGTTGATATGCAACCGCGTGGGGGAGGACAGCCTTACTATAATCCTGATCCTATAAGATGGTGGTTAGATACTGAAGGAGTCACGAAAGATAGTGTGGCTGGAATGGGAGAAGTATGGATGGTTCCCTTATCTCACTACTACTCTGAAGTAATTGTTGATTCTGTGACCTTCTGGGTCAGGAATGGCGTAGATTCTTACCTGGAGGGATATTACTGTGAGTTCTACCAGAGTACAGTAGATACACTCCTATATACGAGTCCAAACTATTCCAATCTTGGCCTCCGCATCAAGGCTTCCAGCAGTAGAGAAGATACCCTGAAGGTAAGTCTTTATAATTTTTCTTTTAATGTACGGGAAGCGGTAAAAATGATGTATATTCCCCCCCCTGACCCTTACTGGAAGACGGTACAGGTGAAGGTTCATTTCTACGGAACGGATGATTATGATGAGGGGAAAGAATTCAATGTCAGTCAGGATTATATGTTGTACAGAACAGATTAGAACAATATCTTTTCTTACGTCATTTTAACAGGAAAAAACCTGGGTTCAACCCAGGTTTTTTCCTTAAAAAATATGCGTCAGGGAGGATTTGAACCCCCGGCCCGCGGATTAAGAGTCCGCTGCTCTGCCAACTGAGCTACTGACGCATTTTTATTGGGTGAATGAGGGGACTCGAACCCCCAACCTCTGGAGCCACAGTCCAGCGCTCTTACCGATTGAGCTACATTCGGGGTGAGTGGATTTGAACCACCGACCCCCTGCTCCCAAAGCAGGTGCGCTAACCGGACTGCGCTACACCCCGTGATCATTCACACAAACCTTCTAATTCTTCTATTTTTCCTTGCAAAAAAGCCATAACTTTTCTTAATGCTTTACTCCTGTGGCTTATTTTATTCTTCTCGCTCTCTTCCATTTCTCCGAAAGTCTTATTGTAACCAGAAGGAATAAATATTGGATCGTATCCAAAGCCGCCATTGCCTTTCTCGACTATACTAATTTTACCTGCCACAATACCTTCAAAGCACTCAATCCAATTGTCCCTAAGTGCCAGTGCCATAACTGTTTTGAAACGAGCGCTTCTTTCAACAGTCTTCCCTAACTCGGCTAATAATTTTTTTCTGTTTTCCCTGTCCTCTCCTCCAGAATAACGTGCTGAATGTATGCCGGGCCTGCCCCCCAAGAAATCTACTTCTAAAGCAGTATCTTCTCCTAAAGTACATAACTCTGTTGTCTTATGGTAAATAAGTGCTTTCTTTATGGCATTTTCCTTAGGGGAATCGCCGTCCTCTAATATAGAAACATCGAGATGTAAGTCAAGAGGAGAGATAATTCTCAAACGCCCTTTTATGATAGACTTTATTTCCTTTATCTTACCTCTGTTCTTTGAAGCGATGAGTAATCTCATTCAACAATAATAGTGGTCTCTACTATGAAAGCTCCTTTATATCCTTTATTTATAACCTGTCTTATATAGCTTACTGCGTCACTTTTAGCGAGGAAGTTTCCAACCCTTAATTTATAGTAGGGTATAATATACTCGATATATACATCCTCACTAAGGGCTATTCGGGCACTCTTTGCTTCCTGCTTGGCTGCAGTTTCGTTTTTATATGCTCCAATCTGCACTCTGAACCCATGTATCTTTGTAACTTCTGTTGTTTTTACCCCCGGCGTTTCTTCTGGTTTTTCTTTAGGCTCTTCTTCAAAGGTAATTTTGGAAAGTTCGGTAGTGTCCTCTGTGATTTCTTCGAATGTTATTTCATTTTCCGATGGCGGTTCCTGACTTACTTCCTGACGTTTTGCGCAACCAAATGGGAGTAAAAGAACGATTGAAAGTATAGCAACAAAATATTTCATTAATACCTCCTTTTATTGTTTTACCATAAAGTAGAATTTGGGATTTAGGGGTTGGAAATTTTAGTATAGAGAACCACACTTTAGCATTGCCTTTATTAACTATATCCCAATCCACAAATCCTAAACCTTATCTTCCCCTGCATTTTTCATCTTGCACTGGAGCGAAATCCGGGCTATTATCCATAGTTGATCCTTTTATCTATATTCCTCAGGGAGGTGCTTTATAATTTCTTTCACCTCCTGAGCATCAGATTTTGGTATTATCAAAGTTGCGTTTTTTGTGTGAACCACTATCATTTTCTCTAGACCTTTTGCTACGATAATGCCACTCTCAGCGTAAAAGATATTATTATGGCTGTTTTTTGAATGTGTAACTCCTATTTCAATATTTCCGCTCTCCTTACTTTTAAAAATCCGTTCTAAAGAGTTCCATGTTCCAATATCGTCCCAGGTAAACTCGGAAACCACCACTAGGACATTCTTACTCCTTTCCAGCACTCCATAATCGATAGAGATTGGTGTGCCCACCCTATAGAATGATTCAATATTCTCATCCGAAGGATTCTCCATGAGCGCGTTTAGCGCTTCTGATAGGCGAGGTTGGTGTTTTTCAATCTCTTCTAATATCGCATGCGCTTTCCATAGAAAAATACCGCTATTCCACAGGTAATTATCACTTTTTAGGTAAGAGGTAGCTTTCTTTATATTCGGTTTTTCTGTGAATCTTTTTACCTTCAGAATTCTATCATCAAGCTCTAATCCCTTCTCAATATATCCATAGCCTGTTTCCGGCCTCGTTGGAACTATCCCATATGTTACCAGATAACCCTTTTCTGCCCATTCTATTCCCCTTTTTATTATTGAAATGAATTCCTTGCTATCAGCTATCCAATGATCAGAGGGTAATATTAACATAAGTGCATCCTTGTCTAAAGCCATAAGTTTCGTAGCTGAAAGGCCAATAGCATATAGAGTATTCATACCTTTAGGCTCTATTATTATATTGCTTTTACTAAACCCAAGTTGCACAATCTTCTGGGCTAACTCTGCTGTTGTTACAACCTTAATATTGTCTGAAGTGGAGAGTTCCAGTATTCTATCCTTGGTCTGCAATAAGAGAGGCTTATCACCTGATATAGGTAGAAATTGTTTGGGTTTTTCTTTTCTGGATAAAGGCCAGAATCGTTCGCCGCTCCCACCAGCCAAGATTACAGAGTAGATCACTTCTTTTCTCCTTTTGATTCTATACTCTCCAACAAAAAACTAACAGTTCCGAATGCCAAACGGCTCTGGATCTTTACAGGCATATGGAAGGAATCTGTGGACACCCAGATTTTTATAGGATCACTGGATCCAAATATCTTTCCTCCAGGGGCATCGGGTGTGAGTAAATATGTTTCGTATTTCCCGAACGGGACTTTGACCCAATAAGGACCCGATACAGGAACGACCATTTTGTGGTTTTTCCCGGATGAATAAAAGGGTATCCTTAATGTATCCCCCGAGGAGAAATTCATAGTTCTCATATAATATAAAGAAGCAAAGATATCCTTTGCCTCGGGAATCTTGCAGGTTTTTTCACCATTACTGTAGAAGACAGAATCATCTTCAAAATCAAGTGTAACTTCATTCTTATAATGACCTTCATGAATCTTTTTTATGAATCGCAAACTTGAGAAAGAACCAGTGTCAACATAAGAGCAGTAAAAATCATCCAGATAAAAGAATAACGAGAAGATTCCCTCTGTTTTCTGTGAACTTTCTATAATGTATACTGGTTTTTCTTTAAATCTCTCCACCCCGCGTATTTCCATATAGGAACTTCCAACCCTAAATGGACCATAAAAGCCGCCATATTTCAGTCTTTCATTTATTGGAATGGTGATAGAGAGGATGGTCAAGAAAATAATACTCATCCGCTTACTTTGTCAGTTCCTCAGGTTTGTAGCCCAATCGATGGAATGGATTGACTACACTGGAAGCCACATTTTTTAGATGGGCACTGACCCTTTTTAGGTATCTTAGGAGGAGTGCATAGATTATTCCCTCCTTAAGATATAAATGCTCATAGTCTACTAGTTCCTCAAGTGTTGATTGGCACTCTTTAGAGATAAGAACCAGTTCACTCATAACTTTACTCCCGAGTTCCTTATCTTGATTTTTGTAGACATCTATGACCTTTATGAAATTTGATTGAACCCTCCCTTCCAAAGTTTTAATTTTTTCCATATACTTACCATGGAGAGGTTTGGGAAATTTATGAGATAGTTCGATGAGATTCTTAGAGAAATCACCAATTCTCTCTATATCAATCACTATAGTTGTGAGTATAAGCGAAGGGATGATATCCTGTGCTGGATTGATAGCGAGGTGTTCTAATACATCTTTCCTTACCTTAATCTGTAATTTATTCAAATTTCGATCAATTTCATAGATATCTTCCTTCTCCTTTTCCTTCTCTATTACAACTCGCATTGAATACTGAAACATATCATAAGCAATATTTAGCATATTTAAAACGCTTTCTTCTGCTTCTTTCATAAGAGATGGTTTTCTGAAGAAATTCAAAAACTTCTTAAACATATTTACCTCCTTAAGAAGAAAATAAATAATCCGGGTATTATAATAAATATAAGTAATATATAAATAAATGCAAGGAATCTTTTCCTTCCTGGTAGATAGCCTATCTTTTTTGCAAGGAAGATGGGAATCTTTCTTAATGGATACCATATCATAATACCAAATGTATTAAAAAGAGAGTGGCAGATTGCAACCCTGATAGCATTCACGTTTCCTGTAACCAGGGATGCCAGAATGGTAGTTACCGTTGTTCCCAGATTGGCCCCTAATGTATATGGATAGATCTGTTCTATACTTAGTATACCCGCTCCAACAAGAGGAACTACAATAGAGGTTACAACCGAGCTTGATTGAACAAATGCAGTAAGCCCCAATCCAAGCAATCCTGCTGTAAGTGCGTTTCGAAAGAGGTACTGATCAATCAGGGTTTCGAATTTACCTGCCGAGGCTTTTCTGAGTGTTTTAACAAAAAGGGTTATGGCAAGAAGGACGAGAAAGAAAGCTAATATGACGGATATAGTAGGATGTCCTCTGGTTATACTCATTATTTTATGAGCTACAGGTTCAATTACCAGATCAAGAGGTGATTCAAAGGTAACCCCACCTTTGCCCCACAGAAGATCAGTGAAGAATCCAGATATTCGTTCTATGGGATGAAATAATATCTCGAGTGGTAATAATATAAGGACTGAAAGGAGGTTAAAAATATCATGAACAATAGCTGCAGGGAATGCATTATTGAATTCTCGCTCAACCGAAAAATGACCTAATGAGGCAATCATATTGGTTATCGTTGTACCGATATTCGCCCCCATAATTATGGGTATAGCATTGCGTACTGTTAAGGTTCCTCCGGCAACGAAACCCACAGTGAGAGAGGTAGTAACAGAACTCGATTGAATAATTGTTGTAGCGAATACGCCAATAAAAAGTCCAAGGATTGGATTGCTGGTGGTCTGTATAAGCGCTCTGGTAAAGCCAATTCCTAACCCTTTAAGCGAACTACTGAAGAGTTCAATCCCGAGAAGGAATAGATAGAGATAGAGGAGGGCCAAAAAAACATTTAATAGAACCCTAAGGGTATTTGAGTATTTAGAAAACTTCACCCCTTATGTCCTTTTTGAAATCTCCCCGGGCAGGACTCGAACCTGCAACCACCTGATTAACAGTCAGGTGCTCTTCCTTTGAGCTACCGAGGAATGATAATATCATAATTAGTTCTTTTGTTTTGTCAAGTTTATTTTAGAACAACGTCATCAATTTCGTCTAAATTCTCAAATTCATCTGATGCTCTTATTATTTCAATCGCAGTCGGACCTCTTCCAGGTCCAATCAGGAGGACGCTTTTCCCCTTTCTGCTTAGGAAATGAATAAGGGGTTCGAAATCACTATCTCCTGTAATAATGACGATTTCGTCTACGAATTCTGAGTTCATTACTATTTCTAAAGCCATCTCGATATCCATATTAGCTTTTACAGAGCCATCAGGTCTGTCTTTTGCTGCTTTGCTTAGAACCCTGTAACCTATAAGCGAGATAGCGTCTATAAGTTTTAGCCTGTTCTCGTCAGCTTGTCTAAATGGAATAAATGCAGAGAATTTTATTATTTTTCCGTCTTCTTTCGCATAACGTTTGATTAAATATTCTTTCAGTCTATCGTATCTAATTTCTGCGCCCTGTTTTTCAAAAACCTGTTGTATATTCTGGACATCGATGAATACTGCAATTCTTTTCACAATGCCTCCTTTATTAGTTTTTAAACTTGGTAAATATATTGTTTATCTGATTAACTATTTATCCGAGCAGATGAGTTTCCAATCTGATTCATGATAATAGATTTATCCTGCGGTCACAAAATCTTTTGAATCGAGTCCAAATTGCCTTCCTGATGGTTTTCTTTTCTCTTGTAGTTTAATACCAACATTTTCCAACTCAGCTAAGACAGATTCATAGATGTCAGGGTCAGTTGGTATACATACTCCTTTTTCCTCTATTTTGTCCTCGAGAATTAGATACACAGCACAGGCAGCAGGAAGACTGACAGTCCTTGCTATTGCTGTATCTTTTCCCACCGTTCCATGATCTACCAACTTTGAAATAAAAATTGACTTTTCACTGCCTATTTCTGCTACGACTTCATCCTGAAGGATTACCATATCTTTCTCACCATCTTTATATGATAGTTTATCTTTCATCAGGAGAACAAGAACGTCAATATTCCCACCTTTTTCGATACCAGTTTTTGCATTAGAAAATAAGCCCAGCCACTGGAGTTTATCAAGTGCTTTCTCAGGTGGATTATAATCGAGATAATCCATCACTGCTTTTCTTGGGTTGTCCTCACCAGAATTAGTCAAACCCTTGATGAATTCCGAATAGGTGAGATTTGAGAGGTTCTTTTCTTCTGTTTCAAGAAGTCCAAGTCTCGAAATAAGGAGCCAAAGATCGCACCATTCCGGGTATCTTATTGTTCCTCTGAATATCTCATTAGCCTCTTTTATATTATATTTGCTTAGATATTGTATTGAGTCTCTATTAGGATAAACCTCCATCATACCAATTCCCTCAATATCCATCTTAAAATAGTGTCCAAATAGGTTTTTAGAGGGAATTATAACCTCTTCTCCGTCTTTCAGGTATTTCGCGTTATTTCCTCCTGCCAGGGCAACCCCTCGTGGACTCCATCCAATCTTATATCTAAAGGGATTATCGCTATAATCAGGAGCAGGTAGTGATCCACAATAGGAATGGAAGGCAATAACAGTACCCCCCTGGTTATGTATGTAGTCAATAGTTTTCTGGGCCGACATATGATCAATGCCGGGATCTAATCCTATTTCATTTAGCAGCAGCACTCCTTTATTCTTAGCCTTATCATTAAGGTTTTGCATTTCATTGCTTACATAAGAGGTAGTGACCATATCGGTCTTGTATTCCAAGCAAATCTCTGCTACTTCAACGTGGTAAGTATAAGGTAATAAGCTAACTACACAATCTGCATCTTCCACCAATTTACGAAGGACATCTTTCCTGTCAACAGTCCATTGAAGTGCTTTCCCATTTGAATGTCCACCTATTAAATTTTCCGCTTTACAGAGGGTTCTGCTTGCAACCGTAACTTTAATACCTTTATCTAAAAGGTATTTAACCATAGGCTTGGCAACCATTCCAGCACCAAGAATTAGTACCTTTTTCATTTCAATCCGGTCTCCTTAAAAAATTACTTAGATTTTGATAACGAGGGGTCAATTCACCTTTATATAGAATAACGGCTCTCTTTATATGAAGAGGTAAAGTGCATTTATTAAAATCTACTGGATAAGATGCACTTACGATTTGGGGAATGAAATCTTTTAGAATATTACTAAAATAGATTGAAGATTCTCGTGGGAGCAGAGAAGGGAGTATATCTACAGCCATAATGACAGGACCAACTCCCGCAACACCATATTGAATTGTTTCCTTTTCCGGATGATATACATATACTGGGTTGTCTGGTTTTGTACTTTCTATGGTGCATTCTATCGCTCCTTTAATGTCACAACTAATATCTCCGATCACCTTTAGCTTTACCATTTCTTTATTATAATTCTCTCTCAAGTACTCCTTTGTTATGAGCCTCGGATACTTTTCTTCCCAGTAGATGGCGTTTATAAAGATGGAAATATAGGGAATGTATCTGTAGAATATCCCTTCATAATGTTTGGGATTCTCATAATAATCCTGGAGCTCAAAGCTTTCCCCATCCGTTCTCCGAACGAGATGTTCTTCTTTAAACACAACCTTGTATAGTGTGTGAGGATTATCCTCAAGGCTTTCGAGGTCTTCTGGTTCAATCTCAGTGAGAGGGAAGTAACTAAGCAGTTCTTGTACACCTCCTGAAACATTACCATAACCAGCTATACCGATGACAAAGGGAGCAAGTTCTTCCGGGAACCCCTTCTGTGTTATCTCCCTCCCTATCTTTGCAGTGTCCTCCTCCATATGAGATAGTGAGGGGTATTGTATGGAGCGTTTTAGATGAAGGAGGGGGGTTATGTAACCTTCGCATTCGAGTCGCTTACCTGCTGCCCAGAGAGATTCAATCATTCCTGCAATACCTGCATATTTGCCAAAGGCTATCAAACGATTCTCATTCTCGTCCTTTACGCATTCATAATCTATCAAGGTATCATGCATTTCCATCATTCGTTTTAACATCGGTATATTATATTCCTGACCTTTAATCGTATGTGAGAAGAAGACATAGGTTTTATCTTCCAAAAAGAAATCCATTGGAATTTCTTTGATTCCCAATATCAGCGGAACATCAAGAGTTTCAGATACTTCCACTCCCGCCTTTATGTATTCCTTATCCGAAAATACCCTGATTGAGGAGGGCTGTACGATTGTTTTTATAGAGTGATTAGAGTTCAAAAATACTATATCATGAGGAGTAAGAGGTGTTCTCTTTTCCCATATACTTTTGTCTTCTCGCCTTATTCCAATACATCGCTTCATAATCACTCATATATCTATCACGTTACCACTATTTGTCAAGGTCGGATTATACCGCCCAGTGAAGGCTGGAATCAAACCTTTAGCAAGGGGTTTGAAGGCCTTTTGCTTCCAGCTACATACAACTTGCAATCACGAGGACCATAACAAAATGTTTCTGTGCGATAATGTTTTAAGTGAGGTTTCCAGTGATCCTTGATAATCTCCACTGCCATCTTACATCCCCAGATACACTGCCAACATTTATTTTTATAAGTTCTGATGAATAACCGACGGTAACCTCGTTCCCTATATTCTGGAAGAGTTGGTGGTATACCGGTAAATGGAGGTATTTCAGTTATTCTTACCTCATTGTTCTCTCTTTTTAGAAGTTTTAGGGCACTTATTTTGTAATATTGAGCAATCTCAAGACGGGGCTCTTGAACCAGCAAAGCTAAACCTTTAATACTATCGCCCTTTCTAAAAAGGAACTTTGCTTGAGTTCCTTTTCCTATTGCTATTATAAAACTTGTTTCGGGGCTTCCTTCAATAGTTCCACTCAGATAGATGTTATAGCCTAAATAGGTATGAGCTGATTCGTCAAAAGACCTCATCAATCTAATTCTTGGTTGAATAGATAGAATTTTTCCTGAAAAACTCAATTTATCATTTTTCTCCTCCAAAATAATCTACAAATTTCAATTCTTACCTCGTAATTATCTTTCTACGATATATCGGTGCTCTCTTTTTGCTTTTCATCCAGTATCTCAAACATCCCAAAACCCTGGGGGTTTTTGGAGCCGATGCCTGCATCCCAGGCAAGTTTTATAAGTTCAGGATGTGATTTGACCCTGTATACTCCAAGCCAACCTTTTATGAGGAATTTCTCCTCGCCCTCCTTGTTGTAATTTACTGGAATTTCTATCTTTTTATTGACAGGAGAAAACTGAATCCGCATCCTTATAGCTTAGATCTTCAAGCATTTCGCCTATTAAGAAAGAAAAAAGAATACATATTAAATAAAGTATAACTGATATACTTTTTTGTCAACATTAAAAAAGCACAAACAGCGCAAAACGGACATATCTCTCTTTTACAAAAAGAAGACGAGGCAGTGCCTTGTCTCTACGCAATCCAAAGCCTGCCATTTTGCTAAGAAACAGTTTTGCAACGTCATTGGCGTTGCACTCTAGAAAGAACGCACCCCTACTCATTTCTTTCCTGAAGTATAAAGATTATAATTTTGCATTTTGCATTCTTCATTTCTTGCCCCGTTAGATATGCAATTATCTAACGGGGTGAACATTTTACAATGAAGTGACGGGAGTCTTCTCTTTCTTCTTGACATCAAATATCATTTGATTATAATTCTTATATGAAGATGTTCCCAACGGGTTCCTTGGCTATTTTAATCCTTTTGGGAATTGTTTCAGTTGGATGCTTCAAGGATACCAAAGAGTATCAGGAGATTCGATTTGTGTCAAACAGGGATTATTATCCAGCGTTTCACCGTTTAGCAGAGAGCTCAGAGGAGAGTATCGCGGCGGTTATCTATCTTGCAAAGTTTCACAAAGCCCATGAGACACAGGTCAATATGATTCTTGACGACTTGGTAAGTGCCAAACAAAGGGGGCTTCGGGTACGCGTGCTTCTTGAAGAGAGTAACTGGGATTCATCGCTTAATGAGTATAATGGGGAGTTTATAGACTCTTTAGAAAAGTATGATATCGCGGCTTCTTTTGATGGTGAAACTATTACAACCCATGCAAAATGTGTTATATTTGATGGAGAATCGGCACTCCTTGGTTCTACGAACTGGACTACTTCTGCCCTTGAATATAATAACGAGGTAAATATTGAAATCCATGATGAAGAGATATGTGCAGAGATAGAAGAGTATATTAATAATCTTTGGGAGGATAAGTGATTAAAAGGTATAGAGTAGCAGAAATTCACAATATATGGTCTGATGAAAGCAAATTCAAAAAGTGGTTTGAGGTAGAACTCGCCGTTCTTTCCGCCAGAGAAGAAAGAGGAGAAATACCAAAAGGAACAATGCAAAGCTTAAAAGGGACCAAATTTACAGTGGGTCGAATAGAAGAGATTGAAAAGAGAACTCATCATGACGTTATCGCATTCATTCTGGCTATCGGCGAGAACAGTGGCGATGAAGCACGTTTTCTTCATCAGGGGCTAACTTCCTCAGATGTAGTAGATACAGCTTTTGCACTCCTCCTCAAGGATGTATCTATTATTATAGAAGAAGAATTGGGAAAGACCCTGCAGGTCTTGAAAGAGAAGTCACTCCAGTATAAGGGATTATCCATAATAGGTAGAACCCATGGTGTTCATGCAGAGCCAACAACACTTGGCCTTAAGATACTTTCTTGGTATTCTGAGATGAAAAGAGCATGGCAAAGGTTTATGAGGGCATCCGAGGAAATGAAATATGGTAAGATCTCAGGGGCTGTAGGGAATTTTGCTTATCTGGGTCCTGAAATAGAAGAGATGGCTTTAGAGGAACTCGATTTGAAGCCAGAGCCAATTTCTACTCAGGTAATCCCGAGAGATAGGTATGCAGAATATATGTTTTCTCTTTCTATGATAGGCTCTGTTATTGAACATATAGCCCAGGAGATCCGTCATTTGCAGAGGACAGAGATACGGGAACTGGAAGAACCTTTCAGGAAAGGCCAGAAGGGCTCTTCAGCAATGCCACACAAGAGGAATCCTATTATCTGTGAACGCCTCTGTGGAATGAGTAGATTATTACGTTCCTATCTCTCAGTTTCACTTGAGAATATTCCCCTATGGAATGAACGGGATATATCTCATTCCGCAGCGGAGAGGATCTATTTCCCGGATTCAACTGAACTTATTGTATATATGCTTCGTAAACTAATCTTTATTCTGGAGAATCTCAATGTCTATCCTGGAAACATAAAGAGGAATCTTGAGTTCACAAATGGGCTTATCTTTTCACAAAGGGTTCTCGTTGCTCTCCTCGATAAAGATATTGCAAGGGAAGAAGCATACAGGATCGTTCAGGAAAATGCAATGGAGGTCTGGGAACATGGGGGAAACTTCAAGGAGAGATTAAAGAAGGATAAGGGGTTATCAAATGTTTTCACTAAAGAGGAGTTTGACTTGCTCTTTGACCTTGAACTTTATCTAAAAAACGAGGATGAGATCTACAAGAGAGTACTTGGTTGATTATCTTTTCAGACCTCGATAATTGCATGCTCGATTCCAGGTACACAGCTTTAGTGCTTCGAGATTTTGTTGGAAGTTTGATAAACAAGGGGGTACTGCTTTCTATAGTTTCCAGTAAAACCGAAAAAGAAATCCTATATCACCTTGTGGAACTGGGGATAGAGGCTACTTATGCTGCAGAAAATGGTTGTCTTGTGTCAGTTGGCACAGAGAGGTATGGATTCGGAACAGGTTCAGATGTAATCAAAGCCGAACTAAAAGAGATTGCAGGGAAAAGCGATGTTGAAATTGAGCTTTTTAGTGAGATGGAAAATAAGAAGATTAAAAGATTAACAAATCTTCCAGAACATCTTATCCCCCTTGCGAAAGAAAGAAAATTCTCCGAACCCTTTAGGGTCATAAGGGGCAATCATGATGAACTTTTAAAAGGACTCCACTCTCTTGGATATTCTGTTAATTGGGGAGGGAGATTTTATCAGATTTCAAAGGGATGTTCAAAAAGAAAGGCTGTCAGAATAATCCGGGATCACTTGGGTGGTTATGCAATTGGCATTGGTGATAGCGAGAATGATTACGAGATGCTTGACGGATGTGATTATCCTGTTACACTTAATAGTGAAAGTAGTTCAAAGTATAGGAGTTTTAGCAAATACGGGCCTAAGGTTTGGAAGATGGCAGTTAAAAAGGTATTAGAGGAGATAAATGGGTGATTTTTTCCAAAACGGCATAATAACAACACTCCATAGATTGCCTGGATACTGCTTGGAAGATTTGGAGGATAAAATTCGTTCAATTTCTAACCAAAGAAAGCTTGCTCTCTTACTTCCATCTTTATTCCTGGAATTGAAGAAGAAAGCTCTTTCAAGTATAATAGAGGTTTTGAAAGGAGTAGATTATATCCACGAAGTCGTTGTTAGCCTTGATGGAGCTAATAAGGATCAATTTGAATATGCAAAGGATTTTTTTTCGATGCTTTCAACTAAGAGCACTGTTATATGGAACGATTCTCCTGAAATTCAGGATATATATGAAGAACTAAGAGAGAAAGGTTTAGACCCGGGTTCCCAGGGTAAAGGTCGGGGAATATGGACTGCCCTTGGTTACATCCTCGCTAAGGGTGAGGCCTATATGGTTGCCCTTCATGATTGTGACATCCGGACCTACTCGAGGGATATATTAGCGCGTCTTATATATCCTGTTCTATCAAAACGTCTCAATTATGATTTTGCCAAGGGATATTATTCAAGGGTAACCAACATGTTGCATGGAAGAGTGGTGCGGTTGTTCTTCACACCGCTCATAAGAGCATTTAAGAGAATATTTGGATACAGGGAGTTCTTTGAGTATTTAGATTCTTTCCGTTATCCTCTTTCTGGAGAAGTTGCAATGGTAATAGAGCTTGCGAGGAGAATACAATTTTTTTCAGATTGGGGTTTCGAAATCGGTATGCTCCGGGAGGTATACGATTCTACAAGCCTCTCTCACATTTGTCAGGTAGACCTTATTGACCGGTATGATCACAAGCATCAGGATTTCAATATGGAAGACCTCCATTCAGGGATTATGAGGATGGCGATTGATATAGCAAGGGCATTCTTTAGGATTCTTTCAGAGGAGGGTATAATCCTGGCTCCTCATCTTATCAGGACCCTTAAACTTACTTATTGCGATGTGGCAAAACAATTTGTAGATAAATATAAGGATGAAGCTATGATAAATGGTCTTAGTTATGATCGGCACAGAGAGTCCAGGGCGATCGAGAAATTCGCTTATGCCCTTGAGGTTGCAGCAAACGAATTCAGTGAATACCCAATGGGTTCGCCACTGATACCCAAATGGGGGCGGATAGATTCTGCGATACCTGATTTATTGGATAGGCGTTTACCGGATATAATAGAGCGGTTAAACGGGAGGTAAATTGAGATACTTAACAGCAATAAGAGATGATTTTATGAAAAGATTGGAAGAAATAGAGAATGTTGACATTTTAGTTGGAATCCCTTCATATAATGTAGATAAGACAATAGGCTTTGTAATCAAGCAAGTGGGCAAAGGCCTAAAGACACACTGGGGGGGTTTAAAGGTGCTTGTTCTCATATCCGATGGTGGTTCTGTAGATGATACAAGGGAGGTAGCCGAAGCTAGCGAATTACCTCCCTTTATAGAGAAAGCAGTGGGTATATACAGGGGGTTACCTGGAAAGGGTTCGGCAGTTCGGGGGATTTTAGAGGCATCCGATTTGCTAAAAGCTCGGGTTACCCTTATGTTAGACTCGGATCTTCATTCTATTGGGCCTGATTGGATTTTGAATCTAATATCTCCTATAATCAAAGATAACTATGACTATCTTGCACCTTACTATAAGAGGTATAAATATGATGCCACAATTACAAACAATATAGCATATATGTTAATCAGAGCGTTATATGGTAAGCAAGTGAGACAACCAATTGGTGGAGATTTTGCTTTCTCCGGAAGGATGGTGAGATCTCTTTTAGATGATGAACGCTGGGACACTGATGTAGCCCGCTTTGGGATTGATACCTGGATAACTACCACAGCAGTGAAGAATGGGTATAAGTTAGGACAGGCGAGATTGGGGGCAAAATTACATGAGGTAAAGGATCCCTCCATGCATCTGGGTCCTATGTTTCGTGAAGTGGTGATCACAACCTTTGAATTGATGGAAGACTATGAGGAGGTTTGGAAGGCAGTTCATGGGTCAAGTCCTGTAGATATACTGGGAAAGGATATAGGCCTTAAACCAGAAGAGTTTGGTATAGACCTGAATTCCCTCTGTGATTCCTTTAAGTATGGATATATTGAATTTAAACCGCTGTGGGAGGAAATTCTCAATCCAGAAGATTTCGTACTCCTTGAAAAGATCTCTAAAAAAGAGGATTTTAGCCTCCTTTCCCATGAAAACTGGGCAAGGATTGTATATGACTTTGCATCAACCTTCCATCACTGGGAGCGACATCATGTGAAATTAGTTGGTACAATGTTACCTCTATATAATCTCCGGGTTGCATCTCTCTACCATGCATCCAGTGATATGGACAGTGATGAATTCGAGTCTCTTGTGGAGGCGGCTGCAGTCACATTTGAGGAGCTTAAAGACTATCTTCTCAAGCGATGGCAGGGGTAGTCTCTATAGTTCATTATTCCGCTTTACCTGTTGTTGGTGGAGTGGAGTTTATAATTTCTAAACATAGAGAACTAATGAAGCAGGATGGGGTGGATGTGAAGATAATCGCGGGTGATGGAAAACCTGATGTTTTAATTCCTGAACTCAAAGCAACTTATTATAATAAAATTCAACAAGAAATACTAAAGGGAAGAGAGCCGGATGACTTTAAGGATAAGGTAGAAGCCCTTAGGAGCAAACTATATCTGGAAATTTCAACTTCCGATGTCCTGATTGTCCATAACATCTTTACTATGCATTTTAACCTCGTTGCTACGGCAGCTCTTACTAACTTGGCAAAGGATATAAGGACTATTGCGTGGGTGCATGATATATCTTATATAGACCCCACATATAATCTACCAGACCCTAAGAATACTCCGCTTGAATATATAACTGAACCATTGGAAGATCTTGAATATGTTACTATCACTAAATACAGGAAGGAACTACTCATTGATTTTCTTTCAATAGATGAAAGTAGGGTAACTGTTATTCCCAATGGTATAGATCCTTATATGCCACTTCCTGCTGATATAAAAAAAACTGCAAAAGAGTTAAATGTTCTGTCACATTATCCCGTTATAATATATCCTTCGAGGCTGACAAGAAGGAAGAATTTCGAATTTGCCATTGAAATCGTAGGAGAATTGGAGGGAGATCCCTTATTACTCTTATCTGCGCCACCTGATCCCCATAATCCTGCATTCTCTTCTTATAAAGACGAGCTATGCAAATTCTCCGATAAAAAGGGTGTTTCTTTGATATTCTTTGGAGATTTGTGTCCTATTGAAGAGATATATCCATTCTATTTCCTGGGCGATCTTCTCCTCATGACAAGCAGAATGGAAGGATTTGGACTGCCAGCTCTCGAAGCAGCACTTATGCGAATACCTGCTGCACTTTCGGATATTCCACCCTTAAGAGAATTAGGGGAGAATTTCCAAAATGTTATATTCTTTGATTTAGGAGAGGATCCAACTATAGTCGCAGAGAAGATATCTTTATTGTTAGAAAAATCCCCGACCTTGAAAGATCGTCATGAAGTTATTAGACGATATAGCTGGCAAAGGATCTACCCGGAGAAGATAAGAGACCTACTTGAGATTTCTTAAGACTTCTTTAGATACGGATTTAAGAGGTTCGAATACGCCAATCCCATCCACAGCTACCCCCTCACATGAGAATAATCCTCTTGAATTTAAGGTTTCTTCCAATTCTGCTATTGAAACAATGTTAGGAAGGTCACGTTTATTATACTGAATTACCATGGGTATGGTTTCCAGTTTCTTACCATATTCACTTAGATTTTCTTTTAGATTCTCCAACGATTCAATATTATCATCAAAGCGCTCTATCTGTGAATCGGATACGAAAATCAGCCCATCTACTCCCTTAAGTATAAGTTTTCGAGAGGCATTGTAATAGACCTGACCCGGAACTGTGTAGAGATGGAAGTGAACCTGGAATCCTTTAACCGTACCAAGGTTCACCGGGAGAAAATCAAAGAAGAGGGTTCTATCCAGTTCGGTGTCGAGGCTCATCAGCCTGCCCCTGCTCTGAGGCTCTACTTTTGAATATATATATTTGATATTGGTGGTCTTTCCGCCAAGTCCAGGCCCATAATATACAATCTTACAGTTTATTTCCTTGGATGCGTAATTAATCAAAGACATATTTTCACCATAACATTATTCAAAAAGGCTATCAAGTTCCGATTCTGCTTCATCAATGAACTCCTGGTCAACTGTTCCTACATATTCGCTTTCAAGTTCAGCGAATATATTCTGGAAGAGGATCTCCATTTCTTCTGATGCTTTCCTGACTTTAATCCTGACCAAACCAAGTGTAGTTTCTTTGGGGAAGATTACAGCCAATATTACTTGATCTGCAATTAAGGAGACATATATGCTCTTCGCTATTCCCTGATGGAACAGAGTGGAGAAGTCATGTTCACCAATAAGATCTGCGAGGTTTGAAGTGGCTGCAAAATCAGCCGCTGAAAGAGTTGCAAAGGATGGTATATCAAGAGAAGAGGTATCACCTGAAGATGTTATAAGTTGTCCAGCCTTATCGATAAGCAAGACTGCTGAAGCCTTTGTCTCTATACATAGTTTCTCTAAGTTCTTCTTTATCTTTTGATATTCTCTTTCAAAGGAATCTATGTTTTCAGCTCCCAACTGCTGATACTCCTGTTCCTTTTGGTTTATATTCAGGGGATGCATGAATGTACACACCTATATGGATTGGATCTTCCCTCAAAAAGGAAGCAATTACCTTTTTTACAGGTTCTCCTCTCCTGTCCCCGTATATTTCTTTCAAATCCCTAACCATAAATCCCCTTTTTTTCATTCTATACAGTATTTTTTCGTTGTCAAGTGATTATTTTTGAGGCTTTCTGAAATTTTTGTTCATTTATTGCTTTTTTTTTAAATTAATGATCAAAATAAACCCTTCTGCTCTTCCAATCTCTCTGGCGGCTGCACATTGAAGTGTTTGTAAGCCAGTGTGGTTGCCTTTCTTCCCTGTGATGTTCTTTTAATAAGTCCTTTTAGGATAAGATATGGTTCGAAGACTTCCTCTATAGTTTCTGGATTTTCTCCCACCGCTGTGGAGAGGGTTTTGAGTCCTACAGGTCCACCATTGAATTTATCGATGATGCTTCTTAGAATTGCTTTATCCATTATATCAAGCCCCAATGAGTCAACCCCTAATTGCTTGAGTCCATATTGAGTGATATCAGTATCTATTTTTCCTTTCCCTTTTATTTCCGCAAAATCTCTTATACGACGGATCAGACGATTGGCTATCCTTGGTGTTCCGCGAGCCCTCTCGGATATCACACGGGATGCTTCCTCTGTTATGTTTATTTTCAGAATGGATGCTGAACGTTGAATTATAACTTTCAGAGCCGTAGGTGCATAATGAGATAGCCTTGGGATATATCCAAATCTTGATCTGAGGGCTGAACTCAACAGGCCAGATCGGGTTGTAGCCCCTATTAGTGTAAAGGGCTGGAGGTTTATCTTTATTGATCTTGCATTTGGTCCTGAATCGATCATAATATCAATCCTGTAGTCTTCCATTCCCTGATAGAGGTATTCTTCTACATCTCTATTTATCCTGTGGATTTCGTCTATAAAGAGGACGTCACGGTGTTGCAATTTTGTCAGAATTCCTGCAAGGTCTCTGGGTTTCTGAAGTACAGGACCGGAGATAGCAGTTATATCAACATCCATTTCTAACGCTATGATATGGGCCAGTGTAGTTTTCCCAAGCCCGGGAGGACCATATAGGAGGATATGATCAAGGGGTTCATTTCTTTTCTTTGCTGCAAATGTAAAGACCTTGAGATTTTCCTTTATTTTATCCTGATTGATAAATTCTCCAAATGTTTTGGGCCTAAGAGTTTTCTCGTACTGGTCTTCTGAAGGGCTTTTTGTGAGTGATGTTATTCTCATGATCCCTTAAGCACTCTCTTTACTATTTCATCTGAGGTAAGATCCTCTGAATCTTTAAGTACTTTCTCTATATAATGATCTGCTTCTTCTGCTAAGAAACCTAGGTGCATTAATGCCTTTCGCGCTTCTTCAGGTGCTTTTTTTGTGGTTAATTTTAATCTGTCTTTTAATTCAAGTATTATCCTTTTTGCAGTTTTACTCCCTATGCCCTTGACCCTGGATATTGGCAGAGGGTCATTGTTACTGAGTGCATTCTTAATTCCAGGAATTCCAAGCCCTGATATTATAGAGAGTGCTGTCTTTGGCCCAACATTTGGAACCTTGATTATCGTTTTGAATAGATCTCTGCTTTCCTTTTCCTTAAAACCGTATAATTCGACTCCATTTTGAGTTATTGAGAGATAGGTATATAGGGAAATTTCGTCTCCAGTATTACAAGAAGCATTTTTTAAAGGGGTGTTTATCTCAAATCCAAATCCATTGACATCTACTACTATCTTTCCTTCTGTTTTTCCCAGTATGGTTCCTTTAATGGATTCCAGCAAGTTTACCCCCTTTATTTAGATAACAGATTATAGTTCCAAAGGCATCAGATACATCCAGAGGGATATCCTCGGTGAGGTTTAGAATGGCTTTTATCATATAACGGACCTGAGTTTTAGATGAAGCGCCTGAGCCTGTTACTGATTGTTTAATTTCTCGGGGTGTAAATTCGGCCACCGGGATACCCCGCATTTCAGCAAGGAGTAAATACGCTCCTCTTAATTCACCTAATTTTATCAAGGTTCCTGTATTTGGGCCTTTAAAGATCGTTTCTATTACCAGTAAATCTGGTTTTCCTCTGTCAATAGCTTCAGAGAGGGATTTATAATACTTATGGATTCTCTTTGACCCTTTAATCTTTGTATGTTTTATAATTTCCCAGCCAAGGACCCTTATTCTATTATCTACTTCCAGCAATGCGATTCCGGTAGTAGAGAGGCCAGGGTCAATTCCTAAAATTTTCAATTTAAGATTCCATCTCTTCAATTATTGAGTCTGGAATATTAAAATTGGAATAGACTCTTTGTGTGTCGTCTATATCTTCAAGAAGAGAGAGGAGCCCTAAGAGTTTCCGTGCTTTCTTTCCCTCCAAATTTTTCTCCGTGGTTGGAATATAAGTGAGTTCGTATTCCTCTAGAGGTATGTTTCTTTTCGACAGGAATTCTATAACTTTATGTAGATCAGATGGTTCTGTAATTATTTCATATGCATCATCCTCTTCTTTTATATCCGAAGCGCCAGCTTCTATAGCTGTGTCATAGAGAGTCATTTCAGGGATTTCTCCCTTTTTTACAATGATCATACCAATGCTTTTGAAGAGAAATGAAACACATCCCTCTGAGCCCAGTTTCCCCCCATGTGATTCTAAAATATGCCTAATTTCTGACGTCGTTCTATTCTTATTATCAGTAACACAATCAATAAAGAGGGCTACTCCTCCAGGCCCATATCCTTCATAGGTTGTCTCAACAAATTCCATTCCCGGGAGCTCTCCACTACCTTTTTGGATTGCTCTCTCAATGTTATCCTTTGGCATGTTATTAACCTTTGCTTCGGAGATGGCTTGACGTAATACGTTGTTTTTCTCTGGATCTTTACCCTTTCGAGCAGCTACAGAAATTTTTCGAGAGAGCTTGGAGAATATTTTACCTCTTTTCTGATCTTCACTTTGTTTCTGCCTTTTAATACGATGCCATTTAGAGTGTCCTGACATTGAAGCTCCTCTTTAATCTGTAATATATATTATTATATATCGAAGTCAAGATGATACGAATCAACATCTATATGAAGCGCAGAAGCATATGATAACCTTTTTATTACTATTCCCCTACCTTATCCATCAGAATTTTCCACTCTTCATCTATATTCTTCTGGATTACGGCCACATTATCTTCCGTTAGGTGTCTGAATCGCCCTTGAAGCTTTAGGTATTCAATTGCGGGTTTGGGTTTTCGTACCTTCTTTGTGAGTTTCCAGTTCCGTCCGTTTTCAACCTCAATAAGAGCAAAGATTCTTGTTTCTACTGCAAGTCTTGCTATTTTAACTGTATTCTCAGGGTTTGATTTCCAGCCAGGGGGACATGGTGCGAAGATGAGTAGGAACCGAGTTCCTTTGATATCCTTTGCTTTCTTGAATTTAGTTATCATATCTTCGGGGAAGGCTACAGAACAAGTTGCAAGATATGGAATCCTATGAGCAGCTAGTATAGAGATTAGATCTTTTTTTGGCCTGTCCTTTGGATGTTTAACCGGTGTCGTTGTTGTCCATGCCAGGTAGGGTGTCGAACCACTTCTCTGGATCCCTGTATTCATATAGGCTTCGTTATCGTAGCAGACATATATTATATCATCATTCCTTTCTGCAGCACCCGAAAGAGCCTGAATACCGATATCGTAGGTTCCTCCGTCTCCTGCCCATGCTACTACATTAACATCTTTACCCTGAACCTCAAAACCTGCCTTTATTCCAGATGCTGTTGAAGCAGCTGCCTCAAATGCAGTATGGAATAGAGGAATATTGACAGAAGAATGGGGAAATGGCCCATCTATTACTGACCAGCAGCAAGCGGGAATACTTAGAACAGTATTCTTTCCTATTGCCTTTAGTGCATACCTCATTGCAAGTGCAGCACCACAACCCTGGCAGGCGAGGTGCCCCTGTCCCATTACCTCTTCTTCAGGAATACTCAGTTTCATATTCTTACTCCCTTCCAGATAATATCTGATTTAGGTTCATCTTGTTTCATTACATCCTCATAGATATTTATAATATCCTTCTCTCCAACATCTCTGCCTCCAAGCCCGGTAATTACCCCAAATATTGGGGGTGTATTCTTCTCATTATAGCAGGCAGCCTTTACTTCCTGGTAGAAGATACCAGAACTACCGAAGGATATATTCCTGTCTATTACTATTGCTTTATCTACAGAGCTAAGGAGTGATCTGACCGTTTCTGCTGGGAATGGCCGAAAGACTCTGATTCTAAGGAGTCCTACCTTTTTGCCCTTTCCCCGCAGGTAATCTATCACACTCCTTGCTGTGCTGGCAAGTGTAGCGCTGGAAATTATCAGTTCCTTGGCGTCTTCAACCTTATAGGTCTCTACCAAGCCATATGTACGGCCGAAATGGTCTCCAAATTCTCTTCCCACTTCTGCCCATTTGGATAGAGAATCTTCCATAGCTTTCTGGATAATATATCGTAATTCAAAGTATCCATCTGGTCCGGTTAACCCTCCAAAGGCATGGGGATCATCCGGGTCGATCTTATATTCAAGTTCATATGGTGGTAGGAAATCATCAACCTTTTCCTGTTCGGGTATATCAACAGTTTCTGTAGTATGGGAAAGCACAAAAGCTGCGAGGACTACCATAGCTGGCAGTTGAACTTGTTCTGCCACCTTATAAGCCTGAATAATAGAATCCAGGACTTCCTGGTTATTCTGCGCATAGACCTGCATCCATCCAGTATCCCTTTGCGCCAGGGAATCAGTTTGTTCAGTCCATATTGTCCATGGGGGGGCCAGTGCCCTATTTATATTTCCCATTACGACTGGAGTTCTTGCTCCCACAGCCCAGTGTAGAACTTCATGCATTAGCGCAAGCCCCTGAGAGGAAGTGGCGGTAAAAGTTCTGGCACCAGTTGCAGAAGCGCCTATAGAGGCCGCCATTGCTGAATGCTCAGACTCTACCTTGATAAACTTGGCATCAAGTTCTCCGCTTGCACACATCTCGGATAGGAGCTCTACTACCTCTGTCTGTGGGGTAATTGGATAGGCAGCTATCACCTGAGCTCTTCCGAGCTTTGCACCATAGGAAAGAGCATGATTACCAATAATTACCTTTCTCATTCCGCCTCCTCTTCCGTATAGATGGCACCTTCGACAGGACATTCAGTCCAGCAAATACCACATCCTTTACAGTATTCATAGTTGATTGCCGGTCTGTATTTCTCTTTTCCATCTTCTTCGAACTTCTCGGCGTCTATGGCAGGTTCTGGACAGAACTTCCAGCAGATCATACAATTTATACATTTATCATAGTTGATAACCGGCCGGACATTTCTCCAGCTTCCGGTCTTATTATAGTCCATTGTATATAGAGAAACTGCAAGTGGTGGCATATCCTTGACCCTTTCGAATATTATCTTTTTATCGGATTTCTTAGGCACCATTACCTCCTTTTATCGATTCATATGCTTCCTTTGTTGCCGCTACATTTTCGTCTTCTTTGATTGGCACTCCTTCTCTCACTGCTTTTACCAGCGTATCAAGTTTACAAAGATTAAGAACCTTGACTACGCCGCCAAGTATTGCAGTGTTAACGATGGGGGCTGCTTTTGATCCTAGTCGATGTTTCAATGCAATTTTTTTAGCAGGAACTGTTGCAATTCTGTAGTTGCCCTCAAATTCCATCTCCTCAGGATTTTTATTCGTGTTTACAATGATCCATCCGCCTTCCTTCAATCCATAGGTTAGATCTATAACTCCTATAAGTGCCGGTTCAAGTATAATCAGGTGATCTGGCTCGTATATCTGAGATTTAATATAGATGATACTATCATCAATTCGAATAAATGCCTTTACAGGCGCACCACGGCGTTCTACTCCATACTCTGGAAAGGCTTGCACATATTTCCCTTCCATTGCCATGGCATCTGCGAGAATCTTTGCTGCCACCACAGTTCCCTGTCCACCCCTCCCATGAAGTCTAATTTCTATCATAAAACCTCCTTTATTACCACTTTAAAACTGCACCGCCCCAGGTGAATCCACCACCAAAGACTGTAATGAGCAATATATCTCCTCTATTTAATCTTCCTTCTCTTACTACTTCATCTAAAGAGATAGGTACACTTGCTGCAGAGATATTTGCAATATGATCTATTGTTACGCAGGTTTTCTCCATTGGGATACCTGCTCTCTTTATTGTGGCCTCTATTATTCTTAGATTAGCCTGGTGTGGTATATACAAGTTCACATCTTCCCCGGTAAGATTTGCTCGCCTTAGTGCCTCCACTGCTGATTCCTTCATCTCTGAAACTGCATATTTATAAACATCATTCCCTTCCATTGATATAGTGTGAAGGTTTTCATCGACTGTCTTATGAGAAGCGGGCATCCTGGAGCCCCCTGCTGGCTGGATTAGGAGATTGCCAAGTTTACCGTCAGCGCACCAGAAATGTGAAAGTATTGCCGAATCTCCATCGGATGGCTCAACTATTGTGCAACCTGCACCATCTCCAAAGAGGACGCAGGTTGAGCGGTCATCCCAGTTTGTTGCTTTTGTTAGGGTTTCCGCTCCACATAGAAGGACCCTGTTAACCACTCCTGCTTTTATCATACCAGCAGTCACAATGAGTCCATATAGATAGCCAGAGCAAGCTGCACCTATATCAAAAGCCGGTATATTAGTGTCTATCCCAAGGTGTTTCTGGACCCAGCAGGCTGTTGCTGGGAAAGCGTTATCAGGTGTAATAGTAGCAACCATAATGAGATCAAGGTCTTTTGGGGAAATTTCTGCCATATCCATTGCTCTTTCTGCTGCCTTGGCAACCATATCACTTGTTGCCTCGTTGTCTGCTGCAATATGGCGTTCCTTTATCCCCGTTCTTGTTCTTATCCATTCATCAGATGTGTCCATCATCTTCTCAAGGTCAAAATTGGTCAATACCTTTTCTGGAAGGTAAGAACCGGTTCCTGTTATCTTGACCTTAAACATTACTGTTTCCCATAAGGGCAGCCATTGCTATTGAATAGAATTTAGATTCCTCCGAGTCAGCTCTTGAGGTTAGTATGCAGGGTGCGCTGGCTCCGACTACCATTGCAGCAAGAGAACCCCCTGCAAGTTTGGTTACAGACTTAAAGAAGACATTACCCGACTCTATATTGGGAAATATCAGGATATCCGCTTCACCATTTATTGGGGATTTGAATCCTTTGATTTCACAGGCTTCTTTATTTATTGCAATATCAAGCGCAAGCGGTCCATCAACGATGGCTCCCTTGATCTGTCCTCGCGATGCCATCTTTGCTATTGTTGCCCCGTCAAGTGTTGCTGGCATTCTGTCTGATACTTTCTCTGTGGCAGCAAGTATTGCGGCTTTTGGATTTTCGATACCAAATGAGTGGGCTACCTCAATTGTATATTTCAGCATTTGAACCTTCTGTGAGAGATCTGGTAGAGGTAGCACTGCTACATCTGAGATAAATAATAATTTTGGATAACTGGGGACCTCCATTACTGCAACATGGCTAAGTATATTTCCTTTTGGTAATAATCCCTCTTTTTTATCAAGAATGAGCCTCATATATACATCCGTAGGCATAAGGCCTTTCATTAAAATATCCGCCTCTCCCGATTTGACCATATCCCTGGCGATGCGACCGGCTTCTTTTGTATCCCGATTGTCAATGATATCAAAGACGGAAGTGTCCAGATTGTGCTCAGAACCAAGGCTAAGAACCCTGTCTTTGTCACCGATTACTATCACGTCCACAAGATTTTCCTTAGCAGCTTTATATGTTGCCTGTATTGTATGTGGATCATGGCCGTTTGCCACAGCGAGTTTTCGGGATGGATTATTTTTTACCAGTTCTACAAGTTCGTCAAGTTTTCTTATAGGATTCATCCTCATACCTCCTAATATTCCTTTGCTTTCTCTTCATTGTTAAGTACCCTGAGTGCACCAAGGACAAGTGCTTTCATTTCGTCTCCACCTGGAATAATAAATACAGGAGCGATAAATTCT
>CAYZBF010000011.1:0-56305 GCA_964476585.1 uncultured bacterium | reverse complement strand
TTAAATAGAGAATGAACGACTCCGATTGGCTTGTACTTTATCTCGTTCATAATTCTATCTCTTCATACAAGCAATTTCGCCTAACTTGTGCATTAGCGAAGAGGTTCGTAAATACAACCAAATTTCGGATGTTAGGCGAACCATTTCGTAAATATTACCCTATAGTAGAAACTTTTTTTTACTTTACTTATCACAATTTCTCTCTACCATCCAATAGTTTTGACTTTTTTCACATAATTAGGATTGTATGGAAAACTCACTATTATTCTACCAGATGCCCCCTTCTTAATCTCTATTATAAGGGATTCTTAAATATTGTCAAGATTTTCAAGAAACACCCCGGTACGGTCGGCCCCTCCCTACGGGACATGCAAAGAACATAGATAAAGAATAGAACTTGAGGGTTCTGGGGGTCGAGGACTTATATTAGACTGCAGACTATAGACTGAGGAGGCTGTGCCAAAATTACATTTCTCATAGTTGGGTAGAAAGAAGGCTGTATCCCTCAAAAAGATGTGGTTGATTTCCCCAGCGATGAAATCACCACTCCCGCTCTCGGACTCGCTCTCTTTGATTAACCTGGGAGCCAATAAGTTGGGCAATCAAAGAACCATGCCCGCTCATCCTCCGAGAGGGCTTTTTGAGTAACACAGCCTTCTTATTTTCGATGTTGTAATTTTTAGCATTTTTTATGAAATGTTATTATTATTCAGTTATGGCACAGCCTCTAACGACCTATGACTAAAGCAAAGCGACGTCTCTCTTGACAAGGAATATTGTAATAGTATCTTGGTGGGGGGACATAGAGAAGAGGGGGTATGACTTAAATGACAAAGGAACGGAAACGATTAGAAATAAGGGGAATTGTTCAGGGCGTTGGATTCCGTCCTTTTATATATCGCCTTGCAACTACCCATAACCTTAAGGGTTTTGTTCTGAATAACACCACAGGTGTTCTTATCGACCTCGAAGGGGAAACTTTCAAAATTGATGAGGTTATAAAAAAAATTAAAAAAAATTCGCCTCCACTTGCAAGAATAAAAGAAATTGAGAGTAAAACACTCCCTTTAAAGGGATATATGGATTTTGTAATAAAGTACAGTCGAAAAGAAGATGAAAAGATTACCCTTGTTTCTCCGGATATAGCAACATGTGAGGACTGCAAGAAGGAACTACTCAATCCTTCTAACAGGAGAAATAATTATCCATTCATCAATTGCACCAACTGTGGACCCAGATTCACCATTATTGAGGAATTGCCCTATGATAGAAAGAACACCACAATGAAAAAATTTAGAATGTGTAAGGATTGTAGGGAAGAATATGAAAACCCAAATGATCGCCGCTTCCATGCCCAACCAGATGCATGCCCTATTTGCGGACCGGAGGTGAAACTGGTGAATCGAAAAGGGACGGAGATTAAAGGGGACCCGATAAGCAAAACCGCAGAACTACTAAAAGAAGGAAGGATTGTAGGAATAAAAGGTCTGGGAGGATTCCACATAGCTTGCGATGCAACAAATGAAGAAGCGGTAAAACTTCTTCGGAGCAGGAAAAAGCGCCCCCACAAACCATTTGCACTAATGGCAAGGGATGCTGAAGTGGTGAGAAAATATGTTTATCTTTCAAAAAAAGAAAAAGAGTTGTTGGAAAGCCCCAGAGCTCCAATATTCATTTTAAGGAAGAAAGAAGGATGTCTCCTGTCAAATGAAATATCACCCAATAATAGATTCATAGGTTTTATGCTACCTTACACACCCCTTCATATTCTTCTTTTACAGAAGACGGAAGATTTAGAGGTGCTTATAATGACATCGGGAAACAGAAAAGAAGACCCTATTATATTCAAAAACAAAGAGGCCCTCTCATCTTTGGGAGATATAGCAGATTACTTCCTACGACATAACCGTGATATACATATACAGGCTGATGATTCTGTACTCAGGATTCCCTCTCCTCGTAGTAATCCTCTCATGATAAGGCGCTCCAGGGGCTATGTTCCTGAGCCTATAACGAGTCCTATAGATTTTAAAAACCCCATTCTTGGATGCGGTGCTCATCTCAGGAATACATTCTCCCTTGCAAGAGGAAATGAAATCTTTGTGAGTCATCATTTAGGACACCTTGAAACGTTAAAAGCACAAGAGAGCTACGAAAGGGGCATAGAACATTTCGTCAGCCTATTCGATCTCAATCCTGAAATTATTGTAGTGGATAAACACCCAACTTATTATTCTACGCAATTCGGAAAAGTGTGGGCAAAGGACAACAATAAGCTTCTTGTTGAAGTTCAGCATCACCATGCTCATATAGCATCTTGTCTTGTTGATAATGAGGTCGATAGAGAGGTAATAGGAATAGCATGGGATGGAACTGGTTATGGAGAAGATGAGGCAATATGGGGAAGTGAATTCCTTTTAGCAGACCTAAAAGGTTATAGAAGAATGGCACATCTAAAATATGTTCCGCTTCCCGGTGGGGAGAAAGCAGTAAGGGAACCATGGAGAATGGCAGCTACATACCTCTATGACAAGATGGGTGAAGATTTCCTCAATCTTGATATAGGATTTACAAGAAGGTTGGATTTAAAGAAATGGAAGATACTTAAGATTATGATCGATCGAGAAATTAACGCACCAAAAACCTCAAGTATGGGTAGGCTCTTTGATGCTGTCTCTTCGCTCATCGGTGGAAGAGACGAAATAACCTATTTCGCAGAGGCTGCAATTGAATTAGAAATGATTATGGATGAAGATGAGGAAGGCTCATATAATTTTGAGATTAAAAAGGAAGGAAAGATTTACATTATAGACCCTACCCCCCTAATACGTTCAATAGTCAATGACCTAATGAATTCGGTTGACGCATCAAGGATATCCAGCAAATTCCATAGAGGGTTGGTTGCGGTGATAGTGAAAGTCTCCAAGTTAATAAGGGAAGAGACGAATTTAAAAGAAGTTGCTCTATCTGGTGGAGTATTTCAAAACCTGTTCCTCAGAAACCTTACAACTAAAAGACTCTCTGAAGCAGGCTTCAAGGTGTATAATCATACCCATATTCCGCCTAATGATGGCGGGATTAGTGTCGGCCAGGTTGCAATAGCATCGAAAAGAGTTAGCCACAGAGACTCAGAGAACACGGAGAAAAAAATAAAGAAATGATCATAATCAATAAAAAAAACTCTGTGTACTCCGTGTCTCAGTGGCAATAAGGGAGGGGTTATGTGTTTAGCAGTTCCCATGAAACTAATAAAAATTGAAGGCGATAAAGGAGTAGTAGAATTATCCGGGGTAAAGAAAGAGATAAGCTTAAAACTCCTCGAAGAAGCAAAGATAGGTGATTACCTTATTATCCATGCTGGTTTTGCAATCCAGAGATTGGATGAAGAAGAAGCACAAGAGACACTTAAAATATGGGAAGAGATAGAGAGTTTAGATAATGCTAAATAGTGTACCTGAACCCAAACAGAAATTAGATTCAGACTTAACATACGGAAAGACGCGGGCAATTTTGAAACTCACCAAGTATTAACCATAAGATTGCTTCACTTGGGTCAGGTGGAAAGATGAGTTCGCAATGACGGAATCGTAAAAATGAAATATATAGATGAATTCAGAGATAAAAAGGTATCACAATATCTTGTCGAAAAGATTCTACAAACTGTTAAAGAGAAAAAACAAAAAATCACCCTGATGGAGGTATGCGGAACGCATACAACTTCAATCTTCAGGGCTGGCATAAGAAGTTTATTACCTTCTAATATCACTCTTCTCTCGGGACCCGGATGTCCTGTCTGTGTTACACCCAATCACTATCTTGACAAAGCTATTGCGAACAGCAGACTCCCAGATACAATCATAACCACTTTTGGTGATATGATGAAGGTTCCGGGTTCGAGTTCGTCACTCGAAGAGGAAAAAGCAAGGAGTGGTGATATAAGGGTTGTTTACTCCCCCCTTGACAGCATAAAGATTGCAAGGGAAAACCCTAACAAAAAGATAATCTTCCTCGGTGTAGGATTTGAGACCACCGCACCCTTAGTAGCATCCACCATATTAGAAGCAAAAGAAGAAGGCCTTTCCAATCTTTTTGTGCTCTCGGGACACAAACTGATACCACCTGCAATGATTGCACTTCTCAAAAGTAAAGAGGTCAACATTGACGGATTTATATGCCCTGGACATGTTAGCACCATAATAGGAGCAGAGCCTTATCAACCTGTGGCAAAAAAATATGGTGTGCCTTCAGTAATAACGGGCTTTGAACCGGTGGATCTGCTCGAAGGGATTCTCATGCTTCTTACACAGATAGTCGATGGGAAAAAGGCAAAAGTCGAAATAGCGTATACGAGAGCAGTAAAAGAAGAAGGCAACAGGAGGGCTCTCTCTCTTATGGATGAAGTATTCAGGATTGGAGATTCCCAGTGGAGAGGAATGGGCATAATCCCGAAAAGTGGTTTTTTTATAAAAGATGCATTTTCCGATTTTGATGCGAATAAAAATATCAAGGCTATGGTTGAAGAAACAAAGGAACATCCAGGATGTATCTGCGGTGAAATCTTAAGAGGAGTAAAGACTCCAAACGAGTGCTCTTTATTCGGCAAAGTTTGTACTCCAGAAAACCCTGTTGGACCATGTATGGTATCATCGGAGGGCACCTGTGCTGCGTATTACAAATATGGAAGAAGTTATTAATGCTCGGATTTGGTACACAGAAAGACGTGGTCAATTTTCCCGGCTCGCCCTGTGGAATACTTAAGAATCATGCTTAGTATATTATTCCATGGGGCGAGGAAATTGCCACTCGGCTCTCGGGCTCACTCTCTCGAGATTAAAATCTCGCGAACCATGCCCGTTCGCCCTCCGAGACGCTTTCTTTGGCACCAAGTCCTTCGCAAATTGCAATCAATAGAATGCCTTAAGAATAAAATGCAAATTGAAAAATGATAGAAAAGAGTAACATCATATCAGAACGGTTTTTAAACTCTGGTGTAAATATTCTTCAAACTGCCAGTAAGCTCAATATAAATCAAGTTGGTAGAAATATCGCCAACCAATTAATGAGATCTGGAACGTCAGCTGGCGCTAATTATGAAGAAGAAGGATTGGTTAAGATTGTGGCAAAATCGGTAATTACAGCAAAGAAGAGGAAATAATTCTGCATTTTGCAATTTGCAATTTTCATTCTTCAATGTTTATAACAGTATCTGTTATAAAATGGGAGTAAATATGAAGATAGTTGAAATTGAAGAATCCGCTCTAAAGAAGGGAAAAGAGCTTGCAAAAGAGAATAAAAAACTCTTAGATGAAAAGGGTATAATTGCGTTTGATGTAATGGGTTCTGTAGGTTCTGGAAAAACCTCTCTTATAAAATGGTTGGTTAGAAAACTAAAGAACAGGTATAAAATAGGCATGGTAGCAGGAGATCTAACAACAGAATTTGATGCTAAGAGAATCGAAGAAGAACACATTCCTGTGGTGCAGGCACATACAGGGAGGGTATGTCACCTCGACCCGGGTTTGGTTAGAAAGGCAATTCTGAATCTGCCTCTGGATAATATTGATATCCTTTTCATTGAAAACGTTGGGAACCTTATATGCCCTGCTGCGGTTCCCCTCGGAGTGCATAAGGAGATAGTAGTTACCTCTGTAACCGAAGGACCTTATATGATAAAAAAACATCCTTATATGTTTCAGCGGGTTTCATACGTTGCTATAAATAAGATTGACCTCCAGGAAGCCATGAATGTGTCAGTCGAGCAATTGAAAGAAGATCTAAAGGAAATCAACCCTGATGCCCCTATATTTGGAATAAATGGAATAACCGGAGAAGGAGTTGATAAGCTAATTCAATGCATGAGTTTTCAACTGTAAAAAATATTGTAGAAAAAGTCACAGAAGTAGCAGAGAAAGAGGGCGCAAAGGAAATCACGCGTCTTGAAATAGAGCTGGGTGAACTCACACTCCTTGAGGAAGAACAGATAAGATTCTGGCTTGAGATGATGCTTTCTCAAACTGAATTAGGGAAGTCAACCGAGGTTGTTTTAAATAGAATTTCGGGAGTAATCCAGTGTAACATTTGTGGTTATAAGGGAGGACTCGAAACAACTGGCATGGACCATTATTTCCCTATACTTAAGTGTCCAAAATGCGAGAGTCATGACCTGAAAGTAATAGAAGGAGATGATTGCATTATAAAAAGTCTGGAGATAGAAGATTGAAAAGGATATTACTTTCCCACGGAAGTGGCGGCAAGGCTATGCACCTCCTCATAAAAAACCTCATTGTAAAAAAATTCAATAATAAAATACTGGATGAGCTTGATGACTCTGCAGTCTTATCCCCAACCGGTGATAACAGACTCTGTTTTACAACCGATTCCTATGTAGTTAATCCCATATTCTTTCCCGGTGGTGACATTGGAGAGCTTGCGATATACGGAACAGTAAACGATCTATCTGTTATGGGGGCAAAACCTCTTTATATCTCCTGTTCTTTTATCATAGAGGAAGGACTTGATTACGATATCCTCGATAGGATTACAACCTCAATGGCAACTGCAGGAGAAAAAACAAACGTAAAAATTGTAACAGGCGATACAAAAGTAGTGGGAAGAGGCATGGCAGATAAACTTTTTATCAATACCACAGGTATCGGTATTATAGCCGAAGGAGTGGACATCTCTCTTTCTAAAATCGAAATAGGAGATAAAATCCTCATAAATGGTTCTGTAGGAGAACATGCTCTTTCCGTTATGAGTGCCAGAGAGGATTTCCAAACAAGCATAAAAAGCGACTGTGCTCCTCTCTGGGATCTAATTAGTAATATCCTTCCAATTGGAGGGATTAAGTTTATGAGGGACCCGACAAGAGGAGGATTAGCCACCGTTTTAAATGAAATTTCAGAGAATAAGAATTACGGAATCGGGATTCACGAAGGAGATATTCCAATTACTGATGAAGTGAGTGCATTCTGTGAGATTCTTGGTTTTGATCCTTTGTATCTTGCCAATGAGGGTAAGGCCTTAATCGTTGTATCCACCGATACAGCGGATTCTGTCCTTCGTGAGATGAAAAAGCACCCCCTGGGTAAGAAGGCATCGATTATCGGCGAGATAACACAAGAGAACCAAGGAAAAGTTGTCTTTGAGACCATAGTAGGTGGGATGAGGATTATAGATATGCTAACCGGTGAGCAACTCCCAAGGATATGCTGAAATTCGATTCATAAATCTCTCGCAGAGACGCAAAGAGATGGGCAAATAAGTATATAGGTAGATGAGTATATGGGTGAATTGCGACTTGGAGGACTTGACCTTTTAGTATTTTTTTATAACATTATATTGTATTATTATTAAGAAAGTAAATTTTAGATCAGTTTTTATAATTAATTGGCAATCTAATGTACGCACCAGTGTGCTTTACCATAAAGGATTCAAAGCAAATTATTTTGGCTCTTCTAAATGTTTTCAAGGAAACGGATCCTTTGTAAAAGAGGAGGAGTAACGAAAAAGCGAAAATTACTATTCTTACGTTTCTTTCTAATTCTATCAACAATTCTATTAATGACGTACTCAAAGAAGGGTTTGAATATCTGGGAACCGGGTTACGCGATCGCCCTTATTTACTTCATCTCGAATTTCATTTTATATCGTATATCCGAAAAGCATTTTACCAAACCCATCGTTTCGTTCTTCATCTTTTTATTCGATATTATCACCATATCTTTAGCAATATATTTTACCCAGGGAATAGAAAACGACTTCTATCTAATCTATTTTCTTGTAATATTTGTTGCCTCGGTTGGTCAGAACATTGGTGGCAGCATACCGATTGCAATTGTTGCAAGCCTCATCTATGGATGGATGGTCTACAGGTCAAACCCTGGTGTTTCCTTGTTTGAATCAGCCTTTTTAATAAGAATTCCTTTTTTCTGTATTCTAGCATTAATAAGTAGTTACTGGGCAGAGTCCACACGAATTGAATTACGAGAAAAAGAAGACCTTGAGCGATTTAATCGTGAATTAAAAAAAGAAGTAAGGAGGGTGGTAGCAAAAGAAATCGAACTAAGAGAGTATATCGAGAAGGTAATTAGCAGTGTACCAAGTGGCGTGATAGCCGCGAGCAAGGATGGTATCATTACTACTCTTAACCCAGCGGCGGAAAGGGCACTTGGCTTAAAAAAAGAGGATGCAGTTGGGAATGATATTAAGAATATCCATGGTATAAATGCTTTGTGGCAGAAGATGGAAGAGTCAATGAATTCAGGAGCCTCTTTATTAAGTGAAGAAGTCGCAATACAAAATAAAAACAATGAAAACATTCCTATCGGACTCTCCATCTCCCCAATTACAGGTCTAAAAGAAAAACTTTTAGGCTGTGTAGCAATTTTTAAAGACCTGTCTGAATTAAAGGCATTGAAAGAAAAATTGAACCAAGCAGAAAGACTCTCATATCTCGGTAAGATGGCGAGTTGGGTAGCACATGAGATTCGAAATCCTCTGGCTGTCATTCACGGATTCGCCGAACTGCTCACAAATACTAAAAAAGAGGAGAAAATAGTCCTCTACTGTTCTGAAATCCACAAAGGAACGCAAAGGATAGATAATATCATTGATGACATATTAGCCTTTGCAAGAGATAAGAAAAAACAAACACAATTAAAAGAAATCAATCTACGGGTCTTGATTGAAGACATTGTCAAGAATTTCGATGTAGAAACTAAAATAAATAGTGATGAATATCCAATAATCAAAGGAGAACCCGAGTCAATACGTAGAATATTCGTCAATCTTATAACCAATAGTATCGAGGCAATGAATGAAAAAGGTGTACTTCAAATCAATTTTTCTTACGGCGAGAATTGGCTTACCACTGAAATTACTGATAATGGTAAAGGAATACAAGAAGAATATCTAAAGAAGCTTTTTACACCATTCTTCACAACCAAACCCAGAGGAACAGGACTCGGCCTGGCAATCGTAAAGAAGATACTCGAAGAACAAAAGGGAAAGATTGAAATAGAAAGTGAAGAAGGTGTGGGGACAACCTCTCGCGTATATCTACCGAAAGAGAAGGAGGAAAGAAATGAATGAATGGGAAAATAAGCAAGAAAGTAAAAAAAAGAGGGTACTTGTTTGCGATGATGAGGAATCCATTAGACTGCTAATTAAAGAAACATTAGGAGATTCTTATGATTGCGTTGGGGCATCAAATGGTCAGGAGGCATTAAAAAAGTTTAGCCAAGAGCCATTCGATTTAGTGATTATGGATATAAAAATGCCCGGTACACATGGCCTTGATGCAATTGAGCAAATAAGAGAAACAAATAAAAAAATTCCTATAGTTATATGCACGGCATATCGGCTAATGGAAGATGACTTTGTAGTGAAAACTTCAGATGTCGCAGCCTTTTTCCCAAAGCCATTAGATATCAAGGCACTGAAGGCAAAGATATTTGAATTAATCGGAAATTAGATAAGCTACGAGCAAAAGATAACGGGCAGATACTTGGGACTATTTCCATATTTATAAAGATGGAATAGACAGTGGAAGCTAAAGATTATCTTAACATGTTGATTACTGCAAGCCTAAATGATCCGAGGGTGCAGTATTGGGAGCCGGCCAAATGGACCGCAAAATTAAGAGCCTTGGAAACAGATGATAACCTTTTGCTGCTCAAAACCAATATCGGAACGTGACATTTTGGCTTGTCAGGCAGATATGACTACTTAAAGGACATTGCTTTTGAATATGCTTTTATTCTTGATTTATTTGAGATAGAAAATTGAGAAAAATTATAAATAAGACGGTTTCTCAACAACCCAAACAATTTCTGAGACTTTGCTTAACAAGATGAACGCAGTTCACCCCTATATCAATCATTCAAACAGGAATCTATGTCATTGGAAAGATTAGTCATTTCTCTAAAAAAAAGAATTATTCTATCTGCTACCTTTTTCACAGAAGGGGTGAGTTCTGTCCCGAGTTTTAGTGATTCAGGTTCGATTGCAAACAAGATATCCAAAAAGTACTTGACAAAATAGATTTTTTTATTATGATTGAAAATGAGGTTCAGTTGCAACTATGGAAACTGAAAGAGTTATATTTAGGAATTATCTAAATAAAAAGGGATTAAAATTTACACACGAGCGAGAGCTAATCATTGAAGAGGTATTTGCCAGGCATGAACACTTTGATGTTGAGTCTCTATTCCAGAGATTATACCAAAAGAAAGAGCATATCTCTCGTGCCACTATTTACAGAACACTTCCTTTGCTTATTGATAGCATGCTGGTCAGTGAGGCGATGAGGTGCCAGGATCGAATTTACTATGAACATACCTATGGCCATAAACATCATGACCATATGGTCTGTATCAAATGTGGCAAGATTATTGAATTTAGCGACGATAGAATAGAAAAGCTGAAAGAAGAAATTTGTAAAAAATATGGCTTTAAGCCCCTGGAACATAGATTCGGAATTAAAGGATATTGCAAAGATTGTCAATAAATTTTTTTGTAAATTAATTGCAACTGAGTCTCAATTCTAATACAGGAGGGATAGATGAGTGAAAAAGTTTCGATGGTCGAGGTAAGGATAGAAAAGAGATGAAAAATAGTTGGAGGACTGCTAAATTTAATTTTAGCATGAAAATGAAATTATTACTCTTTTTTTGCGGTGTTATTGCAATTGCATCTCAATCACATTTAATCAAGAAGGGATGCGCTTATTGAATAGCATAAAAAGCAGCTATAGATTTGCTCCCCGAGCAAGGCGAGGAGTAAATCTTAGGAATTGTTTTGACCTTGTAATTTCCTGAAGTAAAGCAAAAAGGAGGTAGGATGTTTAAAAAGGTAGCTATAATCATGGTTCTCGTCGCATTCGGGTCCTTCTTCTGGGGTTGTAAGGATAAAACGGGGCCAGCCCCTGGAGTAATTGAGTTTATGGTAGATGCTTCAAGTAGTGTAGATAGTATTTGGGCATATTTTAGTTTTGACGAAGGCGATACTGTTAGGCCTTCTGATCCAGAAAACTCTCTTGATTGGGACCTAAAGTTTCAGAGATACAGGATTGGGACGAACAGCGGCACCAGTGGAGTTGGGGAGGGTGGTGCAGTAAATGTAGGTAATGTAGATTTTGATTCATATGATGAGGCTCCAGAAATCGGATATGTGATAGATACAATAATGACTTTTACTGGACATTCGGGTGATTATGAGCATAGCTGCAACCCTGTACTTACTGATTGGTACACCATGGCAGGTATGCCACCCACCTTTTATGCAAAGGATACAGTCTTTGTAGTTAAGAGTGCTGAAGGTAAATATGCAAAGGTACAAATTCTAGATTACTACTATTACGATGCACAGCAGAACAGGCATAGTGGATACATTACCTTCAAGTATGTATATCAGCCTGATGGCAGTCGAAACTTTTAGTGAGTGGATATGGGGCGGAGTATTCTCTGCCCCACTCCCTCAAATAAATGAAAAGGAGTTACGATGAGGAAAATTAATTTCCTGGTGATGGTTAGCATTCTGTATATTCTTCCATATAGTGCGTTATCAATGCCTTCTGGAGGTATTGAGGGTAGGGTCGTTGATATTGAGACGCAAAAACCCTTGTTTAATGTCAATGTCTTTCTTAAGGGAACTGGCCTGGGATCTGCTACGGACCCACAGGGGAGATACTACATCACTGATGTTAAAGCTGGAAAGTATGAGATTGTAGCTACATTAATGGGGTTCAGAAAGGAAAGTCAGGTAATAGAGGTATACCCAGATCAATGGATAAAAGTCGATTTCAAGCTAAAGGAATCAGAAATTTCTATGGGTGGGATAGTTGTTACTGGAACCAAGACAAAACACCTGATTGATGAATCGCCTGTTCCAATTGTGATGATAGGTGAGAAAGATATCAATAGATATAATGCTTTGAATGTTGGAGAATCGATGGATTATCTTACTGGCATTTATTTCAATACGAGCTTTACTTCCATGGCAAATGATGAATTACAGATTCAAGGGTTACCTTCAACGTATTCATTAATACTTTTGGATGGAGAAAGGGTCAGCGGTCGATTTCCCCTAACTCAAATCTCTACGGATATGGTTGAGAGAATTGAGGTAGTAAAAGGTCCTACTTCTGTTCTCTATGGAAGTGATGCTATGGGTGGGGTTTGTAATATAATAACTAAAAAGCAAGGAGAGAAGCCTTTTCTGAATGGAACAGTTTCATATGGAAGCTATGATGATAAGATGCTTTCTTTAACTCACGGAGGAGCCCTGAGAAAATTCAACTATCAAATCTCAGGTGATATAAACAGGACAGAAGGAAGAGATAGGATGAGTTGGCATGAATCAGAGAATGGTATTCTAAAGTTAGGATATAAGCCGGATTTTAGGAATGAATTAAATATCGTGGGGAGAGTTCATCATGCAAAACTCTGCAATCGCGAGGAAAGGGCACTTAATTTCATCTTAAACGGTAAAATCGGGCTTCCAAGCTTCTCTACTATTGAAGTCAAAGGGAATCGTGAGGATTTCCATGATGAGACGAGGGTTGGAGGCGCAGAGGAGGTTTCAATAACAGATGGGGAGAATAATCGCATTGAACTACGATGGAAGGGAGCAGTATTTAAGAAAAATTTTACAATTGCTGGATTAGAAGGGCTGTATGAGAAAATAGAAGGAGACGATTTCACTGGTTCGGAAACCCAGTCCATGGGGAGTTTTTATCTGCAGGATGAGATGGTTCTCAAACCATTAACTTTTCTTCTTGCAGGAAGGTTAGATTATCACGAGCGTTGGGGAAGTTCCTTTAACCCCAAGATAGCAGTTAGATATGAACCAATTGAGTGGCTTTTCATCCGGGCATCAGTTGGAAATGCTTTTAAGACGCCATCATTTAAACATCTTTATAGAAAAAGCTGGCATGCTGGTGGAAACGGATTTTGGATAACAGGTAATCCAGAACTCAAGCCCGAAAACTCAACTGGTTATAATCTGGAATTAGGGACTCATATAAATCACATTCGTGCAAGTATTTCTTTCTTTAGACACGATCTTAAAGATATGATTGAAGGTGAGTTAATTAATGACAGCACCTATTCGTACAGGAACATTGGAAAAACGTATACGGAGGGTGCGGAAATAGAGATAAGCAGTAGAATTTTTATAGAAGGGCTCACCGGTAAAATAAAATACCAGTTCTTAGTAACAAAAGATAAGGAGACAGGATATGAGCTCACTTATAGGCCTCATCATAGAGTGAATATAGAAGCAAGTTATCTATATAAGAAACTTGGATTAAGCCTCATTCTGCTGGAAGAATATATTGGAAGTCAGTTTGAGGACCCCGAAAATGAGAATGAGTTATCCTCGTATTTCTTAACACATCTACGAATTAACAAGACTTTTTTCGAGAAAACCGCTTTATTCTTTTCCGTAAACAATCTCTTTGGAATAGAGTACAAGGATAGATGGATTTATAGAGATGAGCACTGCGAGCGCACATATAAAGCGGGATTAAGGGTAAATTTTAAATAAAAAGTGTAAAAAGGAGGTTTGTATGAGAAGTTTCAAAAAACTGCGTAGTTTAGGTTTTATGGTGGGATTTTCTTTATTCTTACCTTTAGTTGTACAATCCCACACGATGTGGCTGAATGTGACAGATTTTTATCCTGAAATTTATCCAAAATATGGAGCAGCAACAAAGGTTTACTTTGGTTATGGTCATCGGTATCCGGTTGACGATTTTCTTCCAGTAGAACACCTACAGGAATTCTCTTTAATTGGTCCAGATGGCAGGAAAGAACCTTTAACTCCCAATCCCGGTGGATTTCTTGCCACTACCATAAGTTTCAAAGATGAAGGGGAATATATAGTTGCTTCTATATTAGAGCCTGGATTCTATACTATGTATGTCGAAAAGGGAGAGGTTCACCATAAATTAGGTCCCAAGACAGGGTTAAAGGGGATTATTTTGAGCCTGTATTACGAACAGTACACCAAAACCCTAATAAATGTTGGTGAGGGTTCAGAAGGTCTTTTTTCAAAACCAGTAGGGCATAAGTTGGAGATAGTCCCTTTGGAGAATCCTTACAAACTTCACGGATGTGGTGGACATTTTTTGCCTATCCAGGTGCTATTTAATGGAAAACCAGCGAGCTTCTGTAAGGTATTTGCAACTTACAATGGTTTTTCGACTGGTGACGACTTTGCTTATGCCACTTCTACAGACGCTGAAGGAATCGCAATGATAAGACTCACACATTGGGGGCAATGGTTGGTGAAGACAGAGAAGAAGATGCCTGCTCCAGATAACATGAAAGATGAGTGCAATGAACTTCACTACACAGCAACTTTGACATTCGAAGTACCTTAAGGAAGTAAACTTTGAACGAAAAACGAATGAATGACATCATTGTTCTTTGAATTTGAGAGCTTTAAGATATTTGCCAAGTCCCATCCAACTTGATTTATTTCAAGTATCGAGTGCATAGATCGTTTTAAAGAGGTAATCAAAATGTCAAATAATTTTTGGACCAATCCTATTCTATGGATAGGCATCTATCTAGTTGGTTATTTGATAACTATATAGGGTACTAAGCCTACATTGCATGCAAAACAAAGTTGAAAGGAGACCACCAAAACCAATTACGCGGATTCTTATTAGGGGTATCACTTGCTTTGAAGAAAAGGATTTGCTTAAAGAATACGGAGGAGAATATAAAAAGCACATGGAGCAGGTTAAATGGGGTTAGGTCTGGTTCTTAGTCAGAAAGCGATGATAGGTTCTCAAGAAAATGATTTATTTTATCTGCTGCATCTTTTACCATAGGGGAGAGCTCGGTTCCAAGCTCGAGTGACTCAGGTTCGATTGCCAGAATTCTAACACTTTGCACTTTTCCCTCTTTAGCCAGGAAGTCAGCAAAGAGATGAAGTGAAGAAGAGTGTGTCAAACCGAATCGCTTGCTTATCTCCTTTATATCAAAAACCCGAATCTCTCCCGGACTTCCACCGAACACCACGGCATCAACTATAAGGACCTTCGCATAACCTGTATTTGCTATATAACCCATCCAGTGTTCAGGTGTGGGACCTGCTACAATAACATTATAATTTCCCATCTTCTTAAGGGCTTTTGCAATATTAATCCCTACACGATCATCGGATTTTAACTCTGAACCGATACCCAGTATAACAGTATTATTATCTATGTAATTTTCTAATTCTTCTTTCCAGGACATAATTATTTAAGCTAACTGCAATCAGCGTTCAGCTAACAGCTAATTAAATAAAATTATTATATTATTATAAAAGTCTGTGATTATCTGTGTAAATCTGCGTCCTAATTTTTACAGGAAGTTCTCCTTCATGTATGCTGCCCTTCTACAATCAGGACAGAGAATCTTGTAGATATCCTCCCTGAGTATTTCTTCTGGCTCTTCGGAACCTACATATTCCGAGACCAGGCACATCTCCCTGAGTTTGAAAAGAACAAGGGTGGGATTACTATAGGCTTTTTCACCAATCTTATCGGCAATCCACTGAAGATGTTTTTTTGTGGTTATTGGCTTTCCGCACTTCTCACATAGAACAAGTTCATCTTCTATTTCGCAGGTTACTTCACTTTTGTCAAATGTGTTCTTCTCATACTCGTGGGTATACTCGATACCCTTGCCCGTTGTACAGAGAGCTCCACATTGCCCGCAGAGTATACATATGTCATATCGAAAACGCACTCGCCTGAACAACTTCCCATCTTTTTCTATCTCTTCTACCTCGATTGCATCGGCGGGGCATACCTCGGCGCAGGCTCCACATCTTACACACTCCTCTTCTATAAACTTTGGAAAGCCACGGAACTCCGGTATTATCTCGGGCTCTTCAAAGGGGAACCTTGTAGTAAAGGGTCCCTTAACAATTGCTCGTATGGCCTCCCCTAATTCTCTTATCTTTGGTTTTCTAATTGCCATTTTATTCTCCCTTATCCTCTTCTAACTGATCCATTTTGCTCCCCTCCCAGAGTTTAAAACCACTGATATGAGAACCCCTTGATAGCGCATGAGCAGCGGTTGGGGAAGTAAGTAAGACAAAAAATATACATATAAGTGCTTTAATGCCGCCGGAGGTGAATCCGAACTCAAGAAAAACACCGAAGAGAATCATACAGGTTCCGAGGGTGACTGACTTCGTTGCAGCCTGCAACCTGTTATATACATCTGGTAACCTTATCAATCCAAGACAGCCAAGGAGATCGAAGATTACCCCCACTACTATCAAGAATATCCCAACCGGATTACTCATCGAAACTCTTCCCTTCAAGGAATTTGGCTAGCGCAAGTGTTCCTACAAATGAGAGTATTGACCACGCGATAGCTATATAGAGATAGAAACCCTCCCCGGTTTGCACAGCATAGAGTGCACAGACTCCAACCACTAAAATCCCTAAGATATCTATAGCGACCATTCTGTCGGGCGGTGTTGGTCCCATCATTATCCGGTATAGACACATAAAAGCCCCTATGATAAGCAGGATAAAGAAGAATGTCATCATTCGAATATCCTCCTGAGCATCCATTCAAATCTATCTATTATAATCTGCTTTTGCCTCTTGGGGTCCTCAGTCGTTATGTTTATCCAGTGAATATAATAGTTATCCTCATCCACTTCAACGGTGAGTGTTCCTGGGGTAAGCGTGATCGAATTTGCTAAGATTGTTTTAGCCAGTTCGCTTCGGAGCCCGGTCTTCACCTTAACTATACCTGGGGTTATCGGAAGACCCGGGTTTAGTACACGATATGCAACATCAAAATTTGCAAGGATTATGTAAAAGATAAGATAAGGAATATAAAGGATTGCCCACATAAGACGAACTGGGTTCAGAAATTTTGTTATTTCTTCGGGGAAGAGGTCCCTTGTAAGAATTGTTGCAACTAATGCAACAATGAACCCCACAAAAACCTCTTGAATGTTCAGGGACCATGTGAGGAGCAACCAAGCGATGAAATATATAATGAACTGGGTTATTCTATTCTTCATCTACCCTCCTACATACTCCCAAGAATTGACATAATATATGCTTGCTGGTCGAGTAGAATCTCCTGTGCAGGCATTATAATATTAGTGATTATCGAATTGTTGAAGATTCCTGCAAAAAGGCAGAACACCGCAAATAGAACTAATGGTGCAACCATAGGAATTGGGGCTTCTCTCGCTCCTTCTACCTTCTTTCTTACTTCTCCAAAGATTGCATTCTTCTGGAATCTTAGATAGTAACTCAATGTAAGGAAAGCTGTAAAGACAAGAATGGCAGCAACGGGAATGTTGCCTGCCTTGAGGGCAGCAAGCAGAATTATCAACTTACTCCAGAACCCATTGAATGGAGGAACTCCTGAGATTGATAGTGCCCCTACAATAGATGAAGTAGAGGTAATAGGCATTTTTTCCCTTAATCCCCCAAGCAGAGAGAGCTTCCTTGTCCCTGTTTCACCCTCAATAGCACCGGATGAGAGAAAGAGGAGTGATTTGAATCCCGCATGGTTTAAGAGATGGAAGAGGGCTCCAATTATGCCCAGTGGTGTACCCAGTCCTATCCCTACCATCACATACCCCATCTGGCTGATCGATGAGAATGCAAAGAGCCGCTTTATATCATCCTGACCGAATCCCATAAGTGCACCCAGAACCATAGATAAGCATCCAATAACGATAAAGATTTGAGAAACGAGGGGTGTTATTCCAATAATATGGTAGGACACCCTTATAAGTGCGTATATACCAAGGACCTTGATCAAAACCCCCGAGAGCATCGCGGAAATAGGCGCTGGTGCAGATGGGTGGGCATCCGGAAGCCAAGCGTGGAAGGGAACAAGACCAGCCTTCAACCCGAAGCCCAGAAGGAAAAGTCCAGTAGCCATCAAAACTGCTCTATTCCCTGGGTGATTGATAAGGAATCTTGCAATATCAGCCATATTTACGGATCCAGTCACAGAATAAACCATTCCTATTCCGAATAGTATCAGGGTTGAAGCAAGAACTCCAAGGATAAGATACTTAAAGGAAGCTTCAAGCTCCTCTGCACCGACTCCATAACCCACCAGCGCGTAGGATGCAATAGAGGCGATCTCCAGAAATACAAACAGATTGAATAGGTCCCCCGAGAGGACCACTCCATTCATACCGGCTAACATCAGCATAAACAGAGAAAAGAATCTGAGATAATCCTCATACCGGGTGATATATGAGAATGAATAAATGATTGTAAGGAATGCAACAACATTTACAATGATAAGCATAAGCATAGATAGATTGTCTTTGATGAGTACTATTCCATAAGGTGGTTTCCATCCTCCCACTTCGTGAACGATGGTCCCCTTATTGTAGATAATTATAAGTAGAACAACGAGGGAGGCAGTAGTTATTATAGACCAGACCCTGGGAAAAATCCTTTTCTCCCATTTTCCCACGATTAGCATGAAGATGGCACTGAATACAGGGATAGCAACAAAAAATGGAAGTAAAGTGTCCATCGCTATCCCTTAAGCCTGTTTATTTCGTGCATATCGAATGTCCCATATCTTTCGTAGAGTCGAATCGCAATCGACACCATCAGCGCAAGTGTTCCAAGACCAATAACGATAGATGTAAGAACCAGTGCTTGAGGAAGCGGATCAACAGCCGTCTGGATGAAGGTCGCAATGTCCATATCCTTCGTTAGAATTGGAGCAATGCCTGCTTTCTTGAAACCTATAAGTATAAGGAAGAAGTTTACGGCATACTCCATAATTGCCACCCCTAATATTTTCTTTACAATGTGCCTCTTGGCTATCAAAGCGTATAATCCTACCGTCAATAGGAAAAAGTCGAGAAAGTAAAGAGTCATTTTTCATCCTCCTTTGGTTCTTCCTCCGTCACTACTCTTTGGAGTATGGCAAGTGCTAAGAAGATAGCATAGAGGCTCATTCCAACCTTAAGGGTTATTGCTATATTGTTAATTATTATTGTGCCTGCAGAGAATAAATTAAAGGGTTCACCTTTCCCAAGGAAATTAAAGAAATATCTCCCTCCGACATAGAGACCTATTATACCCATAGTCCAGAATAAGAGTGCACCTAAATCATCCACTATGGAAGCGGTCACTCCAGATACCTTGTGTTCCACAAATTCTCTTCCATAAGCAAGGGTTATGAGGATATAAGCCAGAGCGATCATAACACCACCAGGGAATCCTCCGCCAGGTGTTATATGTCCGAAGAGGACGATGTATCCACCGAATACCAGCATGAAACCCACCGTAACCCGGGTTATCATCTTTACTATTAAAGTCATTCCCGTATGCTTATCTATCTTCATTTAGTGCTCCCTGTCTATCCTGAGGAAGTCCTTATGTTGTTCCTTTTTCCATCGCCTGAGGATCGCAAATGCACCGCTTATTGAGGTAAATAAAACCATCGCTTCTCCAAAGGTATCATATGCCCTGAAATCCAATATCACTGAGGTTACAAAATTGGTTGCGCCAACTTCTCTTAATCCATGAGTGAGGTAAAACTGGGAAACCCGCATGCTAGGGTCTCCAAATGGAGGAAGCGAATGAAAGGCATACCATGCAAATACAAGTATTACTCCTATAAATATAAGAGTCGTTCTATTGGAGAAAATAATTTCTTCCTTCTTTTCTATTGCAACATTGTCCACATTAATGGTAGCACGTATCAGTATAATAAGTGACAGAATCTCTACAATAATCTGGGTTATCGCTATATCAGGAGCTCCGAGAAACAGAAACGCCACTGATAAAACAAAACCCACTGCTCCCATGGCAATTACTGCAGAGAGCATATTCTTTATCTCAACGGTTATTATGGATCCTATTATCATAAAAACAAGGAGTATATGTAATATAATTACAGTTTCCATAACACTCTCCTACCTGCCCATAAGAATAAACATTATTATCATAAAACCCAATATACACCAGGATAGATAGGTCGATAGGATACCATTATGCAAACTTTTGAGTTTTTTAATTATCACTTCCCAGCCGATAAGTTTCACTATGTTGTACCCGTCATAAAGCCCTTTATTCCTATCTCTTAAGTATTGTCCAATAATTGGAAGCTCAAGTATTGTAAGATACAATCCTGTTCCTGGGAATCTCCTTTCTTCCAGTTCAAATCTCTCTCCACCGGTGTATATCGGTTGTTCACGGTATCTAAAAGCTCTGCCAATAAGGTAAATTATAACACCTATTACCAAACCCAAGATGATTGCTGTGGTTGCAAGCGAGGGATTCCATAAAGTGTTAGTAAAGTTTAAGTTTTGCAGAAGTTCGACAGGCTTTGCAGCCTCTAATATTTTAAAATTAATGGGCATGAAGAATTTGCTAACAGGTAGAGTTGAAAAGACACCGAAGAAAAGGCAGAGCAGAGCAAGAATAATAATTGGGATACTCATCAGAAAGGAGGGCTTTCCAGCTTTATGGAAAGCAGGTGATTCACCGCCAAAATAGACTGAATATATTACCTTTAAGAAAGAAGCGAGCGTTAGAGCACTCCCAAAGATAGCAAGCACTAAAAATACTGGGTGACCGGCCAGAAGGACTCCCTGATAGACCATCCACTTTGAGCTAAAACCGTTAAGTGGGGGAACACCGGAAATGGCAAGGGCAAGAATAATATTACCTATGGCTACCAGAGGCATCTTCTTATAGAGCCCACCTAACTCCTCAAGTTCTGTAGTTCCGGCTTCTTTCTCCACTGCTCCTGCACATAGGAAAAGACCGCTCTTGTATAGAGCATTGTTCAACATATGGAATAAGCCACCAATTACTCCTACCATGGTGCCCGTTGCAATGCCCAAGACCATATACCCTACCTGACTCACTGCATGATAGGCAAGCAATTTCCTGAGGTCATGCTGTATAAGAGCCATAAATACTGCAATAATAATTGTGAGTGCACCTATCAACATAATAATAAAACTGAATGTAGGTTGAACAGTAAACAGTTTAAGCATCGTTAAGGCTAGAAGATATATCCCCATAAGTTTGTCAATGGAAGCGGGTATAAATGCCATAACTGTTATTGGGGCGTTCTCTGAAATAGCAGGAATCCAGGTATGGAGCGGCAATGCTCCTGCTTTTGCAATCGCTGCGGCAATGAAGACAAAGAATACAACCTGTTGGGTTACTCCTGCTGCAGTATCAATATTAATGGAATCAATATTGAGTGTGTGTGTATGAGCCCAGATAAATGCGACGCCAAAAAGAAAAGCTGCGTCGGCCAGCCCGAGAATTACATAAGTCTTCCTTGCTGACTCTGCTGTGAATTTGCCTCTTCCGAGATTTATAAAAAGGAAGAAGACAGCAGTTACCATCTCCCAGAAAACGAGCAGGAAGAAGAGATTGGCAGAAAGGAAGACTCCGGAAACGCCAGCGAGCGTCCATAGGAAATAGGTTAGATATTGATTATCCCCGCTATGAACCCAATCACGAGAACGGACAGCATAAATCGAAATAAGGAACCCAAACAGATAGGTGAAGAGGATGAGAAGGCTTGAGAGATGGTCTGCCTTAAGTATAAAATCTGCCCTGAACCCTTTAAACCCAATCGAGAAGAATGATCCTATAATAGAAGGGAGCAGGAACAAACGGATTCCGTAGTAAAGTAGGTAACCAGTAACCGCTATCGTTATAAGTTGCTTAAACCTTTTAGCCCGTGGGACTATCAACGTGAAAAGCCCTGCTATAAAAGGTATAAGAATTGGATATAGCAGTAAATTTCTCATCAGATTCCCTTCTTGAATAAAGTTGGTGTCCTGCCCAACTCTTTTATAATACGTTCTGTCTTCTCTACACTTATCTTCACAAGATCATCTTCCCTAAGAGTGCTTTCATTCCCGAATTTATCAACGACTCCTACCCTCTCTGTGCAGCAGTAGCATGGATCAATGGAGGCTGTTATTAGAGCAACATCTGCTATTGTCTCACCCACACAGGAGACTTTAAAGGTTGGAAGATTATTGAATGTTGGTGCGCGAATCTTATGTCTATAAGGCATATTTGACCCATCACTCCTCACATAATGGATTACTTCTCCTCTAGGAGCCTCATAACGTCCAACTCCCTCACCAGGAGGAACTTCCGTTATCCTTGCATCGATGGAACCGGGAGTCATCTTCTCCAGAGCCTGCTTTATAAGTGAAATGGATTCAAAACACTCAAGGAGTCGAACGACTGTTTTTGAAAATACATCACCACTTTCCTGAACAATAATCTTCCATTCAAGGTCCTTATAACCTGCAAGGGGTTCATCATTTCTTGTATCCCAGGGAACTCCAGAGCCTCTTGATGTGGGTCCCAATGCAGAAAAGAGGACTGCATCCTCATAGGAAAGAACTCCGACACCCTTCAATCTCCTGTGAATTACTGGGTCATCTAATATTGCGTTGGTTAACATTCTAAGGGGCTTTTTCAACTCTTCGATTCTATTTATTCCATACTCTATCTGTTCATCACTAAAGTCTCTTCGGACACCTCCTGGTTTAAACATTGCGTAGTGATTCCTGTTCCCTGTGAGTTTCTCGCATATCTCTAATACAGTCTCCCTGTATTTCCATACCCACATCCACACTGTATTATATCCTATAAAATGTCCTGCAAGCCCCAGCCAGAGTAGATGAGAATGTATCCTTTCCAATTCCCCAACTACCACCCTGATATATTGTGCTCTTTTGGGAACCTCACACCCAATTAAATCCTCAACCGCAAGAGTATAGGCAAAGGGATGAGAAGTAGAACAGATTCCGCATATCCGTTCAACCAGGAATGTAACTTGATCCCAGGTCTTAGTTTCTGATAATTTCTCAATTCCTCTGTGATTATATCCTATTTCTACATCCACCTCCACCACCTTTTCTCCTTCAACATAGAGTTTGAAGTGTTCGGGTTCTTCAAGCAGCGGATGATAAGGGCCGAGTGGAACTATTGTCCTTTTCATATTCCAGACCTTTTGTAATCATAATCTCCATCCTGAACATCTGAGTGTTTGAAATCCTTGCGGAGGGGATATTTGCCGGGAGGAAATGAATCCGCAAGCAATAGTCTCCTCATGTCTGGATGCCCTTTGAATTCTATACCAAGCATTTCATGTAATTCTCTTTCTATCCAGTTTAACGCTGGTATCTTTTTCCCTATGGATTCCATCCATGGATTTGGGTAAGGAAGGAGGGTCTTTACATTTATCACCATATTCTTATCCTCCCTAGCAAGGTGATAGATAATCTCTATCCCCTCCCTTGTATCGATACCAGTGGCCGTTGAAAACTTACATTTATAATCAAAGAAGAAATATTCTATTACTTCTAATACATCCTCTGGTTCAACTCTCATGTATATTCGATTATCTCTGGGCTGAATCATATCTATTATCTTATTACCTAAAGCAGTTTTCAAATCATCCATCACCTTATTCATCAGAGAGCCTCCAGTCCTTTCATAATACCAGCTATCATTGCTTCTGGCTTTGGAGGGCAACCTGGTATATACACAATCTTAGCATCCGGATCTTCTTCCTTTATAATCTTATCCACTGGTCCAACAATAGAATAACTGTCCCTGAATATACCTGACGAACAACCACAGGAACCAAAAATAACAACCAGGCAGGGTTTGGGTGTCTGCCTATAAACTTCAAGGAGCCTTGGTTTCGAATGCGCATTCACGGCTCCACAAACGAGAAGAGCATCAGCATGACGAGGACTGCCAACAAGCTTTATACCAAATCGCTCTATATCGTAACGGGGGGTTAAAAGCTCCAGGACCTCAATATCACAGTTATTGCACGCTGCTGCTGATAGATGAAAAACCCATATAGATTTCTTGAATGACTTCTTTAATATATCCATTTATACTCCCAGATATGCAAGTATGCCAGCTATAATTGCACCACCTGTCATCCAACCCCAGAAATATTTCATAGCATGGTCGATTCTAACCCTTGGATTAGTATTTTTTAAAAGTATCAGAAGTACCATTATCAACAAATACTTTAGTATCGCCCAGAGGACTCCAATCCCGCCAGATACACCCCCCCAGAATAAGATTATTATGAAGAAGGATAAACCAAAGAGAGCTATAGCCTGACTCAGCTCATATGCGGCTAAAACTGCTCCTGACATCTCCATAAGGATTCCCGAACCCAACTCTGTTTCTGCTTCAGCAAGGTCGAATGGAACCCTCCCGAGTTTTGCCTGGATGCAAAAAATAGCAATTATAAATCCAATAACCCCATACCAGTGCCCTATGATTGACCCATTAATTCGTTGCCACTCCGTAATAGACTGGATGGAAAAACCACCAGTTTTCGCTGCAACCATTACTATAAGAATTACCATTGGCAAATCATAGGATAACAGAAGTTTTATTTCGCGTGACACACCGACGGAACTCAAAGGATTTCCGGATGTTGAGCCAATATAGACTAACGCTATTGCTGGTATAGCAAAGAGATACCAGACTACAATCACATCCCCTATAAAACCTGCAGTCTGTTCTATTATATCTGCGCCAAGTATAGTAACTGCAAGTGTTACAGCTGCAAGACCAAATAGAGGAGCAAGAACAAATCCTGAACGGTTAGCTTCTCTGGGGACTATGACTTCTTTATATAGGAGTTTCCCAATATCTGCAAAAGACTGATACCACGGAGGACCCACTCGCCACTGTATCCTGGCAGAGAGCTTCCTGTCAAACCAGGTACTCAAAAGCCCAACAATCGAAGCAAATATAAAACCAGGATAAATGAGATAATATACCACTAATTTCATTATCTTCTCCAGGGTTTTGCTTTAATCCTCCCGTCCACACGATCCCTTTCCTTTTCATCCTTATCGCTGATTGGAATATAACTTAATGCCCCTGCTGTACAGGTCTCTACACATCTTGGCTCTCTCCCCTCTTCCAACCTGTCAAAACACAGGTCACATTTGGAGACTATATGTCTTACTCTTAGAGCCTTCAAAACACCAAAGGGACACGCATATGTACAGGAAAGACAGCCTATGCATCTAAAACTATTATGATAAACCAACCCATCCTCTCTCTTCTCCAGCGCTTCTACAGGACAGACTGCTACACAGGGTGCATCTGTGCAGTGTTTACAATGGAGTGGTAGATCCACGGTTATATCAAAATGTGCTCGGGATAGATTATGCTTATCATTATGGCTCTCATAGCATGCTATGTCGCATGCATGACAGCCAATACATCTATCTATATCCAGAACTATCCTTGTTTCTTTAAACCCATTCATTGTTCCAACCTCGCTTTAACAACTCCTGGAGATAGTATATGGTCACTATCCACCTCTAAGGGGAATAATTCCATACACTCAGGATAGTGTACAGGCACTACAATGACATCCTCTGGAATGTCATATGAAGATTCATTCAAATTCCCTATTTCAAACAAAGAGGAAGAATAAGGAGTAACCACAGTCACCTTCTTACTAAGTCCGAGCTCTTTATACTGTGAGGTATTCAGAAAAAGATAGGGACCACCTTTCTCTTCATTCCAAATCATTCTCCTGGTAATTTCCCCATTCCCATGATGATAAGGTAATCCAACGCCTACAAGCATAAATGGAAACCTTTTGTCTTCCTGAGCCTGCGGTGCAGAAGGAGCGCCTCCTTCCTTCTTTCTCACTGGATTAAGCTTAAGCACTTCAGCTTTAACCTCTTCCCCTGTAATACCCTTTATTAGCTCGCTGATTAAGACTCCATCACTTACTGCTCCAGGAACTGGAGGAACAGGTTCTCCAACACTTACAATCTCTTCTTCGAGGGACATTATCGAGCCATGTTTTTCAAGAGAAAGGGTTGCCGGGAAGAGATAACCAGGAAAATCGTCCTTCCTGAAAACTGAACTCGAAAGGATAAACTTCAATTGCTTCCGGTAATCATTAAAGTGTGGGATAGATTCCGTGGGTAATCCACCAAAAGATATTAATCCCTTTATCGTCTTATTCTTTAGTCCATCTAAAATCTTTTTGTTATTCAATTTTCCTATAATTCTGCCAACCCCGAGAGAATTTTGCCCTACAGGAATAACTGCAAAGTGATTATCCGTCTCGTGTGCAATTTCTTCGAGTAAGGTAACTACTGAGTATGGATTCCTAAAATGGCCATAAAGATTTGAGAAAAGAATCCAACCATTTTTACTATTCTTTAGCGATGATTTAAGTTCTTCGATAGAAGTGGAAGAAAGCCCAACGCCTGTCTTCTCTAATTCTACTTTCTTTTTCATACCTTTGACATAGTCAAGAAGAATAGAAAAGAAATAGGCTGTATAACCGGGCTTTATGATATAACTCTGCGCAAATGGACTGATCCTACCACCAACTATATCGAGATAAAGGAGACGATTACCTCTCTTCTTATTTCTGGCATCAATCATTGGTTTTGCCATTGTTGGAGAATGCGAGAAAATATCTCCTACGGTAAATATCATATCGGAAGAGGAAATCTCGGTAAAGGAGAAATCATTTCTAACAGTAAGTAGCGCCTCATCCTCAAAAGGGAAAAGTCCAATAAGTTCTGTATTCAATTTCGTTGCCAGTTCCTTTGCAAGATAAGCTTCCTCAAGGGTATGGTTCCCACTTATAAGTATTGCAACTCCGTTCTTCTCTTTTGAAATCTCCTTCAATTTATAAGAACATTCTTTTATTGCTTCTTCCACAGCATGAGATTCACCATTAAGCATCACCTTTCGTAGGCGATAGGGGGAAGTGAGGAGCTCCACAACAAAATTACCCCTGGGGCAAAGCCCTCTATCATTTCTCTTATCAACATACAAACCAAAGAGGTTCTCTGGTCCAAATAATGCACTTTTAGTATTCCCTCTCCTTAAAATGAGATCATCCTGCACTGAACAGAATGGACATTTTGTTCTGTACTCTTCACTCGAAGACATTGGGATAATCCTTTATATCATCATAACACATATCCGGTCCATCCTTACATAGGTAATAAGGACCAATATTGCATCGACCACACTTTCCAAGCCCGCAACTCATTCTCCTGTTCATGGAAAGATATATCTGCCGAGGCTCGAAACCCACTTCCAACAACTTGAAGGTTACGAATTTTAACATTATCTGTGGACCACAGGAAACCGCATAGGATTTCTTGATATCCACTCCGATCCCTTCTTCCTCTAAAAGGCAGGGCACAAGACCAACTGTCCCATCCCAGTCAGGATGCGGCTTATCGATGGTGAGGTTGAGGCTAGTCTTTGGCATATTTTTCCACTCATCAAATTCATTTCTAAAACATAGATCCTGTGGTGTCTTTGCTCCATAACATATCGAAATCTTCTTAAAATCATCGATATGATCAAACAATGCATAAATCAAGGACCGTAGAGGAGCTAGACCTACACCTCCTCCAACAATCAGTATTTCGCTATTTTTAAACTTTCCCAGAGGATAACCCTTCCCAAAGGGTCCGCGAAGCCCAACTCTGCCTCCGACTTTTACTTCATCGTGTAATGCATCAGTAACCCTTCCGGTCTTTAGAATGGTTATCTCCATCTCCTCTACTTCACCAGGATGCGAGGACGGAGTGAAGGGCGCTTCTCCGATGCCAGGAACAGTAAGTTGCATAAACTGACCAGCCTTAAAGGTTAACTTTCCATTTAATTTAAAACGGAAATTTTTGATGGTTGGCGTATCTTCCTTTATATCCGTCACCACTGCTTCCCTTGGGTAGTATATGTTATACATTCACACTCTCCCCTACCTTTATACCAGCCAGAACTTCCCTCATATCAATACCACCAAGACAGTTATCTATGCATCGTCCACAGCCAGTGCACTTATAAACTCCGTAGCGCTCATGAAATCGGAAGAACTTATGGTAGTATCTATTTTTGAATCGCTCCATCACCGGGAACCTGGGATTCATACCTCCTGCCATCTGGGAAAATCCTTTATATTGACAGGAATCCCAGGCCATGAATCGCTTTGACCTCTCCCCTCCTTTATCAAATCTATCAAAGAGAGTAAAGCAATAGCAAACAGGGCAGACATTTGTGCACGCCCCGCAGGAAACGCAGGTGCTCCCCAGAGCCCAACCTTCCTCTCTATCATAGCCTCTACTCACCCTTTCTGAAAGATTAGAGAAGGCCTTTTCAAACCTGGCGTTCTGCTCCTTTAAATCCTTTAATACTTTTCCTCGGCGTTTATCTCTTTCTTTAACTGCCCTTTTGGAAGCTCCGGAAAGGGAAAGCTCACGCAATATGTCCTCCCCTTTTTCAGAGCCTAACTCCACAAGATAACCATCGGAAACTTCGGAAATATTGAGATCAAAGCCTGAAGTAGCGTATGGGGTATTCCCGAGCAAACTACAGAAACAACTCTCTCCTACTCTATTGCAATCTGATGATATGATTATCAGGGACTCCCTGTTTCTCTTATAGAAGGGGTCTACAAATTCAGGATCTTCGAGAAATACTTTATCTAACAGAGAAAGACCGATAACGTCACAACCTTTAAGGCCTAAAAGAACCGTTTTTTGCTTACTATCTTCTATATCCAGCCATTCTTCATCAGGATATTCTGCGACTTTATAGTTGGGAGGAAGCAAGAAGGGTTTGAAATTGTCATAGGCCCTGAATCCAGGGATTTGATAATCATTTATATAATCCTCTTTAAGTTCTTCAATACTTATTATTCCAACACTTTTCCTGTTCGAGGTTAATTCACTTTCCCTCGTCCAGAATACTCTTCCCTCTTCTCTTAAAATTTCTATAAAATCTTTTAATTCATCCTTTGGCAAAAAATAAATATCCATCTTTTATATATTATTATTCTTCATGAATTTTTAATTACGGGTTAGTAGCTTGTTTCTGTATATATAGAAAAAAAATATCTTGTCAAGGTTTTTTTGGGATTTTTCTGGGGATATCAATGCAAATAAATGCTAATCTTAAATATAAAACAGGACAGAAGACAATAGTTAGGATTTTGGATTTAGGGTTTAGGGAATGGGATAAGAATTATTTAAGTTAAAATCCTAATCCCCAAATTCTATCCCCTAAAATAGACCCTCAAACCCTTAAAATTATATCATTCAAAGGTATACAATATTGAAACGCGGTGGCTTAAAGGTAGTTCAGGGTGAATATTGGTGGCATAATCTACAGAGATGGGTAATCTTGCAAGACCTACACCGGCTGTTAGCTGTGTATTGATAAATCCAAAACGAATACAAAGCCATCTATTTATCGCAACCTCTACACCTAGACGATGGTTAAACCCATAATCATCCTGCAAAAGGTCCAGTTCCATAAGCACATCAATTGATGCAACCTTCCTCTTCATCCCCAGCCCCAGAAGGTAAGAAGGAGCAATGTGCTCTGTCCTCCCCTCCCAGAAAATGGGAGATGTAGTGAAATCCTTTATTAAAGCTCCTATTGAATATGAACCCCTATTAAAGATAACGCCAACATCAGTTCCAGTCCCGTAGGCCGATTCATCACTGATTTTCTTGTAGATGAATTTAAGACTCACTCCAGCCGATAGACCTCCAAAGCACCTTGCATAAGAGCCAATTAAAGCTCCTTCAGAAGAGGAAAAGTAGGTAATCCTATCTTCATCCAGTCCTTCACCCTCATCCAGTTCTCCGTCACCATCCAGGTCTATTAGGGCATTTCTAGTGTCATGAATGTCGCCTACTGAATGGAGTACGAAATTAAAACCAAGGCCAAAATCCTCACCCTTCAGATTTATTCCTCCTGCTATAAGGTTGGCAAGGTCTCCGAAGAGTTTTGACCCAGTAAGATTACCACCTGGTGGTAATATAACTAAAGATGCAGGGTTCTGATATGGTGTGATGGGGTATACAAGGCCTGTAGAACCTCTCCCCCAACTTCCTGCATCTATACCGACATTTAGAAACTCTCCCTCAAAAAGGGCTATGAGAATTAAAAATATCATTAGTCTTCTTTCTCTTGACTTTCCTTTAGGATTTTCTCTGCGATATCCTCAGGTGCTCTTTCATAGAAGGCAAATCCCGAGGTATACGTCCCTGTCCCCTGCGTAATTGAGCGGAGTTGATTGGAATATTTAAACATCTCACGTTCTGGCACATAAGCATTTATTGCCTGGAATTTCCCCTCAGTTCCCACACCCAATATCCTACCCCTCCTCGAATTGAGGTCACCCATTACATCTCCTGTATATTCATCCGGTATTACTACCTTTATCTTAAGAATGGGCTCAAGCAGGTATGGGACTGACTTTTTAAGCGCATCCTTTAACGCAAGAGACCCTGCTCTCTGGAAGGCATTATCCGAGGAATCAACGGGATGGTGAGAACCATCATAAACTATTATTCTTAGATCTATTATAAGATAGCCGGCCAAAAATCCCTCACCTGCAGCATCCCTTACTCCTGTTTCAACTGATGGAATAAATTTAGAAGGAATATGCCCTCCTTTTACCGCACTCACAAATTCAACACCACCTCCTCTTTCAAGCGGTTCTACTCTAAGAAAAACCTCTCCGTACTGACCCCTACCACCTGTCTGTTTCTTAAATTTTGACCAGCCCTCTGCCTTCTTCTGGATAGTCTCCCTGTAATGTACTCTGGGTTTCTCTTCGATAACAACTGCTCCAAATTGTTCCTCTAATAATGTCTTCATATATTGCATATGTTGCTCTCCCATCGATTCTATTATGAGCTGCTTGGCCTCGGCATCAAAGTATGAATTGATGGTTGGATCTGTCTTCCGCAATTTCGAAAGCCCTTTAGAAACCTTATCTTCGTCCTTCTCATTCTCAACTTCAATTGCGATCTTCGCCACAGGATTCGGAAATTCGATCGGTGCGATTTTTAGAGGATGAGAAGGATCGGTAAGGGTATCTGAAGTGCTTGTATCCTTGAGTTTCACAAGAACCCCAATGGACCCAGGGCCTATTTCATTAACAGATTCTCTTTCATTCCCTACAAACTTAAAAATCTGGTTGATTTTTTCTGCTGAATCGGTTGTGTTATTCAAGAGTGATGTTCCCACCTTCAATTTTCCGCTCCATACCCTCACAAAATTCAACTCACCTACGTGAGGCTCATATTTAGTTCTGAATACATAAGCAACTGCGGGGTCATCAATACTCTTTACCCCTTCTGGGAGAGGAGCTTCATCTGGACTAGGGAAAATCTCTTTGAAATAGTTAAGAAGAGAGTCAACACCCATCAAGGATTCCGCGTCACCTGATATCACAGGATACACTCCACCCGACAGGAACCCTTTATGTAAACCCTTCTTAATGTCTTCTCCTGAAATTTCTTCTTCCTCTATGAATTTCTCCATAAGATCCATATCCACTTCGGCTAGAGATTCGATCAAATATCCACGATATTCATCAACTTTATCTACCAATGAGGGGGGAATATCTAGTTCCCTATCTTTCGAATATGCCTTTTGTTCCAAAAGGTCTATAACCCCTTTCATTTCTGACCCTTCTTTAATAGGTATAGTAAGTGGAAGGACTCCATCTCCTACCTCTTTTTTGATCGCTTCATATATCTTAAAGAAATCGGTGCCCTCTTTTCCTAACTTGTTCACAAAAAACAACCTTGGGATATTTCTGGCAGAAGCGATTTCAATAATATTCAGAGTGGTGAATTCTATCCCGGAAACACCGTCAACTACAATCACCACTGAATCTGCAACTCTTAGCGCTGATATCATATCTCCCTGGAAATCCAGATAACCGGGTGTATCAATTAGATCAATCTCAAGCCCATTGTACTCAAATGAAGCCGCCGACAAACTTACAGTAAATTTCCTTTCTTTCTCATATTTCGAATAGTCCATAATAGACGTTTCCTTTTCAGTTGACCCCAACCGACTCGTAACACCAGCTTTATATAATATTGCTTCTGCCAGTGAGGTCTTTCCGGCATTCGCATGTCCTGCTATACAAATATTCTTAGTTTTCATTTATGTTCCTCCCTTTCATCCTTTTTAAATGCCGGGGCGAAATCACTTTCATATATACTCCCACGCATGTTCTTTATAATCTCTTCTCCTTAATAACTCTTACTAATCCTGATTGCACTAAGCTATAAAGGATTTTTGCTACTTCAAAACTGTTCATCTCGAGCGCGTCAGCTATTTCCTTTACAGTCTTTTTACCGTCAATAAAAGAGAGTGCTTTCCATTCTGCGGGTTGAAGTTCAATATCTCCCATATCTGGCTCTCCCACGAAATCCACAACTACATTAATAGAAGGTATAACATCTTCCATTTTTTTCCATTCATCTATTTGTCTTGCTGCCTCAAGAATAACATTCTGCACTGGCAAGTCTATAGTGACTTTATCGGCCTCTTCATTGGGAATAAAATTAAATGTTCCGTCGTTCCAGGTGAGTAATACATTTATGGCATCAGTTCCTTCATAAACACCTACTTCAGCATGAAGGATATTACCACCCTTAAAATAAATTACACTGGCACCTTTATCACTTTTTATATGTAATGCTCCATCCTTCCCACCCAACTGGATGAACTGGAAGATATCATTTAATTCAAAATCCTTAAGGTCTCCACTCAATGCCATTATAACTTTTTAAAGACTCCCATCTCCCCGAACTTCTCTATCCTTTTATCAATCAGCTCCCAAGGAGGGATACCCTTTAATTCATTGTATGCCTTCATTATCGCTTCCCCCACTAATCTGCTCGCTTCCTTATGATCACTATGGGCTCCCCCACTGGGTTCGCTTATGATCCCATCAATGATATTTAATTTCTTTAAATCCAGTGGTGTCAATTTGAGTGCTTCTGCTGCTTCCTTTTTATATTTCTGATCCCTCCATAGAATTGAAGCACATCCTTCGGGAGATATTACTGAATAGATCGCAAATTTTAGCATATAAATTCTATCTCCAATAGCAATAGCAATAGCTCCCCCACTTCCACCCTCCCCCGTGATAATAACTATAATCGGAACTGGAATCATTGTAATCTCTTTCATATTCTCTGCAATTGCCATCGCCACCCCTCTTTCCTCTGCCCCAATACCCGGATACGCTCCTGAACTATCAATAAAGGTTACTATGGGAAGACCAAATTTACCGCCTAATTTCATCACTCGCAATGCTTTTCTATAACCCTCGGGATGGGGCATACCAAAATTCCTTTTTATCTTTTCGCTAACCTTCCTACCCCTTTGGTGTCCAACAACCACAAAGGATACACCCTTCAATCTACCTATGCCAGAGACAACTGCGGGATCATCTGCAAATTTCCTGTCACCATGTAATTCCACCCAATCCTTAAATAAATATTTTACAAAATCAAGCGTATATGGACGATTGGGATGCCGTGCAAGCTCAACCTTTTCCCAGGGTGTAAGGTTGGAAAATATTTCGTCTTTTACCTTAGAAAGCCTCTCTTCTAATTTCTGTATCTCTTTCCCCAATCCTCCACCCTTGTCCTCATTAAAGGATTTCAACTCATCAATCTTTTCCTGTAATTCAATAATTGGTTTCTCAAACTCAAGATATTTATTCATAGAGTCCAATTGTTGCTGTAAATATGTGAGAATCACCGTAACTATTATTGTTTGGTGAATATGAGTAATCAAGAGAAAATCTGTCCTTTGTAATTCCAAATCCTAAAGAATACTTCTCGAGAGGATTCTTGAACTTTTTACCAGCTCGAAACTTAAGGCATCCTATTTTGTATTCTCCGCCTAAGGAGTACTGGATTACTGTATTTAAAGGTTTATTCAAAGAGACACCACCCCTAAAGGATCCAATGTGTGCCTTCAAGCCCAAACGCCAAGTAGTTGGAAGACGGAATCGCCATTTTGAGTATTTGGGGCCTAAATGCAAGAAAGCAACATCCATTCTCAATGCTCTGTTTTCTTTAAGTAAAAACTGACGACTTATACCGAAGTCAAAGGAATATGTGGAATAACTCTCACTGAATATTCTTTCATGAAGATACCTTCCGGTGAGGCCAATCGAGAGTCTACCAAATCTTCTTGCATAGGTTAATCCTGCTATCAAATCCTCTGCCGAATAACTGCCAACTGGATTCCCAGGCACTAAATCATGAAGGTCTATTTCCCCTGAAAAGAAACCCAGAATGGTTACTCCAACTTTTCCACCCCACATCGATCCACTGTATCCCAAAAAGTCAGTGTTCATATCACAGGCAAGTTTTCTGTGAGTAAACACAACCGAAGAATTCCATTTAGAACCTTCATCAAACCTTATTATCTCCGCAGGATTAAACAATAAGGCATGTGTTCCTTCATCCCAGTAATTGCCCGCCGTCCCACCCGCCATCGCATCCATATCTAACTGCAAAACTTCAAAGCCTGTAGGACCGTTCACCCTGTTAATTCCACTCCATAGATCTGTGATATCATCTATAAGATCTGAAAATGAAAAAGAAAGAATCAGGAATAATATCATTCAACCCCCACGAGTTCAAAGCCTTTATCGAAAGCCGCTAAGTTTTTATCAACAAATTCCTTTTTAATCGTATCCTTTATCGCATTTCTTACAGATTTAGGACTTAAAAAGGGATCAAGAGCGCTAAGGGCTCCTAGTGATACAACATTCACAGCAATTAGTGAACCTGCAGTATCAAGAGCGATCCGAGTAAGGGGATATAGTATTAACCTATTATCATCCCTCTTGTATTTCTTCACATAGAATTCATCAGCCAAGATCGTTCCGCTATCCTTTACGGAATCGCTATATTCATCGTAAGCCCTCTGGGAAAGAGCGAGAAGCAAATCCGGATTCTCTACCTTAACATAGTATATCTCTTCATCAGATACGACAAGTTCAGACTCACTTAAGCCTCCTCGTGCTGCAGCTCCATAGAGATGGGTCTCAACGATATTCTTCTCATCATAGATTCCAAAAGCTCTCGATAGTATTGAACCAGCGAGTCTAATACCCTGACCTCCCTGTCCAACCAGCTGTATCTCACGTCTCATCCTGTCTCCTTACTTTCTTCAACACCTTCTATGGTAGATTCACCAACAGCTGAACTTTTTACCCTTTCGTTTAATTCGCGATATAGGTCTATAAGATTTGGTTTATCAACATCTCTGAATATCCCGGTTATCCATTTACCTTTTAATTCTTTCTCACTCATCTTCTCGGCTTTTTTCATGGGAACGGTAATATCTCTAATATACCTCAAATTCATCATTGGATTTTCAGTCAACTCGTTGCGCCTCCCAAATGTAACGGGGCAAACTGTTATAACGTCTATTACTGAGAAACCTTTATGCTTTATTCCATCGGCTATTATCCTGTCAAGTTTTGGGATTTCATAAATAGAACTCCTTGCAACATAGGTCGCCCCGGCTCCTAAGGCGAGTTCTACTATATCAAATGGCTCTTCCATTTGTCCATAAGGAGCAGTACTGGCATAAGCGCCATACGGAGTTGTGGGCGAGACCTGTCCACCTGTCATTCCGTATATACCATTATTAAAGATAATTGCAGTAATATCTATGTTCCTTCGCGCTGTATGAATGAAATGATTCCCACCAATAGCAGCGCAATCACCATCTCCCATCACGGCTATAACATTAAACTCCGGTTTCATAAGCTTTATACCCGTAGCGAAAGGAAGCGCTCTGCCATGGGTCGTATGGAGTGAGTGAACATCCACATATCCAGGCGTCCTCCCTGAACAACCAATACCTGATATTAGTGCTATCTTATCCCTTTCTAAGTTGAGAAAATCGAGGGCACGCAATAGGGATGACAGTATGAGGCCGTGCCCGCATCCGGGGCACCATAGGGTTGGTAGCTTTTCAAGTCTTAAATATTTCTTTGCTACTTCAGTTTTCATTGGATCTTTTCCTTTATAAATGATTTTATTTCCCTTGGTGGGATGAGACGTCCGTCTGCTCTGCCAAACCAATCTACATCGGTATATCTTTTAGCAAACCTTTCCACTTCTCCAACGATTTGGCCATAATTCATCTCAACAACAAAGATATTCTTTACTTTCTTAGCAAGATTAGTTACTTCTTTATCACAGAAAGGCCAGAGGGTTATTGGACGTAGTAGACCTATTGGAATTCTTTCCTCTCTAAGATCGATCACAGCCTGCTTTGCTGCCCTTGCCACAGATCCGAGAGCAAAGATCGCATACTCTGCATTATCTAACAAAAACTCCTCTACCTCTACTATGTCGTCCCTATTCTTCCGAATCTTATTGAGTTTCCTTTCCAGCTGTTTGCGAACTATTTTCGGATCACTTGTGGGGAAGCCAGTCTTATCATGAGTGAGTCCAGTAATATGAAATCTGTACCCTTTCCCGTAGGGTGCGAGTGGGGGGACTAAACCCTTTGATCCATCAAAGGGATAATATTCTTCAGGAGCAACAGTTGGAAATTCTCTATCTATGATCTCTACCTCCTCTGGTATCTCGATTTGCTCCTTCATCTGGCTTACTACTTCGTCTCCCAAGAGTACGACAGGAGTCCTATATTTCTCTGCGAGATTGAAGGATCGTATTGTGAGTTCATATGCTTCTTGTACTGAATCTGGAGTAAAGACTATCAACTCCTGATCCCCATGTCTTCCCCATCTTGTCTGCATAAGGTCCTGCTGTCCGGGGAACGTTGGAAGTCCGGTTGAGGGACCACCCCTTTGAACATTAACAACTACGACAGGTATCTCTCCCATTATAGCAAATCCAAGATTCTCCTGCTTAAGGGAAAATCCAGGACCACTCGTTGCAGTGAGAGCTTTTGCTCCCGTAAGGGATGCACCAATTACGGCTCCCATACTCGCTATCTCATCCTCCATCTGGATGAAAATACCATCATATTTAGGTAGGAGTTCTGCCATCCTTTCTGCTATCTCTGAAGAAGGCGTTATGGGATAGCCCGCAAAGAAGCGACAACCAGCTCTTATTGCGGCTTCAGCAATTGCATAATTACCGCTTATCAGTTTTCTCTCTACCAACTAATGCTCCTTCCTCTATTTTATTGACTTCTATTGCAAAATCCGGACAGCGATATTCACAAATTAAGCAACCAATGCAATTTTCAAGTGATACGACACATGCTTTTGCATCCTTTAATTCCAGAACATCCTTTGGGCAAAATTCAACGCACAGACCACACCCCTTACACCATTTTTCATTTATTGTGATTTTATATTCATTTTTCATTGAACTCTTCTTTTAAAAATTTTCCTATATCAGAAGGTAACCTGGCAACTTCAACACCCACCTCTTTTAGTGCCTTAATCTTCTCAGAAGCAGTTCCGCTACCACCCGAGATGATTGCTCCAGCATGTCCCATCCTTTTACCCTTGGGGGCTGTCCTTCCAGCAATAAAAGAAAAGACCGGAAGTGGATAATCGGTTTCCCTTATATAATGAGCTACCATCTCCTCGTCAGAGCCACCAATTTCACCAATTAGAACCACCGCTTCTGTATCTTGGTCGTTTCGGAACAATTCAAGTACATCGACAAAACGCGTTCCTATAACAGGATCTCCTCCAATACCTAAGGCTGTTGACTGACCAAATCCTGCCGCAGTAATATGTGAGACGATCTCATAGGTGAGAGTCCCACTCCTGGAAACTACACCAACTCTACCCCTCCTAAAAACTTTGGAAGGCAGGATTCCAACCTTACACTCTCCGGGAGTTATAACGCCAGGGCAATTTGGTCCTATAAGCCGAGAGCCCTTTGCTTCAATAAATCTCAAAACAGATATCATATCTCTAACTGGTATCCCTTCGGTAATGACAGCGATAAGCTCTATCCGAGCATCTGCAGCCTCAAAGATAGCGCTGGTAGCAAATCTGGCTGGAACAAAAATCACGGAAACATTTGGTCCTGTTTTTTCTACTGCCTCAAAAACGGTATTGAATACCGGGATACCATCAATCTTCATTCCTCCTTTACCTGGAGTTATACCAGCTACGATATTCGTTCCGTATTCCTTCATAAGTCGTGCGTGGAAAGAACCATCCCTACCAGTAATACCCTGGATAAGAATCCGGGAATCTTTCGACACTAAAATGCCCATCACTCTTTTCCTTTACTCAAGTTGATTGCAGTTTTTGCACCCTCTTCCATATCTCCCACTGAATGTATGTCCAGCTCGGATTCGGAAAGTATCCTCCTTCCCTCTTCCTCATTTGTTCCAATTAACCTCACCACAAGAGGCAAATCTATTCCCAGTTCCTTCACTGCTTCAACTAAACCCAAAGCTATATCATCACATCTTGTAATGCCCCCAAATATGTTAACCCAGATTGATTTTACCCCCTCATCCAAAAGGAGAAAATACAGAGCATTCTTGACCTTCTCCGGATCTGAGCTCCCTCCGACATCGAGAAAATTCGCAGGCTCTCCGCTAAAGTGCTTTATAACGTCCATGGTAGTCATAGCAAGACCAGCTCCGTTTACGACACAGCCTATATTCCCATCCATGGATATGTAACTCAATCCCTTTTCCTTTGCTTCCTGTTCTATTTTTTCTTCGGAGGTAAGGTCTCTCATCTCTTCATAATCAGGGTGCCTGAAAAGAGCGTTATCATCGAGGATTATCTTTGCATCAATGGCATAGAAATTGCCATCTTTCGAACGAACATAAGGATTAATCTCAACAAGAGATGCATCAGAATCTAAGTAGGCGAGGTATAGTTTCTGAAGGGTTGACGCTATCTTCCTTACCTCTTTTATTTCATCAGAAAGATAAAAAGCAAGATTCATCGCTTGGTGTGTCAAAAGTCCATAGGCTGGATCAATGGTTAAACGATGAATCTTCTCTGGGCTCTTATTTGCCACTTCTTCAATATCTACTCCACCTTCAGATGATACCATTATCACAGGACGATTGGAACTCCTATCTGTTATCACGCCGATGTATAACTCTTTCTCGATATCTATAGCCTCTCCAATAAGGATCTTCTTAACTGTTAGTCCTTTTATATCCATCCCCAGAATCTGTGATGCAAACTTCAGAACTTCCTCTTCCGTCCTTGCAATCTTAACACCCCCTGCCCTACCCCTACCACCCACATGAACCTGAGCTTTAATAACTATTGGCAGTCCAATCACCTTCGCTATCTCGGAAGCCTCCTCCGGAGTTGTCGCGATCCTTTCTTTTGGAACTAATATACTCGTTTTTCCGAATATCTGCTTAGCCTGATATTCGTGAATCTTCATTTATTGTTTTATTATTCTCCTTCTTAACTTTACCTCATAACTTATAAGGATACACTAAAAATGCAATAGAGCTACTTTATCGGTCGAGTGTAATATTAAAGTTAACCAATGTCAAGAGGAATCTCACTCGCTTGGAAGGGTTCATGCGCATGGTGATACAGTCAGGAAGCGAAAAACAAACTCAATTATCTCCTTCTTATTCTTGGCTTCCTCAAAAAAATCATCGAATGCCTCTATAGCAGCGGCTTTTATCAGATCTTGTGCTCTTGATTAGTTTTATCTATGTTCAATAACCTGTCTGTTATTTTCGTCTGAAGTTTTGGCTTTGCTTTCTATATTAATATCTTCTTTATCCAAATTAGACAATGCACTCACAATTTTATCCCTGAATAATTTGAACATATTCCTTGACATAAACTGTCACTTCACCAGTTTGCAAACAGGTTATTATAATTCTATCAGCTTCCATTTCACCCACCAACAATATAAAAAATTAGATGGAAAGTCAAGAAAAACCCTGAACTTTTCCCTTTCAAAAATGTTAAAAAACCTTGACTAATCAAAAAATCCCATTATCTTCCGTAAAAACAAATAAATACTTAATTAAATTAAGAATATCAGAAAAACAAGGAGGTTTAAAATGCCATTTTTGGATGGTTTTGCACTGGAAAGAATATATAAAAAAGCAAAAAGAGAAGGTTACGGTTTTATAGCATCAAATATCGCTGAACCCAATGTCTTAATCGGTCTACTGGAAGCATCTGAGAGCAAGAAGGCGGATCTGGTTCTACAACTCAGCACCGGTGCATGCAAATTTGCTGGAGGCGATGATATTATCACAGGTCTAAGAATCATGTCGAAGTATATAGAAATACTGGCTAAAAACTACAAAATAGGTGTCTTCCTCAATCTTGATCATTGGAAAGAGAAAGAGATGGATTTGATAAAAATAGCTATTGACGAAAAGCTGACCTCTTCGATAATGATTGATGCCTCAAGGGAAGCATTTTATGAAAATGTCAGAATTACTCAAGAAGTTGTAAAAATGTCTCGTGGAAAAGGAATCCTTATTGAGGGTGAACTGGGTAAGATCAAAGGAGTAGAGGACGAAGATACTGCTTCTGTCGAAGCTTTCTACACGGATCCCAAGGAAGCAGTGGAATTTGTAGAAAAGACAGGGATTGATCTTTTAGCTATTTCTATCGGAACGCAACATGGGGTTAGCAAAGGAAAGAACATAGAACTTCGTACAGACCTGGCTCAAAAAATAAATAATGCTCTTATAGATGCCGATAAAGAAGTACCGTTAGTTCTTCATGGCTCCTCTGGACTATTAGAAAATCAGATAAAAGAGATTCTCAAATATGGAATCTGCAAGTTAAATAAAGATACACGTTTTCAGTATGAATATGCAAGAACGGCTTTGGACTATTACATAGACCATAGAGATTCTATCTTACCCCCAGAAGGAGTAGCTGATGACCGCGAGGGCTTTTTTTCTGAATCCGAGTGGAGTCCTATAAAAGCAGACTTCGACCCAAGGGCTGTTTCAAAGTCAATTCGGGAGCAAATAAAGAAGACTGCTTTTGTACTGATTGATCAAGCAGGTTCTGAAGGAAAAAGCCTTTACTTGAAATGATATCACAGAATAAAAAGGGGTGTGTCTAAATGAAAAGAATAGGAATACTCACTGGGGGAGGTGACTCTCCAGGAATCAACGCGGCCATCAGGGCAATTGTTAAAAAGGCAAATTGGGAAGGCATAGAGACAATAGGTTTTAAGAATGGATGGAGTGGATTGATAGAAAACGATTATCAGGAGTTAACGTTAAGAAATGTTTCAGGTATTCTTCAAACCGGAGGAACTTTGCTCGGAACTTCGCGAACTAATCCCTTTAAGTCAAAGGAAGATGTAGGGAAAGTGGAGAAGAATTATAAGAAAAATAAGCTCGATGCATTAATTGCAATTGGTGGAGATGATACTTTAGGGACAGCTCACAGGCTCGGAGGACATGGGATAAACGCAGTAGGTATACCACAAACAATTGATAATGATTTAGCTGAAACTGAATATTCCATAGGCTTTGACTCTGCTCTAAATCGGGTAATGCAATCAGTTGATCAACTGCATACCACAGCCCACTCTCACCACAGAGTAATGATTCTGGAGGTCATGGGACGTGACTCTGGATGGATAGGACTTCTGGGTGGGTTGGCCGGCGGTGCAGATGCAATCTTAGTACCCGAAGAGCCCTTTTACATAAGTGAGGTAAAGGATAGGATAAAGAAACGTGCAGAAATGGGAAAATATTTCTCCATAGTTGTGATATCAGAAGGTGCAAAGCCAGTCGAATTAGATCAACAAATCACAAAAGATGCCGAAACCGATGAATTTGGGCACATAAGACTTGGTGGGATCGGTCACTATATTGCGAATCAACTCAGCAAAATCCTTCAGATGTCAGTTAGAGTAACAACTCTTGCTTATCTGCAACGTGGTGGGCAACCAACCGCATTCGATCGAATATTAGCAACAAGATTTGGTGTAAAGGCTGTAGAGTTCTGTATGGATGGGAACTTCGATAAAATGGTTGCACTTAAGGCCGATAAGATTGTGCCTGCAGAACTTACAAAGGTTATAGCCAATTCACCAAAATCTATTGATAAAGCACTTTTGGACATGAGAAAAATATTCTACTGATTTTCATCGAAGGTCATTAATAACAACAATACTCCTTTACAATGTTACTCTCAATTAAAAGAGGTTTATACATCTCAAGAATTCTTTAACGGTAGCATTGAAAATTTTCTAACCAACAGAATTCATTCTCATTCTCTTGACATAGCATTAAGGATTGTATATTCTCTGTTAGAATAAAGAAAGTCAAATGAAAATGATTATTGAAGAGAAATGGATAGATAAAGAGAAGGACATAGGCATTGTAAAAAAAGGCATCGAGTTTGCCACATCCAAGATGACAGAAGTCAAACTAACTTACAGTTATAAAGTGGGGGGTAAGGATGAAGGTAAAGAATGAGATTTTCAGGGAATATGATATAAGGGGTATTGCCGATAAGGACCTAACAGATGAATTTGCCTATCACTTAGGTAGGGCATTTGGAACTCATCTAAAGAGAACCGGGTTTACAGAGCTTGTAGTGGGCAGGGATGTCCGGAAAAGTTCTCCCCGATTATTCGATAGTATATCAAAAGGTATCATTGAGACAGGCTGTAACGTAAAGAATATAGGTCTGGTTCCTACTCCTCTTATGTACTTCACCATTTATCACTTTGACCTTGAGGGTGGAATAATGATAACCGGAAGTCATAACCCAATCCAATATAATGGCTTTAAGATGATGAGAGGAAAGGATACCCTTTACGGAGAGGAGGTCCAGGTGTTAAAACAATTAATAATCGAAGAGGACTATGAAACTGGAAGAGGAGAAATAACTGAAAAGAATGTAGTAGATGAATACTTAGATTACACATCGAAACTCCTCAAACCCGAGCGAAAACTCTCGATTATAATGGATCCCGGTAATGGAACAGCTGGTCCCGTCGCAACAGAATTATTCACTCGATTAGGTGCAGATTTCGATTGTATAAATTGCGAACCTGATGGAAATTTCCCAAACCATCTTCCAGACCCAACAGTTGTTAAATATACAGAGCAACTCAAAAAGAGAGTATTAGAAAAAAAGGCTGATATGGGTATGGGATATGACGGCGATGCCGACCGGATTGGGATAGTAGACGAGAAAGGGACGCTCATCTTTGGGGACCAGCTGCTCGGCGCTCTTGTAAAGGAGGTTTTGAAGAATAAGCCGGGCTCACAAGTTCTATTTGATGTAAAATGCAGTCAGGGTCTCGAGGAATGGATCCGGGAACTCGGCGGAAAACCGGTGATGTGGAAGACAGGACACTCACTTCTCAAAGCAAAAATGAAAGAGATTAAGTGTCCAATTGCAGGAGAGATGAGCGGTCATATCTTTCTTGCGGATAATTATTATGGCTTTGACGACGCAATATTCGTCTCTGCAAGGTTCTATGAACTTGCCTCCAGATCCAATAAAACGGTGTCTAAAATTATCCAGGAGATGCCACATTATGAGAGCACTCCGGAAATTAGGACAGAGGTAACAGAAGAAGGTAAATGGAAAATTGTTGAGGACGTCAGGGAGAGATTTAAGAGAGAATATGACACAATAGAGATAGATGGTGTCCGAATTCTGTTCGGCGATGGCTGGGGTTTGGTTAGAGCTTCCAATACACAACCTGTTGTGGTCACCCGTTTTGAAGCCAAAACAAAGGAAAGATTGAATGAGATAAAAACCCTTGTCCACAATTTCATAGATGAAAAAAGAAGAAATTATAGCTGAACTCATAAGAATAGCCCTAAGGTTGGGCATCAAGATAATAGAAGACAGATTACTGATAAAGGGAGGGTACTGTAGAGTCCTCACAGATAAGTACCTGATAATTGATAGGGATATTTCTCCAAATGATAAAATTGAACTTCTCATATCCGCTTTAAAGAAGAATAATCTCAATAATATATATCTAACGCCAAAAATTAGGGAGTTGTGCACTGAGTAAAGTTAAACTAGGTATAGCCCTTGGAGGAGGTTCGGCAAAGGGTGTAGCCCATCTTGGTGTTATAAAATGCCTTGAAGAAGATGGCATACACCCTGATATTGTGACAGGGACATCAATAGGTGCAGTAATAGGTTCTCTTTACGCATATGGAATTAGTTTTGATGAGATTGTAAAGGGAGCTAGAGATATTATCAAGACAGATGAATTCCAAAATTTGGGGTTTGAGTTCTTTGCCGACCACCGTAAAGAACATCATCTTAAACGGCTGAATGATTATATCAAAGAAAGACTCATCTATGCAAAAATGGTCATAAAGCCTCATATTACCGAAAGGGAAACATTGAGGAAGGTAATTAAAAAGATAGTGCCAAATGTTGATATCGAGGCTCTGCCTATACCATTTGCCACTGTAACACTGGATCTTGTGAGTGGAAACGATGTATTGATAAGTAAGGGTTCATTAGTCGATGCTGTCGTAAAATCCATTTCTATCGCAGGCATCTTCCCTGTATGGACTGAGGATGGAAAGATATTAGTGGATGGGGGACCAACGGCGAGCGTTCCGGTGGAGGCAGCTTATTCCCTTGGAGCTGATAGAGTGATTGGAGTCAACCTTTCAAATAGACTCTCCAGAGACTGCATAGTAAAATCTGCTCTTACTTTAAATTTTCGTGTTGACGAGATCGCAAAATTCCGTTTAAACCGAATCCAAGCAGAAAAGGCAGATGTCGTGATTGAACCGGTGGTACATTCCATTCACTGGGCAGACTTCACAAAGATTAACTATGGAATAAAAGAGGGTTACCGCGCTACAAAGGAGAAGTTACCACAAATAAGAGAATTGATAAAACCATCAATATTTTGTAAGGTTAAGAGGCTCTTTAAAAAGTGAATATAATACAGTGATAAAGAGAACCGGAGCATACTACTTACACGAAAGGTAAAGAGGATTACATCAAACCAATTAAACATTCAATTGTGGTAAAATCTTGACAAACTATGCTTTTTGGATAGTATTTGAATTATGAAATTATTGATAGTAGATGACAATAAAGAGATAAGAAACTATTTAAGTGAGGTAGTATCAAGGCAGGGTCACCTCTACAAAGCTGCATCAGATGGAACCGAAGCAGTAAAAATTTACAAGAGAAACCAAATTGACTGTGTCCTTCTTGACTTTGAGATGCCCGGAATGGATGGAATATCAGCGGCAAAGGAGATGCTTTCTTTAAATCCCGATGCTTCCATAGTAATGGTTACAGGGTTTGAGGATATGAACATCATAAGGAGCACTATGCGTTTAGGCGTATTTGATTATCTTATCAAACCAATTGAGCCCAGGGTGCTTTTGCGGGTATTGAACAAAGTAGAAGAACGTAATGCTCTTTTAAAACTAAAACGAGAATATCAGACCATGCTTGAAACCAAGGTAAACGAGCAGAGAAAAAAACTGGAAGAAATGATGTTTGCAACCGTTAAGTCTCTGGTAAAGGCCCTGGAAGCAAGGGATCCATACACAAGCGGACACTCAAGGCAGGTAAAAGATATAGCTTTGCAATTGTCAGACGATTTAGGATATCGAAACGAAAATAGAGAAGTCCTTGCCAGTGCCGCCCTGGTTCATGACGTAGGGAAAGTGGGAATTCCTGACGCTATCTTATTAAAACCCGGACCCCTTACAGACGAGGAGTATTCAGAAGTGAAGAGACATCCAGAGATCGGAGCGGACATTCTACGCCCCTCTGTAAGCGATGACCGGATAATCAATGTAGTGCGACATCATCATGAGAGATATGACGGGAAAGGATTCCCTGATGGGCTTAAGGGTGACAAAATCCAAGAATTTACAAGAATCATTATTATTGCTGACGCTCTCAGTGCGATGCTATCTGAAAGGCCTTACAGGGAAAGCCGTCGGCAAGACTATATACTTAAAGAATTAAGGGAAAATTCCGGAACACAATTTGATCCAGAATTCCTTGAAATAGCTGTAAAACTTTTCAAGAAAGGAAAATTTACATAATATCAGGATACAGGTTGTCCCCTCCTGATAATTACTCTTAAGTAATCCTAACCCAACTTTAAATTTAATAGTCAGGAGTAAAGTAAGGAAATTCAAGGATTATTTCACCACCCCCGATATCAAAAGTCCCATTCATCTTCTCAGTAATCTTTTCTGCAGCAAAGAGGGAAAGATGGGAAATACTCTCTGAAACGGATTTAAGTTCATCCATAGAGAGTTCACGGAAGATGGGAGAAGAAAACCTTATGAGACATCCCTTTTCAGAAGATTGTGAGGTTATCTCACATTCCTTTCCCCCAAATCCCAGGATCGTATAACAAATAAACTCCAGTTTCTTTCTATCAAGTTGAACGCTACTCTTGCAATTGGAAGATGCATTAAATGTGTCTCTCAAGAATTCATCAATTTTTACAGTTTCCTCTTCAAATCTCCTCACTTTAAGAAAACCCTTGTAGATCTCCTGGAGCTCTTTTGTTCCGATCATAATCTTACTTAGAGAACTAGAAAAAGAACCATCTGGGGCAAGTTCTCTTAGCGCAATTATAAGCTGCTGAATACCCCTGACTTTATGATCAATTACTCCTAAGAGTTCCGCTACGGTCAATTCGTGTATACGATCTTCTTTCATTGGATTCTTTTCCACATCATAAATATAGGGAAATCAACACAATTTGTCAATCCTCCTTCCTATAATATCCTTACTTTCGGTTATTTTTCAAAAACACTAAAAACGACGTGCTGAGAACAAAGCTATTGCAGGTATCTGTTTTCTCCCTTGCGCAATAATTCTTCGGCTATATATTATATAATATATATGCCGATAGTTACATTAATTACTGACTTTGGGGTTAGAGATCCATATGTGGCGATGATGAAAGGGATTATGTTGTCTGTAAATCCAGAAATAAGGTGTGTAGATATCACACATGAGATTGATTTTGGCGATATAGAAAGTGCTTCTTTCCTTTTACTTAAGAGTTTCGAGTGTTTCCCTGAAGGTAGTGTACATCTTACTGTAGTAGATCCAACGGTCGGTAGTGATAGACGAGCAATATTTACGCGATTTCAAAATCACTTTTTTGTGGGACCGGATAATGGAGTGCTCACTCCTGTCTTATCTGAGACATATCTAATAAAAAAAAGAGCAGGTCTTGACCCAAAAACCTTTGAGGGCCGTGATGTATTTGCTCCAGTTGCTGCACATCTCGCTACGGGTGAAGAACTTAATCGATTGGGTGAACGTATCTTTGATCCAGTAAGAATTGATTTCCCGGAGCCTAATATAACAAAGTCTAACATAATCGGTGAAATCATATATATTGATCATTTTGGTAATCTTATATCTAACATCAAAGAGGATATGTTACCTCCTAAGAATATTGAAATTGAGATATGTGGGGAAAAGCTCACAGGTTTACACAAGAATTATGTAGAGGGAAAAGATAAAGGGCTTTTAGCTCTTATAAATGGTGGCTTTGGGCTGTTAGAGGTTGCGTTATATAAAGGAAGTGCTGCTTTATATATAAGTTGTAAGAAAGGAGAAAAAATAGTTGTAAGGAGGAAAGATGAGTGATATATTTGATGAGATCAGAAGATTTGAACGGGAGATGGATCTTCTCTTGAGCAGTTTCGTGCACTCTGGCCGCTCGATCCCCTACAGTGGTGGATGGAGGCCGCCTTTCAATATCTTCGAGAGGAACAATTCCTTAATATTATTGATGGAGGCGGCAGGGGTTAAGCCAGAGGATCTTCATGTAGTTCTTGAAAAAAACACAATCACAATTTCAGGAAAGAGGGAAGACCCTTACTCTGATGAATTAAGGAACTTCTACTCAATAGAAATATCATTCGGAACCTTTGAAAGAAAAATAACGTTACCATACGAAGTTGATGCTAATCAGGCAATCGTTACTACTAAGGATGGGTTTGTTCAAATTATTCTACCAAAGGCTCCTTCCGTTGAAAAGGTAATTGAGATAGAGTAAGAGACAAAATATGAAGGAACACGATATAACTTTAGGGGATATGGAAATTGAAGTTCCCACAGCAATTCCCGTCCTTCCGCTTTCAAAAGTAGTTCTCTTTCCAGCTCTGGTTATGCCGATTGCAGTGGAGAAGGAACATCATATTAAATTAATAGAAGATGCGTTGAATAAGAATAAATTAATTGGCCTCTTCATGAGTAAAGTCAAAAAAGATCCAAAACCTGGAGAAATTGAGAAATATGGAACTATGGCATCTATCATCAGAATGATTAAAGTTCCAGACGGAACAATCAGGGTGCTTGTCCAAGGCTTAAAAAGAGTGGAAATTAAGAAAATTTTGCAGGAGAATCCATACATTATTGCAGAGATTTCCCAAATAAAAGAAGCTCTGGGTAGTGAGGACGAGATAGAACCACTTAAGAATAGCCTTCTAAATATTTTTAAAGAATTCGTCGCTTATTCTCCCTATGTCCCCGAAGAAATAGAAACTATTGCACTAAATATTGAAGACGATTCAAATCTTGTAGATTTCATAGCCGGAAATACCCGCATTCCCCCGGAGGAAAGCCAGAAACTTCTGGAAACCTTGGATTTAAGACAACGATATGAGATCCTTATTGATATCCTTTCTGAAAATCTCGATAAAATGAAAGTCAAGGGAGAGATTACAGGGAAGGTTCAGAAAGAAGTCAGTGATATTCAAAGAAAAGCCATTCTAAGAGAGCAATTGAAAGCAATCAAGAAGGAATTGGGTGAAGAGGATTCAATAACCGCCCTAGCCAAGGAGTATGAAAATAAAATAAAGAAAGCCAAAATGAGTGAGGAGGCTCTGAAGGCTGCTAAAGATGAACTCGAACGACTAAAGATTATCCCGCCACAGGCTGCAGAGTATAACGTAATCCGAAATTACCTCGACTGGCTTTGCGAGCTCCCCTGGAGCAGAGTGACAGAGGATAACCATGATATAACGCAGGCAGAAAAAATCCTTAATGAAGACCATCATGATCTTGATGACGTCAAAGAGAGAATAAGTGAATTCCTCTCTGTTAGAAAGCTTAAAAAAGATGTCAAGGGTCCTATCCTTTGCTTCGTTGGACCACCGGGAGTAGGTAAGACATCGCTTGGACAATCAATTGCACGAGCATTGAACAGAAAATTCGTTCGCACCTCGCTTGGTGGTATTCATGACGAAGCAGAGATAAGAGGGCACAGGAGAACCTATGTAGGTGCCCTTCCAGGACGGATAATACAAAGTCTTAAGAGAGTAGGCTCAAAGAATCCCGTGTTTATGCTGGATGAGATTGATAAGGTAGGCAAGGATTTCAGAGGAGATCCTGCATCTGCGCTCCTTGAAGTCCTTGATCCAGAGCAGAATAATTCCTTCAGAGATAACTTCCTAGATATAGCCTTTGATCTTTCTTCAATTATGTTCATAACGACAGCGAACATGACTGACACTATTCCGCCAGCACTGCTAGATCGTATGGAGGTTATACGAATTCCCGGTTATACGGTTGAGGATAAATACAAGATAGCAACAGACTATCTGGTTCCCAGACAGATTAAAGAAAATGGGCTCACCGAAGAGCAAATCAGATTTACAGATGGCGCCTTAAATATGATAACCACAAACTACACAAGGGAAGCAGGTGTTAGAAACTTAGAAAGAGAAATTGGAAAGGTTTGCAGAAAGGTTGCAAGGAAGATCGCAGTAGAGAAAAACGGTAAGTATGAGATAACAAAAGATGTTCTTGAGGATTATCTTGGTCCGAGGAGATTCAGGACCGAAGAGAAGGAGCAGGCTCCAGCCGTCGGTGTTGCTACAGGTCTCTCGTGGACAGCTGCAGGCGGTCAGATACTGTTCGTAGAATCAACAATGATGAAAGGAAAGGGAACCCTTATCTTAACTGGTAAATTGGGTGAAATGCTTCAAGAATCGGCTAAAGCTGCGCTTTCTTATATTAAAGCAAATGCTAATATCTTCAATATAGATCCGGAAGTATTTTCTGATAAAGACATCCATATCCATATTCCTGAGGGTGCAATACCTAAAGATGGTCCCTCAGCAGGCATTACGCTTTCTGTAGCTCTGATTTCTCTATTTACCAACAAACCAGTATCGCCGGATTATGGTATGACTGGAGAAATTACACTAAGAGGAAAACTGTTGCCAATCGGCGGGGTAAAGGAAAAGGTTCTGGCAGCAAAGAGGGCCGGAATAAATAACCTGATTTTACCTCAGGATAATGAGAAAGATTTAATTGAAATTCCAGAGCATCAAAAGAAAGGACTAAATTTTATGTTTGTAGAAAGAATAGAAGAAGCAGCAAGTATTGCAATCCCTGACCTTCAAATAGAAAATAATTCATAGATGTCCTTTCATGTCATTGTTCTTGCGGGTGGTGTAGGAAAGAGGATGAAGTCAGACAAATCCAAAATAATGCACCTGGTAATGGGCAAGCCCATGGTGCACTGGGTAATAGAAAATGCCAAGGCAGTTTCCCCAAGTTCTATTACTCTTATATATAGTAAGAAAGGCAAAGAAGTAGAAGGTTTATTCCCTAGAGTTGATTATGTTCTCCAGCCCGAACCACTGGGAACAGGTGATGCGGTTTCAAGGGCACTCAATAAGATAGAAGATAAGAAAGGGGATGTGCTGATTCTTTCAGCAGATGTTCCTCTCCTTTCCAATGATACATTAGAACGTCTAATTACCTGCCATAAAGAGAATGATTATGCAGCAACATTTCTTACCTTCAAACCAAGTAACCCCTTTGGTTACGGCAGAATTATAAGAGATGGACAAGAAATTATCAGAATAGTAGAAGAAAAGGATGCATCGGAAGAAGAGAAAAAGATAAGAGAGGTGAATGGCGGAGTTTACATCTTCTCCCTTGCCACCTTAAGGAATTCAATTGAACTCATCAAACCTGTTAATGCCCAGATTGAATATTATCTGACCGATGTAATATCAATTATCCAAAAGAGGGGAGGGAAGATAACAGGGGTTATAACAGACAATCCATCTGAATTACAGGGTATAAACACACGGTCAGATTTAACTATTGTGATTGAATCGATGCGAAAAAGGAAAATACGCCAATTACAAGAAGAAGGTGTAACCATTCTTGCTCCTTGGACTGTGTATATAGAACCCCAGGTAGAAATAGGTAGAGATACTATAATCGAACCAAACGTGGTTATCACTGGTAACACCTTTATTGGGATTAATTGTGTTATAGGTCCCTTCGTCCATCTGGTGGACCAAAAAATATCTTCTGGTTCTAAGATAGGGAATTAGTGGCAAAACGCAATAATATTGCCCTCACTCTATTCCTATTATTGACATTGAGTGCTTTCATCTTCTCTTTTACGTATAAGTTTTTGCATCCCCTGGATTTTTCAAAGATAAAGATAGAGGTTCTAAACGGCTGTGGCGTTGATGACCTTGCAAGGGATACATCAAGATACTTAAGAAGAAAGGGATTTGACGTAACATACTTTGGTAATGCAGCCGAGCATCAGAAAAAGACCGTCATAGTTGATAAATTGGCACCTGATGAGAAATGGGGGAGGATGGTGGGTCGAGCTCTCGGAATTAAAAGCATCTCTACGAGTGTAGATTCTACCCGTCTCGTTCATATTGTTATACTGTTGGGAATGGACTATGATCAGGTTTTACCAAAAGAAATCCTAAACAGGAGGTTAATTGGTATTCAACGATGATTTAATAGGTACTGTGGTGGAGACAATGTATGAGAAGAAGGCAATGGATATTGTTAAACTGAATGTAAGTAAAGTCTGCGACGCTACTGATTCATTCATAATCTGCACCGCACAGTCCAGCATTCATTCTAAAGCGATAGCCGATGCTATTACAGAACAGCTGAAGGGTAAAGATTTATCCGCACATCATGTTGAAGGATATGAGTTAGGAAGATGGGTTCTCATAGATTACCTGAATTTTGTCATCCATATATTCCTGCCAAAACAACGCTCATACTATGACCTTGAAAGACTCTGGGGTGATGTGCCAAGAGAGGAATTTCCAAATGAGATGTAGACTCAGAGGAATTATAAAAAAGACCATAAAAGATCTTATAGGTGTTGATATTGTCCCGGAGATCGGACATACACCATCAGATGATTTAGGTGATTACAGCACAAATGTAGCTTTCCTTCTTGCCAAAGAGGTTCACAAAGACCCCGGGAATATTGCAAGAATGATTGCTGAAGGATTAAAAGGAGAACCAATCGAGTGGGTAAAACCAGTAGACGGATTCATAAATATTAAGATAAAAAAAGAGGCGTGGATAGAAGAGTTAAAAAGTTCTATACATCCTGATTATGGTAAAAAGGACCGGGGAGGTGGTAAGAGAGTACTTTTGGAATTCGTGTCTGCCAATCCAACCGGCCCTCTACATGTAGCATCTGCCCGCGCTGCCACCTTCGGCGATTCACTTTCGCGTATCCTACAGTCGCAGGGGTTTACTGTACACCGGGAATACTACTTCAATGACAGTGGAAAACAGGTTGAACTACTCGGGAAATCTATCGAATTAAAGATAAAAGAACTACAAGGGGAGTCGGTTGATTATCCTCCTAATGCCTATAGAGGAAATTACATTGCACAACTTGCAAAGAAAACCATAGAAGAAAACATCTCTGATTATACCACCTATGGCGTCCAAGAGATTCTTAAAATGCAAAAACGCACCCTTGAGAGATTCAGGGTTAAATTCGACGAATGGATAAGCGAGACAGAACTTAAAGAGAAGGGTAATGCAGATAGTGTTATAGCGGATCTTCGCATTTTAGAGCCTACTCCGCTTATAAAAAAAGATGGCGCTCTCTGGCTCACGGCTACTGGGAGAGAGAGAGTTTTTATTCGTAGAGATGGAAGCTATACCTATATCGTCCCTGACATTGCATATCATCGTTATAAGTTTGACCGTGGTTATGAGGTGTTGATTGATCTTCTTGGACCCGACCATATAGATCATATCCCCGAGCTTAGAAAGAGTTTGGAACTTCTCGATTATCCATCAGAGAATCTGGAGGTAAAAATTATCCAATGGGTTACATTGAAGAGGGGTGAGGAAACGATAAAGATGTCAAAAAGGAGTGGGGAGTATGTAACCATAGATGAGTTGATTGGTGAAGTTGGTGTAGATGCCGCCAGATTCTTTTTCCTGATGCGAAAGTCATCCATACCAATGGATTTTGACCTGGAATTAGCAAAGGAACAATCAGAGAGGAACCCTGTCTATTATATACAGTATGGACATGCTAGAATTTCAAGTCTTCTTGACTTTGCCAAATATAAGGGATACAGTGTAAACTTACCAGAGAATCTGGAATTACTAACAAATGAAGAAGAGTTAAAATTGATTAGAAAGATTCCTGAATTTAAAGAAACACTGGAAGATTCTGCAAAAATGAGGGAGCCTCATCTCCTCGCATACTACCTTCTGGACCTCTCAAAACTCTATCATAATTTCTATCAGAGACAGAGAGTTATTGGAGGTGAAGAAGAACTGACAAATCCCCGTCTATTCCTTTCAAATGCAGTCAGGAATGTAGTAGCAAAGGGGCTTTCTCTTCTTGGGGTAAGCACTCCAGAAAGGATGTAATGGAACATCTCCAAGAGATAATAGAAGATTTCCTTTGCGAGGTAATGGAGATAAAATCCTCTGGCATGGAGCAATTCCAGCTGGTATGGAGAGGCAACTTTATCGTTGATAAGAAGAAGGCTATAAGTTATATCAAGGAAAAGGCAGCTTCCCTAAATCTCCTGTCAATATTTACAAGAGATGGAGAAGAAATCAGGATAGCGTTTGTTCCTGAAAGGAAGGTTGGTAAATCGAAGAAGTGGATTAATGTACTTCTCCTTGTTATCACGTTCTTTACTACCCTTGCGGCTGGAGCATTCTGGCAGGGTGTAAACCCGATATATCCAATAAGCAATCTGCTCAAGGGCATACCCTTTTCTATCGCAATAATGCTAATACTGGGTGGCCACGAACTCGGACATTATTTTGCTGCAAAAAAGAATAACGTAGAAGCCACACTCCCTTATTTTATACCTGCACCACATCTACTTGGAACCTTTGGAGCTGTTATAATGATGAAGTCTCCTATAAAGGACAAGAATTCTCTTGTCGAAATAGGCGCCGCAGGTCCTATAGTAGGATTTATTCTCTCAACCGCAGCCCTACTTATCGGACTCTCTCTATCAAGGCTCGTACCTTTCCAAGAGGGGGGTCTTATCCTTGGTGATTCGCTCCTGACTAATCTATTAACGAAGGCATATTTCTCTTCGCTCCCAAAGGATTCAGAAATCCTGCTTCACCCCATCGCATTTGCCGGATGGATTGGTTATTTCGTGACCGCCATTAATCTCCTCCCAATAGGTCAACTGGATGGCGGGCATATTGCTTATGCTCTATTTGAAAAGAAATATCGTTTTATTGCATACATAACCTTTATAGCATTACTCGAGGCCGGTCTTATATGGTCAGGCTGGATATTCTGGGGACTCTTAATCCTTATAATCGTCCGCTTCCGCCATCCTCCACCCCTTGACAATATCTCGGAACTCACTTTAAGGAATCAATTAATAGGATACATTTCATTTGTGATATTTATAATTACATTCGTACCCAATCCATTCCAACTTGTATGAAGAAATTAAAAAAAGGTGAGGTCATACTGTTTCCAACAGAAACAGTGCTTGGTATAGGCTGCCTTCTTGGCAGGGAATGTGTAGAAAAACTTAGTAAGATTACAAGACGCCCGAAGAACAAACCATTTGCAATCCTTCTCTCGGATAAGAAAGACATCGAGAAATGGGCTCTTGAAATACCAGGGCGTTACCACCACCTAAGCAATCTTATCCCTGGCCCCCTTACACTCATCTTTACGGGAAAGAAAATTCTCCCAGAGGGCGTTTTATCTGAGGATGCTACGGTTGGCATCAGAATTCCTGATTATGAACCACTTCGGGATTTAATAAGGGATGCTGGTTTACCTCTCATTGCAACCAGTGCTAACCTCCCTGGAAAACCCACCCCTCTTTTCACAGACGAGGTAGAACTGGAATATGATATTGTAATGTCCGGGAAGGGTGGATCGGGTAAACCATCCACAGTTTTAGATATTTCGGGGGAAAAGCCTGTCCTTCTCCGAAAAGGGATGATATCTATTATTGAGATAGAGAATTCTTTAAAAGAAGAAGTTCAACTTGCTAAAGGAGTTCCAATTCATATCCTTTATATTTGCAGCGCTAATATGTGCAGGAGTCCCATGGCTGAGGCTCATCTGAAGTTTCTTGCAAAAGACCTTGAAAATGTGAAGGTTAGATCTGCCGGAACAAATGCGGTATCAGGTGCTCCGATGTCCATTGAGGCAATAATGATTTTAAAGGAGAATAACATTGAGATAGATCATCAATCTGTATATATTGCAGAACCTATCCTTGATTGGACGGATATTATTTTCATTATGGAGGAAGAACATAAGAATTACCTGACTGATTTATCACCTGAGAATACGGGAAAGATCCTCTTCCTTCGGAATTTTAAGGATAAAAACAAACCTGTAGAAATAGAAGACCCTATAGGAAAAGGTATCGATGTCTACAGGGAGGTCTTCTACGAGATAGAAAGTGCAAACAAAAGGGTCGAGGGATACATCCGCAGGAAGTTCAAGTAGTATATAGGGTTCGAGGTTCCTAATTTTAGGTTTTGGGTATTGGGTGCTAGGGATTAGGAAAATAATGAAAAATAGATAGGCAATGATTACTAAGACCAAATGCCTAAAACCTAAGACCTGATATATAATCTATGTTAATCTGCGGTTCAAAAAATGTAATGTAAAATTGTCAACCCCCGACCCGTTACGACCCGTTAAATTCATCCGCCACTAATTAATCCTTTTCTAATATTTTTCAACATCCCTTCTTCCTACATATGTGTTTTAATCAGGAAATACCGGGGTATACGTTTCATGTAGGTACGGTATGAAGCACCGTATCGTTCTAAGCAGGCTTCTTCCTCCGCTAGATCCCTAAAGTGGAGGAATAATGAAGAAACAATCATTATGAATAGTACAAGCCATGACCCTATTGAAATACAAATCCCAATAGACATAATAAACAACATAACTACCTGTGGGTGGCGTGATATTCTGTAGAGTCCTTTGGTAACCGGCTGATCAAGTGGTGAGTTTTTAAAATTGAAAATAGCAATAAAGAATCCAGTTAAACCAAGGGCAAATAAAATAACTCCGGGGATGAAAACAATAGATCCGACTTTCAATGGGGTAAAGATTATCAGGACAAGACAAATAAGAGCTAATAATTTTCCTATAACATAAGAAGCTCTTCGCGTTTTACTCCAGCTAGACCTATCATATTCATAAAGCCTCGCTCTCACATCCTTAGGAAAAGTCAGAAGCA
>CAYZBF010000010.1:561-61138 GCA_964476585.1 uncultured bacterium | reverse complement strand
CTTAGACACACCACCAGCGTTAGTCCTGAGCCAGGATCAAACCCTTCATGAAAAAAAAGAGTTTCGCGAATCCTCACACTATTCAATTACCAATGAACTATTATATTTATAATAGTATTTAACTATTTTGTCAACCCCTTATAGTATTTTTCTTCGGGTTTTTGATTTTAGCCCATACTTCTATCCTTATTTGATTAAGGTTCTACTCACGCAGGATCAAAATCCTTATAAAAAAAATCGGGTGATACACAAGATATTTAGATTTATTTTTTCATCTGTCAGGATATTCATATCCAAAAGTGCATAGAAACCTTTATTTTTGGTATCCTTGACTTTTAATATTAAGATGTTTATATTTTTTATATGAGATATTTAAAGTTTTTCCTAATAATCCTGTTTATATTTAATTGTGAAAGAAAAACAGAATGGGAAATGCCTAAAATAGAGGAGAAAATCACTACATTTACAATCAGTGAAGCTCAGGGAGATTTAATAAGATGGGAACTTCAAGGTGAAAGTGCAGTTGATAGAGGAGATACGGTAATCATCTATCGGTTCCTTCTTAAATTCTATAATTGTGATGGTGCTATAACATCTACCCTGAAAGCTGATAGTGGTTATATATTCGAAGAGACAAACGACCTCAAGGCACTTGGTAATGTAGTTGTAGAAACTGACGATTCCACAACTCTTTGGACAGATGAACTGAACTGGAAAGAAAAGGAACAGAAGATCCAAACTGAAAGCACTCTAAAATACAAAAAGGGAAACACATTTTATACGGGAAAAGGAATGGAAGCAGATCCTGATTTGAAATGTATAGTGATAAAAGAAAAATTCACTGGAGAGGGTGAGTTTGAATGATTTTCTTACTGATAATGGTACCTTACAAGATTGAAGCCGGATTTGTTGAGATAGTTAACCGAAACAAAAATCTATTCAGTGACGGTGTGAAGGTCTATTCAGAGAACCTATACATTGAAGCCAAGAATGGTGTAGAAACATCTACCTATTTGGAACTTCTTGATAGTGTCTATGTTAAATATAAGAAGATCAAATTCAATGCAGATAGACTTTTTTATTATACTCCATATAAGAAATTAACTGCAAGCGGCAATATAAAAATCTGGAAAAAGGATACCATTAGGGGCGATTCACTCATTTTTGACAGAGAGACGGAAACTGGAACGATAATAAGTAATCTTATATATATTTCTGATTCAATCATAATATATGGTAACTCTGGAACCTTCCGGGGAGATACTATTAGAATAAAAGGTAGGCCTCGATTTGATTCTCCCGGTATGGTCGTCGATGCCGACTCACTAATCTATTTGGCAGAGGATTCTACTTTTTTCTTCCGTTCGGATGTGAAATTTGAGGGTTCAGAGGTAAAAGGTCGTGGCGGAGAACTTCAACACTTCACAAATAAAAACCAATCAATCCTTTTTGATTCTCCGTATATATTCCAAGAGCGTGATAGTATAACGGGAGACAGAATAGAGATTGATCATGAGTGTAAAACGCTTAGAGCGATTAACGGGATAGCAATAAATTACACAGAAGAAGGAAGGAATAAAATAGTAGGTGAAACCATAAGCGTGTATTATAATGAAAAATCAATTGACAGTGTGGTTGTTCTACAGAACGCAAGGGGCAGGTTTCTAAAATATGAAACTGGAATCAAGGAACCTCGTTAAATCATATCATAGAAGAAAAGTAGTAAATAATGTAAACATTGAGCTCAAAGAAGGGGAAATAGTTGGACTATTGGGGCCTAATGGAGCTGGAAAGACGACAACCTTTTACATGATAACGGGATTTATAAAACCTGAATCAGGAACGATTCATCTTGATGGTAGAGATATTACAGGAAAACCTATGCACAAAAGAGCCCAGTTAGGTATTGGATACCTACCTCAGGAGCCTTCCATATTCCGTGGACTTAGTGTTTATGAAAACTTAATGGGAGTTCTGGAAGTGCTAATAAAAGATAAGGAAAAGAGAAAAGAGCGTTTTAATGAACTAGCAGGTGAATTCAAATTAGAACCTTTATTTAAAAGGATGGGATACAAACTCTCCGGAGGTGAAAGAAGAAGAGTAGAAATTGCACGGGCGCTTACCTCGGACCCCAAATTTCTACTCCTTGACGAGCCATTCACAGGCATCGACCCCATCACACGGGAAGAGCTTCAGGAAATGATATTAGATTTAAAGAAGAAGAGCATAGGAATATTTGTAACCGATCACAATGTGCGCGAAACACTAGAGGTAACTGATAGAGCATATCTGATGTTCGATGGAGAGATAATAATGTCAGGGAGTGCTCCCGAATTAATAGAAAACAAAACTGCAAAAAAATTATACTTAGGTGAAAGATTCAAATTATGAATTATAGATTCTCTCACGATAGGTCTCTCCAACAGGTGCAAAAGTTAAGACAGGAACAAAGACTTACACCGAGACAGGTCTTGCAGATAAGAATTACTCAAATCCCAAGACTGGATCTGGAGCACCTCATTTACCAGGAACTGGAATCAAATCCAATGTTAGAACTTATTGACGATGATGAACTCGATATGTCCACCTACGAAATAGCAGAAAAGAGGGAAGAAGAACTGCATGAAGAAATAACAAAATTTTTTGAAGAGGATTCCCCAACATATTTTTCCCCAACAGAACTAAAAGAACAGCCAGAAAGCCAGACTCCTTATGTTTTCACCCTTGCAGAACACCTCAAAAGTGAATTAAAACTGGAAACCTCTGACCCTATTGTAATTGAAATAGGAGAATATATAATTGACTCTCTAAACGACAAGGGGTTCCTTGACATTCCCCTTGAATCCATTTCAAAATATTTCGGAGTCGAAAATGAAAAGGTAGAAGAAATACATAAATCAATACAAACATTTGACCCACCTGGTATTGCCGCAAGGAATCAACGAGAATCGATACAAATTCAGATGGAGAGGGAGCCTGAGAAGTGGGAACTAGAACTTGAGATTGTAAAAAATCACTGGGATTACTATAAAAATGACGATATTGACCAACTTTCAAAGAAACTAAATATTGAAAGTCCCGTGGTTAAGGAAGCACTAAGCAATATACGGAAGATAAATCCTTATCCAACAAGTGGTGATTTTGGGTTAGTGAGATACGTAATACCTAATGTAGTTGTAACTAAGAAGGGAGAAAACTTTGAAATTGCAATTAATGAACCCAATCTGCCTTTCTTAAGATTAAATACACGGTACCTGAGGATTCTACAGTCGCCAAAAGATTTTGATAAAGAAACGGTGAATTTTGTAAAGAAATGGATGAATAGGGCAATATTTGTTCTTCGCTGTTTTGAAATAAGAAAACGAAATTTCCGCAATGTCATAAACTACATAATAAATAAGCAAAAAGATTTCCTTGATAAAGGCGTCCTGTTCATGAATCCGCTGCGACTCGTAGATATTGCAGAGGCCACTAAGTTGAGCGAATCGACGATCTCTCGCTATATTAAAGACACTTATATTCAGACTCCCCGTGGAGTTTTTCATCTTAAGTATTTTCTAAGTGGTGGCTTGGAGGCGAAGTATGGCACTATCTCAACCAACGTGGTGAGAGAGAAAATAAAGAGAATAATCGAGAAAGAGGGAAATGACCCACTTATTGATGATGAAATAGCTAAAATATTTAATAATGAAGGCATCAATATATCGAGACGAACAGTAGCAAAATACAGAACCCAGATGGGGATTCCTTCCTCAAGAAAAAGAAAGAAGGAGAAGAAATTACATGAGTGAAGAAGTTGACAAAGAAGAGATTCGGGAAGAGATTGAGAATTTCCTAGAGCGTCGGGAGCAAATAAAAGAGATAATGGAACAGATAGAAGGGATGAAATGAAAGACATTGCAAAAATAATATCCGAAGCAAAAAAGAAAACCCCCTGCAAGGTTTATGTGAAGGGGAATATTTCTGCTCGTTTCCTTAAAGATAAATCATTCCAATATTTTGAGGGTAAAGATTTTTTCCTCCTAATAGGTGAGTGGGAAGAAATTAGTAAGTGGTTAGCCGAAAATGAGGAGAAAATAACTGAAAGTAATGTTTTCCTTGAAGCCAGATATTCTGCACTCCCATTAAAGGATTTATCCAATATTGAAGCAAGGGTCGAACCGGGTGCAATAATAAGAGAAGGAGCAGAAATAGGCAATGATTGTATAGTAATGATGGGCGCTGTTATCAATATTGGAGCTTCTATTGGTGATAGAACGATGGTAGATATGAACGCAGTAATCGGTGCAAAAGCCGAGATAGGGAAAGACTGCCATATCGGTGCCGGAGCCGTGATCGCCGGAGTGTTGGAGCCCCCTTCGTCAAAGTGCGTAACTATAGGTAACTCTGTTCTCATTGGCGCCAATGCTGTAGTTCTTGAAGGAGTGAGGGTTGGTAATGATGCCATAGTTGCAGCTGGCGCTGTAGTCCTTAAAGATGTACCTCCTGGTATGGTGGTTGCTGGAATACCTGCCAAAATCATAAAGCGAGCTTCAGAAGTAAAAGGAGATAAGAAAGCGATACTAACGGAACTCCGAAAGAGATGAACAAGATAGAAAAATGCATCTTCGATAATCTTCGGGAAAGTTCTTCTTCTTTCATATCCTTAAAAACACTTAAAAGAAAATGTGGCGAGAACGTAATGCCAAAGCTTTTCGAACTTAAAAAAAAGGGAAAGGTAGTTTCAAAAGGGAAAAATTACGCACTTCCAGAGAGGATTGGTTACATTAGAGGTATATTTGACGGAAAGCAGAAAGGCTATGGATTCCTGATGCCAGATAATAATATGGAAGATCTTTTTATCTCGCCCAGTGATACATACACAGCGCTTGATGGGGATTTGATACTCGTAAAAAAGAAAAGTAAGTCGCGGGGACGCTGGACAGGAAGAGTAGTTAGTGTAATTAAGAGGGATAAAGAATTCTTTGTTGGAAAAGTAGTTAAAGAAGATGAAGAATTGATGTTTGTACCAAAGAATAGGAATATACCATATCTATTCGAGATAGAGAACATAAAGAAAATCAAAGAGGGCGATTGGGTTCTTGTTAAATTAGTAAAATGGACAACCCCCATGCTTCCACCTTTAGTAAAATATGTAAAAAAAATAAACAAAGATAACCTCTATGATATAGTCGTAAAGCAGGAATACAATCTAAGGCATAAGTTTCCTAATATAGCTCTAAATGAACTTAAGAAAAGTGTATCTATTGATATGGAAAGGCGAGAAGTTTTAGAATATCTGCCTACAATAACCATTGATCCGGCTGACGCTAAGGATCTTGATGACGCGGTATCAATCACTAAGGATGGTAAAAATTATCACATGTGGGTTCATATAGCCGATGTTTCATCACTTGTGAAAAGGGGATCAGCTATTGACAAAGAAGCATCTCGAAGAGGCTGCACCACATATTTGCCCGAAGATACATATTTTATGCTTCCTCCCGAACTGACGGAAAGATTAAGTCTACAGGAAGGGAAATTGTGCCCATCAGTATCTGTTCAAATAACATTTGACAAAAAAGGCAGAACAGTAAAGAAAGAATTCTATAAATCTGTAATCTCCTCAGATAAAAAATTTACCTATCAGGAAACACAGGATATCCTGGACGGAAAAACTACCTCTCCTTTTTACACTGACCTCAGACTGATGTCAGAATTAGCCCAAATTCTTGCTCTCAGGCGAGAAAGGATGGGCTACCTTGGTTTTTCCAGACAGGAAGTAGAGATTAAATTTGAGGATTCAACCTTAGTGGGTGTTTCCCCAAGAAAGGATTTATGGACTGAAGGAATTATCGAACAATTTATGGTCGCAGCCAATGAAGCGGTAGCAGAAAGACTCAATTCAAATAAAACACCGGCTATTTACAGAACTCATGAGGAACCGGATTCAAAACAATTAATCCAATTTAAAGAGTTAGCAGAATATCTTGGTTTTAATCTTAGATCCACTAAGCGGGAAGACTTATCTCTCTTTCTTCATGAAATTGAAGATGCTCCTTATGAACGCATCCTTAATTATGAGCTCCTGAGGTGTATGAAAAGAGCAAGGTATATTGCTGAGGCAGAACCTCACTATGGTCTTGCCTCCAAGTTGTACACACATTTCACCTCTCCAATCAGGAGATACCCTGATCTTGTCGTTCAAAGGGTACTGTTTGGAGAACAATATCCCCATGAAGAATTAAGAGAAATAGCCAATCATTCCACCGAGCAAGAATGGAAGGCAGATGAAGCAGAACGTGAGGTTACAAAATTCTATATCCTCCGATTCTTAGAGAAGAATAGATGGAAGGATTATAGAGGTATGATTTCGGATATCTCACCAAATGGAATAAATATAGAATTAAATGAATTTCCTGTTAGTGGATTCCTACCCTTAAAGCTACTGCCGCCTGACGAATATAAGATCAAAAACCACTCTTTACAAGGAAGACATCATACTTTTCAAGTTGGCGAGTTGTTAGTCGTAAAGATATACACAGTTTCCCCTGAAATCGGGGAATTGATACTGGAATACAGAGGAAAGGTTAAGCGTGGCTAACGGTACCTCTCAGCACATTCAGTGCTGCAGAATGTAAGATTGTGACCTCCTGACCATTTTTCAATCCCCTCACCCTCTTTAATTAGCTTTCCGCAGGAAGCACAGAGTGTATGTTTACCTGATTCTTCAATGCTTAATATTTTAGGAATAATTTTCCCTGATTTCACTATTTTCTTATCCATAAAAGTGAAAAATAAAAAATACAGAATTACAAAAAGCATTGCAAGAATAAAACCAAGTAGCTCAGATTTCCAGATTGTAAGACCCAGAATAATCCCAACTGCGAGGAGCAGGAGTGGAAGTAAAAAATTAAGCACTCCAGCGAAGAGCGCATTCTTCTCTGTCGAACCAACCTCTACTAAATCTCCGACTTTGGCTCCTTTATTATTGCTACAGATTATCTTTCTTCCCCCCTTTCCCACATTGCAAAAGCTTGAGAATTCGCAATTGTCACACTCTCCACATTCAAGAAGGGCCACAGTTGCAATATTGTTATCTGTATCAACTACAACACCCATCGGTACCATCTTAACTCTTCTCTTTATAAGCCCTTAAAGCTTCTTCCGCATGGTATGAACTCCTAACCAATGGAGCTGAAACAATACAATCAAACCCCATTCCCTCTCCAAGAGCCTTATATTCTCTGAATTCTTCAGGATGCACATATCTTTTAACCGGAAGGTGTTTTCTAGATGGACAAAGGTACTGACCAATGGTAAGTATATTGCAATTCACTTTGAGTAAGTCTATCATAACAGATAAAACTTCTCCCTTTTTTTCTCCTAACCCAACTATTAAACCACTCTTAAGCGCAAGGGAAGGCGCATATAGCGATGCTTCCTTTAAAACATTAAGTGATAATTCATAATTTGCCTCAGGGCGAACAACTGGATAAAGCCGAGGAACTGTCTCCACATTATGATTAAGCACATCAATTCCAGAATCGACTACCTCTTTCAACGCATCTAAATCTCCTTTAAAATCTGGGATCAGAACCTCAACTGTAGTATGGGGATTTCTTTCCTTTATCTCTTTTACTACTTCCGCAAAGAAAGAAGCACCTCCATGCGGAAGGTCATCCCGTGATGGTGATGTTATCACCGTGTGCTTCAATTTGAGATTCTTTACCTCTTCTGCTACTCTTATCGGTTCATCGGGGTCAAGTGGATCTGGTTTACCACTTTTTACCGCACAAAATCCACAATTCCTAGTGCATATATTTCCCATTATTAGAAATGTGGCCGTTCCTTGTTGAAAACATTCACCAATATTAGGACATTTTGCTTCTTCACATACAGTATGAAGTTTTCTCAAATTGAATCTTTGTCTAAGCACCTTTGCGTATTTTCGTCTTGGTATGGCTTCTTTTATCCAATCCGGGGCTATCATTCCTCGATTTTATTACCCCCGTCTACTCTCACGATCGTGGGAGTAAAATCTTTCTCATCGGTCAATCCAAAAGCCATAATTATTAGTCTGTCTCCTATCTCAACCAGGTTTGCTGCAGCTCCATTAACGCATATCTCACCCTCTTTTCCATAAATAACATAGGTATTAAAACGGCTACCCGTTTCAACATCTGCGACAAGAACCTTTTCATTAAGAAGAAAATTTGCTTTACGTGCGAGATTCTCATCTATAGTGATGGAACCTTCATAATCTTTCTGTTTATCCGTTACCCTTGCCATATGAATTTTACCTTTTAGAACTTCGAACAGCATTTTACACCTCTCCTTCTAATCCTATCCCGACATTTATGAACCTTTTCTTAAAATATCTCTTAAAAACTTCGCGCGCTAACTCTCCTGAACAATGAGTTGGAGCAACCCTTTTGGGTTTATATCTGCCTATCTTCTTTGCTAAATCCAATAATTCTTTTTCATTGAGTGACAATGTATTAAATTTACCGAGCAGTAGATCTATAGGACCTCCGAGACTTTGAGCCTTCCCGAAGATATTCGGTATTCCTAAATCTGAGGAACCCACAAAAGCCGAGACACCCTCTCTGCCTCTAACTAGGAGCACCTGCTCTGGAATATCGGGAGAGATGTTACCTGTTGCGTAAAAGGAGGGGAGTATCTCCTTTACTCCTTTAACTATCTTGCATTCAGAACCCACTGAATGAATCATCTCAATGAGGTCGTCGGAGACTCCAGAAGGAACATAGACAGTCGTGTTAACACCTATCGCAGCCTCCAGTCCCCCTGTATGCTCCCAGCCTTCCAAAGGTAAGAATATATGTCTTATATCCTCTTTTTCAATTCCGGCAATCCTAAGATTCTCTTCAAGTAATAAATAATTCTCTCCAGTATCAAAAAGAAGTCGGGGATCCGGGAAATAAACTGATATACCCCATCCAATAGCATATTCTTCCTTCATTTTTTCATCGTCAATAATAACCTTAAATCTCATACCATTATTATTATCCAACACTACCCCTATGTCAACCTTTTGGTGAATGGGTATATGAGTTGATGAGTTAATAAGGAATAAAACCCACTCACCCATCTACCCATTTACTCATACACTCAATTTCCCTTGACATCCTCTTAATATCTCTATATAAATAAAATATATGGAAATAGTAACATTTAATGTAAATGGGGTTCGGGCAATACTAAAAAAGGGATTTATGAACTGGTTTACCTCCCAAGGTCCCGATATACTGTGTCTTCAGGAAATAAAAGCTAACAAGGACCAACTTGAGGGGGAAATAGTGGAACCAGAAGGATATCATGCCTACTGGAACTCTGCCCAGAGAGCTGGATATAGCGGTGTTGCAACCTTCTCAAAGGAAAAACCGCTTGATGTCCAATTCGGAATGGGAATAGAACAATTTGATTCTGAGGGGAGACTGATAAGAACAAAATATTCTGATTTTACACTTCTCAATGTCTATTTCCCCAATGGCAAAATGAATGATGAGAGATTAAAATTCAAATTAGATTATTATAATGTATTCCTCAAGTTCAGTGAAACTTTACGAAAAGATGGAGAGGAATTAATCATTACAGGAGATTTTAATACAGCTCACAAGGAAATAGACCTTGCAAACCCAAAGGAGAACGAAAAATACTCTGGCTTTCTACCGATAGAACGGGAATGGATGGATAAATTCGAATCCTTTGGATATATTGATACCTTCAGATTCTTCCATCCTGAGGGGGAACAATATACCTGGTGGACATATAGATTCAAGGCAAGAGAGAGGAATGTTGGCTGGAGATTAGACTATTCCTTCGTGACAGAGGGATTGATAGATAAGATTGAAGGCTCAATCATCTTAAAGGATGTCTACGGCTCTGACCACGCCCCAATACTTCTTAAGTTGAAATAGGGGTTAGGGATTAGGATTTAGGGGTTGGCAATTTACTGAAAACGTGGGGCTTAAGATTATTTGAGTTGTTGATCAGGAACTTCACTTCCTTACACCGCTAATAAACTATTTTCCTCTGCTGTCTTTGCGCGGTTGCGAGAAACTAAGAAGGCGGTTCTGGAGATTTTGCATTTTGCAATCTTCATTTTACATTAGAGTGAAGCGACTTTCCCCCTTGACAAATAAAAATAATTGATTACGCTCAAGTAAACATATGTTTACTTGAGGAGGAAAAGATGGGGACAAAGAATAAGATAATGGAGTTTTTAGAGGAGTTTATTGGGGAGAATGGGTTTGCGCCGAGTATAAGGGAGATCGTCGGGCATCTGGGGTTCAGAAGCACAAAGGCTGTAAAGGTTCACCTTGATGAAATGGCAGATATGGGGCTCATTGAAAGGGAAGGTGGCATAGCCCGTGGAATTCGCTTGAAGGAGCAAGGGATACCAATAATTGGAAGGGTAGTAGCAGGAGAGCCTACTCTTCAATTTGAAGGTGTAGAAGGGCATTTTTCACTTGACAGGTGGAGTGGAACCTTTCTCCTTCGGATAAATGGGGACAGCATGGTAGGAGCAAATATTGAAGAGGGTGATTACGTAGTCGTAGAAAAGGACAGGGAACCCAGAAAGGGTGATATAGTTGTCGCTCTTGTTGAGGATGAAACTACAGTTAAAAGACTGGCCAGGAAAGACGGAAACTGGATATTAAAACCCGAGAATCCTGATTACCCGACAATAGAAAGGGCCTTCGAGGTAATAGGAGTAGTTGTAGGGGTCATAAGGTGTTATTATAGATGATACTCTACTGTGATATGGATGCCTATTTTGTCTCTGTTGAGCAGGCTTTGAATCCAAAATTAAAAGGAAAGCCAGTGGTTGTGGGTGGAGACCCTAAAGAAAGAAAGGGAGTTGTGTCTTCAGCTTCTTATGAAGCAAGGAAATTCGGAGTCCATTCCCCTCAATCCATCTCCGAAGCTAAAAGGCTCTGCCCACACTGTATATTCATCCAGACTCATTTTTCAGTTTATGAGGAATTCTCAAAGAGGTTCTATTCTATACTTCTGGATTATTCACCGAAAATAGAGGTATTTTCGATTGACGAGGTATACCTTGACATATCCGGCTCAACTCATCTTTTTGGGAGTTCTTTAAATATAGCAAGGGAAGTAAAAAGAAGGATAAAGAAAGAACTTGATATAACGGCCACTGCTTCCATAGCAAAGAGTAAGATTGTAGCGAAGATAGCAGCAGAGCAGGTAAAACCTGATGGATTGATAGAAATACCCGAGGGAAAAGAAGAAGAATTCATATCTCCCCTACCCATCTCTTGTTTTCCCGGGATAGGAAAAAAGACAGAAACGAAACTCAAAGAGATGGGAATTTATGAGATAGGAGACCTCTTATCCTATCCCCTTAAGGAGATATATGATAGATTCGGGATATGGGGAGTTAAGTGGGTGAAAGGAGTTCATCAAGAAGGAATATCAGAGTCTATAGATAGAAAATCCATAAGCAAATCGCATACTATGAGAAGAGATACAAAGGATATTGAAATTATGCAATCTCTCTTATACTACTTGACCGAAAAGGTTGTGGCAAAATTGCAAAGGTGCAATTTCTATACAACTAGAATCTCAGTAAAAATCAGGGCGGCTGATTTTTCCGAAAGCTCGTCCTACAGGAGAGTCCCTCCAATGAATCTAACCAGAGAGATATATCCCGTTGTTAAGGAGATCTTTAACGCGATGCCAAAGAGGTGGGTACGATTACTTGGAGTAAGGGTTTCTGATTTTACAAAGATTCCATCCCTATTCCAGGACAAAAAAAGAGTAAAACTGGAGAAGCAAATTCAAAAAATACGTGAACGCTTTGGCTTTGATTCTGTACTGTCCCTTAAAGCAGCTTATTTCTCACCAAAACGCAAAACGAATTAGTTAAATCGGGTGGAGGATAAAAGTGGAATGTAACTACTATTTAACTAATTAACAAATTAACTATTATCCCATCTTCGGTTTTTACAGAATCTATCTCACCACTACAAAGCGTCCTTTATCTACAACGCCCTCTTGTCCTTTTACAATATAGAAATAGAGTCCAGATGGTAAATCGTCTTTTACTTGACTGACTGGTATTCGGATATAATCATCTCTGGCCTCGTATTCTCCCTTAATCTTTCCATAGATATCATAGATATATATTGTTTTACCACCAAGATCATCTGAGGAAAAGAAAAGATAGTCGTGTTCATCTACATTAAAGGGATTTGGATAAACATTAGTTCCTAGGTATTCCAGACTATCCTCAGGAATATTAAAGTCTATATCCACCTCATATAAACCATCATAGGTTCCAATGAATAGATTGTGATTTTGAGAAAAATGCAAGGGGTAGGTTACATCATCTCCTCCTACAAATGAAAAACCTCGAAACGTCTCCCAGTCTCCCTCCGGATCCCTGTAGCTTAATCCCTCACCGCTATGATAACACCACATTCCCCCCTGGAAATCAAAAGCGAGACCATCTACTTTGTCAGAGAGTAAACCAGAGTTATTCGAGTAAAAGATTTCTATTACCTCATTACCGGATATATGAACAACACTATTCTCAAGCCCAGCCCAGATATCTCCTTCCAGGTCCAAAGTCATAGATACGGTGCTGCTCCCCAGATTTCCAGTGACATGATCAACTGAACCATCAGGATAAAGAATATGTATTCCTGCTCCACCTGAAGTTGGTGAATTTCCACCATATATAGCTTCAGCCCCTTCCGCAAACACTCTGACCCACTTAAAAGACGGATCTGTATAAACCGTCCAAAGGAGTGAATCCTCCTGTCCTTCCACACGGTGCATCTTTAGAATCCAATCATTTAGCCCTTGGAAAGCCCCTATCCAGAGGTCATCATTACTATCTATCATCATTCCCGCTATTGTTGTTGCAGACACTGGGAGCTGAATAGACACGGGTAAACTGTCCTCTTCAGAATCCCATTGAAAGAGAATCGGGACATGCTGCCAAAACCACGAGCCTATATAGATCCTGCCCTTTGAATCAGATTCAATATTAAATAATACCCCACCAGGAATACCCCATTTATTTCCACTATTAAGAATTTCCCATGTGCCATTATAAAATTTAGAAATTCTTCTTGTGTCTCTATGTGAAATATAAATCGCACCATCCGGGGTTTGCGTGAGATCACATATCTTATTTGATGAAAGACCCGGGGGTCTTATATAATCTGTTCTGTCAATAGTAGTCAGACCGTGACCTCTTACGATAAAGAGTGGAAAATTATAGCAATCAGGTTTACACACACCCCTCACATCCCCAGAACTTAATCTCTGCCATTCGTCTTCATATACATAGAGACCACCTGATGTAGCTATGTAAACACTATCATTTATCTCTACAATCTGCCTCACAGTATCGGAAGAGAATTCAGCACTGTCTGCGGTTATATCTTTGCAACCCCAATTCCCCCCTGCCCAGATGGAAGAACCAATTGTACTTAAAGTATATGTGTCATATAGGTTTTCAATCTTTATTGTATCTGTATTGGAAAAGGTGTAAGTCTTGTAAATTCCTTTAGAAGTTCCAAGTATATAGCAACTATCCAGAGGAAGGATGTCAAAAATAGTAAAACCATAGTCCATTTTATCAACCTTAATAAGGTTACCAATGTCACTTACGCGGAACCATTGAAGTCCAGTTTCTCCCCCTAAAATCACTCGTGTGCCATCCAACACCATTGTATTAGGACTTGTATCATTAAAAAATAGTGGGTTAAATTCCAATGAATTTATGGATTCAAGCTCCCTATTAAAGAGCGTTATACCTCCTGGAGTGAGCACCCATATTGTATCGTTTCGTATAAATACATCTTTTGTAGTATTTGAAAAAAGACCTGAAACTGTCGTTATGTTCTTCCAGACGTTCCCTCTTGGCTCAAAAGAAAGAAGCCCTCCCTCATCAGTAGTTATATAAATATAAGTTGAATAATTAAGGGATGTGAATTTATCGGTTTGTAAGTGCAGAGTTTCTGTTATTGAAAGAGAGAGCAAAAAAAGAACCATTAATCCCCCATTGGCCACAGAGACACGTAGTTATACACATTGAAAAATGAAAATTTCAAAATGTTCACCCCGTTAGATAATTTCATATCTAATGGGGCAAGAAGTGCAAAACTATACAAGCCATACAAAATATTTCTTTCTTCTCTCATTTTTTAATTCTTAATTTGCATTTTTTATTTTGCACTGGAATGATAACTCTGTGGCTATTTTTTTTGATTATTATCTATCTTTATCTTCTGCCATATCTCTTCAAGTTCTTCAATTGTAAATTCTTTGATATTTCTACCATTCAAGGATTCCTCAAGTAATTTAAAACGTCGTTCAAACTTATCATTAGCTTTCTGAAGAGCTATCTCAGGATTGATATCCAGAAAATTACCCAGATGAGCGCAGGCAAATAGTATGTCACCCAATTCCTCTCTCATCTCAGGTTCTTCCCTTGCATCTTTTAGTTCCTGTAGTTCCTCCCTTATCTTTTCATATACTCCCGAAATATCTTTCCAATCGAAACCCTTTATAGACGCTTTTTTCTGTATTTTGGAAGAGCGCAACAACGCAGGAAGGCTTTTCTGGACACTCCATCCTTTTCCCTTTCTCTTCTCCCATTTACGGAGAACCTCTTCAGCCGTCTTTGCTTCATCCTCACCAAATACATGGGGGTGTCGGCCAATCATCTTCTGATGAACCTTCTTTACAACATTATCAAATTTGATTCCCTCCTCTTCCAGAATGGTACCTATCATAAAGACACCGAGGAGAACATCTCCAAGTTCTTCCACTATATCAACTAAATCATTCTCCAAAATTGAAGCGTTGAGTTCATATACCTCCTCAATGAGCTCTTCAATAAGGGTCTTTAGAGTCTGCTTCTTGTCCCAGGGACATTTTTTTCGAAGTGTTTTAACCAATCTAAAAAATTCATCCATGAGCGTAAGATAATAAGCATACCCTATATGTCAATACGACTCCTTACAATCCTTTGTTTACCCAAAAAGGCCACAAAGCATAGAAAGAATTTGTTGGTCAGTTGGACGGTCAGTCGGTTCATAAAAAAAGGCCATAGACATATGTTGATAAAGGGACTAGGATTTCGGATTTAGGGATTGGGATTACAGGCAAGCCAGTCGCTTGATTGCCCGGAGCCTATCATACTTCCCTATCTTTGCTCTGGAAACCGCCTCTCTCAGGAAATCAATAGAACGCTGGTAATTTTTTCTATCCACTGGATATGGGATTCCATCCTTACCTCCATGGGCAAAACTGTATCTTGCGGGATCATCAAAACTTGGTGCCTTGCTGTATAACAATTCACCTATCAGTGCCAGCGCTCTTATTGTGGCAGGTCCTACCCCATAAGTTCCAAGAAGGGTTTCGAAATCCTCAGGCTGTCTATCAAAGGCCAGTTTCAGAGGTTTCATTAATCTTTTAATATTTATGTCAGATGGTAGAATTAAATGTCTTTCTGGAAGGACGAGTTCCCTGATTTTCCTTAATTCTTTTGCTGTCTTCTCAGGATACTCCCTTGCAATCTCTGTTGATATTTCTCTTGAATCACAAGATTCCTTCGCTACCATATTCAAAGGTTTTGTAAAGCCCTCAGAAATTATCCCTTTGTGTGGTTCGTTAACAAAGTCTATCACTTTCCTTGAGAACCAGTGATACCTCCGCGCCATACCATTTTCATCATTCAATCCCTGTTGAACAACGCACCAGTCTCCGGAATTTGTAAAGATAATTGTATGATGGTAGATAGAGTAGCCATCCTGAATAGCTGAATTATCAACCTTGGCGGTTATTCGGCTTGTATAGATAAGCGGTTCTGTCTTAATGCCAGTTTTATCGCCTATTTCCTTTATTTCGTCGGGTGTTTTCAATGAGGTTTTTCCTTTCCCGCCACAAACATATATCCCAGCGTCTAAATCCTTGAACGCCTCCTTGAGTGCTCCCATTGTAGTGGTGGTAACACCACTGGAATGCCAGTCAAAACCAAGTACACACCCCAGGGATTGAAACCAGAAGGGGTCAGAAAGGTACTCCAATATTTTCACCAACGGGTATTCAATAAGCATTACTTCCATAAGAGCCCTTGAGAGGTCCTTCATTTTTGAAAATAGCCATTTTGGAACTTTACCGCCGTGGAGTGGTAATGTAGCAGAACCAGTCTTCATAATGTCAATTTAAGCTGTTGGTATAATTCGTCAACCTTTCATTGTTTAGCAAAATTTTTCTAAATACAAGGGAAGAAATTAGCAAATGAGTAAATGGGTGTATGTGTAGATGGGTTAAATAGAGACAGAGGTTATCTCATCTTTAATGATTGTCAATTACATATGGACAATTTATTCTGATTAAAGCAGATTAAGGTCTTCGTATAGAATACGATGATCTTCAGGTATTACCCTATACATTTCTAATACAAGTGCCCGTATCTCCCATAGGGCCCTTTTTGAAGTTCGTTGACGGAGGAAATTACGGAAACTCCTCACATTGATACTCATCATTAATTCCGTTTTAAAAGATTCCGGCAGGAGATACTTTACCAGGTCATTTGGAAGTTTATACTCCGAAAGGAACTTATATACATTCTTAAGGCACACAGCAGTGCTGGTATAGAATTCGTTTAGTGCCCCCCCTGAAAGATCGGGAACCACGCAATAACGTTCAACTATGGTGCGGAAATCGGATAAGTTTTCTGCTTCCGGAATTTCTTTATCCTTTATTATATCTTTTAATGTAAATCTAGTAGAACGAACTGTATAACTGGCAATTCTATGGCGGACCAGTTCCTGAAGTAAAGCTCTTGAGACTCCTTCTATCTTGAATGAATATGAACAATGTTCAAAAACGGATTCATGTCCCCATTTAATTAGTTTTTTTAAAAGTCCTTTGTCACTTGGACCCATTCCATCTGATTCTGAGCCATGGGATATACGTGCAGCCTTTACTATCTTTTCTATCGGATCATAATCTAGGAGCTTAACCTTCATTAGTATTCAATCCCCTTTCTTGCTTTTACACCATTTCTATAATAATGCTTCACTTCCTTCATATCTGTGACAAGATGCGCTTTCTTAATCATTTTATCCGTTGCTCCCCTGCCGGTAAGAACTACTTCCATCTCATCCGGTATTAGATCAAAGATTCCAAGGATTTCATCTTCCGAAATAAGTCCTTTACTCACCGCAGGATTGATTTCATCCAGAACTAAAATATTGTACAATCTTTTATTTATTATCTCTCTTACCCGTCCCAACCCCTTTTTAGCCATGTCAGTAGCTTCCTTGGGTATCTTATCGTATATAAAACCAGTCCCGAAATACTCAATTGGAATCCCTAATTTCTTGAGTGGAATATCTTCAGAAGACTTTCCTTTTTTAATGAACCTGATGATAATCGGAGATAATCTTGCACCCAAAGCTCGAATCACAACGCCCGTGGCAGCAGTCGTCTTACCTTTCCCATCACCTGTATATATATGAATCATTAACTTGAATTATATTGTAAATCTTACAGAATTCAAGGTAAATCTTTTCCAATAACCCCGATTTTTCATACATGTATTTCACTTTAACCTATATCTCTTTCAAGAATATATTCAGGCATAAATTTAAAAAGAGGCTCCTATTAAAAGCTTTTTTAATAAAAATCTGCAACAACCATTGATAGAGATTATTTTCTTTAAAATTCCAGACAAAATTCAAATAAGATAAAAGAGTTTTTATACCTTGACATTTTTTTGATTAATCTAATATATAAGGCATATGGAAGAAGTTTTTAAAGAATTGTTTCAAGGGATAAGCGAAAAGGAACTTAAGGAGATAAAAGACCTATTTACTCCAGTCCATTTCCTAAAGGGAACTCCTCTTATAAAAGAAGGCGAATTGGGTGATGAAGTATATATACTTAGTAAGGGCAGTGTCGTGGTAATAAAAAAGGGACAGATTTTAGCAGAGCTAAAATCCGGAGACATCATCGGTGAAATGTCTCCCCTAGAGAAAAAACCACGATCAGCAACAGTTGTGGCAATTGAGAACGTAGAACTCTTCGAAACAAGTAAAGATAGCTTTTTTAATCTACTTAAGACAAAGCCCATGCTCGCAGTGGCACTCTTGAAAACACTTTCAGGGAGAATTAGAAAGATTGATGAAAGGATTGTTGATAGAGAACTTCAGGAGGAAAGGCTTGCCACCCTGGGAAAACTCGGTGCCACTATAGTCCACGACCTGAAATCTCCTCTTTCTGCAATAAAAGGTTATACCTCGTTGTTAAAGGAAGACGTCAAAGACCCAAAACTTAAAAACTATATAAGAACCATAGAAGATTCTCTTAATTTTATATTTAATTTTATTGAGGACATACTGGAATTCGGAAGAGATAAAACGAGTCTAAATATCCAAAAATTTAACATTTCGTGGTTCTTTAATGATATAGTCGAAATGTTCAGGGGAAGTATTGATAGTGAAAAAATTGAACTCCTTGTAAATGTTCCTCCCGAGCTATATAGTCACTTTGACCCATTTAAAATGAAAAGGGTTTTCTTAAATCTCTTAAAAAACAGCAGTGAGGCTATTACGGATGCGGGGAAGATTGAGATGGGTGCAACAGAAGCAAGAGAGGGCATTAAATTTTATATTCGTGATAATGGTAAAGGCATACCAGAAAACATAATTGACAGAATATTTGACCCATTCTTCACTTACGGTAAGTCAGGTTCAGGACTTGGAATGACGGTTGTGAAAAAAGTAGTGGAAGACCACAACGGAAAGATAGAAGTAGAAAGTAAGGAAGGCAAAGGAACTACCTACAACATATTTATCAGGAATTTAGAAAGTTGAGTATTATTAACTAATTTAAGCCCTTAAAATATTTGTAAAGACCTGAAAGCTGAGGTAAAATAGATGCAAATTCATGCCACAGAAAAAGAGATTCTTTCCGGGAAGACAACAGATATATATTTCCACAGAGCAGAAGAGATATTAAAAGCAGAAAACAAAAATCCTGAGGTTGTTGCAGAAATATGGGCAAAGAATCTTCCGGATGATTATAAATGGGGAATATTTACAGGCTTAGAAGAAGCTTTACAACTATTCAATAATTTAGACGTTGATATATGGTCACTTCCAGAGGGTAGTCTATTCTATCCCAGAGAACCAGTTTTTACAATTAAAGGAAAATATTTGGATTTTGCTTCCTTAGAGACACCACTTTTAGGTTTCCTCTGCCAGGCATCAGGTATCTCGACAAAGGCGGCAAGATGCAGGATTGCCGCTAAAGGTAAACAAATACTTTCTTTCGGTGCGAGGAGAATGCATCCCTCTATAACCCCAGTGATAGACAGATATGCATATTCAGGAGGAGTGGATGGAGTATCTGCTGTGCTATCCGGGGAACGGCTGAATATAAGACCCCAGGGAACCATGCCCCATTCAGTAATACTCATCCTTGGTGATACAGAACGAGCAGCAATCGCCTATGATAACGCAGTATCAGAAGAAGTTCCAAGGATTATTCTGGTGGACACCTTCAGTGATGAAAAAGTAGAGACCTTACGAGTTGCGAAGGCTATTGGAGAAAAGCTAAATGCCGTTAGAATTGATACACCATCCTCAAGGAGGAGCAGTTGGGCAGGAATTGCTCGTGAGATTAGAGAGGAACTCAATCTTAAAAACTATAGAAATGTAGGAATATTTGTTAGCGGGGGTTTGGACGAATATACTATTACTAATCTCAACCCCTGGGTTGATGGGTACGACATTGGAACCAGTCTTTCTGATGCACCGACTATTAACTTTAACCTGGATATTGTCGAGATAGAGGATGACCCAGTAACTAAAAAAAGGGGGGGCAGCTGGAATGAAATGGATTTCCGAATGCGAAAGATGCGGGAAGAGAAAGACTGTATTTAAGAATGATATAATTCATAAATGTGGATGTGGAAACTTAATGACTCCTTTAACTTTAAAACTGATAGAAAAGGGTGAGATGATAAAAAAATCAGAAACAATAGATAGTATAAGAAAGAGAGTATTAAAACAAGTGAGATATCTGGATGTATAATATAAGGTACGTAGAAAAGCATATAGAAGAACTTAAGGAAATCTCGGAGAAAAAGGGAATTTCCTTAGACTTCCAGGAATTCATAAAACTAAACGATGAGAGAAAGGCCTTGAAAGGAGAAGCAGATAAACTCTTTCGCCAAAGGAATGAAAAAGGGCAAAAGGTGGGAGAATTAAAAAGAATAGGTAAAGATACTTCAACATTGCTTCAGGAACTAGAGGAACTGAAGAAAGAGGTAACTGAAAAAGAGAGGGATTTAAGAGAGATTCAGAAGAAGGTTAACGACTTTATCTCTTGGATACCAAATAGAATTCATCCCTCAGTTCATGCTGAACCGGTAGTTATTAAGAGACCCACGGGAATTAGAAAATTCTCCTTCAAGCCTCTTACTCATATTGAATTAGGAGAATCTCTTGGAATTCTTGATTTCCAAAGTGCCTCCTGTGTTGCAGGCAGTCATTTTGCACTATATAAAGAAAAGGGAGCTATCTTAGAAAGGGCTTTAATCAACTTCATGCTTGATCTCCATATTAAGCGTCATGGTTATACGGAGATCTTTCCCCCCTTCCTGGTAAATGAAAATGCGATGTTCACCACAGGACAACTTCCCAAGATGAGAGACGACATGTATATAACAAGAAGGGATGGGTTCTTCTTAAATCCTACTGCAGAAGTCCCCCTAACTAACATCCTTGCCAATAAAATATTAGAAAAGGATGATCTTCCAATCAAGTATTGCGGTTATAGTGCCTGTTTTAGAAGGGAAGCGGGTTCCTATGGAAAGGAAACCAAAGGACTCCTTAGAATTCACCAGTTCAATAAGGTTGAGCTTGTAAACTTTGTTCACCCTGAGGAATCCTACAATACTCTTGAACACTTATTGAAAGAAGCGTTAGATGTAATTATACTTCTGGATGTACCCTACCGTGTACTCCAGCTACCCATAGACGATCTCTCGTTTGCTTCAGCGAAAACCTATGACATTGAAGTGCTTGCACCTGGAGTAGAAAAATGGCTCGAGGTTTCTTCCATAAGTAACTTCGAAGACTTCCAGGCAAGAAGAGCACAGATCAGAATAAAAGAAAAGGGAGAGACAAAACATATCCATACACTAAATGCATCTGGTGTTGCAACACCACGATTGATGGTAGCAATTTTAGAGAACTATCAAATGAAAAATGGGGAAATTAAGATTCCAGATCCGCTGATTCCTTACACAGATTTTGAGCAAATAGGTTAATTACCCTTCCAATTCTTCCCTAAGCTCAATAATCGCCTCGTACTCCTCAATCTCCTTAAATTCCTCTTGAGTCACCACAATATCTTCATATTCTTTAATTCTTTCCATGAAATTGACTATTATGGTCTCTTTATTTTCGAGGATATTTTTCTCTGCCAATTCATTTAGGAAATTTTTCACTTTAGAAGGTTCCATCGCTATAGCAGTAGATATCTATTCATAATTTAAAGGAATTTTAGAGTCAATATTTACCCCAGACCCTTCATCACTCTCCTCTGCTTTATATCTGATAAACCTGATCAATCGGGCTTTCGCATTACTGATGCCTGGTACATCCACATACCATTAGTCTCTCTCAGGCGATGTATTAGTGTTATTATGACGTATTTGATAAATGGATTCTCATTAACTTTATTCAAAAACGCCTCTTTATTCACAATTACTAACTCTGCGTTTTCTTTTGCTATGGCGGAAGCTGATCGAGATTTATTTTCAATAATTGCCATCTCCCAAAAAAACGCTCCGTCTTCCAAGATAGCGAGGGTCTTCTCCCCTCCCTCCACTTCTTTTGCTATTCCTATCTTACCCCTTTTTATGAGATACATTTCATCACCCTTATCCCCCTCTCGGAACAAGGTTTCTCCAGCCTTAAGAGTCTTTTCATATTCTAAATCCTTTGATCCCACTCTCACCTCCTAAAGCTAATTCAATCTTACTATATTAATTGGTTCACAAATCTGTAGAATAGGTAATCTTGGAAGGTTATCTTTCGAACTCTTCCTGCAGAGAGATAAATTCCTGGTACTTTTTGAGTCTTTCCAATGAATTTATTATAATAGTATCTCTCAGTTCTACAATATTATACTTTGCCAATTTGTCCAGATAGTCTTTTATTTTATTAGGAGTAAGACCAATCATATTCGCAACTTCTTTCCCCTGTGGATCTAAACCAGTGTCAATAAACTCTCCTGTGCCACTATCATTCCTTTTTCCCCTATCTCTAAGATACTGGATAAAACGTATCCGTTCATTATGAACTGAAAAATATTTAAGCATATTATCGGTCTTTCTGAGACGATCGGAAAGTGTGGATATAATATATTTAATAAAGGGATTTTCGTTAACTTTGCGAAGAAAAACACCTCTATCTACAATAATAAGTTCTGTATCGGTCTCCGCTATTGCTGAGGCTGAACGGGGACGTTTATCTAAAACAGCCATCTCGCCAAAAAACGACCCTGCCTCCAATACCGCAAGCGTTTTTTCCTCCCCCGGATCCATTTCTTTGACAATCTTTATTTTACCAGTCTTAATGAGATACATTTCATCACCCTTATCCCCCTCTCGGAACAAGGTTTCTCCAGCATTTAGACTCCTTTCATACCCTATATCTTTCTCAGACATAAAACCTCCTCCTATTTCCTTTCGGAGTACTCACCTGTTCTTGTATCAACAACCACCTCGTCCCCTTCCTCAATGAATAGCGGGACTTTGATTCTAACACCAGTTTCAAGCACAGCCGGCTTAGATCCTCCCTGGGTTGTGTTGCCCTTGATCCCTGCTTCAGTAGAAGTAACTATTAAGGTCACAAAATTCGGAAGCGTTATTCCAAGGGCTTTCCCTTCAGCCATCCTCACTTTATACTCCATGCCTTCTCTTAAATAATTTTTACTGGAGCCTATCTTTGTTTCATCAATTACATACTGTTCATAACTTTCCATGTCCATAAAGAAATAATTACAATCATCCTTATATAAGTACTGCGCAGCTTTTTCTTCCAACTTTAATACATCAAAATTATCGCCTTTCTTAAAGGTTCGTTTGATGGTTGTTTCGGTCTCCAAGTTTTTCAGGGTTGTTCGGACAAAAGCCTGTCCCTTACCTGGATTTACGTGAAGGAAATCTATCACTTCGTAGATTGAACCCTCAAATCCTATTATCAATCCCTTCCTGAGATCACTAACTGAACCCATCTTATAAGACTATTAACTCCCGCTTTGATTTAGTCAGAACATCTACTTTACTATTTTGAATCGCAATTGTATCCTCAATACGTATACCCTGATAATCAGGTATATATATGCCAGGCTCAATAGTAAATACTATTCCATCCTCAACGATTCCATTATTGTTTTTATATGAGACAGCGGGAGCTTCATGAACATCCAAACCCAAACCATGACCTAGGGAATGGGTAAAGTATTTACCATAACCACTCTTCTCTATGTAATTCCTGGCAACTCCATCAAGTTTTTTTAATTTGGTTCCTGCTTTGGTAGTATCTCGAGCAAGCTTTTGAGCATTATATACAATCTCATAAATCTTTTTGTCTTTATCCGTAGGGGTACCTAAGAATACCGTCCTTGTCATATCAGATGCGTAGCCCTTGTAATAAGTGCCGAAATCTAATGTAATAAATTCACCATTCTTTATCTTCTTATCTGAAGCGGTTCCATGCGGAATAGAGGACCGGAAACCCGAAGCTACTATAGTATCAAATGCTACTTTCTCGCCACCTAATTTCTTCATCCTGTATTCTAACTCTGCTGCAATTTCTATCTCTCTGACTCCTGGTCTTATGTAATTTAATACCTCTGAAAATGCTCTATCACCTATCTTGCAGGCTTTTCTAATATTCTCAATCTCTTCCTCTGACTTTCTTATTCTTAGATCTTCAACGAATGAATCGAAACTCTTAAACTTTAACCAATCAAACTTCTTTCTTAACTTCCAGTAGAGATCATAGGATACATGGTTTGATTCAAAACCTATTCGTTCCTTCCTCTTTATAACTCGCTCTGTTGCAAGTTTCTCAAAATATTTCTTCTTTGTTAGGCATACCTCTGCATTTTGAACCCTATCTACTACTTCTCCTTGAAATCTGTAATCCGTAATCAATCTAACCTTACGAGGAGATATAAAAAGAATACTGGCATCGCCAGTAAATCCAGTCAAATAATATATGTTTTTTATAGAAGTTACTAAAAAGCAATCGATATTATTGCTTTTAAATTTACTCTGTAATTCCTTTACACGATCCGCCACAATTATGTCCCGCTTATCCCATCAATCCAATCTCGGAAATTTTTATTCGATTCCTTATCTCCCTCCTGTGGTTCTTCAGAAATCTTTTCCTCTTCCTTAAACCCCTCAGTTTCTATTGGCGCTTTTTTATCTAACTTTGAAAATATCCCGGTATCCTGCTCTCCTTTACTGCTTGAACCTAAATCTTTCATCCGAGTCTCACCCTTTAATTCATCAATCTTCTTCTTTATCTCTTCATCCTTATTCTGCTCATATAATTTCTCATAGACTTCTAAAGCTTTGTCATTAAATCCACTCCTTTGATATATTTCTGCAAGTTCGGAAGTTACTTTTATTCCCTCAGGTGCTTTCTTTTCCTTCTCTACCGCGGCAGTTGTCTTCTCTACATCTTCTTCGGATGGAATACCCGTTTCTCTTTCCTTTACAACTTCTTCTGGCTCTTCTCCCGCTTTCTCCTCTTCGGGAATCTCTTCAAATTCTAGAAACTCTTCCGCAATGCCTTCTTCTCCAAACAACTCTTCAAATTCCATCTTCTCTTCTCCAGCCTCCTCAACTTCTTCTTTACCTGGAGGAGCAGCAGGGGCCATCTTTTCACTGATTTTTCCCTCTTCTTCCTCTTCTACCTTCACCTCTTCACCTTCTCCTTCCCCTCTAAAGAAGGCTTCGAACTCCATCTCCTCTTTGATTTCTTCTTCTGCAGCAGAAGTGGCAGGCATCTTATCCTCTGCTTCTTTCCCTTCAGCCTCTTTCACTCCTACAACCTCTTCCTCAACTTCTCCACCTATTTCTTCGTCAAAAGCAAAGATGCTTTCAATTTCTTCCCCTGAAACTTCCTCAACACCAGACTCCTTATCGCTAATGTCTCTAGACACCTCTATTTCCTCTTCAGCAATCTCCTCAAGAGCAATTTCTTCAAAACTGGATTTTGGTTCTCCTTTAACTACTTCCTCCTCAGCGGGGAGTCCTTCTTCCTCGCCAGGTAATTCTTCCTCTTCACCCAATAATTCTTCTTCCTCGCCAGGTAATTCTTTCTCTTCACCCAATAATTCTTCTTCCTCAACTGGTAATTCTTCCTCTTCACTTGTAAATTTCTCCTCTTCGAAGTAAGAAGATAATCCCTCTTCCCCTAATCCTACTACACTTTCTTTACTTTCCTTCTCCTCAACCTCCCTCAACATCCTTTTTGCCTCCCTGTCCAGGGGATCTAATTCTAATAATCTACTTAATACCCTTTTTGCATTCATATTGTCATTTTGTTCAGTATATAATTCACTAAGTTCCTTTAAAGCAAGAATACTCTGTTTATCTAATTTAGAAGCTGTTTCCAGGTGTTTTATGGCCTTTTCTTTTGACTCTTTCACTTTATAGCATCTTCCAAGCACCAAAAATCCTGTGGCATATTCCGGATGTTTCCCCACCCCCCTTTCCGCTATTTCTATTGCTTCATCTATACGGCCTTCTTTCCTGAGGAGATCCGAATATTGAGCAAATAACAGTGAATCTGGATCCCTTTCCAAACGTTCTTTTAGCCTGTTTAAATCTTCATTCATAGGAACTCCTTTTTTTTAATATAAGATAAATACTTCTCTATGTCAATAGGTAAAAGGGTCTTTGTTAATTCCTTCCTTCTCTTAATAAATCATCAAATCGCACCACCTGGACCCCCGCTTCTTCTAATATCTCCTTTGCAAATGTATCAGGGTAACCCTCTTTATATATGATTTTCTTTACCCCGGCATTTATTAGCATCTTAGAACAGGTAAAACAGGGGTGGGTAGTTACATATAGAATAGACCCCTCTATTGAAATACCCACTTTGGCTGCCTGAATTATTGCATTCTGCTCAGCATGAATCGCCCGTGAGAGCTCCATCCGTTCCCCTGAAGGAATATTGAGTTTATCACGAATACATCCGCCTCTTTCGTCACAATGCGGAATACCACTAGGTGGCCCATTATATCCTGTAGTTAGTATACGTTTATCACGAACAAGTACCGCACCAACTTTTCTCCGGAGACATGTTGCTCTACTGGCAACAAGTTCAGTAATATTCATAAAGTACTCATCCCATGATGGTCTACTCATCGTTTATTCATGACCTCCATTTTCTAATTCAAGATTTTTATCGATTTTCTCGTTCAAGAAATACCTGCTAAACTATTATTATCACTTTGCCGGAGGGGCCGATATATCCTTGTAGACTTCTTCTCCCACAAGCTTATCATAATCCACTATTTTAATCTTTATAGTCTCCGTATGGCTTCCTGAGTTAAAAACAATTTCTTCTTCTTGTTTAAAGGACTCATCCACATAGAAAGGAATATTATAGAGATTTCCAATTGGTGGCATAGCTCCTGTATCGCAATCAGAAAATAAGCCTTTAAATTCTTCCTCATGAGCTAACTCAACCTTTTTATATCCGAGTTTCTTTATCTTAACCAATGAAACCGCATAGGGAGCTGGTATTACCGCCATAACAAGTTCTCCATCGCACTTTAACATCACCACTTTTGCAAACTCATAACCCGTTATGTGTTCAGACGCCGCAACTTCCTGAGCAGTGAATAACTCTTTATGTTTCTCCACATCATACCTAACGCCTTTATCCTCAAACAAATCCTTTAATCTTTTTGATATTGCCATAATCCCTCCTTTTTTACAATAAAGCAACAGATATTTCCCCACATAGTTCCTAAAGATTACAAAGAAAAAACGCAAAGAAGAAATACTTATCCTTCTCTTTTAGAACAACTAACCCTTTGTGTTCTTGGTGCCCTTTGTGGTGAGTTTTTTTCTTTCTCATCATTTCTCTAATTTTTCAATTCTTGCCCCATTAGATATGAAATTATCTAACGGGGTGAACATTTTCCATTTTTCACTAAAGTAAGAACCTCTGTGCCCTATATAAACTTTATTTTTTCCTTCATCTCTGTGTCCTTTTTCTCAATGTTCTCTGCCTGCCCCGTAAGGAGGAACCGACTGTACCGGGGTATCTCTGTGGCAAATATATACAAAAATACAAAAAAATTCCAATTAATCAACCTTGGAAAGCCCTTTTTATCACTTCTATCATCTCTTCGTGTATCTTCCCATTTGAGGCTATGATGTGATCTTTCATATTATCCCATTCATTATTATAGAAATTTGAGACCCTACCCCCAGCTTCCAAGACCAATAAACCCCCAGCTGAGATATCCCATGGTTTAAGTGACTTTTCCCAAAAGCCATCAAAACGACCAGAAGCCACGAAAGCAAGGTCAAGTGCTGCAGAACCCAAGCGTCTTAATCCCCTTGTTTTCATCAAAAAACAAGAAAATTCAGGAATATTTGAATCTTCCTTTGATTTTCTTATATAGGGGAACCCTGTTGCAAGCATTGAATCACTGAGTTTCTCTCGCGCTGAAACTTTTATGGGCTTTCCATTTAACATAGCGCCACTACCTTTTAAGCAAGTGAAAAGTTCTTTATGGACAGGATCATAGACAACTCCGAGGATTAACTCATTCTTAAGTTGATATGCGATAGAGATACTGAAGAATGGAATCCCATAGGCAAAATTATTTGAACCATCAAGAGGGTCTACAATAAAGAGCTCCTCCTTTTCCCATTCCTTGAAATTGGACTCTTCTGCAATTACGCCAATATCAGAATATCTTTCCCGGAGTGCTCCAACAATAAACTTCTCAGATTCGACATCGGCGGTAGTAACTAACTCACCTCCCTTTTTGCTTCTAATTTCAAACTCCTTACCAAACCAACCCATAAGTATTTTCCCCGCCTCAACAGCAATTTCTTTTATCAGCCGAAGCTTTTTCTCCATCAAGTGTCACTCCAGATTATTCGGTAGACGTTTACTCCCCCTCGGTAGTTTGCCACCCAGAGGTATTCTCCCCCATTTGATATAGTAATGCCGATGGGATGTCCGTCTCTTTCATCACCAGTCTTCTCTGTATATATCTGAACCATTTCCCCAGTATCCACCACACCAATTTCGTTGTCTTTATAATTACAAACAAACAGATACCTTCCACAAGGAGAAAGTACGCAAGTTCTCACTCTTTTACCCACTCTTGCCATTCCCACATATCTATCATTGGCAAGGTCAAATTTCCGGACCACCTCCTCTAAATTATTAGTCTGATAGAGATACTTTCCATCTTTTGCTACTATAAGGTGCCGAGGAGTAACACCAGCAGATATATCCTTTAGCCTCTTATGACCATTTTTTACATCGATCTTTGATAAGCTCCCCCCACCCATATTTGCAATATAGGCAAATCTCCCATCTGGAGTGAATGCAATGCCTCTGGGTTTTCTCGTCACTTTAATTTCCTTTACCACTTTGAACAAAGCAACATCAATTACTGAAACCGAAGCAGATCCCCAATTACTCACATATACCCACTTCTTGTCAGGAGAGACTTTAACAATCTTCGGAATTTCACCGACCTCTATTTTTTTGATAATTGAATCCAACTTATAATCATATACACAGACCTGCCCTTTATCATATAACGAAAACCATATATAGTCTCCATTGTGAGTAAAATCGCACTCAACTGGCTCCCCTCCTGCCGGAATCCTTCTTATTACCTTCATTTCATCAGGATCAATGATGTTTAGATAATGTCCATATAAACAATTTACAACGATATATTTATAGTCAGGTGAATAATAGACTGATTTTGGACCAGCATCGACAGGAACCTTCTTCACCAGTTCTAGATGACTGAAATATTGAGTAGCAATGAGAATAAAAAGAATCATTGATATGAATTGATTGAAAAAAATCCATCCGGAAGATCGGGGTTGAACTTGTATTTAAAGAGCCTAAATCTTCCCTCTACTCCCTCCTGGCTAAATCTAATCTTCTCCGGGAAGTACTCCTCATTAAAAAATACACTTAGAGGATAGGAAAAAATAATATCCTTTGGAGAAAGATACGTCCACCCCCCTGCAATAGAATCTACATAATAATAATTCAATGGATTGAATATCAACCGGGAGAGGGATATAGGAGCAAGCATCTTTTCCAATCGATTATCTTTCTTTATGTAAATGAAAACTGAATCTCCCTTAATTATAATGATTTGTTCATCGGGTTTCAAAACGTCAATCCTTGATTCATTCCTTTTTATAAATGCCAACCCGGAAAATTCAAATGTCCCTGTCTCGATTTGTAAGGTCTCAACAAACGTGCACTCCAATGATTGAATATTAGTGAATCGTTCCGTAACTAAAGAGAGTATAGATGAAAACGTTAAAATGAATATTATCATTCCAAATCTTCGGCCCTTATGAGAACATCCCTTGGTTTGGACCCTCTGAACTTACTCACGACTCCAGCTCTTTCAAGCTGGTCGATTATTCGTCCGGCCCGTGCGTACCCTACCTTTAATTTACGCTGGAGAAGAGATACCGAAGCAGATTGACGATCTATCACTATTCTCTTAGCTTCTTCGAATAATTCATCCACCTCCTCTAATTCTCCAAGTCCTTCTGTTTCTTCGAAAAACTCACCCAATTCATCAGTCGGAGGATAATAATCAAGCTGTTCCACAAACGTAGTAAATTTTTCTTCAGGAATATTCAATTCATCACTCAACAATTTACTGAATTCTTCAATTCTCTCCCATGCTCCAGGAAGTGAGCGATCTGCTATTACATCAAGGATATCCTCTTCCATCACTAAGGCACATACTGAATCTGGATCCTCAAACTTTTTCTTAAGTAACTCCCTTAGATGTTTAAGGCCTATAAGATAAACAAGGTTTTCCGTTTCTTCTGTAGTTATAAAAGGACCATGAAAACGTTTCGCCACCCCTTCATCGGGTGGAGTAAATAACATATCTCCATTACCTAAAAGTTGCTCTGCTCCAGCAAAATCCATAATAGTCTTAGAATCATGCCGTGAGACAACCTGAAAAGCAATTCGTGCGGGGAAATTAGCCTTGATGAGTCCTGTAATAACATCGACCGATGGTCTCTGTGTAGCAAGTATCAGGTGAATTCCAACTGCTCGACTCATCTGAGCAAGCCGTATAACTGAGTGCTCAACCTCTCGTCCACTTCTCATCATAAGATCGGCAAGTTCATCCACTATGAGAAATAAGTAGGGCTTCTTATCCTTAACTTTCTTGTTATAACCCGTTATATCCCGGACACCTACCCTTGCAAACTCTTTGTATCTCTTCTCCATGCATTCGAGTGTCTTATTTAGGTAATTAATCGCAACAGACTGGTCGGTTATAACGGTTTTTATTAGATGTGGAATACCGTTATATACAGAGAGTTCAATTCTTTTGGGATCGATCAGTATAAATCGAAGATCAGACGGATTGGTCTTATAGAGAAGCGCAGCTATAATCGAGTTAATAAAAACGGATTTTCCTGAACCGGTTGCTCCCGCTATTAAAAGATGGGGCATTGAAGAGATTGGATAATAGAATTGCTTTCCGGTAATATCTTTACCAATAGGTATATTAGTTACACCTGGACTCTTTTTGAACTTTTCGTTATTGATCAAATCCTTTATAAACACTATCTCTCTATTTTTATTGGGAACTTCTATACCAACAACCCCTTTGCCAGGTATTGGAGCAATGACCCTTACTTTTTCAGCCTTCAATGCCAAAGCTAAATCATTAGCTAAATTGGATATCTTTGATAATTTTATTCCGGGATCGGGTTTGTATTCAAATCGTGTAATAACTGGACCCTTTAGAACATTTACGATTGCCCCAGTAATATCAAAATTCTCCAGTTTATTCTCTATAATTTTTTTATATGTATCTATAGTAGTCTCAGCCATCCACTCTTTTTCGACCGGATCATTCAGGATATTTAGGAATCTTTCATGAAATTCCTCATCGCTCAAGGCAAAGGAAATAGCAGGCTTCCCCCCAAATTCCTTTTCACCTAATCTGGAAATTCTACTCCTTTCTGTGTGGACCTTAGCTCCCTCCCTTTCCTCCAATCCACCTTCACGAACCTCACTTTCTACTCTCCTTAGAGTACCTTTTATTTCACCACTTTTTAATGCCTTGGTTTCTTCATGCCTTCTAGTTATCCATGAAGAAATTTTCATAAACGGTCCTATCCGAAATTTAACCGCCGGATGGACGTATATATAAAGGATAATGAGAAAAATAAATGAGATAAGGGCTATGCTCCCACTCATCGTCAGTCTACCAAGAAGGAATTCCCCGATAACCTTTCCTATCTCACCTCTCTTCGCGAGAGAGAGCCCAGGAAGAATTGACTCTACAAGAAGACTAATGAAAAATAACCATATGAATAGGCCACCGTAATGGTAGAAAATCTTTCTTACCCTATTTGTGAAGAGTGCAATAGCAGCGATAATAAGTATTAGAGGGAGTAAAAAGGCTGTAACTCCAAAAGCGTTATAAATGCTACTTGCGATATAGGCCCCGATGATTCCTCCAAAGTTTTCTAAAGGATCCTTTCCCGGCGAATAGGTCAAAAGTGAGATATAGATAATGAGAAAGAGAAAGAGCAGTATTATACCGTTCATCAACATCTTCCTCCGAGCTTCCATATCTTTAATGACAATGATAAGAGATCTAATCACAAATCCGAGAAGGACAGCTATTATAAGACTATTTAGAAATATCATATTTAAATATTATATTCAAGTATAAGGATGTCAAGAGAATCTTACGTAGATTACTTTCTCCCTTTCCAAAATGACCTTACCCGACGGAAGCCTTTTGCCACTCTTTACGTATTTCCTTTCCGTATAACTCACAGGAACCAAAGATGCCTTGCTCATTTTACTGAAACGAACAGCTATAATTGCTGCTTCCTCTATATCCTCCATAGGAGGAGGCTTATTCTTATCCTTAACCATAAGTATTGTATGGGGACCGGGAGCATTCTTAACGTGTAAAAATATATCGTATGGACGGGCATAGGAAAATGTGAGTTTATGATTGGACTCTCTATTCTTACCTACCAACACCTTATATCCATTATCTGTAATAAATTCCCTGAATCCATGAGAAGGTTTCTCTCTGGTTTTCTTCACTTTCACCTTATCAAATTCTCTTAATAATTTTTCTACATCTTCGCTCTGTAAGATTCTATCCCTCTTTTTTCTAAGTTTTTCAAGTTTTTTTTGGATCTTATTTTTTCCCTTTTTGACTAACTCCGCTTTTTTCTTTGTCTTTTTATATAATCTGAAGTAACTTTGGGCATTCTCCTCTGGTGAAAGTTTCACCTCAAGAGGAACTGAAAGCTCTTTATCCAGGTAACTTAACTTTATCTCTTTCATACCCTTCTTCATTTCACTTATATGAGTAAGCAGGGCTTCTCCTTTTAATCGATAATCATCTGGATCCTTTACAGATGAAAAATCTTCGATTGCACATTCAAGTCTTTTTACCCCTCTGCCAATCTCTTTTAAAATCTCTTTTCTTTTCTTTTCTAATAAGTCTCTTCCCTCAAGAGAACTAAAATATTGTATCACTGCATCATTCATAGTGGAGAACTTTCTTCCGCAACCTAAGGAAAAGGGAGAAAGTATATCATCTAATATAGTGGGACTGTATTCCCTTTCAACAAAATGCTCTATTAACTCCCTCTTTTCCGTTCTGATCCGATTAACGAATGTTGCTGTGAGCCCGGAAATATTCTCTCCTTTTAAAATCGCGTTAAGAAGTTTATTCCGATCAGTAGTTAAAATATCCAATCCTTTCGGGGGAATAGGTATCTCATACCTACCTTTTTTTACTCTCTTGATAGAATAGATTACTTCTTTCCCTCTCAGCAAAAGGCAATCTGATCTCCTACCAAATAACTCAAATACAATGCTTAAATCCCCACCCATTTTAAAAATCAACAACCGGTCAAGCCCATTCTGAAATATCTCTTCTACCCTCTCTCCTCTAAAGAGCGATTGATAAAAGCCTTCACCTTTTATCGCTTTTAGGGTTAGATGAGTATATTTAGGATCGAAGTAAGCGGTCACAGATTTTCTTTTAAAATCTAGTGAAATATTATTGCATGCTCTCAGAATACCCCTTAATCTTAGGCCTTTAATTTCACCCAGTTCCTTTAAGAGAAAGCGTAAAACAATACCGGTAAACAACTATCTTCTCCTTTTTTGCAAAATTAATAAGAATAGAATTTTTTAAAGATATGATTTTTTCATTTAAATGTTTCTTCTACTACATTTTGCACTTTACAATTTTCATTTTTCCTGTCTGCGTCTGCCTGGGCCAGCACGGCAGACAGGCAGACATTTTGCAATGAGCAATCTGGCTTATCTACCTATTCTTGCAAGGGAAGAAGCGCCAATTGAAATGAAATAAAGTAAAAGTAATGGAATTGAAGCAATGACCATTGTAACTATATCTATCGTTGGAGTAATGATGGCAGCAAAGATCAGAATTGATATAAGAGAAACTCTCCAATTCTTTATCAAAATAGAGGGTGAAAGTATACCTAACTTCGTAAGAAGGAAAAAGAAAACAGGCATCTCAAAGGCCACTCCAAATCCTGCTAACAACCATAAGAGAAACCCAATATACCTATTTATAGATATTAAGGGTATCATCGTCTCCATTCGGAAACTAAGAAGCATTTTTAATATATATGGCAGAAATATATAGTAAGCTACAGCAATACCTCCGTAGAAGAAGGCTATCAAAGCTATTAGAAGCGGTGCAGTGTACCTCTTTTCACTTTTGGTAAGTGCTGGTGCAATAAATATATATACCTGGTGGATTATTAAAGGTAGGGCAACAGCAAACCCAATCATAAAACTGATTTTGATCCGGATGAACAATGCTTCTTGGGGAGCAAAGAAATAGGTCTTACCTACATAGGTTGAAAGAATACGAATAATTCTATCTGACAGTGGATAGATAGCTCCACTTCCGATTGAAAAGAATGCCAGTGAATATAGAAGTCTCTTTCTCAGCTCATCAAGATGTTCCCAGAAACCCTCTTCCATCTATTGTTGGTGCAATCTAAGGGCCCAGTTAGCTGCTCCTATAGGACCAGCCTTGTCACCCAACTTTGAGATTTTTATTCTTACTCCTTCCATGCAACGAGCTTCCAAGGGCTTGTTGAATTTCATTGATTTAATAATTTGATTCCCAGATTTTGATACACCACCTGCAAGGACAACCACATCAGGATCAAATATCTCAACTATGTTATTTATGCCTATCCCAAGATAAAATGCATATTCATGCACTATCTTACATGACTCAGCTTCGCCTTCTTTAGCCTTCTTGAAAATCTCTTTAACTGTGATATTCTCTCCCGTTAGAACTTCATAGTGGCGGGTAATGGCATAAGCACCAATATAGGCTTCAAGGCAGCCACGTTTACCACAATTACAGATTGGACCAGATGGATCGATTGTTATGTGACCAAATTCTGTAGCAAAACCCCTACTTCCCACAAATACTTCTTTATCTATAACCACCCCTCCGCCTACGCCGGTACCAAGTGTAAATCCAACTACCATTCTGTATTCTTTAGCAACTCCATGTAAAGCTTCGCCTAGTATACAAGCATTAGCATCGTTAAAAACGTATACTTGCAAACCTGTTTTTCCCCGCAGTAACTCTTCAAGATTTAACTGGTGTATCGTAGGTAAATTCGGAGGATCATGAACTTTTCCATCTCTAATAAACCCAGGGAATCCAACTCCAATAATAGTTCCGGATGCTAAGTCAAAATTGGATATTACATTCAAAAGTTCTTCTACCACCTTTTCTGTCTTATAGGGAACCTTGCAAAAATCATTCAGGGTTTTACCCATTACCCAACCTGCTTTTATATTCTGCCCTCCAACGTCAACACCAAGAACAGGAGAGTTAAATTTCATCATATAAGAATCACAATTTAAATAAAAGAATACTTTCTTTGCTGGTTTATGAACATAGAAGAAACGATATAACGATCATAATAGATGACGTTATCTCTAAAAAGCGAAAGTATATAGTCTATTGTCGTTTATTTTCATCATGGGAAATTAGAGCCTTCCGAGAAAGGTCAATCTTCCCATCTCTCTCGACTCTTTTCACTTTAACCCTCACTTTGTCTCCAATAGAAAGAATATCTTCTACTTTACTCACATGATAGTGTGCAATCTCACTTATATGGAGTAACCCATCCTTACCTCTACCAATATTAACAATCGCTCCAAAAGGCAATATCTTTTTTACTTCACCTTCATATACCTCACCTGGTACAACCTCTTTAATCACTCCTCTGATCATCGCCTCCGCCCTCTGCACAGATTCTTTACTACTCGCTAAAATAACTACAACACCCTCTTCATCATCAATTTCGATCTCAGCCTTTGTCTTGCTAATTATCTCTCTAATGGTCTTACCTGCTGGCCCTATAACCTCCCCAATTTTCTCTTTTGGAATAGTAATCTTGGTTATCCTCGGAGCATACTCAGATAATACACTTCGTGGCTGTGGAATAGTTTTCTCCATCTTCTCCAGTACATCAAGCCTATTTTCTGTAGCTCTCTTCAATGCCTCTTTGATTATATCAATGGAGAGATCCTGAATTTTTGTGTCAAGCTGAATCCCTGTTATACCTTCCCTAGTCCCGGCTACTTTGAAATCCATATCGCCCATGTAATCCTCATCTCCAATAATATCCGTTAACAAGCGATAGTCCTCTCCTTCTTTGACAAGACCAATAGAAAGTCCTGCAACATGAGACCTGACTGGAATACCAGCATCCATCATAGCAAGGGAACAGGCACATACAGTAGCCATGGATGAAGAACCATTAGATTCGAGAATATCAGAAACTAATCTGATTGTGTACGGGAATTGATCTTCGTCGGGAATAACATAATGGAGTGAACGCTCGGCCAGAATTCCATGTCCTATTTCTCTTCTTCCTGGTCCCCTCATCCACTTAACTTCACCAACAGAAAAGGGAGGGAAATTGTAATGAACCATAAACCTTTTGTATTCCTCTCCGACCAAACGGTCTAACTTCTGCGCATCCCTTTTTGACCCAAGTGTCACCGCAGAAAGGCTCGCCGTTTCCCCACGTCGGAAGAGGGCCGAACCATGGGGTCTCGGGAGAACCCCAACCTCGCATTGGATTGGTCGAATCTCGGTAAGAAGTCGCCCATCTACCCTCCTACCTTCTTTAAGTATCATGGCCCGCATCCCTTTCTTCTGGCATTCATCTATAATTTCTCGAATAAAATGATGCTGTTCTTCAGGATATTCGGCCGTAGTTCTATCTATTATACTCTTTTTGAATCTCCATCTATCTTGCTTATCTGAAATTCTAATCAGTTTATCAACCATCCCATCGACTTTACCAAGAACTTCGTTATGCAACGTAGAAGGAATCTCCTGCCGTGCATAAGCACGTTCCTCCTTACCAACTTTTGCTTTAAGATCTTCTTGGAATCGAACTAACTTTTTGATCTCTCTATGTGCTATCTCAATAGCAGTGGCAATAATATCCTCGCCTACTTCATCCATTTTTCCTTCTATCATTGTGATTGCGGATGAGGTTCCTGCAATTGACATATCTATTTTACTATTCTCCAGCTCGCTAACCGTTGGATTCACTATAAACTGATCATTAACCAACCCTATTTTTACAGCCCCAATTGGTCCATTAAAAGGTATATCAGATATGCTAAGAGCTGCAGAAGCACCACAAACAGCAAGTGTATGAGTATCGTTCTCCTGATCGTGTGATAATACAATAGCTACAACCTGGGTTTCATAGGAGTAATCTTCGGGTATTAAAGGTCGCAGAGGTCTATCAATTAGCCTTGAAATTAATACTTCCTTTTCTGAAGGTCTACCTTCTCGTTTAAAAAATCCCCCGGGTATCTTTCCTGCCGAATATGTACGTTCCAGGTAATCAACAGTAAACGGAACAAAGTCAAGATTTTCCGATGGTTCCCATTCCGAACAGGCTGTTACCAGGACCACTGTTCCCCCACAGGAAACCTTGGCAGAACCTGCCGCAAGCCTCGCATGTTTACCAGTGTCGAAGACTATTTCCTTATCTCCAATTTTTAAAGATCCAGTATATTCCACAATAGCACCAAATTACACCCGAAGGTTAAGTTCTTTTTCTATCTTTTTAAACCTGTCGGAGGCTTTCCTACGTAGATAATTTAGCAATTTCTTTCTCCGTGAAACCATAATCTCCAATCCTCTCCTGGAGTGGAAATCTTTTCCTTCCTTCTTTAGATGTTCCGTTAAATGTTTTATTCTTTCAGTAAGTAGTGCTATCTGGACCTCAGAGGACCCTGTATCCTTATCGTGTAGCCTAAATTTCTTCATAATCTCTTTCCTCTTATTTGAAACTGTCATTTATATACCTCCTTAAGATTTTTCATTACTTCGTCCTTATTTTTCTTAATACTTTCTTTCAATAATTTCAGAGAAGGAAAATTTTTATCCCGCCTTATAAACGAATAAACATCACATTCTATCCTTTGACCATAAAGATCACCTGAAAAATCTATTAAATGCAGTTCGATTTTCCTTTCATCTATGCCATGGGTTGGCGAACTTCCTATATATAGCATAGCCGGGAAATTCCCCTGCTTAGTCCTTGCAATAGAAGAGTACACACCGTTTGGAGGGAGAAGTTTATATTCAGAATCCAGTTTTATGTTTGCTGTAGGATAACCCAGCTCTTCTCCTAATCCCTGCCCTTTAATGACTGTCCCACTTATTGAATATGGATGCCCAAGCAGTTTAGGAACAATTCCCATCTCTCCTTCACGAATCAATTCTCTTATTACAGTGCTCTTAACCATCTCACCATCAATCCTCACTTCAGGATGGATTATCACTCTAAATCCTAGATTTCTGCCTAACCGCTCAAGACAATCAGTAGTACCCTCTCTTCCCTTACCGAAATGATGATCATAGCCTACTATTACTTTTTCGGGGTTCAAACATCCCTTAATGACTTTCTTTGCAAATTCGTCCGGTAGCATACTTGAAACTTCCAAATCAAAATTTAGAAAGACAATATCCTTTATTGAAAGATCAGAAAGGAATGATTGCTTCTCTATGTCTGTTGTTATTAGAAAAGGGCTCTTTACCCTACCGAGAGCTATAGCCGGATGAGGCGAATAGGTCAGAATTGTCACTTTTCCATACTTCTTTGCTTCTCGTATTAAACTCTGATGCCCCGAATGTACTCCATCAAAGTTGCCCATAGCAAGAAGTCCAGAGATGGGTGCAAGCTCACACCAATTATGGACTATAGAAGACTTTAATTGGCCGAACTGCATAAGTCTCACCTTTTCCTATTCCAATGAGATCTCCTCGATGATTTTTCACCTGATACAATCCTTCTGGATAGAATCCCCTAACTCTACCTCCTCGCACGAAATCCCAGACACCTTCTTCACCCAGGGTTATTGTAGATATATGAGGTAATGCATCACTCAATTTTATAACCTTTAATTCACCTCCTTCAATATCTCTTATTTTCACGGCGTCGGCAATATCGTATGGATCGACTTTAACTCTCGTCAATTTGCTCAAGTGGGCACCACACCCTAAGGAATTACCAATATCACGAGCCAGTGAGCGCATATATGTTCCTCTGTTTGCCACACATCTTGCAACGAAAAAGGGAAGAGAGTAATCTAATAGCTCAAGTTTCTTTATATAGACTTCCCTCTCTGGCAATTCTTTAATCTCCTTACCCTCCCTGGCCTTCTTATAGAGTCGTTCTCCATTTCTCTTTACGGCACTGTAAAGTGGAACCCTCTGTTTAATTCTACCCTTGAATTGACGAAAGGTTTCCTCAATTTTTTCTTTTGGAAAATTTGGAACAGTTGATTCCTTAACAATTTTCCCATCCGGGTCATCTGTATCGGTTATTACACCCAATCTCACTGTACAAACATACTCCTTAAAATCCCCTATATAGTCCATTAATTTTGTTGCTTTTCCGTATAGAATAACTACAAGACCATCGGCAAAAGGGTCAAGTGTTCCTGCATGACCTGCTTTTTTGAGATGGAGTATTCCTTTTACCCTATTTAATAAAGCTGTAGTTCTTACACCAGATGCCTTATCAACAAGAATTACTCCATCAGAAGGAATACTGCGCTGAAAGCCTGTAGTTTGACGTTGTAAATTCATATATCTCTTGATCAGCTGAAAGATCGAAGTAAAAGGTCTCGTACTGGAAACCCGCTCCAAAGGTGGGACCTTCTCTCTTACCTACCGCGTCAATAAAATAACCTAATCTTAAAGAAAACAATTCATTAAAAGTATATTCTAAACCAGTTGCCTTCCAGGTATCTTCCCACATCCCTTTAAAGTCTGTATAGTTATCAACATTGACAGCAATTTTTATAAGGTCTACGTTAAATCTCAATTGATGACGTTTATTCTCAAGAATGCCAAGAGAAGAACTTAATCGAATAGTTCTAGGGAGAGGATCAGAATTACCACCTTCAACATAACTAATTTGAGTTCCCATATTCTGAACGGCCAGGCCCAGACGTAATACAGAGAGCCATTCCATTCCTAAAGCCTCAATATTTACAAATTTCGGCCATCTGTAAAAGATTGCGCCATCAAACGCCCATGCATGACCTGTACCTCCACTCATGGTCACTCCAGTCTGCGTTCCTAACACTTCAATCACCTCATCAGGAGCCAGAAAGGAATAAAGATATTTCATTCCAAGAGAAACACCTAATCTGTCAGAAATTGGCATACTTCCAGCAACCTTAACGGCAATATCGTAAGTAAGCCATTCTCTATATATACCACCCACATTGGCCTCGGTTTTCCCTGTAGTCAGATAAGTCACAGCACCGGTAAAATTGATATCCTTAGCAATAGGGAGTAAGAAAGCGAGATATTCATAATACATCCCCTGATATAGCCCGGGCAACCAGTTCGCATGTTGAAGGCCAATCATTTTCTTATTTTCAAATGCGAGTGCTGCATTATTATAATATGTAGAAAATACATCCCCTTGTGTAGCCCCAAATGCTCCACTCATTGAAGTCGCCCTCGAACCCGGAAATATCATTAAAAAAACTGCTCCAGCCTCAAGTGAGCTCGAAAGTAGTGGTATGACACAAAACAGAAAAACAAAAAATACTAATATTCTCTTCATCTCTCCTCCTAAGATCTAGGGTTCATAAATATCTACTATCGCTTACCCCCTCATCGGTATAGAATAATATATTCCGCCTTAATGTCAACCCCACCCTTGACATCAATCTATTCTTGATTTATATACAAATAAATATGAAAAGAGTTCACTTATGGGTAAGTGGAGTTGTTCAGGGAGTAGCTTTTAGATATTTCGCCTGCAGAAAGGCGAGAGAATTAGGAGTAGTGGGTTGGGTCAAAAATTTACTTAATGGAAGTCTAGAAATTATGGCTGAAGGAGAAGAATGGCAGCTAAAGGAGTTTATTGAATCTGTTCGTATTGGTCCTCCTGCTGCAACTGTAACAGAAGTAGAGATCAAGGAGGAGGAATTTAAAAACGAATTTAACCAATTTGAAGTGAGGTTTTAGATGGAAAAACTTAAAGATAAAATAAGAAATATTCCAGATTTTCCAGTTGAAGGTGTCCTGTTTAGAGATATTACAACACTTTTGAAAGACGTGGAAGCTTTCCATAAGTCAATAGAACTCATGACGGGTATCTTAAAAGAAAAAGAGGTAAATAAAATCTTAGGAATTGAATCAAGAGGCTTTATCTTTGCATCAATAATTGCCTATAATCTCGGTCTTCCGTTTAACCTGATAAGGAAACCAGGGAAATTACCGGCAGAGACCTTAAGTGAATCCTATAAACTCGAATATGGCGAGAACACGATTGAAATACATAAAGACGCCATAAATAAAGGAGATAAAGTAGTTATCTGTGACGATCTTCTAGCCACCGGGGGAACAGCAAAAGCAAGTGCAAAGCTTGTAGAAAGACTTAGAGGAGAAGTTATCTCTCTTCTATTCCTCATTGAATTAACCAATCTAAAGGGTAGAGAGAAACTAAAGGACTATCCTGTAGATTCTATTATAAAGTATTAGAAGATAGAAAATCAGTTGAATAGTTAAGTAGTTGTCAAATAGGAACAAATAAGTAGGGGGAAAACTAATCAACCAATCAACAAATTAACTAATCAATTATTCCCCCAATATCTGTCTGGTGAATATAGATGCTTTTGGGAGCCTTGACAAAAGGAAAAACTAGAATATATTTTCAAGAATTGGGGCCCGTAGCTCAGTTGGTTAGAGCGGCTGACTCATAATCAGTAGGTCGTGGGTTCGAAGCCTACCGGGCCCATAAATTAAAAAATGGGGGTTAAACTATAATAAGGGCGGATAGCTCAGCTGGTAAGAGCGCCGGTCTCACATACCGGAGGTCAGAGGTTCAAGTCCTCTTTCGCCCAAAAGTGCACAAAAGTGCACTTTTTTTTTACAATTCAGAGGAAATATGGAAATCCGGGAAAAAATGAAGATACTTATGGAACTCTACGAAAAAGATAAAGAGTTAAATCAAATCGAATATTTAAAGAATGAAATACCTCAGAAGATCAGGAAACTGGATAAAGAGCTGGATGAGCTAAGTGAAGAATCCGAAGAAAAGAGGAAATCTATGGAAAAAATTGATGGAAAGAGAATGAAATTGGAACGAGAAGTAGAAGAACAGAGGTTGAATCTTGATAATTTTAGAAAGAGAAAAAGGGAAGCGCAGACCAACAAGGAATTCCTAACGTTAAAAAGGGAAATTGAAAAAGCGGAGAGGAAGATAGTACAGTCAGAAGACGAACTAATTGAAATCTATCTCGAAAAAGAGGAAGAGGAGAAGGAACTGAGTAAATTCGAGGATAATCTTAAAAAGAAGAAAGAAGAAATAGAAAAAATAAAAGAATCCCTTAACAAAGAGCTAAAAGATTCAAAAGAAGGTTTATTAATAAAGGAGGACGAAGGAAAAAGAATTGCAGCAAGACTCCAGGATGAAAGACTACAGAGGAGATATAACAGATTAAAGGATTCACGTGGAAGCGGGGTTTCCATAATAGAAGATGAAATATGCACTGAGTGTCATTCCACCATACCACTACAGATACTTGCCGAGGTCAAAAAATGTGAGGAAATAATCACCTGCCAATCCTGTGGTAGGATATTGATCTATAAGTGGATAGACTAGTCAGAATCTACACTGATGGAGCTTCTCGGGGCAACCCGGGCCCTGCAGGAATAGGCATCTTAATAATAGATGAAAAGGGCAGTGAGAACAAAAAAATATCTGAATATATTGGAGAAACAACGAATAATATCGCTGAGTATCGTGCACTCCTTCGAGCGGTAGAGGAATGCGAAAGAAGAAAAATCAATTCAGTTGAATTCTTTTCAGACAGCCAGTTATTGGTAAATCAACTCAACAAAGCATACAAGGTTACCAATGAAGGATTAAAGCCCTTATATGTAAAATTGATGAGTAGGTTAATGAATTTTAAGAATTGGAGTATTAAACATATTCCAAGAGAGAAAAACACGATAGCTGATTCCCTTGCAAATCAAGCACTTGACAAGAAAAATCAATGATTTTATTTCTGACTTCATTCCTTTCGCTTTCATCTGGAAATAGATTAAAGTAGGACAAAGCGCATGGTTGCAATAGACTCACAAGAATCCCCAAGCACAAATTAATAACTACTCAACTATTTAACCATCTCCCATACTGAAAGCTTTTAACCCTTAGTCATCGGCTTATACTGGTTTAAAAGCCTTAACTCTCGACTACACTATTAGTGGTAGCATTATGTGGGATATCCACAGCACATTCCAATTTTCCACTTGACTTATTGATGTATCATTTATATATTTTACAAAATAAGAATTGGGGGAATAATATGAGAATAAGATTTGTAAAGCAACTGATTGAACTTATGAAAAAGAATAATATCAAGGAATTAGAGATAAGAAGCTTTGGTAAAAAGATAAGAATTTCTAAAACGTTTGAAGGAGAAGTACAAGAAAAAGGGGCCTCTATAACAAAAGGGGTCGAAACAGAACCTGAAAAAACCATAGAATTTAAAGAACCACCGAAAGTGGAAGAAAAAGAAGATAATCTACATACAATCACTTCTCCTATGGTGGGAACCTTCTACAGAGCTCCAGCTCCTGATGCTCCTCCATATGTTGAAAATGGGGATCATATAAAGAGAGGGGATGTAGTATGTATAATAGAAGCTATGAAAATTATGAACGAGATTGAGTCCGATATCTCCGGTGAGATTGTGGAGGTTCTGGTAGCTAACGAGGACCCTGTGGAATATAATCAAGGATTATTTGTTATAAGGAAAACCTAAAATTATGGATCTACGGTCGATAATTAAGAACGTAATTGACTCAGATGCGTCTGACCTTCACCTTAAGGTTGGTAACCCGCCTATATTAAGAATAAATGGTGAACTCGAGCCGTTAAAAATGGATTCCTTGACAAAGGAGGATCTCCGTCGCTCTGCTTCTTCTCTTATGACCAAAGAGCAACAAAACCGTTTCGTGGAAGAAAAAGAAGCCGATTTCGGAATAGGGATACCCGGCCTATCCAGATTCCGTGTAAATATCTACATTCAGAGAGGCACTATTGCCATTGCCATAAGACCCATACCTAAGGATGTTAAAACTATTGAAGAACTAAACCTTCCTGTTATCCTTCAGGATTTGGCATTCACTGTAAGAGGTCTTATTCTCGTAACAGGTACGACAGGGTCAGGAAAATCAACAACTTTGGCATCAATGATAGAACACATCAACAAGAATAAAAGAAAACATATAATAACCATAGAGGATCCAATAGAATATATGTTTACAGATAAACAATCAACTATCTCCCAAAGAGAAGTTGGTGATGACACAAAGAGTTTCGCTTCTTCCCTTAAGTACATCCTACGTCAGGACCCTGATATTATAATGATTGGGGAGATCAGAGATGTGGAAACAATGGAAGTGGCATTGAAGGCGGCTGACACTGGCCATTTAATATTTTCAACTCTTCACACTTTAAATGCAGCTGAGACTGTAAACAGAATTATCAGTTTCTTTCCCCCTTATCAGCATCAACATATTAGAATATTATTATCAAGTGTATTAAAAAGCATCATCTCACTCCGCCTCCTTCCAAGAAAGGATGGCACAGGAAGGATTCCCGCCACAGAGATCTTAGTATCAACTCCAACAATAAGAGAATATCTATTAGATGAAAGGAAAACGCTGCTGATACCAGAAGCAATCAGTGAAGGCCAACAGTATAATATGCACTCATTTGATCAACATATTATGTCACTCTACAAAGAAGGCACCATAGACCTCCAAAACGCCCTTGACAATTCTTCAAATCCAGATGAATTTAAGATGAGATTAAGGGGTATCGAGCAATCTTCCGCCAGATGGTAGAAAATGAAAAAGATCCTTATAGCCAATCGTGGAGAAATAGCGCTAAGGATAATAAGGGCTGCAAAAGACCTTGGGATAAACACTGTTGCAATCTTTTCAGAGGCAGACCGTGATTCTCTTCATGTTCGATTTGCAGACGAATCTGTTTGTATAGGTGGCTCCTCTCCGGATAAAAGCTATCTCAATATCCCGAGAATTATAGCAGCAGCAGAAATATCTGGGGCAGATGCAATTCATCCAGGCTATGGATTCCTGGCTGAAAACCCTTCCTTTGCAGAAGCCTGTGAAGATAATAATTTTATTTTTATTGGTCCAACATCAGAAACTATAAAAAAGATGGGAGACAAAGCAGAAGCAAGAAAAGTAATGGGAAAGGCAAAAGTTCCTGTAATTCCAGGTAGCAAAGGTACAATAAGGAATATTGAAGAAGCAATAAAAATTGCTGAAGAAATACAGTATCCTGTAATGATAAAGGCAGTAAGTGGTGGAGGGGGAAGAGGAATGAGAATCGCAAGGAACGAACTGGAACTGAAAACTGGATTCAGGATGGCAAAATCAGAAGCTCAGGCCGCATTTGGAGATGATAGTCTATATTTAGAAAAATACCTCTTGAATTCCAGACACATAGAAATTCAAATTCTTGCAGATTCTCATGGTAATGTGGTACATTTAGGGGAAAGAGAATGTTCAATCCAAAGACGCCACCAGAAATTGGTAGAGGAAGCTCCTTCAACTGCTGTCGATGAAAAGCTCAGAAGCAAAATGGGAAATGCTGCTGTTTCCGGGGCAAAATCTTTAGGTTACAAATCTGCTGGAACCTTTGAGTTTTTGGTTTCCGAAAATGGTGATTTCCATTTCATGGAGATGAATACAAGAATTCAGGTAGAACACACTGTAACAGAGGAAACAACAGGTATAGACATTGTATCTGAACAAATCAGGATTGCGCAAGGAGACCCGATGTCTATCACCGAACAGGATCAAATACATCTAACGGGACATGCAATAGAGATCCGAATAAATGCAGAAGACCACACAAAGGATTTTGCTCCCAAACCTGGCACAATAAATGCACTACACCTTCCCGGTGGCCCGGGTATACGAATAGATAGTCATATCTATCAGGGATACAATATACCTCCCAATTATGATTCACTCCTTCTTAAATTAGTATCCCATGGGGTAGATAGAGAGCAAAGTAGAAAAAGGTTAATCAGAGCATTAGATGAATTCGTAATCAGGGGAGTTCCAACTACTATACCACTGTACAAGGAAATACTCACTAATCCTGATTTTATTGCAGGAAAGATAACCACAAACTTCATTGAAAATATTGAATATTGACCTAAGAATAATAGGAATAACTGATAGGAGCTACTGTGGAGATTCAATAATTGAAGCAGTGAAGAAAGCAGTAAAAGGAGGAATACGAACAATACAGCTCCGAGAAAAGAAAATTTCTGACCGTGATTTTTATAAAGAGGCTTCTGCCTTAACTAAATTAGGAGAAACTATGGGTATAAGTATCTTCATCAATGACCGCTATGACATTGCCGAAGCCACTTCGGCAGACGGAGTTCATCTCGGGTGTGAAGATTTACCCTTAAGTATTGTGAGAAAGCTCTACAAAGGCTATATTGGCAAAACAGTAAAAAGTATAGCAGAGGCAATAGAGGCAGAAAAGGAAGGGGCAAATTATGTTGCGATTGGAACTTTCTATCATTCCAATACAAAGCCTCAAAAGAAGCTATTATCAAAAGATATTTTAGCAGAAATTAAGGAGGTAATATCGATACCAATTATTGCAATAGGTGGGATCACTCCAGAAAATGCTTTTGACCTTTTAAACAGGGGAGTTTATGGAATAGCAGTATCCGAATCACTCTTTAAGGGAAATGTAGTAAATAACGCAAACAAACTAATTGGCATGATGAGTAAATATGGCGGTAATTAAGTATGCATCTCGAGAGGTAATATGCAAAATAGTATATTATGGGCCAGGACGCTCAGGTAAAACAACCAGTATAAAATACGTTTATTCCAGGATACCGAGGACAAGAAAAACAGATATGATTTCACTTGCAACCAAAGAGGACAGAACCCTCTTTTTTGACTTCGTACCGATAGAATTAGGCAATTTCAGGGGTTTTAAAGCCAGGCTGCAGGTTTACACTGTGCCCGGACAGGTAGTCTACGACTCTACAAGGAGACTGGTTTTGCGTGGCGCAGACGGAGTGGTATTTGTCGCTGACTCCCAGGAAGAAAGACTTGAGGATAACAAATGGAGCTGGAATAATATGATAGAAAATCTAGAAAGTAATAACATAGTTATTAATGAAATACCAATTGTCCTGGAATACAACAAACGGGATTTAGAAAAGATTACTCCAATCGAAGAACTTGAAAACCAACTGAACTATGATAATTGTCCTTACTTCCTTTCAATTGCCACACACGGAAGAGGTATTATCCCGGCCTTCAAAACTGTTGGAGTATTAGTTTTAAAAAAAATAAAGGCTCTTTTAGGAGAACATAGTGGCTGATATAATTTATGGAAATTTTAACGCTGAAGCAATAAAGGCAATAAAAAAATCCCTAAAAACCAGTGAAGTTAATCCCCTTTATATTTATGGGTCTTACGGCTCAGGAAAATCCTTTCTTGTTCAAAAAATGAAAGAAGAATATAAAGGTGAATCCACATTTATAGAAGCACAAAATTTTGATCCATCGCTTATAAAGGAATACTTTAAAAAAAACTTATTTATACTTGAAGATCTGGAATTTCTTCCTCAAGAGTCACCGAATTCTGAAACCCTCTTTAAAATTATCAGTTATTTTATTGAAAAAAATAAACAGATTGTATTCACAGCAGACCGCCTACCACCCTCCCTCAATCTTTCCAAGCGGATAATATCAAGAATTGAAACTGGTGTAATCGTCAGAATAAAAGCTTTTGACAAAGCTTCAAGAAAAAAAGTGATAAGGATACTTGGGAAAAACCTCCCTCCAAAAATCATAAATCAACTAATAGAGAAAGATATTAAGTCAATTAGTCAGGCGATCGGAGCAATAAAAAAAGCAAGAGTACTCGGGTATGTAGCAAAAGAAAAAGAAGAGAGAACAAAACATCTAATGACGATAAGAGCAATGGGAGAATACGATAAATTCATAAATGAGGTCAAAGAGACTTTTTCTGAATCTATTAACATATCGGAAAAGGAACAGAAACTACGCGATGAATACAGTTCTAAGATGTATGTCTGGGAGATGAAAGGATTCAATACCGACCGTATAAAAAAGGTCATTGATGGGTCAATAGATAAGCTTACAAGTGAGTTTGTATCATTCACAATGGATATACAACGACTCATTGAACTACAAAGGCGATATGGGATACTTAGTTTAGGTAAATTATCAGACAATAAGACCCTAAGAGAGGATGAGATTCAAGAAATAGAAGAAGCACTCTTTGACCCGGATAAAGCAAATTGGTTGAGCATGAGAATAAGTGAGCTTGAAGATCAAGAGGATGAATTTCTTACCAGATCAAAAAGGAGCGCGATTGAAAAAGAGGAAAAAGAAAAATCAAAGATGGAAATATCAAGAGTTAATATTGATAAACTATCAGAAGAACTCAAACTGAATTTGAATAATAACAACTTTCGTTTAATAAAGGACTATTGAAATGCCAATTAAAGGATCCCTGACTGACATGTCCATAGCCGATATACTTCAAATGCTCTCACTGGGAAATAAAACTGGTGAACTTACAATAACAAATAAAGAAGATTTAGCCTACATCTATACAGAATCAGGCATGATCAAAGGAGCTCACTGGATGAATAGAGAGGACAAATTAGGTAAGACACTCGTGGAGAAGGGATATATCGACCAAGAAATCCTTAATAAACTCCTCGCATTTCAAAAAACCGCCCCTGAAATCCCCGTTGGGGAATTGATGTTGGATCTTGAACTTATAGACAAGCAAACACTTGTTGAAAATATAAAAAAACAAATAAGGGATACTATAATAGAGTTATCTGAGTGGGAAGGTGGATATTTTGTGTTCGAAAGCGAAAAAAAATCGGAAGATAAGGGGATTCCAATTGCGATAAAAATAGATGATCTGCTTTTAGAATCTGCTGCACTACAGGATGAGCTAAAGGCTTCTTCTCTACCCAGCAGGGATAGTATTCTAGTTAGATCGAAACCCCCTGATTCAAGACTCAACCTTGACGAAAACGAACTCAAAGTGCTGGAGAAGATAGACGGTAAAAGGTCGCTATATACAGTTTTGTCAACATTACCGATGGATGAATTCAAGGTACTCCAGACATTATCTAAATTGCTAAATAGAGGAATCATAAAAAAGATAGATATGGATAGAACCTCTCTGGAAAAAACAAAATTAAGAAATTATGAACACAGAAATTTAGGTATCGCTTTTATGCGTATTGGAATGCACGAGGAAGCTCTGAGAGAATTCAACTGGATCCTTGAATTTGAACCAGATAACGGAGAAGCGCTATTCTACACAGGTGTAATAAACTATGAATTAGGGAATACTGAGGAAGCAAATCAAATATTCGATACAATCCCACATGGAAAAGAAAAAGCGGCAATCCTCAATAACCTCTCTGTAATCAAGGATCTTAAAGGAGATCTATATACTGCGTTAAGATATATAGAAGATGCAGGAGAAAAGGAAGAAGACAGTCCTACCATTCTCCTGAATAAGGCAATCCTTTTAATAAAACAGGAAGAACTAGAAAAAGCAATGAAAATAATTGAAGATATTGAAGAAAAAACACCCTATTCACAGTTTTATTATGCATATGCTTTAACAAAGATGGGTAACATTGAAGAAGCATTATCTCATCTTAAGGATGGTTTAAGTATGAATCCAGAATTCGGGGAGTATTATTATAATCTTGGAAAGATATATGAGGCTATGAATGACGAAAAGAAAGCAGTAGAAGTCTACAAAAGAGGCCTGAAGGTTGACAATAGTTCAATTGAGCTAACAAAGGCTTTAATTGCCTATTACTACAGAAATAAAATATTTGATCAATGTGAAAGAAAAATAGATGCAGCAATATCATCTGGAGTAGAAGATTGGGATCTTTATTTCAAAAAAGGTAATATACTCTTTCAAAATGGCAAAACGCAGGAGGCTTTAAAAGCGTGGGGAAAAACATTGGAACTAAACCCTGACAACGAGACAATAAAAAGCACTATTGAAACGGTGAAGGAAAATGAAAGAAGATCAGGATAGGGATTTTGACCGGATAGTAGGTGTAATTAATGAAGTAATGGATTTCACTCCCGAACATTATAAAATAAAACCATTAAGGAGAAGAATTCACTCTCGTATGAGACGTCTTGGTATTGATAACTACGAGGATTATTCTAAATTACTACTCAAAAATAAAGATGAGGTATTCATCTTACGGGAAGCTCTAACGATAAATCTTACTAGTTTCTTCAGAAATAAAGCAGTTTTTGAATATATAAAAGACGAGATCCTTCCATCCTTCAGAAACCCTTCTATATGGAGTGCCGGTTGTGCTATTGGTGCTGAGCCATATACACTGGCGATTCTCTGCTATGAACAAAACTTGAATTGTTCTATAATCGGTACAGATATCGACAGGAAATCACTCACTAAGGCAAGAGAAGGTATCTATAACATTTTTTCCTTGAAAGAAACAGATCTCAATATCAGGGACAAATATTTTGAAAAAGTTGGGAATAATTACAAAATCGTTGACGAAGTTAAAAAAGGAGTTCAATTTCAACAATTAGATCTCAAGGACATCAGATATGAAAGTGATTTTGATTTAATCATATGTAGGAATGTCTTAATATATCTCGATAGAGAATTCCAGGAACAAATACTCCTTCGCTTTTACAAAGCTCTTAAAGTTAATGGTTATCTCATTCTTGGTAAGGTTGAGTCCCTAGTCGGAGACACAAAGAAACTCTTTCATCCCTTGAATTTAAGCAACAGGATCTATGAAAAAAGGGGATAGAATACTCATAAGAACCGGGGAATGTACAGTTTCGAATAATTCTAATGTACTCATAACACCTGGTTTAGGGTCATGTGTAGCCGTCACTCTCTATGATGAAGAAAAAAAGATTGGAGGAATGCTACATTATCTACTCCCTGAAAATCCAGATAGCGAGAAAAAATCTAAGTATGCAGATACAGGTATAGAATTACTTCTTCTGAAGTTAGAGGAATTAGGGGTTAATAGATCCAACTTGAGGGCAAAATTAATGGGCGGTGCTGTGATGTTTCAAGATCTTCTAAAAGACCATGAAAACTCTATTGGCACCCGGAATGTCAAAAAAGCTTATGAGGTCCTGGCTAATCTTGGCATCCCGATTATTGGAGAAGATGTAGGGGGTAGCTATGGTCGTTCAGTAGAGTTTGAAATTTCAACTGGAATAGTACGAATAAATTCTTATGTGAAAGGGGAAAAGATAATTTGACTGATGTACTGGTTGTCGATGATTCTGCATTTATGAGAAAAGTTTTAAGTGATATTATAAATGAAGATCCTAAGATAAACGTAGTAGGGACAGCATCTAATGGAAGAGAAGCAATAGAAAAAACAGCGCTACTACGACCAGACGTGATAACGATGGATGTGGAGATGCCAGGAATCGATGGAATCAAAACAGTAAAACGAATAATGGAGAATTATCCAACGCCTATAATCATGGTCTCAGCATATACTAAAGAGGGTGCAGAAAAAACTATAGAAGCACTTGAAGCCGGAGCAATCGACTTTGTCCAAAAACCAGGCGGGACTATATCCTTAAAGATAAGAGAGGTAGCACAGGATATTCTAAAAAAAGTGAAAATGGCAAAAGATACTAATCTCACTGGAGTAAAAAAAGAAACGAATTCAGTAAAAAGCCTTGCACATAGATTAGAAAAAAGGACATTAATCATAATTGCAGCTTCTACCGGGGGTCCAAGAGCCATTTCCCTTCTCCTGTCACAACTACCCAAAGATTTTCCTTCGTCAATAATTGTAATCCAACATATGCCAGAGGGATTCACCGAAGCATTTGCTAAAAGATTAAATCAACATTGTAAGATCAAAGTAAAGGAAGCAAGTGATGGAGATTATCTCCAGAATGGGGAGGCTCTGATTGCACCAGGGGGTTTTCATCTAGAACTAAACGAGCACAATCAAATATTACTGAGCAAAAAACCTCCCCTTCATGGGATCAGGCCTTCTGCAGATATAACAATGAACTCAGTTTCAAGTGCTTTCGATGGTAATATTATAGGAATAGTCCTCTCTGGAATGGGAAGGGATGGAGCAATTGGGGTAAGGAATATAAAACGTAAAGGTGGAATAATTATTGCTCAGGATAAGAGTACCTCCGTAGTTCACGGTATGCCAAAAGCAGCTCTTGAAACTGGCTCAGTTGACCTTGTCCTACCACTTAATAAAATAACAAGTAAACTTGTAGAGATAGTAAACAATGTTTGATAAAATAAAACAGCGTTTAAAAGAGATAGAGAACATCGCCTATAAAGATGCGACGGTAAAAGGAGACCTCGAAAAAATACTGAAGAGTATAACAGAAGTTAAAAAAGAAATAACACTGCTGGAGGAGAAAACCAGAGCTTTGTTATATCAAGAGGAAAATAAAGAAAGAAAAGAAGAACATGTTGATGTGACAGGTTTTTTGAGCGGAATTAAATCAGCTCGGGTCAACGTTGAGACCCTCTTAGATAGAGGATGGAATTATATAGTATCAGGAAGATATAAGGAAGCGATCAAGGAGTTACTACGTGCAAAGCAAATGGATTCAGGGAATGTGCGAATATACAACCTCATAGGATGGGCTTACATCCATCTGGAATATTATGATAAAGCCTCCTTGACCTTCCAAGAGGTATTGAGACTGGACCCAGATAATGAGATGGCTCAAGCAAATATGGGATATGTAAAATACAAAAAGGGGCTCTATAAAGATGCAATTGAAAGCTTATCTCACATTACTGAAAATGCGAAGAACAAGCAGGCCCTCCTATATGCATTATTTTATCTTGGGCTGGTTTACTATGATAGTGGAATGTATAATGATGCCATTGATTTACTCAATAGAGCTATTGCCTTAGGACCTAACCTCTTTGAAGCCTATTACTATTTAGGTAAAGTCTATAAAAAACGTGGGTTGAGTAATATGGCAACTCAAATTTGGGAAAAATTAATTAAAATAAATAAATATAATATTTGGTCGAGAAAGGCTAAGGAAGCATTAGATGGTCAATAAATACTGGGAATTAAATAGAAAGCCTTTTTCGAATACGTCTGAGAAAGCACTGTATTTAGTATACGAGCGTAGCAAAGGGATACCCCGGATTATAAATAATATTGCACAGATTGCTCTCTTTGTTGGTTTTACTCAAAGGAGTCAATCGAATTAACTCTGATATAATAGAGACTGTTGCTTGGGATCTGGAGATATAGATGGCTAAGAAGAAAAAGAGCAGTTTTAAGAAAATTCTAAAAAGCAAAATGGAAGAAAACGGGAAGTTAGAAGAGAAGAGGAAGGAAATTCCAAAAGAGAGGAAACGGGCCGGGGCGAAAAAAACTAAGAAAAGGACTTTTAAAGAAGGCGTTGTTGAAGTGAAAAAAGAAAAGAAAGAAAAAATAGAAACAGAGAAAGCTAAAAAAAAGAAAGGGAGAATAAAAATTAAAGTTTCTGAATCTTCCACCGTTTTGACTCAGGAGATGATGATTATTCGTGAGGGTCCTGAATACTACGGTATCACACTGGATTATGTAGACGAGATTAAAAAAGATATATCTTTAATCGAAGCGCCTCATCTACCTGAATACGTATCTGGTGTAACTGAAATAAGGGAGGTCATGGTCCCTGTGGTTGACTTTTCTAACCTTATGGGCTTAAGCGAAAGAAAAAAAAGAAGAACACAAGCCATAGTTCTGAAAATTTCTGGCCAAATTATAGGGTTTCAAGTTGATGAAGTAGTGGAAATTGTTAAGATTAGCAAAGAAGAGATATTACCACTTCCTGAAATATTTCCTTCAATACTACTCTCTGGTGCTTATGATTATAACTCAAAGATAGTCGGAATATTAAGATTGGAAGGACTGTTAAAAGGAAAACATCTTCAACCACTTAAGGACTTAGAATAAAATTAATGATGTTGAAAAATAAAATCATTTATAATTACCTGATAATTACTACCCTACCGAAAGTATTACTCGGTATTCCAATATTAATCCTAGGAATGGGTTTTGTGAGTGTTATCCCGTATAGTCAAAAACTTTTCTTTGCTATCTTTGGAACCATTATCTTTCTTGAGATAATTTATTATCTAATCCATTTGAATCGTTTAAAAAGAATATTAGAATTAAAAGATGTAGATTCTTTATTTAAAACTCCAATACTTACTTCGATACATACGGGACTTAATTTTATGATTTTTGCACCTGTTATCTTGTTAGGATTAAACCACCTTCTTCAGATAGCACCTCTAGGTGATTTTCTCAAAGGAGTATGGCATGTAATACCCGTTGGATTTATTGAATTAAGCCTCGTTTATTGTATAGGTTATTTCATACTCACTCCCTATCTCAAATCTTTTGAAGGAATCAGATTCAAGGGTTTATCCCTTACGGAAAAACTATTTTTTGTACTCATCCCATTGCTGCTCTTTTCACTCTATAATGGATACCTCTTAACAAAATCCTGGGTGGGGTACATCTTCATTCTATTACCTCTTTTCCTGATTTATTCTCTAATCAGGATCGTTGTAGAACCAGTAAATTCCCTTATAGAATCATTTGATGGATTCCTCTCTGGCAACTCTAATTTCTCCATGAAAGGAGTTATTGTATCGGGTGATGAATTTGAAGCACTCAAAGAGAAATTCCAATCTTTTCTTCAAAAACTCTCCAGTATTATTGATAATATAAAGGAATTTGCTAAGGATGTTCAGAAGCAAGCTGAAACCCTTTCCACTCAGTCAAATGGATTAAATAATTCCAGGGAAGAGATCCACACTTCAATAAAAGAAATAAACTCAAAAACCCAGGATATAAATGTTAATATTGAGTTGATACACCATCACATTGAAAACTTATCTTCTATGTCTTCAGAGTTAGAGTCAGAGATGCAAATTCTGAACAATATTACAAAAAAATCTGTCAATTTGGCAAACATAGGGGAAGAGATAAGTGAAGAAGCAGTCAATATGATCCAAACAGGTGTTCTTAAAATGAAAGAATCGATAGAGAGTCTCGAAGTCCTTACGAAAAGCTTTTCGGAGATAAAAGGGTTTTCCTCAATGATGGAAACAATATCCAAGGACACGAATCTTCTTGCACTCAATGCATCCATAGAAGCAGCAAGGGTAGGAAAGGGAAGTGAAGGCTTTACCGTGATAGCTGAAGAGATTAGAAAACTATCAGATGATTCAGCCAGGCATCTGAAAAGAATGACAGAGAGCATAAAAGAGATGAACAAAGCAGTTCAATCCGTTGCAAATACAATCAACGAGAATAAAACTATCTCAAGTGAAAGCAAAGAAAAAGTAGAGAAGACTAAAGCAAAACTCACTGATATTTCTGAATCAATTGCGATGACAATGAATATGGTAGAACAAGTTCCAGAAGTCTTGAAAGAAGCATTAGGATCAATAAAGGAAATTTCAGAAGCAGTCACTCTAATGAGTGAAATAACTACAAAGCAGTTAACCACCACAGAAGGGATTTCATCTATAGCAGAAGAGCAGAACGCAAAAATTGAGGAGACAAAAGCACTTGCAAATAGACTTTTCAAACTAAGCGATAAAATGGTGAAGGGAATTGAACGCTATATTGACTAAAAGTATTATATTCTCATTAGACGGAATAATCTTTGGCATACCTATCAATCAGGTTGGGCGTCTTGGAAAACCGGGAAAGATAGACCCCATAACTGGAGCACCTGATTGGATAAGTGGCCTTTTAAATTACAGAGATAAGCTATTACCATATATCAAATTCTGGAAAATTTTAAAGATCTCTCCGCCTTCGAAGGAATTCTTACTATTGCCATATGATTTTGGTTATTGCGCATTCGGGATCTCCGAAATAAAGGGTATATTCAAGATGGAAATAAGAAAGAAAAATGTTAATATCCTCAGGATTCCATACATCATGGGGTTTGGAGAATTACAAGGAGAAGTAGTAATATTTGTTGATCTTAAAAATTTTCTATCTAAAGAACAGGTGCGTATTGTGAGGAAACTCTATAAAAAAAATGAAAAATGACAACCCTACCCCTTGGAAAAAATTCTTTGGAAGTTTCTTCTACATTGGAAGAATAAAGGGAGGAGGCACATACACATCAGTTATTGCAGGAGCTTTTCTCTATTACTTTACTAATTGGGATTCGGCATTTTATGCGGGAGTAATTTCAGGCGTTATCATTCTATCAATCTTTTTCTCCTATAATCTAAAAAACGATCCTTCCTGGTTTACGCTTGACGAGCTTTCAGGAACAGTAATAACTTTTGCGGGACATTTAAAAACTATCCCAACTCTCATCATTGGATTAATAGTCTTCCGTCTACTCGACATTTTCAAACTACCCTTTATTAAACGTGTGGAATCAACTAAAGCTGGGATCGTTCTCGACGATATAATTGCGGGTTTATTAGCAAACGGATTCTTGTGGATAGTTAAATATTTGAGAACACTTTGATGAGCGGGGAAGGAAGAAGACTTGCGAAAATTATTGGAACCCTTTTAAGAGAAAAGGGATATACTATATCAACTGCTGAATCCTGCACCGGGGGATTGGTGGGTGATCTTATCACTTCCATACCCGGGAGTTCAGACTATTTCCAAGGAGGAATAATCGCTTATTCTGATAGAATAAAAAGGGGGTTATTATCAATTCCCGAGGAAATTTTAAGAAAATATGGAGCAGTATCTACAGAGGTTGCAAAAGATATGGCTATAGAGGTAAGAGAGTTAATGAAAACCGATGTTGGAATATCTACGACAGGTATTGCTGGTCCTAGTGGTGGTACCCCCCAGAAACCTGTGGGAATGGTTGCGCTTGCAGTTGACATTAAGGGAAAAATAACTACTAATATAGAGTATTTCGAGCCACCGCGAGAAAGAATAAAAATAAGAGCTGCAACTGCCTTACTCAAATTGTTAAAGGATAATCTAAAAGGACTATAAATGAGAATATTCACTGCTATTGAGATACCGGAAGAGGCAAAGGTATCAATCCAGAAGATTATTGCTAAAATTGATACCACTGCTTCATGTAAATGGGTTGCCAAGGATAATCTTCATATTACACTAAATTTCTTTGGTGAAGTTGAATCACCTACTTTAACAGAGGAGGTTTTGTATAAAATTAGCAAGGATTTTCATCCCTTCGAGATATCCCTTTCGGGCCTTGGAGTATTTCCCTCGAGAACAACCATCAGAGTTCTGTGGGTAGGGGCAGATAAAGGGAAAGAACAATTGAAAGGACTCTATAAAGATATCGAAGAGGGATGCGCTCAGCTTGGGTTTAAAAGGGAGGGTAAAGACTATACTCCACATGTCACGATAGGAAGGGTAAAGAGGGGGAAACTTGCATTCCCTAATATCGACTTCTTTTATCCTCCATTCATCGCAAAAAAGATAACGTTATTCGAGAGTATATTAAAATCTTCGGGCCCGATATACAAAGTAGTATCCAGTTTTCCGGAGGTGGAAAGTTGAACATACCACCGCCATTTGCTTTTTTCCTTCCAATATTTATACTTCTTTTCGCTACTGCTTCTATAAAAAGATCTCGGATAATCGACTATTTTGGTGAGATAATATTGAACAATACCAATGAGAGAACGGCAACCCTTTCTCTAGTAACTTTCTCTTACATCCTATCTCCATTTTTCCTCTCCTTTGTCCTCATTTCATCCTTTGATAAATGGCTCCTGAGGTTCAAAAACCAATCAAGGATAAGTGTATTACTTCTCGCTTCCACCATACTCGGAAGTTCGATTCTCCCATTTGGCAATTTACGAAATATTTATATTACAATATTCCTTGGAGGCGGCAGTCCAGGTATAAATCTATCGTCGTTTGCGTCGATAATGTTACCACTTTGGATCACAGGATTAATTATCTTACTGGTATACGCCTATTTCTCCACAGGTAAGGGTGAAATAAAAGGTAAAAAAACGAAAACTAAATGGAGATGGAAGGAGTTGGTATTCTCAGGAATACTTTTAATTTTCATAATTGCTTATTTTAACGGAAAAATGAGCCTTCTGGGATTCTTATTTATCACAGGAACATTCACCTTCGCATTTATAAGTATGGAAACATTAAAACAACTTGATTGGTGGGTGCTTATTCCAGCAGCTTTCGCATTCGTTGTTTACTATTTAATTCACAACTATCCATTCACTTTGAACATCTGGGTTGGATTCTTAACGGGAGGTATCGCCTCGCTCTTTTTGTCATCCAATATAATCTCATATGTTTTGCCATTCACTGGTATAGAGAACCATTTTCTACTCTATGCCATATCCGTTGGAGGATTAGGAGGGATTCTGGGAACGGCTGAAAGCATTTTCATGTGGAGAAAGGCTAGGATTAAACTAGACTGGAAGTTCATGCTAAAGATATATGGGATAGTTTTCTTAGTCGCTTTAATAATACTCATGTTAGGAGGTCTCTATGGATAACGAAAAAGATAAAGCACTTGATTCTGTCATGAAAAGGATTCAAAAGCAATACGGGGAGTGGGCAGTGATGAAACTAGGCAGTAAGAAGATAGCGAACATTCCTACAATTCCATCCGGCTCAATTTCTCTTGACTATGCTCTGGGTATAGGAGGTATACCCAGAGGCAGGGCAATTGAGATCTTCGGGAAGGAATCTTCTGGAAAGACTACCCTCGCCCTTCATATTGCGGCAGAAACTCAGAAAATGGGCGGAGCAGTAGCTTTTATCGATGTAGAACACGCTCTGGATCCTAAATACGCTGGAAACCTTGGCGTCAATATAGAGAATTTAGTAATATCTCAACCAGATACAGGCGAAGAAGCTCTTGAGATAGGAGAGATGCTGATAAGAAGTGGAGCCGTTGACATTATCATAATAGATTCAGTTGCAGCTCTCGTACCAAAGGCTGAAATAGAAGGAGAAATGGGAGACTCTCACGTAGCTCTTCGTGCACGACTTATGTCCCAGGCCCTAAGAAAATTGTCCGGGGTAATGAGCAAATCCTCCACTTCTGCTATTTTCATCAATCAGGTTCGGTATAAGATAGGTATTCAGTTTGGCAATCCCTTAACAACCCCTGGCGGTCTTGCTTTGAAATTCCATACATCTATCAGGATGGAGATAAGAAATATAGGTGTAGTTAAGAAGGATACAGAAGCTGTAGGTATGAGAGCAAAAGTAAAGATTGTTAAAAATAAGCTTGCACCCCCCTTCAAGGAGGCTGAATTTGATATAATGTTTGGAACAGGTATATCAAAGGAAGGTGAATTAATTGATCTTGGGCAATCCCTAGGCTTTATTGAAAGATCCGGTTCCTGGTATAATTATGGAGAGGAGAGCCTCGGACAGGGACGTGAAAACGCGAAAGAATTCCTGAAAGAGAATTCCAAGATAAGTGAAGAACTCGACAAAAAAATCAGGGAAAAACTCAATATCTCCCATGAGCAAGATAACGAGGATAGAGGAACAGAAGAAAAAGAAGAACAGAGTTAATCTTTATATAGATGGAGAATTCTCTTTAGGTTTATATAAAGATACAGTGGTAAAATTCCATCTCTATGAGGGAAAAGAGATAACTGCTTTGCAGCTTTCAGAAATACAATACAATGAAAACTTGTCATATGCAAAAGAAAAAACTAGAAATTACCTATCTTACAGACCTCGTTCAAAAAAAGAAATCCGGGATTACCTTCAATTGAAAGGATTCAATAAAGAGGTAATTGACGAAGTAGTAAGTGACTTTGAGCAGGCCGGGCTTTTAGATGATTTAGTATTTGCAGAAATGTGGGTAAAAGATAGAAGCATGAGAAATCCAAAAGGAAATTTTATCATAAGACAAGAATTAAAAAATAAAGGAATTTCAGATTTAGATATTGAAAAAGCTTTAAAAGAAACAGATGAAAGAGAAAATGCACATAAAGCAGCAGCTAAGGCATTAAGAAAAATTCAAGGTAAAGATAAAATAATTGCATATCTTGCACGACGAGGATTCCCACACTATCTATCCAGAGAGGTGGTGGAACAAGTCTTAGGAAAGATTCTCGAGTCTTAAGTCAAAAGTCGTTAGTTCCTCACCCCCCTATATTTTGCCACAGAGACAAAGAGATATTCAATAAATATTTTCATACCATTTTTATGACTTGAGACTAAAGACTATCGACAGAAGACTAAATAAAAAAACTGACAGAAAGGTCAGTTTTTTTATTCTCTTTGACAATTGAATAGATGTTATATTATATTTGGACAAGCCTCTCGTTCTATTAGTACGACTCGGCTAAACACATTACTGTGCTTACACCTGTCGCCTATCAACCTTCTAATCTCGAAGGGAACTTAGTTTCCCACACAAGGCAGGAAACGGGAGACCTTATCTTGGAATGGGCTTCCCGCTTAGATGCTTTCAGCGGTTATCCCTTCCGGACATAGCTACCCTGCCATGCCACTGGCGTGACAACAGGTACACCAGAGGTCCGTCCATCCTGGTCCTCTCG
>CAYZBF010000010.1:0-514 GCA_964476585.1 uncultured bacterium | reverse complement strand
CCCTTGGGACCTGCTTCAGCCCCAGGATGTGACGAGCCGACATCGAGGTGCCAATCCCCGCCGTCGATAGGGACTCTCGAGCGGGATGAGCCTGTTATCCCCGGAGTACCTTTTATCCGTTGGTCTGCGGCCCTTCCACACGGTACCGCAGGTTCATTAGGCCCGCCTTTCGGCTCTGCTCGGCCTGTCGGCCTCGCAGTCAAGCTCCCTTTTGCCCTTATACTCTTCACGCGATTACCGACCGCGTTGAGGGAACCTTTGGACGCCTCCGTTACTTTTTAGGAGGCTACCGCCCCAGCAAAACTGCCCACCAGACAATGTCCCCCACCTTTCACAGGCAGGGTTAGAATCCCGACATAGAAAGGGTGGTATTTCACTGATGGCTCCACCGAAGCTGACGCCCCGGCTTCAAAGCCTCCCACCTATACTACACAAACTATACCAGAACCCAATGTCAAGTTACAGTAAAGGTTCCGGGGTCTTTTCGTCCTTCCGCGGGTATGCGGTATCTTCA
>CAYZBF010000009.1:21823-61370 GCA_964476585.1 uncultured bacterium | reverse complement strand
CTTCCAATGCACTTAATCTTCACTCCTTATATTTTAATCCTTAATCCTTAATCCATAACTCAGAACTTGTTAATCCAACATAGATTATATAGTGATTTTTGTCAACGAGTCAACTACAGCGGTAAATATCGCAAACTGAGTTATTGTCCTTGACATCACCAGAAAAGTATCTTATTTGTTAATAAGGTAACTAATGAATATAAAGAAGCAATCAGAAATAATTTAAAAGGAAGGGAAAAATGAGAGTAATTATTGAAAAGGATTACGATTTAATGTCAAAAAGAGCAGCAAAAATTATATCTGCGCAAATCCGTGAAAAACCAGATTCAGTTTTAGGACTTGTATCTGGCTCAACTCCCATCGGGACATATAAAGAATTAATAAGGATGCATATAGAAGAAGGACTTGACTTTTCGAGAGTTACTACCTTTTAACTTGGATGAATATTATCCAATTCCCTCTACTCATCCCCAGAGTTATCATTATTACATGCAAAAAGAATTTTTCAAACACATAAACATTAACCCTGACCACATTCATATTCCGAATGGATTAGTGAAAGACATTGAGGCGTTTTGTAGGTGGTATGAGGAGGAAATAAGAAAAGTTGGAGGAATAGATTTACAATTACTTGGAATTGGTAGAGATGGGCATATAGGCTTTAACGAACCTGGTTCGTCTCTAGGTTCACGGACAAGAATAAAAACCCTTGATGCAGAGACTATAAAAGATAATGCACGATTTTTCAAGAAGAAAGAGGGTATTCCAAAGTTCGCAATTACAATGGGTGTTGGAACAATAATGGATGCAAAATGTTGTCTCCTTTTAGCGAGTGGGAGCGATAAGTCTAAGGTTCTTACAAAAGCGATTGAGGGACCAATAACCGCCCAGGTAACAGCTTCAATACTCCAGATGCATAAAGATTTACTTGTGATTGCTGATGAAAAAGCAAGCAGGGATTTAAAGAATAAGGAATATTACCAGCATATTGAAAAACTTACCAGAGAGTTGAAGACGCTGATTATTGATGAGAAAGGAAGTCGATAGAATAGTCCTAGATTATCAGCCTTAAGTAATCAGTGAACAATTACAGGCGACAGCCAAATGTTAAGGAGTAAGTGATAAGGATTAAAGGTTTAGGAAACCGCCTTCCTTGCAAGTAATGCACCTTTTACCATATTTTCAAGTTTTTTAAAAGCCACTCTCCAGGACCTTGTCCGAAGGCCACAGTCTGGATTTACATAAATCCGCTCAGGCTCTATGAGTTTTGTAGCTCTCAGAATTCTATCCCTTACGAATTCTGGGCTCTCAATTTTATCAGTATGCACATCTATTACCCCGAGGCCTATCTCTCTATCATCCGAGTGCTTCTTCATCAGTTCTAAGAAGTCATAGCTATTACTCTGGGCAAATTCAAAGGTATACTGGCAACAGTTCCGTAGTTTAAGAATCTCTGGATAAAGGAGTGAATAATCACTAAAACACACATGAAGGTTGAACTTACAATCTCTAATCTCTCTTGTTGACTCATTAAAACTATCCACAAAAATTTCTATCTCCTCTGGCTCTGTGGTCGCAGCGGGTTCATCTATCTGGATTAATGTAGCTCCAGCTTTAACTAAAGCAAGCAGATTCGGCCGGATTATATTCCTTGCAAGCTTGAGAGCAAGCTCATAATTCGCCTTATAGATAGCCATCCCCCTACTACTTTCTCTATTGATCCATTTCTTAAGATAATACTCATTAAAGGACCAGTTTGTGAAGGTATATGCACCTGTTATGGGAACTTTGAGAGGTTTAGTAGTTAAGTTTCTTACATAATTAAACTCATCAAGATGATAGAGACGGTTTAATTTTGGTTCTCCGATACAGGCAGCTTTTCTATAGTATTTGTTATCGAAACTTCTCACCTCTCCATAAAACTTAAATCCACCAAAATAGGAAATGGGCTCCTGATACATCTCAGTTCTATGCTGTTCTCCATCATAGATAATATCAAGCCCAAGTTTTTCATAGCATCTTATAACTAACAGGCTTGAAAAGTCTTTGAGTGTGTTTTTATCCTCCTCATTTAGCTCCTTTTTTACAAGTATGGATTTTAGTTCTTCTTGACGCTCAAAAGATGAGAATTTGACCCAGTGCTCGAGCTCATCCAAGTCGGATTCCTCAAGTTTAACTCCTCGTAGTTTCTTTCTAAGCCAGTTTGGTCTGGCTATGCTTCCAATCTCCTGAGTAGGAAATAACATAACTACTCCTTCATATTTTTTCTGAAACACCCCTCAGCAGTTCAAGTTTCTTAAGCGATACTGAGTAGGGTAGAAATTCTAAGTCAATATTTGGGCAGATAAAAAATTCTTTCAGTGCAAGTTTCTTAACCACTCTATTTACAAATCCTCTTACCTTTTCTTTGGTCTCAAGAAGCGAATTTTGAGCATCTATACAGCCTATGCCTATCTTTTTTTGAGTTTTAAACTCAAGGTTATCAAGGGAAGTAGCAATAAAGTCTATTCCAACTGACTTAACTGGAAATTCCAATATTTCTAACAGATGAGAAAAATCGCACCAGGGAATGTGAAGAAGGGTATCAGCAGCCAGGTTCTCGGTCAGTATTCCATATGCTTCCTTCCAATGATCAACCTCTATTACCTTAGCAAAATGGAGGTAAGGTTCTGAGAACTGAATACAGGCTATTCCTTGTTTTTCAAGGAATTCTGAAACTCGAGCAAGAACCTGAGCAATAATAAACAGAGTATCTCGCTTGTATCTATCTTCACTGAGATTAAATAAACTAACCGGACCTGGCAGAATAACTTTTCGCCTTTCTGATATCAAATCAAGATAATAGAAACTTTCTATGAACTTTGGGTTTGCCTTAATTTTGTCTTTAATAACAGGTTTCCGGTAGAATGTGTTTGTTCTGAAAAATCTTGTCAATGCTCCGGATTCTACTCCTTTCAAAAAAGTAAATGGTCTTAAGAGATCCTGCCATAGGAAGCCACCATCTGTTATATACTGAAAATCCTCCTGATAATTAATAAGCCTTCTCACATCATCCTTTCTTACCTTCTCTAAATCCGCTTCTGTTAATCTACCTCTATCATAATCCCGAGTAGCTCTGATATGCAGAGGCGAACGGGCAAAAGTTCCAGTAAGCTGACATTTTAACATCTTGAAAGCTCTCTTACTCTGTTTGGATAAGTTCTTTAATAATTGAATATCTGTTTTTAGGAAGCATTATACAAACTCCATCCACAAGGTCTCTCAATTTTTTTATCGTCTTAAAAGCAATCTCCACACCATCCTTATCTGCTCTTTTTCTTATATCGGGAGGGATATTTATCCCTTGTACCTCATTGTGCAGATATTCCGCCTGCCGAGAACTTAGAAGTGGCATTACTCCAGCAAAGATTGGAATTCCAAACTTCTTCGCTTCTTCTACAAATTTATAAAAGGTTTCTAAGTCGAATACTGGCTGGGTCATTATGAAACCTGCTCCTGCTTCTATCTTTGCTCTCAGTCTTCTAAGAACATCCTCCGATGTCTCTACCCCTGAGGCTGATCCAACCCAGAGTTTGGTAGGTTGTGTAAGAGGATTACCAAGCAAGTCCCTTCCAGAATTCAGATATCTAATCATCTCTATGAGTTCTTTTGATGTCGCCTCCCAGATAGCTGCCGAAAATGGATAATCCCCTGCTGAAGGTGGATCCCCTGTTAAGGCCAGTATGTTCTCTATACCGAGGGCAGAGGCAGCTAAGCAATCTGCTTGAAGCCCTAGGATATTTCTGTCTCTTGTAGTCTTATGTAGAATAACTTCAAGTGAGGTCTCCTCTTTTATCCTGTGAGCAAGTGCTAAAGGTCCCATCCGTACCCTTGCCATAGGGCTATCTGAAATTGATACAGCCCCTATTCCCAGGGATTGCAAGTCTTTTGCCAGCTCAAGCTCTTCCCGTAGATCTGTTCCTTTGGGAGGATCCATTTCCACAATCCAGATAAACCCTTCGTCTGCTTTCTCCTTCAGTGATGTAGTAACCTCCTCTACTTTATAGAGTGAAGGAGGGCTTTGCTCGGGTAAGCGTTTCATCCTTTTCTTTACTACTTTCTCTCCCTTTATGCTCTCTCTGATTGCTCTAATATGGTCGGGTGTGGTTCCACAACACCCCCCAATAATAGATACACCAAGAGAGAGGAATTTCTTCGCATAATAAGAGAAGTATTCTGGATTATGAGGATAGACAAATTTTCTATCAATGAACTTAGGTAGTCCCGCATTTGGCATAGCTGTTAACCACATGTGACGCTCGCCGAGCATCCTTTTAATCGCCACGTAAACATCCTGGGGCCCAGAACAACAATTCACTCCGAGAATTTTGACCCCTTCTTTGCTTAGTATTTGAGATACCTGAAATGGATCGACGCCTGTTATCGTCCTACCCTCGTTGGAAAAGGAAAAGGAGACAATCAGAGGAAAATCCCCAATGGTTCTTGCTGCCCTAACGCCTGCACAGGCCTCTTCTGGATCTGAGAACGTCTCTAATATGATAAGGTCTACTTCACCTTCAAGAAGTGAAGCAATCTGCTCAGCAAAAAGCTCTTCAATTTCAGTTACTGAAAGTTTCTGAGAACCATCAAGAGGTCTTGTTATTGGCCCTACTGAGCCAGCTACGAAAGCTCCTTCGGCTACTTCTTTTGCTAATTTTGCCCCTTTATAGTTAATCTCGCGAGTCTTATCACCAAGACCAAAGTATCGTTCCAGAACAGCACGGTTCGCTCCAAAGGTATTCGTCTCTAAGAGTTCTGCACCTGCTTCTCTGTAGGCTCTGTGAATCTCTTGTATAACTTCAGGGTTGGAAAGATTGAGTTCATCAAAGCAGCGACCCTTTGGTATACCTGATGAATAGAGCATCGTCCCCATTGCCCCATCAGCTATTATAACACGTTTATCATTTACTGTATCCCAGAAATTACCCACAACAAGAACCCCAATAGATATTATACAAACTACCCCTCCTTAATTTCGATGTATCCTTAATAGAGTATTGGTTTGTATTATAACCTTGCTATAGAATTTATCAAGGGCATTCCGAAAGGATTGTGTAAATACCGGTGAATGTTATATTTTCCTTTATCACTTTTGGTTAATTTAGTCCTTTTCAGAAGGACAAATATTTCTTTTGATAGTGTGTTTAGCTTCAAGATATACTGGTACTTTTCAAGGTTTCAGCAATAAAACTTGAAACTAAATTTTATAATGTTATATTAATAATATGAAAATCGTAGAAAGGGAAGCAAAGTCACTTTATACAAAGACCAAAATCCCCACACTTGATTATACGGTTAATCAATACGTGGGTTGCCAACACGCATGTTTGTACTGCTACGCCAAATTTATAAATAAGTGGAAGAATCATGGAGAATGGGGAAGCTGGGTTGAGGTAAAAAAGAATGCACCCATACTTGCCCGAAAACGAGTTAGAGGGAAAGTCTCTATGAGTTCAGTCTCGGATCCTTACCAGCCAATTGAAAAGGAACTTAGATTGACAAGAAGAGTTCTTGAAAATATGGACAAAGGTATAGACCTATCAATTCTCACAAAATCAGACCTCGTAACAAGGGATATTGAAATTTTAGGCCAGTTTAAAAACCTTGAGGTAGGACTCACAATAAACGCATTTTCGGAGGAAGTAAAGAAAATACTTGAACCAGGTGCACCAACTCACAAAGCAAGAATTTCCGCACTTAAATTCTTGAAAGACGAAGGCATCCACGCATACTGTTTCATAAGTCCAGTTATCCCACTACTTACAAACGTAAAGAAGGTGTTAATGGATACCGATGGGTTGGTAAATTATTATATCGTAGAATTCATTAACCTCTCACTTGCTGGAGAGAAATTCAAAAATATTTTGAGGAACCAATTCCCCGAAACATATAAAGTCCTCCAAAACAAAAATATGATGTGGAATTATATAGAAACAATAAGAGCCTACTTCATCCGAAATAACGTTCCTGTCTCTGATTTCATAACCCATATGGGTAAGCGGTATTGGGAATAGCATTTTAGGTATTGGGTGTTGGGTCTGCGGAAAGCTCCTTTAATATAAGGATTTCATAATACTCTCTAACTACCTGAGTTATATCAACCTTTAACTCCCTGGAGAGTCGTTCAGCCATTATACGTTCCCTATTTCTTAACATAAATGTTAAGTATTTAGGAACGTATGTAAAGGGTCATTTTAGGTTAAAATTTAGGATGCAGATAATTTTTATTTTCAAAATATAATATACTCAATAGTGAGATTGTTTCGAGGAAGAGAATATTAAGCCTATAGGGTTTAATGAGTTTAAGACGTTTTTTATTGGTTTGTTTCTTGAGTTCCACTTGAATCCTCGGACCTTTGAGACCTTATAATTAAACCAATTAACTATTTGGCTATTCCACTATTTAACTACATCTATTAGAAGTCAAATCTGAAGCGTATGTAAGCCATTTTATATCTTTTCAAATCTCCAAAGAATGTATCCTTATTGCCAAAGGTGTGTAGATAACCCACAGTTATTTTTCCATTAACAAAAGGACTGTATTCGATTTCAGGAAGTATGCCATAGGCTGTGGAATCCCCTCGGAGTTCCCCTATACCTGTAACACTTAATAAAAGGTCCTTATCGCTTAATTCCTTTTCTATTCTTGCAATTAGGTAGTCTCCCAAGGTTGAAGTCTTGCCTTCTCCAAACATTAACTTTCGCTCAAAGTCCATACCATGAATATACTGCGCATTCACATAAAACCCACCTGGTAAAGTATAATCAAAGCCAAATGTAACTCTCGGGTAAGGGTCTTTTAGATAGAAGGTGTCAATGGAGACTGGGATCGGATTACCGGGGGAATCAAAGATGACTTCACACAATCTAAAGGGATACTCATCGGGCATAAAGTATGCTATCTCTCCCCATATCCCTGCTGAAAACAACTCTCCCACAAAGTCAAAACCTATAACCTTTTCCCTGTTAAATCCAAAGGTTGGATATACCAAATACCCCATTGAATCCGGTGAAGGCAACTTATCAAATCCATAATAATAGGACAATGATAAATCAAAGTTTAAAAGGTTTGTTCCTATCTTAAATGCGTAGGAACCATTCCTTGGCGAAATCTCTGGGATATTCATAGACACATTGGGTATTGACTCAAAAATTATAGTATCAGAGGGCAGAACTGCCGGATTAAAGTGGGGAATCCCGATTGCCGTATAGGTAAAATCTCCTGCATAATAGTTTAACTCCACAGCGAGTGTGGGTTGATGTTCCCCAAAGATAAAAGGGTTGGAAAGGTCAATAGGATTTATATTGTCAGTGGGATTAAATTTATCTGCAGTTCCCCATGCTATCCTCTGTTTACCAATTTTTAAATCGAGATCATCAAGTATAAAGTTAGTTATTGAGAAGTAAGCTTCATATAGGTTTAGTGATAACGGAAACAACTCATCAATTGAGGAAAGGGCACTGATGGAAGCAGAAAAAGGGAAATCATAAAACCTCGTTTCAAAACTTACACGGCCCCTGACGTTTCCACTACCTGCTCTACCCTCCATCCTTAGCCTGTTGTAAATGGGATAGTATGGGGAATCTTTTAATCCTGTAAATGCAGTTTTCCCAACCTCAAGGAAACCTCCAAAATCTACCTCGCCAAATAACAATAAGGGGAATAAAAAAAGCATTAATGACTTCTTCATAATCCAACTCCTTATATCTTTTTAAGGTTTCTTTTTGTAAAGACGTCATCCGAGAGACCCTCGCCAAACTTTATTTCCTCCATTTTCATTATTGTCTTATGATTGCTCTCTACATTGGTCATCTCTAAATGAGTGGAAGTCCAGTAATTCTTAATTAGTTTATAATCCTTCATTACCAGGGTTTTTTTTAGTCTATCATTCTTGTAAAATTCGATATTCTTGATGAGGTAATTGCCTTTCGTTACCACCATCAGAAGTTGCGAATATTCTTCGCCTTTTTTCTTTGGTTTCAGAGTCAAGAAATAAGTTGAATCATCTTCTAGGGTTATCTCTGCATCCCATTTTTCCGTATAGCTGGATGCGCCAAGTTCATCGTAAGAAAAATCTGTATCCTGAAAATTCTGTTTCTTTACATGAGATGCTATTCTTCTAACTTTGTTGAATGAGGGTAAATAGATATACATCAACTCATCCGAGATTGAAAGAAACCCTACCCCTCGGTCCTCTGCAGGAGAAAGAAACCTGAGCAACCTCATATCCTTCTTTTCATATAGTAAAGTCTCTCTTTCCTTTGTCCTGCCGTCTTTATCAATTACGATGGTGATTAGCTTCTCCTCTGTATCTTCTGGTGCATTCATAATTGAGTCTGCCCTCTGGATAACTTCGTTTCCTGTGATAGAAAGAAAAATCAAAAGGTAAGACATTTATCACTCCTTTTTATTTTCGTTTAATATCTTCATTATATATTTTGGCTTAAATTTAAGGAGAAGTGCAGGAAGAGTCGTTATTGAACTTAAAGAACTTACTAACATGGTCCCTGTTACAAGGATTCCAAATCGCTGAAGCGGAATTAATTCTGCACCAAGGAGTGCCAGAAATCCAACAGCAACTGATACGGCATTTATAAGGATTGCAAAACCAGTCGTTTCAATGGATTCTTTTATTGCTAATTCGAGGTTTCCTACTCTCTTCAATTCTTCCTTTAATCTGTTGGTGAAATGGATCACATAATCAATCCCAATCCCAATAGCAAGTGCAGCAATCAAAACTGTGGCCTCATCCAGTGGAATCCTTAGCAACTCCATAATTCCAAAATTTAAAGTGACGGTAAATATGATTGGTATAAGGGAAAAGAAGGCTCCCTGGGGGGATCGGAGTAGGAATAAAAGCATAATAAATACGAGTAGAATTGCCATTCCCATTGATTGAAACTGAGAAAGGAACAATTTTCTATCCAACCTTACGTGGATCCTCGGAAAACCAGTATGGACTATATCCATCTTTTCGGGTGATAGAACCGGGGCCTTGACTTTAACAAACCAGTATAAATCCCCTTCTATCCTTTTTCTCATATTATCATCCAGGTTTACCTTGACAATCTGGCCATATATCTCTTTAACCTTATATTTAATCTCTACCTCTTTTAGGGAGGTCTTTATATCCCTCACAAGATAGAGTGAATCTTCACTACCTATCTTCGCGATGCTTTCAAAATCTTCATTTACTGCTGCTTCTACGACCCTTTCCTTCACGGCAAGAGGTAATACTACAGGAACTTCATCACCGTTTAGATACTTCATCAATTCTTCTCTTATGATTATTTCCGGAACATCCGGTATCTTTATCTCTGGAAGACTTTCGGTCTCGATCCCTGCCTCTTTAAGATCCCACCTTAGCATATCCTTATACCAGTCTTTTTTAGTTGTAAGGGAATTGAGAAAATCCTCCGTCTCCCCTACAACCTTCCTGATTCTGCCCATTTCTTCTGTGGCGAGGGATGCCTGCACGAGCCCCTCGCTCCTATCATCGTTTACGAACATTTTGAGGACATCCTGACCCAAAAGAAAGAAGTATAGATTGTTCACCTTCCCCTCATCATCAGGAATAATATAAAACCCTGTAAGATTGTAGTTTGTTTCCTTCAATAGATCCGCAATTGATTGTGAATGCTCTACATATTGAAGAGTTCTTAAATATCGCTCAATATAACTCATAGAATTCAGAACCGAAGGGTCCCTCAAATCACCTCTGATATGAAGCATTATTGGTCTTGAACCACCGAATTTCTCACTATTTATATCGAGGGATTGCCTTATAAGGGAACCTTGTTTAAAGTATTCAAGAATATCTGCCGATCTTCTGATAGTGGGAGAAAAAACTAACGTTACCACGAAAAGGATTGCTGCGATTATAATGAAATAATCCTTAAAGAGAATTGTGATGGTAGATAATGGCTTAACTATCTTTCTCGAGGTCTGAAAACTCACGTAATGGGCTTTACCCCTCCTGTGTGTAAGAAAAATAATAGCGGGGATAAAAGTTAGTGAAATAAATAGGGATGATAGAACTCCTATGGAGCTGAAGACACCAAATTCCTTCACCGGCACTAACCCAGAGGAGAGAAAAGATAGGAATCCTGCAATTGTAGTCAACGCTGCAAGTATCACTGGGAGTGCTACATGTTTTATTGTAGAATCAATATCATGGTCCTCATAGAATCTAGTTATTACGTGTATTCCATAGGCACTTCCAACAGCGATTAAAATAACTGGCATCAGATTCGAAATAATAGAAAAATCTTTATGAAATATTCCCATAGAGCCAACTGTCCATATCGAAGCAATTATTACACTTACTAAAGGAAGAATAACTCCGCCCACTCTCCTGAATCCCACCGCGAGGACTAAAATAACGAGACATACTGTGATTGGTAAGAGCTTCTTCAAATCCTTCCTTACTATCTCATTTATAAAGGTCATCAATAATGGCATACCAGAATAATAAACCTTTAAATGTAGATCGCCCTTTCTTGCTTCGGTTATTTTCCTGATCTCCATACCTATTTCGTTTCTGTCACACCCTTCCTTTATTCTTACAATAATGGCGGTGTATTTACCATCCTCAGATACTATCACATTCCTGTACATTTCCTTAGAAAGGACATAGTTTTTTATGGAGTCAAGTGAGGCTCTTTCTTTTGGTATTTCCTCTCCAATCAAGGGGGAAATCTCTAAACCCTCCTCTGTCTTGTTAATATTTATCATACTAACAATCGATTGTGTGAAACTGATACCCTCAATTTTCTTATATTCTTCTTCAAGTTCTTTTACCCCGGATAAAACCGGATAGGAAAAGAGAGAATCACTTTGAATGATAATGAATCCTATAGTATTGCCGCCAAATTTTTCTCCAAGTTCCTTGAACTGTTTTACTACAGGGTCATTAGGGGGAAGAATGGATAAGATATCAGATTCAACCCCAACATTCTTGATGTATATACCAAGAATAAAAGTGAGTATTAATATACAGACTATGAATATCCAGCCTCTTTTCTGGATGGTATTTGCGAAAGTCGACATTTAGATTTTCTTAATCTTCTTTAGGAATTCTCCCAATTTTTTTTCAAGGGAATCGATCTTTTCTTCAATCTTCCCCATCTCAGTCTTTGTAACAAATTCCATTTCCTTCTCTCCCATTAATTCTTTTATCTTCTTGGTAAATGTATTCCTCGATGTCTTTAAAGCATTCCAGAGTTCGTCAACGAGTTTACCACCCTGCTCCTTGGCTACCTTACCCTCTTCTATCATCTTATCAACAGTTTCACTTACTTTATCCTTCGAGATGGAAAAAACTGAAATAGAATCATTGATGGCTCTTTGAGCAAGGTCAGCCATCGCTGCAGAACCACTGACTATCAATTCCCTTAAGATTTCCGCTACCTGCTTTTCGCTTCTCTTACCCTTCTCAAGTTCAACAATTACCTGAGCAAGGGTAACATTTGTGATATCTTCACCAGTCTCATTGTCAATAACTTGAATATCCTCACCGTTTGCAATAATCCCTACGAGGTCTTCAAGGGTTATAGTCCTGGATGTTTCCGAATCATAAAGCCTTCTGTTGGAATATTTCTTTATAATCCTTTTTTCCATTATCCCTCCTTTTTTGCATTGCATTTATGCATTGCACTTGTGCAATGCACTTGTGCAATGCATAACAATCTATAGATTCGTTTTAATTTGTCAAGGGGTCGGGTGTTGGGTTCGTGGAGTTTATTGAGTTCATAGAGTTCGTTGAGTTCATAGAGTTTATTGTATCGATAGCGTCCATAGAGTCTATTGCGTCTATTGCGTTTTTTGTATTAGGATTAGAGGAGTAAGGGTTTATGAGTGGATGAGTAAATCGGGTGTGAAACGAAAAGCAAAGACCAAAAACCTAAAACCTATGACTTGCATCTTGTTTACTTTTTAATTTTATCTGTTGACTGGTGACTTTGGACTTAGGACTAATTTATGGCTATCCTACTTCTCTAAGTATATCATCTATCTCAGCTGTTGCGACACCGATTACCGTATCAGCACCGCCGTAGTAAACAAAGAGGGTCCCATCAATAACTACTGAACCGCAGGTAAATGTAACATTTGGAACCTCTCCATACTTTTCATAATCCTCTTCTGGGAAGAGAACAGGTTCCTTATGTCTCCAGATTATCTTTCCGGGATTATTAAGGTCAGCCATTGCCATACCAAGTTGATAATTGAAATTCCTGTCAACAGCATGATATACTAAAAGCCATCCCTTTTCAGTCTTATGCGGTGGCCCTCCAGCGCCAACTTTATAGTACTCCCATTCAAACTCACCCTTCATAACTATCTCGTGCCTCCTCCATTCCCTTAAGTCATCGGAATAGGTTACCCATATATATGGTGAGATACGGTGGTACATAACATATTTTCCACCTATCTTCTCAGGAAAGAGAAAAGCATCCTTGTTATCCACCCTGGACAACGGATATATCCTTTTCGCCCAGTTCCATCTGTGACTTAAGAAATCATCAACATCAATAGAGGTCATTCCGAGCTGGATTGATTGAACTCTCCTTGAAATTCCAGGAACAAGGCCATAAGCTGTATAAAGCATATATATTCTATCATCAATCTTTGTAAGCCTTGGATCTTCAACCCCAAGGCATTCAAAATCATTATCCGGATCCGGAGAGAAGATGGGATAATCGAGTCTTTCGTCTATATGAAACCCATCTCTACTGGATGCATAACCACACCGAGAAATACCACCATCAAGCCCCCTTGTTCGATAGACAAGGTGAACCTTTCCGCCCAAATAGATGGCAGCGGTATTAAATACCATCCTCGCCTCCCAGGGATGTTCAAGTATTGGTTCTAAGATTGGATTATCTTCAAATCTTTTCAGCATATTTCCTCCTGTATTAAGAAAGAGATTGGAAAAGTTTTATAAACTGCTCTGCTACATTTGATGCAGAATTCTCCTCTGTAAATGAAGGAGCGGCTTTCTGTGTCTCTTTGTAGTTTTCATTCTCGTCAAAAACTGAACGAATACAATCCTTTAGCTCATTTCGATTTGAATACTTAAGAACCTCTTTATCAAAATCCCCAACAAAACTGGAATCACGCGCAACTATGGGACAGGTGGAGCCAAGACATTGATAAATCGTTGATGAGATTACCACCCAGGGAGGTGATTCCTTGTTGAATAGCATAAGATCTGCGGAATGAAGGTAATCATATAATCTTTCGATATCCGGTGCTTCATCCCTGAGTTCAATAAGGAGATTACCCATGCCTATCATATTTTTAAATTTTTCTCTTATTTCTTTCTTTTTGACTACAATAAGAAGTAGAATAGGATATTCTTCTGCCAACTCAGAAAGAACATGAATATCATTCAAGATCTTCTCCGAAGCCGGTCCAAATCCAAACACTATCTTCTTATCCAGAGGGAGATTCAGTAACCTTCTGGCAGTCTCTTTATCCCCTTTATCAAGCGAATGACAGGGATAACGTATAGTATGGATTTTATCTGGTTCATAAACCTTTTTCAGGAAATCCTTGTATCGCTCATCAAAGCATACCAATGCATCCCACTGGAACTGGTAGAATGCAGGGTCCTCCGAGAGCCGACCGTCATGAATAATATTGACCATTGAAGCCTTCTTTTTTATCCTGTGATAGATCTTTCTAAGGGGTTCTTTTGGAAGCATACCGAGGTCCTCGACAACAAAAACTTCATAATCAGTAGTCAAGAATGGAAGAGGATCAAATTCCTCCGGGGTGTATCCCCTCACTGTATAACAGCGATTTACATAATCCTCATCCTCTGCTGTTATCTCTGTCCCATGAAAGGCATAGTCCTTAAATGTCAGGACTGTGAGTCTATGCCCCTTTTTAACCCACTCCCTGCCGATTAACTCGCTATGTAGAGAAGAGCCTGAATCTGTATTCCATCCTCCCATCAAACAGATTTTCATAGCAACCATTATATAAAAAGTTTGTGGAATGTAAAGGGCAAATATAGGAGAGATAGTGAAAAGTCAATACCATAATCAATGCAAAATGAAGATTGAAAAATGAAAATTGCAAAATTATGTTAGCCACAAAGGTACAGAGAACACAGAGAAAGAAACTTTTTTTAACCCAACTCCCTATCTACTCATCAACCCATCCACATAATGGACACAGATTTAAACCAATAAAAATAAAAGTCGCGCGGAGGCTTGGGTTCGTAGTTTTCTTATGGGACTTTTAGGGTTATCTAAATTTTATAAGGTATTTTATAATCGAGTATAGCCTTTTCTTTATGTCAGAATCGGTTGCCAAAGCCTTTAAATTTTCCAGTTCAGGCACAACTTCTATAGCGTTTAAGTTTTGCAAAGAAATAATGGAAGCAAAAGAAATTAATCGATCATCTGGCTCGTTTTCTATTGCTTCCGTAAGTAAATCAAGAATCAGGGGAATAGCTCTTTTATCTCCAAGCCTCCCAAGAGAGATAATTGATAAACCCACCATTCTTCTTGTCTCCTTCCGATCATCTCCTTTCAGCAAAGAAAGTTCCTCTTTCAATTTATAGATATATTCTAAGAATTCAGAGAAAAGGGTTGTATCCTTAGATAATCCCAGGAAAGACATGGCACTTCTCGAGATTTGTTTATATCTATGATGATACATAAAAGAAAGTAAGCTATCTCTTAATTCTTGAGTCCAGGGAATTGGATTTAGAATAGAATAGATGGAATCCCTCCATTCAGCATCCAAGGGGTCCGTATATAGACGCAACCCAACCCACCGCGATACCCCGAAACCAATTTTATCAAGGGCAGCTTTACAGGCATCTTCACAGGGTATTTTTGAGACAACCTTAAGTAAACTATCGGTATTGAATGATGCATAGCGTGAAAGAACCTCCACAGCTTCTCCACAGCAAAGTGAATCATATAAATGAGTTCTGATATATGGTATTGTCCATATTTTCTTCCTGCGACCAAGTGAGTTTAGTGCCTGCTTTCTGACTACTCCAGAAGGGTCAGTAAGGGCAACGATTAGAAGTGAATCGATTCCATTATCCTTAATATAAAATCCTCCTAACGCTCCTACGGCAAATCCTCTAAGCCTTATAGAAGGACAACTTAATAAAACACTTTTAAATACGTCCTTTGAAACTTTACTTTTTTCTAAATTAAGTGCTTCAAGGAGTTCATATTTCAGTCCTTCATTTTCTGTCTCCTTATACCATTTATATAACTCACTAGCCCTTTCATCAGGAGAAGTATAACTAATTATATTACAATACTGTTTTACCCATTTTATCTTTTCCTCTTCAGTCTTTGGTTTTGAATGACTGAAAAGAAATCGCGGGAAGTCAATATTGTATTCTCTTTCCCCCTCTATCTCTTTACTAACTTCTTTCCTCTCAACTCTTTTAATGAAGAATAGCTTGTTATCCTCTGGAATTAAAACTGGAAATACTAAGATTGTATCTATGACTTCACCTTTAAGAACAGTATCAATTTTAACCTTCGTACTCTTCCCAACTTTGGTAAATTTTATATCCAACACAGTTCCTATAGCAATTGCATCTGCTTCTTTAATTATTTCATAGGTAGAAATGTATGCATAAAGAATTTCAGTGTCTTTAGTTTTCTCTGCCACTTCACTGGTAGTTAAAAAAAGAATTAAAAGTAAACCAATCATCAACAAAATTTAACTTTATATTGTTTGAAGTCAATATAAGACCAAAAATTACATCTGCCTATGACATTAGGATTCAAGGGGTCAAGGTTCCTGTCTAGGATTATGGATTAGAAGAAAGGATATTAAGAGAAGCAGGGATTAGGGAGTAATTTTATAAGTTGGACGGTTGATGTGTTGGCCTAACAGGATTATGAATTAGTAGAAAATTGATTAGAGAATCAGGGATTAAGGACTAAGTGGTTCTGAGTTCGGAGTTGTGTGTTAGACAAATTTAATGAAAGTTATATTTAATCCCGACCAACAGTCTAACAGTCCAACCAACTAACCCATCCAACACATTCAAATTTTCTTGAAGTCTTCTCTCCGGAAGCGAAAGAACTCGACAGGGGATATACCGAATTCTCTCTTATACAGGAAGAGATAAATCATATAAGTTAAGGAGTATGAAATTGCGCTGGCAATAGCTGCTCCCTTGACTCCAATCTTTGGAATCAGGAGAAGATTAAGTGATATATTTATAATCAGAATCACAAAATTCACGAAAGTGTTTACCTCTGGTTTACCCGTGCCCCTGAAGTAGGTTGAGAGCGTCTTCACAGGCGAGAACAATAAAATCCCAGGAAGTAGAAAATAAACAATCTTGATCGATGGTATGAAGCTATCACCGAATAAAATCGGAATTAACCAATGGACTAATCCACACAGCAAAACGCTGAATAAGAAAGAGAACCAGAACACAATCCTCGAAGTTCTAAGAACAAGGTATTTTGAAGCATTCTTCCCAAGAGAGGAAATCATAGGGAAAAGCGGGAAGGCAACGGATTGTGAGACAAACCATATAATCTCAGATACTACGACTGCTACTGTGTAAAAACAAAGGGAATAGCAAAAAGTGTTAAGTATAAGTGCCGTGGCTTAAAGTCCGGGTATTGTCCGGCAAGAAATTGATAAACCTTGTCAAAGGAGAAGAAGTAAATAAAGAATATAACTAAGAGAATCCAGGAAGCCACGTAAAAAGAATTATTAAGAATCTGATCGGGTGGATACTTCTTGCTTCCGGTTAAATAAACGTTGGAATATTCAATTCCCAGATTCAAAAGTGCATATGTCATTGTGGGAACAAAAACCAGTGCAGCTCACATCCCCTTGCCGGCTGGGCCCAGAATCCTTGCGATAAGTACATTAATAGCAATGGAAAAAAGAAAGCTAATTATCCTTGCAGAGAAGGTTGACATACTTTTTTTAACAAGGCTCATTATTAACCCTTTAGCAATTCTACTGGTAAAATGTAAGGAGTCAAGGTTTTCAAAAAATACATTCTGATAGTTAAACAAAATTTTATCTGTATTGACTTTTGAATTTTTTCTGATTATCATAAAAATACACAGATGAAATGAATGTAAAAACCGAAGACAAAATTATTGGCTTTTCTATTATTCTTGGTTTACTTTATTGGATAGTTGACGCTGTCCTTAATTACTACTATCTATACTATAACGGGACCCTGGTGGAGATGCTTATTCTTAATGTGCCTATCAATATTCTCTATTTACGCTCTTTCGTTGTTATGCTCTTTGTTCTGTCAGGAATCCTATTCGTAAGGATTATAAAGAAGCACGAGCAGGTTGAGAAGATACAATTAGTATTATTCAAAATAGCTTACGCAGTAAATACTACTGAAAATCTGAATGAACTATTTAAAGCCATTCACAATCATCTTGGTGAAGTTGTGGATACCACTAATTTTTATATCGCACTATATGATAAAGAGCGCAACTTTATCACACTTCCCTATTTTGTAGATGAAAAAGATGAAATTTCAGAATTCCCGGCAGGAAAAACATTAACCTCTTATGTAATAAGGAATGATAAGCCGCTTCTTGCTACTAAAGAAGTTATTGAGACATTAAGAAAAACAGGAGAAGTAGAAACACCAGTTTCTCCACCAATAGAAGGAGGTCTTACTCCTGCAAAGGTCTGGCTCGGTGTCCCTTTAAAAATTGGAAATGAGGTTATAGGGGCTATGGCAGTCCAAAGTTACACGGATGCGTCTCTTTATACTGAAAATGATTTTGAAATCCTAAAATTGGTATCTCAGCAGCTTGCTATCGCAATAAAACGAAAGCAGACAACAGAGGCGGTGAGAACCTCCGAAAAAGAGAAGGCGATTATACTCGATTCCCTTTCCGAACTTGTAACCTACCAGGATAAGGATTTCAAAATAGGATGGGCAAACAATGCCGCTGCTAAATCAGTTGGTATGAGTCCAGAAGATCTGATAGGACGGCATTGTTATGAAATATGGCAAAATAGAAATGAACCTTGTGAAGGCTGCCCTCTTATGAAAGTGCTTAAGACTGGGAAGTTTGAACAAGGGGAAATAACCACTCCTGATGGAAGGAAATGGTTGATAAGAGGCAATCCTGTTAAAGATGAGAACGGTGAAGTTATTGGTTTTGTCGAATCAATCTTAAATATCACTGAGAGTAAACGTCTCGAAGAGCGATTAATACAATCTCAGAAGATGGAAACCGTGGGACGTTTAGCCGGTGGTATAGCCCACGACTTTAATAATTTACTTACTGCTATCACCGGTTATGCAAATTTCGTTAAGGATGCATTGCTTCCTCTGGACCCAAAGCGTGAAGACATAAAGCAAATTCTAAAGGCTGCTGACCGAGCCACAACACTTACAGATCGTCTCCTTGCCTTTTCCCGGCGTAAGCCAATCAAACCAAAGGTAATAAACCTAAATGATCTTGTCTTTGAAATCGATAAGATGCTTCGCCATATAATAACAGAGGATATTGAACTGATTATTATACCAGGTGAAGGCCTGGGGTCAGTAAGGGTTGATCCAGCCTTGGTTGAGCAAGTCATAGTAAATTTGGTTGTCAATGCAAGAGATGCTATGCAAGAAGGAGGGAGACTAACCATAAAAACTGAAAATTTTACAATTGATGAAGACTTCGTTCATGATCATATAGACAGTAAGATAGGCGATTGTGTTATGATTTCGGTTCATGACACCGGCTTTGGGATGCCAAAGGAGGTGGTAGAGCATGTTTTTGAGCCTTTCTTTACCACGAAAGAGGAAGGGCAAGGGACAGGATTAGGTCTTTCAACTGTTTACGGGATAATTAAACAGCACAATGGATACATTACAGTAGAGAGCATGCCAGGAGAGGGCACTATTGTAGATATCTATTTACCGCGAGTGTACGAGGAAGCTGAGAAAGTTTCTCGGAAAGAGAAGGATGAAACATTACCGGAGGGTAATGAGACAATTTTAATTGTTGAAGATGATGAATTGGTTAGGAGCTTTGGACTACGGATTCTAAAGAGGTTAGGCTATAATGTAATTGAGGCATCTGACGGTGTGGAAGCCATGAAGCTTGCCAACGAGTATGAAGATGAAATTCATCTTCTTCTAACTGACCTCGTGATGCCAAAGATAAGCGGAAAAGAACTAGCCAAACGCTTAAAAGAGGAACGCCCGAGCCTCAAAATCCTTTTTGTCTCAGGTTACTCAGAGGAAATCACAATGCAACGCGGAATACTTTCAGATGAAATAAACTTCTTGCAAAAACCCTTTGCTTCCTCAGCCTTAGCTCAGAAATTACGGGAAGTTCTGGGCTAAAACTGAAAACTTCGGTACCTTAGTTTCCTTTCTTCTTGACAAATGGCAAAAGTGTTCTAATATAACGTTATGATTCTCAATCTTCTTGTAGGTTTTGGTTTATTTGTGGGCACTTCTGTCCCGCAGGGTAAGACCGCATTAGATACACCATCAGGTATATCTATTGAATTCAATCATAGATACTTTGCGGACTTAGGTATAGCACTCTCGGATTACCGAAGGAGTAATTACGAGGTAAAAATGTATGGACTTGAAGTGGGAAAAGAATTCATTCTCTTAAATCACTTTGCTATTTTACCCAAAGCCGGGGCTCTCAGAATCTCACGTGAAAGGTCCAATCACCAGGAGACGGGTTTTTCCCCAGTTTTTTCTCTCCGTTTTCTATACCTATTCCCCAGTGAGGATCCACGATTCCAGATTGGCTTAACATTAAAGGAAATCTTTGATGAAGAGATTAGCACTGATTTTCTTGATATTGGGATTGGTTTTAGGCTGTAATAATCCTTTCTCTATTCGTATGAGTGCTGATTATTTCCCATTAGCACTCGGGAATAAATGGACATATCAAGTAAAAGGAGAAGCAACATCTCAAGCCAAGATAGAGGTTATATCCTATGATACCATTTATACAGTACTCATGCAGGGTGAAGAGGTATTGATGGACAGAAGGGAAGGGGAAGTGAACCTGTTAAATGAACTTACAACTACCTATCTCGGAGAAAGGATATCATTTGGGACAATTCGTGAATCTTACCTTAAATTACCATTTATTAAAAATGATTCTTGGGAACAACGATTTGAGCTTTCCACAATTTATACAGGTGATACGGTCTATAAAACACTTTTTATTTCGGTTGATTCGATAGATATTACAACTCTTACGGTTCCCTCTGGTAAATATAACGAGGTCTACTGCCTGCGAAGGATGGGGGTAGAGGATGATGATAGCACCATTTCCTATGAATGGTATGCTCCAAATATTGGGCTTGTAAGGAAAGAAATACCTGCGGATTCAGTCGTATGGGAACTTGAGGATTTCACTCTCCATGAAGAATAACAAAGAGGTAGTAAAGGAATTTGTCTATTACCTTCAGGCGGAAAGGGAATTATCCCCAAATACAGTGAGTGCTTATAGAAGAGACATCTTTTCCTTCCTCGAAGAAACGGTCAAGGGAATAAATGATGTTACAAGGGATAACATATTAAACTATTTATCCCTACTTCAATCCAGAGGCTACTCCACTGCATCAATTGCAAGGAAATTATCTTCTCTCCGAATGTTCTTCAGATTTTATATAGGCGAGGGACTGCTTCTGGAATCCCCTATGAGTAATATTGAATCCCCACGACTGAAAAAGAAACTGCCAACCGTCCTTTCCCCTTCCGATGTTGATAAGTTAATTGAAAGTGTCAATGGAACCTCAACTTTCTCCATCCGTGACAGAGCAATCCTGGAACTTATGTATGGAAGCGGCTTGCGCATCTCAGAAGTTTTGAATTTATATATTGAGGATTTATTCTTGAAAGAAGATTTCATTAGAGTTAAGGGAAAGGGCAGCAAGGAACGTATCGTCCCTTTAGGTTCTAAGGCAAAGAGTGCACTTATGAAGTACCTAACAACCGCAAGAACCGAACTTGATAAAAACTCATCCACACACCTATTCCTTACCAGAAACGGGAATAGACTATCCCGAACTGGGCTATGGAAAAACTTCCGCAAATATGCATTACGATCAGGAATAATGAAAAATATTACCCCCCATACACTGAGGCACTCCTTTGCAACTCATCTTTTAGAAAGAGGTGCCTCTCTAAGAACTGTTCAGCTTCTCCTTGGACATTCGGATATCTCCACAACTCAAGTTTACACTCATATTGATAGATCGTACCTGCGTAATGTAGTGTCTTTATACCACCCCAGAGGCTAATGATGTTATTCATAATAATCTTCTTGGGAGTATTCAATCCATCTATAGTAAGAGTAAAATATTCTGGAGGAGATTGGTATAATGACCCTGACATTATCCCCAATCTTGCAAAAGAAATAAATAAAAGGACAAAGGTCAACATAAAAGAACAGGAAAAAATTCTAACACTTGATGATCCTGAAATATTCGCCTACCCCTTTCTCTTCATCACAGGACATGGAAAGGTTAAACTCTCAAAAGAAGAGCAAGAGGCCCTACGCACATATCTGTGGAATGGTGGATTTGTCTATGCTGACGACGACTACGGAATGGATGAATATTTTAGAGGAGAAATTAAAAAAGTATTCCCCGAGCACCGTTTCATTCTGTTACCCTCAACTCATGAGATATACCATATCTTCTATGACTTCGAGGAAGGGTTACCTAAGATACACGAACACTATAAAGGCCCACCTATGGGATACGGCCTTTTCATAAAAGGAAAGCTATCTCTCTTCTACACTTATAACAGCAATGTATCTGATGGCTGGGCTTCCCCATCCGTCCATAATGACCTTGAAGACATAAGGGAAAAAGCATTTCGTATGGGTATAAACATATACCTTTATGCTCTTACTCACTGATGGAAAAAAGTATTTATGATCACTTCCGCAGTTTCTTTCCAGTAGAGGAAGAGGAAAAACTGGTAAAAAAACTTATTAGTGAATGGCACAAGGATAAAAAGCGTATTCATATATATCACGAAGAACCTCCAGAGAAACCGATTTACCCTTTATGTGCTCCAATTGGAGTAATAGCAGGGGATTGGCCCGGTTTCTCAGAAGCCGTATTAGGAACAATTCATGAAAAGGGATGGAATCTAAATAACATATCAGGACTTTCAGAAGAAGTGGAAGGAAGCAAGTTGGGAATTATTATAGTGGTAATCAAGATCGAAAATGAAATAGCATTGAAAAAATTCCTGCTGGATAAAAAAGAAATTATAAAAAATATCCGTATAACTTCCATCGGCAGCCTTGCAAAAAGATTGCTCCTTTCCATAGAATCAAGGCGCCTTGAGATTTATTCACAGGTAGTTTATATAATCGGAAAGACCACAAAAAAGGGATATTTAAAAGCGCTTTTAGTGCCAGAGGGAGAAGTATTCAAGTTCTTTGCTTCTCGTTCTAAAGCTTATATATCGGAACGTTCTCCGAAAGACCTTGCTCTGCAAATTATTAATAATTATAGGATCCAGAAGGATGTTCTAAATAGTAAAGGAGAAATTCAGGTATATATAAAGAACATTAAGACTACAAAAGAAAATCTCACAGGGATATCTGTTGGAACTTACGAGAAAGATATGCTCCTGAAAGGAATTCTTGATTCCATCTCTTTCGTTCTTCCGTATATGAAAATCCTATATAACAAGGAATTTACCACCCAGGAAGGAGTACTGGTTGCCCGTATAGAGATAAGCGATGAAGAAGGAAACTCATATCCTCCTTCTGTACACGAAAGAATAAAAAGTGTCCTCAAAAGACAGCAAAGAAAAGCTCGCTCTGAGAGTGGCAAGGTTCTCTTAGAAACAAAAGGTGGTTTTGAACATTATCTTAGAGCAATAATCCCCCATCTCATCACGGAGTTCAAAAATTGCAGGGTCCCTCAGGTCTTCTTCTCCGTTATGGACTCTTCAGAATTCTTCCTTCTGTTAAAGATCATTATGGTCTCTGATAAAAAGGATAAGGTAAAGAAGGTAACAAGAATACTGGAAGGGTTCGACCGTGTTGATGGGCTCTCCCTACTTTCAACACATCCTCCAAAGATACACGGAAACGCAATAGTGAATATCTTCGATGTCAGAGGAGAGCTTGATAAATATGAGAGCAGTATGGATCTCTATGATGAGACCAAAGGAATCATAAAACAAGCAGTTGGAGAATTTCGTGATTTTGACGAGGGACTAAGAAAGACAGATACATTTAAGTTGAAATCCGTTCTTGAAAGCCTGCCCGCATCTCCAGAAAAGGAAGTCAAACTAATTTATTATGCCTTAGAAGATTTCTGGAGATTGAGTGCGTCTACCTCTGATATTGCTAAAGCCATCGAACTAACATACAATATCCTCCTAAAGCATAAAGGTGATGAGATTATAGCAGATTATATCGAACTTGTGGGAGGCACAGCCATAGTAATTGCTTCTCCAAAGAATAAATCAGTTATAGGGAAAATCTTTAATATTTATAAAGGTTGTGAAATCACTCTTTCCAGGATAGAAAGACCCACGGCTAACATTCTGGTCGCAATTATATCTAAAGATGGGAAACATTTATCCGAAGATAAATTTACTAAAACTCTTTCAAAGATAATCTCCTAATTGTTCTTAACATTCCTTTTTCTATCTGGTTTCCTCTCAGTTCTCACCCAGAACATCCTGATAAGAGAAATTTTCATGATATTCTATGGAAACGAATTGACCTATGGCCTTGTTGTGTCAGGCTGGCTTTTGGGTGTAGGACTCGGTTCTTTTATCGGAAGGAAATTATCAGATAGTCTACTCTATCTTGCATTTCTAACCCTTTCGATCATCCTTCCACTCTCAGTATTTCTAGTTAGATTATTACCTGCAATCCTTGATTATGGGCCTGGTGAGATAATGGGCCCAGTCCCCCTTTTACTGGAAACTTTCATTCTGCTTTTACCAGTGTATATGAACTTTGGTTTTATCTTCTCTCTCGGATTGAAGAAGTTCTCGAGTTTTATTGGAGGTGGTATAAAGGGTATAACGAGGCCCTATATTTTGGAGGCTATAGGTGACCTCACGGGTGGAATAGCTTTTTCATACCTCTTTGTAGCATTTATCTCCCCTATAAGGAATCTTTTCCTTGTCAGTGCACTTGCACTTATTCCTGTTATTATCCTAAAGGGTAGGAGATTTATCCCTCTCATGCTTATTTTTATTATGCTCTTCCTATCGCCCCTCTCTGAAAAGTTGATGAAGGTTGGATATAACAACCTCTACAGTGGCTTTTCGATTGAGCGACTCAAAGAGACGAAGTACGGCAGATATATTGAGATAAAAAGAGAAGGAGAAAATTCACTACTGTTCAATGGAGCTCTTTCTTGCACCTATCCAACTTATGGGTTATCTGAGATAATACACATCCCACTCCTCTTGAGTCCAGGGAAAGAGAATGACATTCTGTATCTGGGATTTCCTGATCCAGAAGCAGTAAAAGAATTACTCCGTTATAATTCCTGCACTGTAGTAGAAAATGATCCCTTTGCAAGTCAATTCTTAAAGGAAAATCTGGATGAAGAGTCTTTAGAAAAACTAAATTTGGTTCGCTCTGATCCCAGGATGTTTGTAGAGAGGAGTAAAAAGAAGTTTGATGCGATATTCTTAGAAGTTGGTGATCCCTTAAACCTCTCAACCAATAGATTCTACTCTCTGGAATTTGCTGATGAACTCTCAAAGATACTGGATGAAAATGGGATTTTAACCTTTTCAATCTCTTCCGGGGAGGATTATCTGAATAAAACTGCTCTGGATTATAACTCCCTCGTGTACTGGACCTTTAGCGAAGAATTTGAATATTATTTCCTAATTCCCGGATATAAACTAAGGTTCATCTTTTCTCAAACTCCCTTAAGATTTGAGAAAAATTCAATAATCGATGAAACCAATTCAATGAACTTAAAATTCCTTGATTTACACACTATAGAATCTTATCTCCCTGAAGACAGAATAGAGAGACTAAAAGGACAGTTAAACACCGATTTTATAGGGTTCAACAGGGATTCCCACCCAAGAACATTCCTACTCTCTTTGCTCCTCTGGATAGAAAAACACAGTAATCTCTCTGGAATATTTAAGAATATGTTGAATCTACCACCATATATTCTTTTATTCTTCCTTTTACTTCCTATTGCTTTCAGAGAAACCGGATTTCGTGTAGGCCTTATAGGCGCACTAGCCATGGGTGTTGGATACATTTGCATATTAACACTACAGATAATCTACGGAAATGTATATCATCTCGTGGGCCTTATTACCGGGCTATTCATGCTCGGAGTGGGATTGGGAACATACCTCTCTGAGAGAATGAGCTCAAGGCGCGAAATGAAATTAGCTTTCCTGATTTTTGGCTCAATCTACTTTATCATTCTATTAATCACTGTATTTGAAAAATCAATTCCTTGGACCCTTATTCTAATTCCTACACTTAATTGTATAGCAGGGATAGTGGTCGGCTGGGTATATCCTGTCGCAACGATGATTTTGGGGAAAGAGAGGAAAGCGGAAATCGCTGCACCTACCGTCTATGCCTACGACATGGTGGGGGGAGGAATTTCCGCTCTATTTCTGTCCCTTTTCTTCTTTCCAATCTTCGGAATTACCCCTACTATCCTTCTCTTTATTGGACTATGTATTGTATCGTATATAAGTCAATAATATTAGTTAGACAGTTAGTTGGTTAGTCCGTTTATATTTTTAAAGCAACTCAAATTTAATACAATAAAAATTTACCAAGCTCATTACATTTTCTCACTAACTAACCAACTAACCGACCAACTATATTATACTTGACAAATGGAATATCATCACATATTATCAATCGATGGAACTATTGAACAAATATAAGGGTGGTGCGAAAAAGGGCTATATTTCTAAATTAGACATAGAGGAAAAGCCCTTAGATTCATTCTTTGATTCCGCATACTTAAGGGAAAAATACCCACCCTTACCTTCACCCGCTGAAGTTGAACTCATGAGACATTTCATAAAACTTTCTCTTATGAATTATCATGTTGATAAAGGAATGTATCCACTTGGTTCCTGCACCATGAAATACAACCCTAAGATAAACGAAGATATAGCACGTCTTCCCGGATTCACTAATATCCATCCTGAGGCCCCAGAATCTACAATTCAGGGTGCTCTACAACTTATGTTTGAACTTGGAGAATTCTTAAAGGAAATTTCTGGGCTTGACGCCATAACTCTACAACCAAAGGCAGGTGCTCATGGAGAATTGACAGGCCTTTTGATTACTCGGGCATATTTCCGTTCTATAAGCGAAGAAAGGGGAATAGTTCTTATTCCAGATACCGCTCATGGGACCAATCCTGCATCGTCTGCGAGAGCGGGATTCAAAGTCAAAGAAGTCAAATCCAATAAGAATGGCATATTGGAACCCAAGTCATTAAGAGAATCTATGAGTGAGGATGTAGCCCTCCTTATGATAACAAACCCCAATACCTTGGGAATCTTTGAGTCACATATCAGAGAACTCGCTCATATCCTTCATGATCATGGGGCTTTACTGTATATGGATGGAGCAAATTTGAACGCCATTATGGGCAAGGCAAAAGCAAGTGACTTTGGTGTTGATATAATACATTTTAACCTACATAAAACCTTCTCAACACCTCATGGAGGTGGAGGACCCGGAAGCGGCCCAGTAGCTGTAACAGACAAGCTTTCTAGTTTCCTCCCCACTCCAACAATCGAATTCGATGATGAAAAATATTACTTCAACTGGACCCTTAAAAACTCCATAGGAAAAGTATCCAGTTTCTACGGCGCATTTTCGGTGATGGTTAAAGCATATATTTATATTCGACTACTTGGTGCAGATGGACTGGAAGAAGCAGCTTGTCAGGCAGTAATAAATTCTAACTATCTCCTAACAAAATTAAGAGAAATTTATAGGTTGCCCTATGGTAAGAATTGTATGCACGAATTCGTTCTATCAGCATCGGATTTCAAGGAACTCGGAATAAGAACTCTGGATATAGCAAAGAGACTATTAGATTATGGATATCACGCACCTACCATATATTTTCCTCTTATTGTCCCAGAAGCGTTAATGATTGAGCCTACAGAGACAGAATCAAAGGAATCACTGGACGGTTTCATCCAAGCTATGAAGAACATTGCAAAAGAAGCAAGGGATGAGCCAGACAAAGTAAAGCAAGCGCCTTCCAGTACCCATGTGGGTAGATTGGATGAAGTGAAGGCAAATAGGGAACTAAATGTTAGGTGGTAATGGAAATTTTATTAACAAAATAACAGCCCCAGATGATATTCCAGAAGAAAGAAGAGATGAGATATTTGGAAAGCTTGCACAGGAAGTTGTTGACAGAGGTCTTGTTGTGCCTGCAATAATGTTTTTAGAAACTATGAAACCCTTAAGTTTTTTAGGGAGTCAACTTATGGTAATGGCAAATCCTTTTGTACAAGCGCTTTTTGGTTCAAAAGAGTATTGGGAGGTAACAGTCCTATTGGAAAACAGAGAAAACGTTGAGTACCTAATTCAGGAACTAGAAAGGAGGAGTCATGGAGAAAGGTAGGGAGCTTTTAAGAATCTTAGCAACAGACTGCGGCAGCACAACAACTAAAGCAATCTTGATAGAAAAAAAGGGTGGTGAATATAGATTGGTAGTAAGAGGAGAAGCTCCTACAACAGTTGAAGCTCCTTTTGAGGACGTAACACGAGGAGCTCTAAACGCTGTAAGGGAAGTGGAAGAGTTGACAGGGAGAGAGTTACTGGACGGAGAAAAGTTAATCTATCCTGCAAAAGACAATCGAGGAATAGATATCTATGTTTCTACTTCAAGTGCAGGTGGGGGGTTGCAGATGATGGTTGCCGGTGTAGTTAAAGAGATGACCGCAGAAAGTGCAGCACGGGCAGCACTTGGCGCAGGAGCAATCGTCATGGATGTTATTGCCACCAATGATCGTAGGAAGCCGCATAAAAGAATAGAATTGATAAGAGACTTAAGACCTGATATGATCCTCTTATCTGGAGGAATCGACGGTGGAACTGTCTCACATGTGGTAGAATTAAGTGAGACGATCAAAGCTGCTGACCCAAAACCAAGATTCGGAACAGGTTATAAACTTCCTGTAATCTTTGCTGGAAATGTAGACGCAAGAGAAGCAGTGAAAGAAAGATTAGAAGATAAGACTGCTCTAAGCATTGTTGATAATTTAAGGCCGGTTCTTGAGAGGGAGAATTTAGGACCTGCAAGGGATGCGATACACGAATTGTTTATGGAACATGTAATGGCTCATGCACCTGGATATAAAAAATTAATGAAGTGGACTGATGTTCCCATTATGCCAACTCCAGGCGCTGTGGGTGCTTTAATCCAAACTATTGCCAAAAAACAAAATATCAATGTCATGGGAGTAGATATCGGAGGTGCAACCACTGATATATTCTCTGTTTTTAATGGTATTTTCAACAGAACAGTCTCTGCTAATCTTGGAATGAGTTATTCTGTATCCAATGTTCTAACAGAGGCAGGAATGGAAAATGTCCTTCGCTGGGTCCCATTTTCTCTTAGTAGAGATGCCCTTGGAAACCGGGTACGGAATAAAATGATAAGACCCACTACTGTCCCAATGTCCCTTATGGGGCTCAAACTTGAACAGGCTCTTGCAAGAGAGGCACTACGGCTTGCACTCGTGCAGCATAAAGAGATGGCTGTAGGACTTAAGGGGGTCCAGCAGGAAAGAACAATATCAGATGCATTCGAACAGGTTGCCACAGGTGTAACTCTTGTTAACATGATGGAACTGGATCTTATCGTCGGTTCAGGGGGAGCCCTCTCACACGCTCCCAGGAGAGTCCAGGCTGCTTTAATGCTCATAGATGCATTCCAGCCTGTAGGCATAACTAGACTGGCTGTCGATTCAATATTTATGATGCCTCACCTTGGCGTACTTTCAACGGTTCATGAAAAAGCAGCGACAGAAGTGTTTGATAAGGACTGTTTGATAAGACTCGGCACATGTATCGCACCGGTAGGAAACGCACCAGCGGGAAAAAAAGCATTAGAGTTAACAATAGGTGAGGAAATAATAACAATTAACTCGGGTGAGATGAAACTCATACCTCTTGCGGAAGACGAAAAGATTAGTGCAGTTATAAAGCCAAGTAAATATTTCGATATGGGTGAAGGTAGAGGTAGAGAAGTTGCAGCTAGTCTAAGGGGTGGTGTAGTGGGCATAATCTTAGATTGTAGAGGTAGACCTTTGGCATTACCCGAAAACGAAAAAGAAAGATTTGCGAAACTGAACAGATGGAATAGTGCTTTATCCATCTATCCTGATGCAAAGGAGGAATGATGGCACACGCATATACGCCAGGACTTAAGGTGACTACGAATATTAAATTAAGAAAGGAAAGAAGGCTACCATTAAAGGGTAATGTAGTGGTTAATATCGGGGACAAAGTGAGTGCAGAGACTATTGTCGCAAGGACAGAATTACCAGGGGATGTGGAAACGCTAAATCTCGCAGGAAAACTGGGAGTCATGCCCAGTGAACTTGCACAGTTCATGAAAAAGAAGGAGGGGGATCCGATCAAGAAAGGAGAGATAATTGCTGAATCTTCGGGTTTCTTTGGATTATTTAAGTCGCAAATCGAATCCCCGATAAAGGGCACATTGGAAACTATATCAGATATTACAGGGCAACTTATCCTGCGTGCTCCTCCAATGCCGGTAGAGATAGATGCTTATATGGATGGTAAAGTCGCAGATATAATTGAGAATGAAGGGGTGGTTGTGGAATCAAAAGTCACATTTGTGCAAGGTATTTTTGGAATTGGAGGTGAAGCGCGGGGCATAATACAGCCAATTGTCAATAACCCTAAGGAAGTTGTAGAAGCGGATCTCATTGATGAAAGTCACCGTGGTAAGGTTTTGATTGGTGGATCCTATGTAACAAAGGAAGCTCTCGAAAAAGCAGTCCGGGTAGGCGTCATTGGAATTGTTGTTGGAGGAATAGGTGATGCCGTCTTAAAGGAATTCCTTGGCTATGAAATAGGTGTGGCTATAACAGGAAATGAAAATAAAGGGATAACACTTATAGTCACAGAAGGGTTCGGAAAAATGAATATGTCTCCAGCTGCATTCAAACTTCTCAGTCAACATGAGGGGGATCGCGCTTCTATCAACGGGGCTACACAGATTCGAGCGGGTGTACTTCGTCCTGAAGTGGTTGTTCCACTCGAAGAAAGTTCGGAGATCCGTAAATCTAAAGATTATTCTAAAGGTTTAGAAAAAGGCGAATTAGTCCGTATAATTAGGGAACCTTACTTTGGAACTATAGGGAAAGTTGTGGAACTTCCACCTAATCTGGAAAATATTGAAACTGAATCCAGTGTCAGAATATTGAAGGTCAGAGTAGAAGATGGAAAAATCTTAACCATCCCACGGGCAAATATAGAAATCATTGAAGCATGAAGGAGCCAACATTGAATAATAGCCACAAAGGGGTCAATTCAATGAAAAATGAAGAATGCAAAATGTAAAGTGCAAAATGCCCTTCTTACCGCCAATTTTCAGACATAGATTAATACAGATATTGACTGATGAGAATAAAATTTTAGAATCTGTGCTTCTCAGTGTATATCAGTATCTAAATCATGGAGATGGGTGTATTTTTCATTGAAAACAAATCGACTGTCTATATAACAAAACAATAAATAAAGGAGGTAAGTATGGAGTTTTTGATTTTAGGGGGATTAATTCTCATAATGGATCTTCTAAAGAAATGGGAAGCGTTCAGCGCAATGGAAGAGTCACTTAAAGCTCTTATGGCTCTCAAAATCCCATTTGGAATTGTTATAATACTCACATGTATTGGATTCTGGGGAGTCCATGGCGCCGCCGGGACATTTCAGGGAATTATGGGTATTATTACCGGAGCATTCTTGATACTGGATCTCCTGAAATTAATACCCAAGACCGGTGAAGCAAAGAAGCAAATAGACACAGCAATGACGACAGTAGCAGTGCCCATTGGGGTTCTTGCTATCGTAGCTGGTATAATCGGACTATTCATGCCGGCTGCTTGAATGACGGAATTTAGAATTAAGAAGCTCTAACTATTATATCGCATACAAATGATGGAAGGTTAGATAAATCTTTAGGCATAATGCTTTATAAGTTTTATTTATCCTTTCTTCCTTTTTGGAGAGCGAGATGAATAAAATAAAAACAGAATTACAGGTAATTGTAAATCCTGTAGCAAATAGAGGAAAATCTAAACTCTTGTTTGAAGAGCTTACTTACCTTTTGGAGAAGCGCGGTATTCGTTACTCATGTCACATTACTGAATATCCGGGACATGCAACTCTACTCACAGATAAGATAACATACAAAAATGAAACAGAAATTCTTTTGATTGTTGGTGGCGACGGAACATACAACGAAGTTGAAAATGGATGTTTCGGAAGAAAAGTCAAACTTGGTCACATACCTGCAGGAAGCTGCAATGATTTCACAAGGGAGTTAGGTCTCTGGAAAGGACTTGACTCTTTTCTGGATTCCGTCGAAAGAGACAATACTATGCTTGTCGATGCCGGAAGAGTAAATAATAGAATTTTCTTAACCAATATTGGAGCCGGATTTGATGCACAGATAATACATGATATGAATGTGAGAAATCTAAAGGGTAATCTTGCATATGTCCGTATGGTATTCAAGAATCTATTCGGATTTAAATGCTTCCATGCCGAGCTCTCCTCCCTTGAAAAAAGCTTTGATTCCAGCCTTTTGATGCTAACTATAAACAATGCAACTACTTATGGTGGGGGGTTCAAGATTGCACCACTGGCAAATGTCCAGGATGGAATGCTGGATGTATGTTTGATATCATCTATCAATAAGGCCAAGTTTATCATCAATTTTCCTAAAGTATATTCTGGGAGTCATCTTGGTTTAGAAGAAGTTATCTACTGGAAGACCAAAAAATTAAAGAGTAACCTCGATAGAAAACTTCCTATCCAGGTTGATGGAGAATTATTACCTGATAGATTGGATAATTTTGATATCGAGATAATACCAGATGCATTCCGGGTATTTAGATTCTAAAATAGTCGAAAGTCTTGAGTCCTTAGTCTGTAGTCAAAAGATAAAATAAGGAGAATAAATGTTATTACTAATATTATCCGCAACAATCCAGGCATTCTTTAGCCCGGGTGGTGGTGTAAGGGACGCAATCATTAAGGAATTATCAAACGCAAAAGAACAAATAGATGTAGCAATGTATATTTTCACCGACAGGGAACTTTTACATGCACTCTTGGATGCAAGCAAAAGAGGTGTTAGAGTCAGAGTAGTCCTTGATGCGGAGAAAGCCATGGAGATAAAATATTCCAAGCATCACTTTCTGGAAGGTAAGAGAATGGAAGTGAGACTCGATAAAAGTCATCTTTCCCGTAAAGGGAAATATCAAGGGATTATGCATAATAAGTTTTCGATAATTGATGGAAAAGTTCTGATAACAGGTTCCTACAACTGGACTCATTCCGCAGAGGATTTAAATGATGAAAACATACTGATAATCAAAGAAGCGGAGGATGTTACAAAGCAATATAAAAAGGAATTTACAAAATTATGGAAACGCGCCTCCCCCTTTAAAAACCCTCCTATCCTCGATCCCTACAATAAATCCAAACTCAAAAAGAATATCGGAGAGTGGGTGATAATTATTGGCAGACCCAGCAACTGGAATATTTCCCGCTCGGGACATCTATTCGTAGATTTCGGAGAATCAAAAGATGATTTTACTTTTCTGCTCTGGAAGGAAGGTGTGAATAAGTTGAAAGAGAAAGGTTTTGACTTCGAACGCTTAGATAATTCAGTTGTGGAACTACGAGGTAAACTTATTCTCCACGAAAAATACGGACTTGAGATTGTCACAGATAACCCTGATGCCATTAAAATCCAATGATTGAACTTATAAAAAGCACCTATTCACTCATGGACTCATTAATTTCTTATGATAGGCCTTTTTAATTTTTATAAAAAGGATAGAGAAGAAAAAATAAAAAAATTAAAGAAATTTATTGAAGAAGAAACAGAGGTCACTCTGCTAAATCTGAAATCTTCGTTAGAGAGAATAGATGGAATCGTTCTATCCGGTTCTGAACTCCTAATAACCAAAGGTGAATATAAAGAGGAGTGGCTGGATTTGATTCAAAACAATAGTATCCCAGTCATTGGTATTTGCTTTGGATTTCAGTTAATTTGCCGCACTTTCGGCGCAGTCTTTTCCCATGGGGAGTTGATAAAGAAACCTATTGTGGTAAGAAAGTTGCGGGAGCATCCTCTACTCACTGGTGTTCCTGCTGTTTCAAATCTTCCCGAAAGTCACGAGGAATATGTAACAGCCATTATGGACCCGCTTATCCCACTTATGTCTTCAGATTTCTGCGTAGAGGCCATCGCACACGGGGATAGACCCATTTATGGAACTCAATTCCACTTCGAAAGATCTAAAGAATACGGAAATATTATACTAAATAACTTTTTAAATATTATTAAATACAACCGAATAAATCTCAACAAGTATGAATGAATTAATGTAAGGGATTAGGGATTGGGATTTAGGATTTAGTTATATATAAGATAGAATCTGTTATTTATTATCCAAATAATTAATTACTATACCCAAATCCTAGTCCCCAAATCCCAACCCCTAATATAGGCTTGACATTTCATACAATAGAATTAATTATTCATTAATATGTTATTACTGCTATTAGCGTTCGTTAACTTTAATCCACATAATGTGATGGAAGCAAGAAAGAAGCAGTTTGTGAACGCTGTTTCGGACATGGTAGTAATAGCCGATAATGACTCTATCACAGTCACCTATTTATGGAAGAGGGGATTGCGTTTCTACAGAATAAATGTGGAAAAAACAGGTGAAACTCCCTACTGTCTAATCTATGATTCGAAGAATCTATGGAAGATTATCAAAAAGAAGAAAAAGAAAGAACTTGTATCCTTCCTTGAGCGTGCCAACCTCTGGATTTATGACTGGTTATACTTTCTTCCCCATGATTTTGAGTGGAGGAGAGTAGAAGATGGACTGGCCCTTTTAAAGTATGACCATGATAACGCTCGGATCAGTCTCTGGGTAGATGATCTGGGAAGAATAAAAAAAGTTAAGATAGATTCAGAATTCAGGGAAATGGAGATAGAATACAAAGAATTCATGGACTTAAATGATTTCCCTTATTATCCAAAGAGATGGGTTGTAAGGTGTCAGGATGTGGAGAGAGAATTCAAAGTGGGGATAACCCGTGTCAATAAGGGTTTCTGTACTCCCTGCAATTTCAGAATTCCAAACTATTGAATGATGTAAAAACTTTTGTCTGTGAGGTGCATAAAAGAAAAAGGAATCTCTGGCTTCTTAAAAGGAGCCTTATTTCTTTTTCTTTATTCTTAGCTTTTTACATTTTCTGGATATGGTTCAACCTCTTTTTTTATATGACTACAATAGAATGGTGGATAATGCCCTTTTCCCTCATACTTGCCTTTATTCCTTTCTTGTATGGTAGGCCCACAATATCAGATACAACAGATTATCTTGAAAATACAAATACAAAACTAAAGGGACGACTTTATCTGATAATGGACCCTTTCCCTTCTATATTAGACTCAGAGAAATATAGAAAGCGGGCAATTCTGGAATGTTCATCCATATTAAAAAAGAGGAAAGTAGGTGAATTCGTTAATTTCAAGGTTGGACCTAAATATACTTTACCTCTCCCCATTCTCATACTCATACTCGTCGTATCAGGTTTTCGCCTAAATAGAGTTAATCCAAAACCTGTTCTTTCATACCTCGAGGACCCTACAGGGAAAGATAGTGCAACATTAATACTCGCAGAATGCCCATCACTAAGAAAACTATACCTTTTCTACAATAATACAGAAAAAAGAATGATACATCTGGGCGATGGCAGGTTCGCCATTTTAATAAAACCAGACCATTCGACGGATTTACGTGCTGGGTATAGAATATGGGCGAGCGAGAGTAAAAAACTCACTGTTGTTCCAGTCTTACGGGTCGAGGAACTGGATTTAGAATATCAATTCCCCGGTTATTTAGGTATTATGCCACTTTATGATACCATACTCCTATTGCAGGCTAAAATTCCCATTAGAGTTCTTTCAGGAACATTTGTAAACTTTTCAGGAAGAACGAATGAAGAATTAGGAGGTATCTACGGAGACCTCACTAAAGGAGAAACACAAGGAAGCCACTTCATTGGTAGTTTCACGGTAGGGGAAGACAAAGAATTAGAGGTTAAACTCAGCGATACACTATCATATAGCGAAAGCTACATTCATTTTATCTTGAGACCCATAATTGATGAACCACCTTCCATCGAATTTCTCTCACCAGGTGCTGAATATAAACTTGATGAAAGGATGGTAGTGCCGGTTAAACTCCGTGCGCGGGATGACTATGGCCTGTCTTCTTTGAAACTTCTCTGCGGTAAGGAGGAAAAGGATTTAGGGGACGCTATGGGCGTTAGATTTATTGAGGATTCAGTAAAGTTAGAGATAAGGAATCTGATGCCGGGCGAGACACTTAAGGTAAGAGCAGCTGCATACGATCTTGCAGGAAATAAAACGCTCACTTCACCTGTTAACATATTAATGCCGACGTTAAAGGAAATGTTCAGTGACTATCGCAAGTTCAGCGATACTTTATCAGTAATTGCAGAAGAACTGCAAAAGAGGGAAGAGGAATTAGCAGAAAAAATAGAAGAGTATCTTCTTAAATCAAAACTCAATCCTGAAACAAGATATGGAATAAAGGAAACACTAAAAAGACAAAAGGAACTTCTTGAAGACATAGAGAAAATGGCAGAACTTGCAAGAAAGATGGAGAACCCCCTAATTATGGAAGAGCTTTCGCGTATCAGTGAATTGCTGGATGAGCTTGGAGTTAAAGAACTCTATAAAAATTTAGAAAATATTGAAGAAAATCAGGATTACACAGTAAAGGGATTGGAGGATCTCAACATCACACAAGAAAAACTTATAGAGGCTCTTAAACTGGGGAGAAAAAGTCTTGAATCTCTTAAGGAATTAATGGAATTGAACGAATTTACGAAAAGAGCCGAAGACATATACCGAGAGCAAAACAAAATAGCAAAAGGAACGCCCAGTGATTCCCTTGCATCACTCGAGGAAGAACTAAAAGAGGAACTTCTTCGACTCTTAGAAAAGATGAAGACCTCGTCCAACGCAGAGATATTGGAAATAGCAGGAGAATTTGAAAAAACCGAGACACATCAGAAGATGTCCAAGTTAGCCGGTGAAATGCGTAAAGGAAGAATGAATGAGACTACGATAGAAGAAATTAAGAAGGCTCTCGAGAATCTATATAAAAGTCTTCAGAATGAGAGTGAAAATAGAATGGGAGAAAAGATAGGAGAGGTGCTACGGCAAAAAGCCTGGGAATTGGGATTTATACTAAGACAACATAATGATCTAATTGACAAAGAACCTGGAACTCTGAAGGGACTAACTGAACAGGGCCTATCGGAAGGAGTAACGCAAATAAATAGAGAATTAGAAATACTCTTCCTTAAGAGTTTCGCATTCACTCCCAGAGTGCTAAAAAACTTATCCGAAGTAAGTGTAAGAATGTCGGCATTGGGAGAAGAACTGTTAACTAAAAAGCCTCTTCTCTCTTCGATGACAAAAGTTAATGGGTTACTCATAGAATCTATAATTCAACTTTTCTCCTCACCTCCAAGAAGTGGGCAGGCAATGATGAATGCAATGAATGAGATAATTAGTAAGCAACAATCAATATCCGGAGGGTTACAGCAGATCATTCCAATACCAGGTAACAGACGAATGGATGCACTTAAGGAACTGAGCCGAAAACAAAGGAGTCTTGCAAAGAAACTAAGGGAACTGGGAGAAGCTCTTAACCCTATAGCGCGCGATATGGAAGAAATGGCAGAAAAAATGGAAAGGGGAGAACTTGACAAAAGAATTTTGAAGCGACAGATGAAGCTCCTTGACAGACTGCTTGAAGCAAGTAAGTCAATACGGAGAAAGGATATATCAAAGAAAAGACGTTCAAGACCGGGTATATTCGTCTCTCCTCCAAAGATAACTTTACCAGAAGACCTGGGAGAAGAGAAAAAAGCACTAAGGGAACTACTTGAAAAGCGAATGAAAGAACCCTATCCAAAAGCATATGAAAAAGAGATAGAGAGATATATAAGGAAACTCTTAGAATGATATATTTATTAATATTACTCTCAACCACACAGAGTGCTATAGATATAAAAGAGACACGACACCTTCAAATAGAGAAAAAACAGGAAAAAGTGATAAAACTCTTAAGGTTCGAGAAATACGAAGAGGCTTTATCTTTAACTGATGAACCTGGAATAAAGGGACGGATTAAGATATTGCAAGGAAAAATTTTTGAGGGCTTACTCGACATAGAGAAATCTGCGCTGAAAGGGAATGTGGGTTCCTGCACGCTATTCCTATTGTCAAAGATGGGAGTCGGAGGAAATGATTTAAAAGCAGTTGTTAGGTCTGAGTTGGGGTTTGATTCGACCTTAACCTTTATTTCTGCATATACTAAATATCTAATGACTTCGCCAGAGAGCTTGCTGGTTTCATTAAATGATTCTGATTCCCTTCTTAAACCATTCATTATCTTTCGAATTGCAGAAAAATTTTTAGATGAAGAACCTCTAAAATCAAAGGAATACCTGAAAAGATTACCCTCTGAATATCCAAAATCAATCCCGGCTATAATAGCAAGGGATTTAATTAGAGTGATTGAGGAAAAATTAGAAACTGATTAAGGTTGACGCTCTGTAGCTTTTCGTCACAAAAATCCATCTTACTGGAGGTGTCTCGTGTGTATGTATGTAATTTTTTCCATGACACACCTCCTTTAAAATCAATTAGTTCTTTACTATCCAAAAAATTAGCCCTGCATCCCATTAAGGAAACAGGGCAGACAAACACCACTTATCAACCTTGGCCAGCATCTAAAAATAAATAATTAATAATATGAATACTTGTTTGTCGCCTATTCAAATATTTTTTCGTTAAAAACTCGTTTCTAATGGAAGGTAGATGGTAAATGTAGAACCACTTCCTTCTTCTGTCTCCACATCAACCCATCCACCTAATTTCCTTAAGGAATCATATACAATATATAAACCAAGGCCAGTTCCACCCGATTTTTCCCTTGTAGTAAAGAAAGGCTCAAATATTCTACTCTTGATTACCTCGGGTATCCCTGATCCATTGTCAGTAATGGAAATAGTAACAAATTCATTCCTACTCAACACTGGAAGTTGACCCTCTGAATTATCAAATTTATCCAACTTTATCGAGATAAAACCCTCACCCTTTATAGCATCCCTCGCATTCATAATCAGGTTAAGTAGTATATTGTATAGAATATTTTCGTCTGCACTCACTTCTAAACCATTATCTGGGTAGGTTGCAGAGAGTGTTACTCTTTCCGGTAGAATCTTTTTTGAAAATTCCACTACCTCTGTTATAACTCTCTTTAAACTACACCTTCCCTCTTTTTCCTTAGTATTTCTTGTATGAGAGAGTAGATTCACGGAAAGGGACTTTACTCTTCTCGCTATATTCAATGCCGCTATGACCTCTTCTTGCGCCTTTCTGCCCTGGGTTTCCACTTTGGCAATTGAGAGGTACCCTATAATCCCAACTAAAAGATTATTGATTTCATGACACATACTTCCCAGGTTCTTCCCCATTGATGCCAACCTTTGAGATTCTATCATCTTTTTCTGCATTAATTCAATACGTGAAACATCCTTGGCCATTGATATACCATGAAGCCTATGAGAATTAGTTGAGAAAAGCACCGATGTCCACTCGCAGTCCCTTTCATTTCCTTCTTTTGTTGTTATTTTGTTCTTATGGAGAACTGTTAGGTCGTCCCCCTCTTTAAGGTCTTTTTCAAGGTTCGCCACTTCTTCCTTAAAGCTTACACCGATTATATCTTCAAGGTTCTTACCCAGAACTTCATTAACCTTCCATCCAAATTCAGCGGAAGCTTTCTGGTTCCAGTACATGATATTACCATCTTTATCCCAACCTAAAACAGGAATTGGAACCATATCCAGTATTCTATATACCCTCTCACTTAAGTTTATCACTTTCAACATAAAGGCACAGCCTGGAACAGACTGTGCCTTTTATCCTTTACATCCAGCCTTCGATTTCAAGGTGGGAGATTGCATGATGCGAAACGAAAACATAACGTTCCCGCTCCATAGGGGTCTGGATTCGAAGATAAAGTCCATCCTTATTCCTGTCTGATATCTCACCTTCGAATCGTGCCCCATCTACGGTCACCACCTTGACGAGACGCCTTGCTTTCTGTGTTACGAACGCCATAAAACCTCCTAATTAGCGGAT
>CAYZBF010000009.1:0-21723 GCA_964476585.1 uncultured bacterium | reverse complement strand
CGAGACGCCTTGCTTTCTGTGTTACGAACGCCATAAAACCTCCTAATTAGCGGATCTCATCAATGCCACCACCACCACCATCGTTGGGTCCACCACGGATCTCATCAATGCCACCACCACCGCCATCGTTGGGTCCACCACGAAGCTCTTCTGTTCTATAATCGCCGTTCGTCTTATTAACAACACTATATGCATTATTCATAGGTTGGAGAAACCCTACAACGATAAACCATAGATTAAATATGAGCCACATATAGGCCTCCTTTTTATATCACAACTGTATAATTCCTCAATACGTATAATTACCTACAAAAATCAGGCCAAAAATGTAAGCTATTGACAATAAAGTGGTTAATATTTTGAGAAGGAATCTTAGTGAGACATAAATGTCACACTAATTTAGTTAGAATTTCGAAAACTATTGCTATTGAATAGGTTTGATGCGTGACATAAATGTCACATAGTGAGACACAGATGTCACACTTTCCTCCTTCTTATCTGAAATTTATTTAGCAGTCGGTGGAGATGTCTTCTGGATATATTTAGCTTCTCGGAAGCTTTTTTAACATTTCCATTTGTTCCATCCAGCGCCTGAATTATTACTTCTCTACTCCATTGAGATCTGACGCCCTTCCAGCTTAATGGTGCTTCTAACCCTTCTTCTTTAAGATTATCTGGAAGATCCCTTATTGTCATTAATCTCTCTTTACATCTAAGAACTCCTATCTCCACAGCATGTTTTAGTTCTCGTACATTCCCTGGCCATGGATACCTGGTAAGTATTTCCATTGCCTTCTCTGTGAATCCTTCTACCTTCTGATTTTTTTTCTTTGAAAAGATTTTGAGGTAATGTTTCGCAATAAGGGGTATATCCTCTCTTCTCTGCCTGAGAGGTGTAAGTTCGATGGTCACATGGTTTAAACGATAATAGAGATCGTCCCTGAATCCTTTAATTACAACGGCCTGCTCAAGGTCTTTGTTCGTTGCAGCTATTATTCTCAAATTAACCTTCCTCCATTCAGTATCTCCTACTCTCCGGATTTCCCCACGATCGGTAACATGTAGTAGACCTCCCTGAACGGAGAAAGGAGCATCTCCAATCTCGTCAAGGAACAGAGTTCCACCATTAGCCTTCTCGCACATTCCTTCTTTATCCTCATATGCTCCTGTAAAGGAGCCCTTCTTGTGACCGAATAATTCACTCTGGAGCAGAGTCTCAGTAAGGGAACTACAATCAACGGTTACAAAAGGATGGTTACTCCTCTTACTTAGTTTATGAATCGTGCGGGCGACAAGTTCCTTACCAGTTCCTGTCTCCCCGGTAATCAATATGTTCACCTCAAGAGGTGCTGTCTCCTGTATAATATCATATACTTCTTGCATCGGTTCAGATATTCCTATGATAGAATGGAATGAATCGCCCGATGCTGTCAGCTTTTTCAACTGGACATTCTCCTCCTTTAGGCTATAGAGGAGATCTCCCTTTGAGAATATTATCCCGAGGAGTCTAGCCATCGATTTCAGGAACTCTTTATCCCTGGGCAAAAATACATCCTTCGCTAAGGTCGAATCAAGATAAAGAACTCCATATATTTTATCCTCAGCAGTTATAGGAACACAGAGTATAGACCTTATCTGATTTCTGGTTACACTCTCCAGTTCCTTGAACCGTTTGTCCTGTTTTGCATCACCAGCAATAATTATCTCACCCTTTGCCGTCCGGTCAGTAATAGTAGAAGATATCCTTGTAGCGTCATTTAATGTGGATCTGTCGATATTATATGAAGATATAATAGTCCTGGCCTGATCTTTTTCTTTCAGAATTATAGCACCTCGTTCCGCCTTAAAAAAGTCAATCAAGATAGAAAGTGCCTTGTTGAACCGTTCCTCGGAATCTATCGAAGAGAGTAACCAGCTCACCTCTTCATAGATTCTAACATATCCACCCCTGCCGATTAAACTCACGGCACAATGAGAGAGAATTTCCCTTGTCTTCCTTAGAAGGGATTCTGCGTTTAGTTTTTCAAATACCTCCTCTGCCTTCCTTAGATGTTCCACTGCTTTCTCAACCTGATTCTCCTTATAATAGACCATACCCATATTCAAATGGGTTTTACCTGTATAAAACGGTAGCCCGATGGTATTGAATAATTCTAATGCTTTATCAAAAGAGGTTGGGTCTTCGCTTATCAATCCCCAGTAAGACAAAAGATTGGCGCTTTCATAATCTGATTTTATTCCACCCTGGTCATCCGCATATGGTCTTAGGAGTTTTACTGCCTCAGTTTTCCTATCCTGATGATAGAGGGATTCCGATAACCGACATGATAATTCTCTTTCTCTTCTTCGGTCTCCTTTAACTTCCTTTAAAACTTTTTTGAACAACGTCTCCGCTCTTTTCCAATCCTCCTTTTGTGATGATAAAATGGCTTCCAGTTCAAGTGTATCTTCGCCTTCCTCTTTTAATTCCTCAATTATCCTGCCCGACCCATCAAAATCTCCTTTATACATCCTGCTGTAAGCAATCTTTTCCTTAAGTGAAGGACTAATCTCACTATATCTCTCTTTTAATGCGTTTATTCTTTCCTCCAGCTTATCCCAGTAACCCATTCTTAGATATAAAACTGCGAGATCACTGAGGGTTCTCTCTTCACTCTTTTTCATCCTTGCTTCTTTAAATATTGATAATGCAGTTTCCATTTCACCTACAGCCTTCCTGTATTTATCCATCCGAAGTAGTGAAAAGCCCTTATTCATAAGATGAATACCCTCATTGTAACAATCCTTCTTATCCCTATCTATTGATAAACATTCATCAAAGTGCTCAATAGATTCTTCATATTCTTCTTTTTTCTGTTTGGCGAGACCTAAAAAGTTTAAAAAGCCTCTTTTATAAGGAATAGATAGACGTTGTTCCAAAACTTCCTTTGAAATGACCATAACTTTATCCGGTTCATCATTAAGATAAGCAATTTGAGCACGCAGATACTGTATCTCTTGATTTTTTTGAGCCTTATATTTCGATAAAAGTTTTGATGCATCATTTATTCTTCCTGTCTCAAGAAAGAGTCGTCCAAGTTCAACAATTGCCCTTCGCTTTATGAACCCCGTGGATTTAACAACTGAAAGTCTAAGATTCTTTTCTGCTTTGTCTTTCACACCAGTGCTTCTCTCATTCATCCCAACCTTTAAGAGAAAATGAGGATTATTGGGTTCATTTTTAAGTAGTTCGGTATATTTTTCCAGTGCATTGGTATATCTACCAGAAAGCTCATAGAGTCTTGCAAGGAGCATCAAGGTTAGCCTATCCTTTTTTAAAGAAAGTGCCTTTTCTAAGAGTTCAATCGCTTGATTATATTCTTTATACTTTATTTTCTCCTTTGCTGCCTCTTTTAAGGAATAGTGGGCTTCCTCCATACCAAGATCCAGTTGAAGGGGATACAGGATATCCGGATCACTTATCTCTTTCTCTTTTGTTATCTCCTCATATATTTCTGTTTTATCCTCATCAGAAAGGGAACGATAGAGAAAATCCCTCATCCATCTACTCTGAAAACGAACAACTCCATCAACCCTTTTCAGCAATCCTTTTGAAATCATCGACTCAATCAATGTGTGTGGTCTTTTGACACTCAGAGCATTGATGAACCCTGATGGAATCTCAGCAGGGAATACTGAACACCTCTTGAGTAAATCTTTTTCTGTTTCAGTAAGTTTGCCTACCTGTAATTTAACCAACTGCTCGAAACCCGGTGATAAATCAAGGGATTTCGCATTATCCTCTTTGAATATCCACTTCCCTCCCCTCATTTCAAGGATTTCTTGCTCTAATAAATACAGTAGAGTCTGATGTATGGACAACGGAATTCCATTTGTCCTCTCAAGAACAAACGAGATTAACTTATCCCTGTTCGGAGCATCTGGAAAATTCCTATCAATGATAGAACCTATCTCATCTTCACTTAAAGGAGAAAGAGAAAGGACAGTTGTAATATCCGATAGTTCTTTTATCTCATCAGGTTCTTTCTCAGTTGTTACCAATATAATGATTGGATGAAAGCGAATAGTTTTTGCTCTTTGCCTTAAGATCAATATAAGGTCTTTATAATACTCTGGCTGGTCAATTATTAAAACCTGTGGTGTATCGGGGAATGTTTCTTCTTCAATTAAATAATGGATTTCTCTAAAGGAAAGTTCTTTGACTTGCAAACCTTTAATGAGTGCTTGAATACGCGCGCGATTTATAAACTGTGTCCTACCCATTCCAACATCCCCTACAATCCATATTATATTTGGTTCTGGCAATCTATTAACTTTCTCCTCAAAAAACTTCAGTTCTTTCTCTCTGCCGACAAATACAGGAAGAAGAGTGGTCTTTTTAGTTACTCCTTCCAGGACTATTTCAAGATGTTCCAAAACTTCAGGGATTGTCTTTAATCTTAAATCCAGTCTTCTTGATGTCATTCTCAGGATAAGCTGATTTATATCATCCGGGGTAAAGGGGTTTAAATCGGAAGGAGGGGCAATATCTTTGTTCAGTTTTCCTTCGATTATTTCCTGCAGACTTCCAGAAAATGGTCTTTTACCTGTGACTATCTCATAAAGGATTATACCAAGAGAGTAAATATCAGAGGCTTCAGCAGGATCTCCCATTATTGCTTCAGGTGCTGCATACAGTGGGGTTATAAGGTCAGGGTCATACCCGGGGTCTATTATCTTAACATTGTTATCCTCACTTACGTATATGTGAGTAGGTTTTAAATCCCCATGAATTACCCCACGTGAATGAAGATTGGAAATTCCCTCCAAGATATTTATAAGAACATTCTTAAGTCGGTCAAATTCCTCCTTCTTCTTTGGGGGGCGGGAGTAAATTTTGTTTAAAGGAGAGCCTGGGGCTCTTTCCATTGAATAGCCACATTTATCATCTTCCTCTAACCACTTGAAGACTGAGATAGATTGAGGATCATCAAGTTCTCTAAGGAGTTCAAATTGACCCCGAAGAAGTTCCCTATTAGATTTATCTCCTAACTTATATATGACCTCTTCTTTCTCGTAGATATTTGCAAATCTTCCCTTGTAGAGTAACTGAAGGTCATCAATATTCATTATCTATCTCTCGCAGGGTCGCAAGAGCGGATCGAACCGCCCCAGGAAAAGGCATGCCTTTTCCCTACATGCAGTGACACATCTTTTTGCGTTATTTTCATGTCATTACGAACTTCTCCTCCCTGCTCTGCTATCGTGAAGTAATCTCCCGAGATGAGATTGCTTCGGATGAGATAAACAGGATACTGAACTCGCAATAACATCTCCACCAATCGGGACTGGAAGTCCCTTCTTCAAAACTGCACGAATGAATTCGTATCTACATTTAAAGTGAAGGAACTGGAGCGAGTATCCCTCATATTACAACTTAGAAGCCACCTTCTTTACTACTTCCTCCCCTACTCTATCCTTGGCTTCTACAGCTTGAGCACCAAGGTGTGGTGTGCAGATAAAATTATCCAGTTCCAAAAGTTTTGAATCCTTTGGTGGCTCCTCTTCGAATACGTCTAAAGCTGCTCCTGCAATAGTTCCGTCTTTTAAAGCTTCATAAAGCGCTCCCTCGTCTATTATACCACCTCTTGCGCAGTTTATAAGACAGGAACCTTCCTTCATCTTTTTTAATGCTTCTTTACCTATTAGGTGGTGTGTCTCATCCGTATGAGGGATATGAAGGGATACAATATCAGATCGAGTTAAAAGCTCATTAAGATCGGTCATTCCCACATCCAAACCCTCTACCTTATCAACATAGGGGTCATAGCCTAAAACCTTTGCGCCAAAGCCGAGAACCAATTCAGCCGTTCTCTTCCCAATCCTTCCCAATCCAATTATTCCAACAGTCTTTTCTCCAAGTTCGTGACCAACAAGTTGCTTCTTTATCCACTCTCCATTCTTCATAGTGGAGGTTCCTCTGGGTATATGTCTTAAGAGCGAAAGCATATGTGCAACAGTGAGTTCTGCAACTCCATTGGTAGATGCTTCAGGTGTGTTCATAACCTTTATTCCCTTTTCCCTTGCATAATCTACATCTATATTATCAAGACCTACTCCTGCACGGACGATAAACTTGAGATTCCCTCCAGCCCTGTCTATGATATCTTTCCTTACCTTTGTCCTGCTTCTCACAACAATCCCATCATAATTTGCTATTTCATTCATCAACTCATCCTTCTCAATGGATGTCTTCTCTATAACCTCTACTCCAAGATCCTTTATTCCCTTAACCGCAGCCTCTGAGATAGAATCAGCGACAAGTACTTTCATAAAACCTCCTTTTATAAAAACACACTACATCATTGTCAAATGTCAGGAATCGAAAGTCCTCAGTCGAAGAAGCATATACTCACCAATCTTTATCCTCCAACTCTAGACCTTAGACTCGTGACACTCGACCCTATCTTACTCTGTAATTATTATTTTTCTATTATTAGTTTAATAAAATTTCTTACGAATGTCAAGTTATCCTGGCTTTATTGTAAAGTGAGCTTTCTTTGCCATATCAAGCAGTGTAGTATTTATCAGCTTGCCCTCCTCTTCTATTGCAAAGGGTAGGGTTAGTATCGGGCTAATTGGCGTAAAATAAGAGATATCCTTTTCAAGCCCTGTGAAACTCGTAGAATTAACGCCAATTATGTAGCCATTTTTATTGAAAACTGGACCTCCACTAAGTCCAGCCTCTAATGTCATTGATGTCTCTACACAGGGTCCAGGAAGAAGATAGGCATCTCTTCCCTCTGGATAGTATTTTCTAACAACGCCGAAAGCCCTTTTAATCAAGGGCCCTAGCTTTAATTTATCATAGGTGTGAGGGGAATTAGGATTATCGGAATAAGCACATGTAGAAACCTCTTCACCTTCGCCAGGTATTACAAGGCTCAGGTAAAGTCCTTTGGGTTCAAACAGTTTCCCTCCTTTTTTGCCGGGAGGAATTTCAAGAAATCCAAGTGCAATGTCTGCTTTATCATGTAGAAGAAGATTTCTAACAGTCAAAGCCAACAATTTTTTATTGTTTAAAAATTGGACACCAAAAAGTTTTGGATTTTTTACTTTTCCCCGCAGGGTTAGGACATGCTTTGCTGTAATAAAAAGCCCACCTTCTGATACAATGAATGCTAAGCCTATGGGTTTACATAATTTCCTTTGTGGATCAACCCACCGAAAGATACGAAGAAGATTTTTACTAATCTTTTTTTTCACTCAGTGTTTTAATGTATTGGAGTCGTTCATACAGTTCGGATTTGTCATTCTCTTCCCGACTCAGTATACTATGAAATTCGATTATGGGTTTGAATTTATGATTTTTTATCCATTCTTCCATTTCTTTAAGCATTAATCCAATCTACTCAAAACCATTTTGATATATTGTAGAACAAATTTGAACTGCTTTAGCACCTGCATACTTCTTAATACCCACAAGGGTACCTGTAAAATTGCAACTGGTGACAATAATGGGATTAGTTAAATTAAAACCCATATCGGATCCTCACCCCTGTGCAATTTTCTGATTATATCCTTTAATAATTCCTGTTTTTCACTCTTATCCTCGAAATGGACACTCATTGTACCTCCCTTTTAGACAACTTTTCTTTTTAATTTATTCCATCTCTTCTTTTTGTTGTTCTTATATAAACAACTAACATATAGTTCTTTAATTCAAATCCTATTATAAACATTATTGCAAACATTTTTAACAACATTATTCCAAACATTATCCCTTTCACTATCTAAATGTATCAACTTATTAAACAAAACATTCTCAGTTTTTCCATCCTCAAATCCTCTCTTCATCCTCTTGTTTTTCACAATGCTCACTTACACAGTCTATAGTTAGTTCAGAGTTAGCCAGCGGGGAATCAGTCAATTTGCAATAATGTGGTCTCATAGAGTTAGGATGAGCATCTCTTTCGAAATTAACACAGGTCAGACACATTTTTGCCACACTGATAATTCCTGCTTTTTTTAATGATTTCAATAATTCCATCAGATAAAGAAGTATTTCCTCCTTTTCATCAGCGGGAAATTGTCCTATTTGCTCTACTAACGCATCGGACCAGACAGAAACTTTATTTGACAGCTTCCTACCTCCCTCTGTAAGCCGTAGAATAAAGACTCTCCTATCCTCCTCCTTCCGCTCTTTGGAAATAAAACCTTTGTTCTGCAGGGATTTAATTGCTTCGCTTACTGTAGCCTCCGAAAGGTCGAATTCCTTTGCGAGATTGTTGACGGTACAGAACCCTTCTGGGTGGCTGTTAATAAAAGTGAGGAATTGAATCTGTATTGGACTCAATTTTCTCTGCTTTGCCACTTCCCATAGTAAAACTCGGTTAGCCCGCGCAAGCTTCTCAATTCCAAAGACAATCTTTTCTTCTATTCGTTCCATCCTTCCACTCATCACTACCATTCTAAGTGTATTGTAACATTGCATCCAATGCCTTAGCGGCTGACCTTATTATATCTTCCGGCAGTTCGACTGTGTAACGTCCCTCCTTTAAGGCAAGGTATACATCCTTCAAAGTCGTCATCTTCATATCCCAGCAAAATCTCTTTCTACCGGCTGGATAGAATTCCTTTTCAGGATTCTCTTTTTTTAAGCGATAAATAATTCCTTCCTCAGTTCCTATAAGGAATCTCTTGTTGTCTGACTCACCTACAAAATTCACCATGCCTCCAGTTGATAGAACCTTATCAGCAATGTCAATAACAGAAGGATTGCACTCTGGATGAACAAGGATAACGGCATCAGGATACTTCTCCTTGGCTTTAAGGACCTCTTCTTTTGTTATATACTCATGAACATAGCAATACCCACCATCCCACGGTATTACTTCTTTGTCCACGAACCTCTGTACATATGAGGCAAGGTTCCTGTCAGGCACAAAAATCACTCTATCCACTTCAATATTACGGACCACATTTACTGCATTTGCAGAAGTGCAACAAACATCGGACTCTGCCTTTACATCTGCTGTTGTATTCACATAGGAAACGACTTTTGCGTCTGGATACTTCTCTTTCATTCTTTGAAGATCCTTTCTTGTTATCTTGTCTGCCAGTTCACATCCTGCTTCAACTCTCGGCTGGAGGACAGTCTTACGAGGTGAAAGTATCTTTGCTGTTTCTGCCATAAACGTAACACCACAGAAGAGGATTATGTCCACATCAGTTTTGGAAGCCACTTTTGAAAGCTTCAGGGAGTCACCTAAATAATCCGCTATATCTTGAATCTCAGGTCTTTCGTAATTGTGAGCCAGTATAATTGCGTTTTTCTCCTTCTTTAATTGTCTGATTTCCTCTTCAATTTTTTCAATATTCATTAACTTGCCTCCTTAAAACCCCTGTGGAACTAATTTACCCTTTCCCTCCTTCTTTCTCCTTCTTCCTGTAATCTTCGATTGCTGCTTTAAGACCCTCCTCTGCCAGGAGTGAACAATGCATCTTTACCGGAGGCAAACCGTCCAGTTCCTCTGCCACATCCTTATTAGTCACCTTAAGTGATTCCTTGATTGTCTTCCCTTTGACCAATTCTGTTACCATAGAAGAGGTTGCAATGGCAGCTCCGCATCCAAAAGTCTTAAATTTTATGTCGGTGATTACATCATCCTTTACCTTAATATAGATAGTCATAATGTCACCGCAAACAGGATTCCCGACCTGTCCGACACCATCTGCATCTTCTATCTCCCCAACGTTCCTCGGGTTCATAAAATGTTCCATTACCTTCTCTGAGTATACCATATTAACTCCTTTAATCTTTCCCAAAAGGCGACATTTCGCGTAGCCTCTTCACAATTGGGGGCAGGACCTCTATCACCCTATCTATGTCTTCCTTTGTATTGCTACGCCCCAGACTAAAACGTAGGGAACCATGGGCTACCACTGGGGAAATACCCATTGCAGTAAGAACATGAGATGGCTCAAGGGAAGCGGATGTGCAGGCAGACCCACTTGATGCAGCAATACCTTCGTGGTCCAGTTGAAGTAACATTGATTCACCTTCAATGTACTTTATACATATATTAAGCGTACCCGAAAGTCGCATCTTGGGATGACCGTTCACGATAACATCTTCTATACTTCTTATTAAGCCCTCCTCCAATCTATCCCTCAAAGCTTTTAGCTTCTTCTCCTCCTCTTCTTTTTCTTCCATTGCAAGCTCACAGGCTACCCCAAGACCAACTATCCCGGGAACATTCTCAGTTCCTGCTCGCTTCTTACCCTCATGATGCCCACCATGCAGGAGTGAATCAATCCTTGTCCCTTTACGAATAAATAGAGCTCCAACCCCCTTAGGACCATAGAATTTGTGCCCTGAGAGGGATAACAAATCAACACCAAGTTCATTCACATCTACTGGTATCTTACCCACTGTCTGCACTGCATCAGTATGCATGTATATTCCATTATCCTTCGCAATTCCAGCAATCTCCCTTATTGACTCTATAGTTCCAACCTCATTGTTCGCATGCATAATCGTTATTAGAATTGTTTTATCTGTAATAGAACCTTTGAGTTCATCTAAATTCAGGAACCCATACTTATCAACGCTAATGTAACTCACCTTAAAACCCTGTTTTTCAAGCCACTTACAGGCATTTAACACTGCATGATGCTCTATCCTCGAAGTTATTATATGATTACCCTTTTTTCTATTAGCGAAAGCACCACCTTTTATGGCAAAATTGTCCGCCTCTGTTCCACATCCGGTAAAAACAATCTCTTCCGATTTAGCATTCAGTAATTTCGCTACCTTCTCCCTTGCCGCTTCCTTTGCCTTCTCTCCTTCCCTGGCAAGTCCATAGATGCTGGAGGGATTGCCATAAGACTTATTGAAATAGGGAATCATTGCCTCCACCACTCTGGGATCAGTGGGTGTTGTTGCGTTATGATCAAGATATATTAAATCATCCATTTCTTACCTCCTAAATTAGCGAAAAAATGTAGCCTAAAAATAAAGCTAAAACGCTTAGTACTGCCAGGTATACACCCAAAGTTTTTAAACCGAATTCCTTTCCAAGAACCAGGATTGTACCCCAACTGGTTACTGGTCCTACAAGTAGTAGCAACATCCCTGCACCAATGTTCATGCCCTGTGATATGAATGCATGCACCAATGGTACAGATGCCGTAGCACAGATATACATTAAAAGTCCAAAGATTAGACTGAATAAATATCCAAAACCCCCCTGGAAATAGTTTCCGATAAACTTTCCTACAGGAGTAATTGCAGCTACCAACGCCGCCAGAACCAGACCCAAAAGGAGTTCAGGGCCAATCTCCCCTACCATATCAATAAACGCATACCTGAAAACATATTTAAATCTCTCGCCCATACTTTTATTACTTGGTTCCTCAACAATAGCATATTCCTCTGGTTTCTTCAGAAAAGTTCCTTTGCAGTGAGAACCGCAAAAATAGTAATCTTTACCTCCAAATTCAGTTCTTAAACCGCCCCCTTTCTTTACTTTCATCCCACAAACAGGGTCAATTTCCAATTTCTCGCCCTCATCATTAGAAGCAGGCAATTTAATCAGATTGCCCAGAACACCCATAATCACCCCAATCAGAATGACCGAAAAGAATATATACACGGTAAATTTAAGCCCAAGAAAACGATAAGTGACCAATAGGGCAGTTAACGATGTGGCAGGGGTGGCTACCAGAAATGCAAGCACCGGACCAAGTCTTGCACCTTTCTTATGAAGACTCACAGCAACAGGTAGTGAACCCAAGCAGCAGATGGGAAGAAGTGTTCCTGCAAAGGTAGAGTATAGGATTGCTTTAATTCCTCTACTCCCCAGATATCTCTCAACCCATCCAGTCGGTATAAATTCATAGATCACACCACTCAAGAAAAATCCTACCAAAAGAATAGGCACTATCTCAATGAGATAGTGGCTAAACACTATTAAAAAAGAAAGAATTACATTCATTTATCCTTAAACTCCTTCATTTTTAATCTCCTTATTTACTTAGGAGTCCTATCTATTTATAAATATATAAAGGAAATTAAATTTGTCAAGGGCTAAGCTTACTCAAAGATAAAAAGCCTTTATTCTAACCCCTGTTTCTTTCTGCCCCTCCCTTGCAATCTCTTCCAGTCTCTCAGGTCGGACCCTTTTAATTTAGGTTCACCATCATATGATAGTCGACCTTAACTCCTAAGATACTCGGCATCTTTTTCTGGTAGAGAGGGATTTATGGATATTCCAGAACCAATCTCAAATCCAGCCTGTGTAGTGAGACGTGGTCTAACTCTAAGATACCAGTGCAGATGTGGCTCCCCTGCCTTATAACGGGTCGCACTTATTACCATATAGTTATAATCAGGATCTTCCAGTTTATAATACAATCTATTCATTACGCCTTTCAGAATAACTGTAATATCATCCTTCTCTTTTTCGCTTATATCACCAAAACTTGCGTTATGATCCTTCGGAACAATCCATAACTCATACGGAACCTCTGCTGCAAAAGGAATGAAGGAAAGGAATGAATCATTTTCAAGGACAACCCTCTCCTTACGACTCGCTTCAAACTGTAGAATATCACACATAACACACCTGCCATAAGCATCAAAATACCTTTGAGATACCTCTTCACGCACTCTTAAAAGTAAGGGAACCATCCCTGTAGCAATCAATTGAGAATGAGGATGGAGTAGAGAAGCTCCTGCTCGTGGTCCATGATTCTGGAAGATTAGAACCATTAGATTTCTTTCATCTTCTAAAAGTTTTTTATATCGCATCCAGTAGGTCTCTACGATTATCCTGACCTCTTCGTCTTTCATCATGCCGATACTCATATTATGTTTGGGATGCTCGACAATCACTTCATGTTTACCATAAGCCGGCATTTTCAGGTATATACCGTCCTCAGAGCGAGTTATATTTTTATCGGGAACCAGAGCGGGATATTTGTTTGGAAGAACCCGTGTCTGCCATGGATTTCCTGCTAAACCGGGTGTCTCCATTATAAAGGAATGGACGAGTTTGTCTTCGTTCCCTGCACAGAATGGACAGTTTTTATCGTATGCCGGGAGCTCTCTCCTCTTTTCCCTTCCCTTTTTAAAATCCCCTGGACGACCCACTCTTTCTGGAGCAAATATTATCCACTCCCCAGTAAGTTTACTCTGTCTTATCTCCATAGCTGTATTATAGAAAAATATAGGGAAAGGTCAAGGCAACAACTTAGAGTCAATGGCAGTTAGTCAATCGTGAGTTTATGGGTATATGAGTTAAAGAATTAAATTATCGAAAGACTTAAGGTTATGAAATATTTTAAATATTCTTGACTTTTTATATAGCACTAGTATATATCATAGAGATGATTATTGTAGGAATCCTGTTATTTTCAATAACACCAGAAGAACTACTTCAAAAGATAGACGATATAAGATTACCAGAGAAATATGAGACAATGGTAATAATGCATAACCATCTTCAAGATGGTAGAGAGGTAATCTATAAATTTAGAGGTATTGAGGAGAGGGAGAAAGGAAGCTATCTCGAGATTTTAGAGCCGGGAAGGGAGGCGGGGAGAAAATTCCTTCTCATCGGATCGAATATATGGATGTATGTACCCGAAGTTGGAAAGGTCTTAAGACTCTCCGCTCGGGACAGATTTCTAGGTAGTGAGTTCTCGAACAGCGACCTTATGGAGAGTAGTTATCAAAATAATTACAATGCAGTTTTTCTTGATTCGGTCGATAATTCTTATCTATTAGAACTCGAAGGGAAAGGTCCATCCTCTCCCTACAAAAGAATCACTATGAAGGTTAGAAAGTCCAATTTAATACCCTCGGAGCTAAAATTCTTTACTCTATCAGGAAGGCTATTCCGGGAGATGGTTGCCGACAGTATAAGCTACTTCGAAGGAGAGCCTTATGCCACATATATGAAGATGACTAACGTACTCACACCAGAAAGTTACACAGAGGTTAATGTCCTTTCAATTAAAAGCTTAAAGTTCATTCCTGCCTCTCTTTTTAAACCAGAAAATCTTAAAGGATGATATTTTTACTGTTGTCTCTCTTTAAAACCTCCCTTGGAAACGAGGCAATCTATTCAAATGGGAAAATCTTCTATCTCGCTGAGGTGCGCTCTCTTTTAACCCAAACAAATGACAACTCATCGTTTATATTCTCTCTTCGAAGTGGCATGATTTCGCCTCCTGATACATTCTATCTATCTATTGACAGAGCACTTATTATTTTAAAGCATAAAGGTTTTGAAGCGTTCCTTGGTCGAGAGAGCGTCTCCTGGGGATATGGTCTTTTCTACTCACCGTTCTCCTACGTCCGTTCAATAGCCTCTCCTTTTGATGTTGAACTACTACGAAAAGGACAAAATATAGCAGGGATAAGATATCAGAACATTCCATTCATGACCCCAGAATTAATAGTTTTTCTACCAAGAAGAAGCGTTGAAAGAGACAGCATTATAGTTGGAATAAGAACTGATTTTTTCTTCGGTAATCTTGAGTTTCACACACCCCTTGTGTTTTCAGTGGATTCAATCTTCTCGGGTTTAGGGTTAAGATTCTCACTTTTTGATTTTACGCTCTTTATTGATTATTCTTTTACTTATAGCAAAGAAGAACTGATGCACAGTGCAGTTGGTGGCTTCAATAGATATATAGGAAATAATTTATTTATCCAGGCTGAATACTTCTATAACCAGAAGGGACTAACCTCAGAGGAATATGATAATCTCGCTCCTGAGATTCTTACTGAAAATCTATCGTTCGGCTATACAGGACAACATTATTTGTATTCAAGTGCACAGTGGATATTTAGAACCGACAACACAATTAGTCTTTACTCCCTCATCCATCCCTTCTGGAAAAGCGGCCTGGTTGGAATATCCTTTTCCAGTTCAAGATTCGACAACGCTTTGATAATGCTAAACCTGATAAGGGTCCTTACAGGAAGAGAATTTGAATTCATACCCTATAGGAATATCTATTCCCTCGAATTCAGATACTACTTTTAAGGAGGAGGCATGCTGATAAGAATGGAGGATGTAAAAAAGGATTATCCTCTTGGGAAGACAATAGTCCATGCAATAAGGGGTGTTTCCCTTTCATTTGGGGAAGGAGAGTTCTCCGTGATTGCAGGGCCATCAGGTAGTGGTAAAACAACCCTTCTTAATCTTATGGGTTTACTCGACCATCCAACTGCAGGGAAAATCCTCTTCGAAGGAAAGGATGTGAGCACAATTTCAGATAGCGAGGCTACTCACATTAGGAAAAAACGAATCGGTTTTATCTTCCAGACCTTCAATCTTATCCCTGTCCTCACAGCCCTTGAGAACGTCGAACTCCCTTTAATACTCAAAGGTATTCACTCCAAAGAAAGAAGGGAGATAACCCTTAAGATAATGGAGGAGGCCGGTATAGTTGATATAGTCAAACACAAACCGGATGAACTCTCAGGAGGACAGAGACAGAGGGTAGCTATAGCCAGGGCACTGGTGGGCAATCCTGACATCGTATTCGCAGACGAACCCACGGCAAACCTTGACTCAGAAACCGGTCTCCAGATCATTCATTTAATGGAAGAGATGAACCGAATTGAAGAAGTAACCTTCGTCTTCTCCACACATGACAGAAGGATAATCTCTCTTGCAAAAAGAAAAGTAGAACTTCGTGACGGGAAAATCGTAAACGATGCTATTTAAAACGGCGATAAGAAATAGTAGAAAGTATCTCAGAAGAAGCATAGTGATAGCAGTTTGCATTGCAGTTTCAACAATTGCAATGCAAACAATGGATAGTATCGGAGAAGGATTTAAACAATCAGCATTAAGAATTCTTCTAAAAAAGGAGGGGATGATACTGTTTGAGCCAGGAGATGATGAACCTCTCGATTTTGCAGTTCACTCGATAAAGGATTACAGTAAAATTAAGAAAAAGGTTAAAGAAATCATTCATGACGCCACAATTACTGGAATTATCTGGAGCCCTGCTATGGTAATAAATGACAGTTTTTCCATCGAAACTACTGTTTTTTCGGAAGATGACCTCACCGGGACAATCCTTGGAGAAAAAACAGCAGATATACTAAAGTCTTCGCCTGGGGACACAGTATTCCTCTTAGGGACGAATAGGTACGGTGGCTTGAGTGTTTTCGGAACTGCAATAGAAACAACTTTAACAAATTATCGTTCAATTAGAGAGGGAAGAGGGATTATGATGCCGATTTCTGGGGCGAGGAATTTTCTTGCCTGGGATCAGGATGAAGTGAAAAGGATTAGAGTAAACTTCAATGATTACTGGAATGCAGATGACTATGTTACACAACTTAAGGTCGTTTTCCCACAATTGAAGATTACCTCCTGGAGGGAACGCTTGACAAACATAGAAGCTCTTTTCCGGGTAACAGATATTAAGATGGATATTTTTTCGGCAATAATTCTCATTGTTGTTGCCGGGATAATTATGAACACTGTTCTTACAAGTGTCCTGGAAAGAAAAAAAGATATTGGAACTCTTCGGTCAATAGGCGCTTCGCGTAGCTTTGTTGTATTGTTAATATTGATTGAAATACTCTTTGTTTCCCTGATTGGTGCCCTTATAGGAACTGGGTTTTCCTATCTAATTACTGAATACATCTCCAGAACTGGTATATCTATGGAAAGCATGAGTGGTACTATAGAATATCTTGAGAGTACACTTTATCCAGAAATTGTATGGAAAACCTGGATTGGGAATATTGGATTTGCAATCTTGTGGGCTGTAATATTCTCGGTTTATCCTGTTTTCTATATTGTCAGGATGAAACCGGTTGAAGCACTGAGAGAGATATAATGAATCTTTTTAAGCTGGGATTCCGAAACATAGGTAGAAATAAAAAGAGGACTCTAATCAACACACTCACAATCAGTGCTGTGGTCCTCGTCATTATTCTTTTTGATATTCTCGTTGAAGGTCAGTGGAACGATGTCATTGAAAACTATGTGAGGATGGGAATAGGGCATATACAGATTCATAAAAAGGGTTATGATAGAGAATCTGAGAGACTTCCACTTAACATACTTATCAGTAATTATCCTGAGGTAAACAGAAGGATTTCAACTACTCCAGGTATAAAGGATATCTACCCAAGACTAAAAGCCGGAGGGCTTATCTCATTTAGAGGTAAGGAATCCCCTGTAGTTATAAATGGGGTGGATTTAGAGTTAGAGGCGAAAATAGAACTCATAACAGAAAAGAATGTTGAAGGGGTTATACCTTTGGAAGGAGAATATGGTATCCTTATAGGGATGGAGCTTGCTAACCTTTTAAAATTAACTATAGGGGATATTATTTTTCTCTATAGCAGGACAGCTTTCGAAACTCACAATGTTATAGACCTTGAGGTAACCGGTATCTACTCCATTGGTTTTTCTTATTATGAAAAGTCCAATGTTTTTATACCAGTTGATATTCTCAAGGGGTTTCTTGGAACTTCGTCTGTATCAGAGATGACCATTATATTGAAAGACCCTGCGTTAGTTGACGCTGAAACTGACACACTTGAAAAGAAACTGACCGGCACTGGGACAGAGGTTTTCCCTTACTCTCATTATATACCTGAAGTCCAGAATATCGCTGGGATGCAACAGGGTGCTATGGTATTTATTAGATTCATTCTCTTACTCCTTGCTCTCTTTGGAATAGTTAACATAATGATGATATCGGTATGGGAGCGAAAGAAAGAGATAGGAACAATGCGTGCCATCGGTTACAGTAAATCACAAATTACAAGAATCTTTTTATACGAAGGACTCTGGACGGGCATACTAGGAAGTCTCCTCGGCTGCTTATTTGCCTTTGGAGTAGGTAGTCTTCTGGAAAACTTAGGAATACCCATTCCCAAGCAGGCTCTCGTGGGATTTAATCTCCCGATGAGTAACCGAATATACGGTAAAATGTTACCGCAATTCTTTATCCGTGCATTTCTCATGGGCACAATAATAACTGTTCTGGCTACCTTACCTTCAACAGTAAGAGCATCATTCCTCACAATAGTAAAAGCATTAAGAGAATATTAAAAATATTATTGTAGTAATCTCGGTGCTAATTTATTCTTGTCAGTATGACAATATTAATTATAATAAAGGGGCATTAACTAAAGTACTCCCTCTTCTACCAACTGAAATATTCATCCCTGCGTAAACTATACGAAAGAGCCTGCAAAAGAACGAAAGGGAATGCCGAATGATAATGTCACACCGTCAAGCATTGAGGGTAAAACACTCATTCCTCACAAACACAGGGCTTTACTATATCTTTCAAATTCTCTTCGTTAAGACTTTTAATTGTGAGAGACGTTGATTGACTTTGCGACATATTTTGTTCCTTCAATTCTTTTCTCTAGCTCTCTTGTATAATTGACCCGTTCTTCTTTCATTATATCTTTACCTATTCATTCTTTAGTGATTGTCCATTATACAATATGCAAATAATTCTATCTTAAGAGTCCTTGTTTTCTCTTTTATAATTCTCAGAAAATATCCCTTAGCATTATCATCAGGGAATATATCTTCACCTCCTACACCCCTATTCATTATATGATGATAAGCACCTTTATATGTAACCCTTGCTATTCTCATCGCTTTATTGTACCAATAAATGTCACAATGTTTACCTCGCCTGCCCTATGAAATGTATAACTATTTCATGGGGGTGAAATGAAAATCTATTTCACAGGGGGTCAAGCAGCATCCCTTTTATTCCCCCGGGTATCTCTCTCGGTCTTGAGGCACTATTTTCTTCCATCTTCTTATTTGCCGATTTTCAATATGCCTATTCGTCTCTTTTAACTCACAAGCTACCTCTTTAAGCCCCATATCGTCTATTTTCCTGAGCCACTCCTCACTATCTTGGATGCGTTGATTATCACGGCTAATCCAGTAAGGCATTAACATCCTCAATTTCTCAATAGTTGGCTCAATATCTTTTGGGTTATAACTCTGCCTTTTCATAGCACTTTTACACCCCTAAGAAACCTTATGTACCCACCGAAGAAGAGATGTTTCTCAAAGTAGCTGAATCCCTCTTCGGCTAATATTTTTTGCCAATCTCTTTCAATAAAATCAAATGCATAAGGGCACTCTATACTCATGAAAGGAATTCTTAAATAAAAAGGCGTTTCCTTCAGTGAAAACTCGTTATAATCCAAGATAAAAAACTCACCATGCTCTTTTAATGCCTTAAAGGCATTTCTGATGATTTGTCTTCTGACCTTCTGCGGAAAACCATGTAATACAAAAGAGATAAAAACCCTATCGAAATCCTCTTCATAAGCTAAATTTTGGTCAATCCTCCTGTTGATGATCGTAACATTCGGAAAGCCAGCACAGTTCTCTTTAAATTGAGAAATCATCTCTTCAGATATGTCTAATCCTACAAATTCTCCCTGGGCAGAAAGATACTTCATCATCAAACAGGCATTTCTACCTGTGCCTGTGCCTAAATCGAGAATTTTATCGGTTGATTTGATCTTCATTAATCGAACAGCTTTTTGCATTAGGAAAGAATACATACCCAATGTTATGATATTCATTAACCCATCATAATGTTTTGCTGTAAATCCACTGATTTCAACCTTTGATTTGGGGTAATAAGGACGCATAATAATTCTCTCAAATCTCAAATTGAATCACATACCTCCTTTCCAGCTTTCCTGCTCCATAGCCAAAAATCTTTGAAGTTCTTCTTGATTCATCACCGTTACCTTCATCTCCACTTCTACACCTAGCTTACGTATTGGTTCTCGCACACTGTTAATAAGAAGATCCTTGACAGGAATGTTTGGAAATGGGAACGCTAAGGTGATTTTGGCTTTATCATTTTGAACATCTATAGCCTTTATTATCCCCAACTCAAGCAAGGTCCGATCAATTGCAGGATGTTTTATCCCTGCTATTGCCTCACGAATATTTTCTCCAGAGATGCTTTTACCCATCATTCATTCCTCCTCACTTTTTTAAAATTTAGAATGTATCCCATATTGAAGTTCTCATCGTGGATGAGTTTCTTAAAAAATTTTCTCTCCAAATAAAACTTTGCATTTTCTATCTCTTCTATAACATCTTCTAATTGCATATCTGCCAGATTCCATAGAGGTTCATCTAATTTACAGTGCTTGGGATAAACCGAAAGTATTGCACCGGTTTTTAAAATCCTATAGGCGTTTTTAAAGACTCTTCGCCTCTCTTCTGATTCCATGTAATGGAGAACATCATAAAGTAACATTGCATCGATAGATTCGTCCTCCAAGTTATTTTTTACCTCCTCTGATTGATCACCTATTGGCACTATATTTTTTAAACCTTCTGATTCCGCTGTCTGCACCAATTTATTCAGAACTTCCCTGTCTTTGTCCAATGCATATACTCTACCCTTTTTACCTACTACCTTTGCAGCAGGAATAGTATAGTAACAGTCACCACAACTAAAATCCAGTATACTATCACCATTTTTAATATCAATATCTTCTAAAAATACCTTCCCTTCTCCTTTGCAATTTCATATAACGTTTTGCGGATAAAAGAAATTGCGGAAGGCAATTTGAGCAAAGCCTTTTATCCGCTGTTAGCAGATCTGAACGAAGTGAGAGCAAGGCAACGAAGTTGCCGCAGAGTTGGGGGCAAAAATCTCTCTTTATAGTTATATGACTTTCTCTAATCGTCACCATATTGCTTTAATCAGCACAACTAATGCAAAAATCACAATAGATACTGAAAGGCCGATTTCTAACCAGATGGACTTTGTCTTTAGGGACATTAAACTACCTATCTTAGCTCCACTTATTGACCCTATAATTACCGCTAAGGCAGGAAGCAATATTATATTGCCCCGATACCAAAAGACAATGGCCCCAGCAACCGCTGTAAAAATAGTTGCAAATAGGGAGGTCGCTATTGCCTTTCGTATATTGAGTTTCATCATCCTTAAAAATGGAAGGAACAAACTACCTCCGCTACCTCCACGCATAATTGTCAGGAAATTAAGAAAAAATGCACCACTAATAATAGCCTTTGCACTTGGATTAATTTTTTGAGCGGTTTCTGGGAAGATCCTGTCAAAATAAATCCCAAATACCGTTACGATAGAAACAATAACAAAGATAATGGCTAGAACTAAGGTTGATATAACCCCTGTTAAAAATGCACCTGTTACTGTGCCTAATATGCCACCAGTTATTACATATTTAGCAATTTTCAAATCTATATTCTTTCTGTGGCTTATAGCAGTTATAAGAGAAGAGAAAGGTATAACTAATAGATTTATTCCAAAAGCACTTAGCAAAGGCAATCCAGCAGCATAAAGTAACGGGGTCCTTACAGAACCCCCGCCTATTCCAAACATACCACTCATAAATCCAGCAAAAAGACCAATCAAGAGATATGTTATCATTTGTATTATCAGTTCCATTCAATCTCTCTCCGCATATTTTGCCCCCGAATTTCTGCTAACGTCGTCTTGGGTGTTTACGAAGTCCCGAAGGGATTTAGCGAAGCATTGCAAACACGCTGTTATCGGAAGTCGCACAAATCATTTTATGAATCTCTCATCATCCTTTGTTGTTGAAAGTTTATGTACATTTTTCTCAAGCCATCCTATTTTCTCTACTTCTCTTATGTCGAATTCCGGTACATAAGGTTTTATATCCAAAAGAGGAGTTCCATC
>CAYZBF010000008.1:0-62372 GCA_964476585.1 uncultured bacterium | reverse complement strand
AGAACTTTTCGTAATCATATTTGCCGACGTATATTCTTTTCCTATCGTTGCCTCTACTTGCAATATGATATAAGTACCCTTCCCCTTGCAATCGATATGGTCTTGCCATATCGATATATTATCCACTTCATACAAAATGTCAACCTTTTCACATTTCAAGGTCTGACCCTTATATTTCTGGAGGCTTGTCTTTCAATAATACAAAAAGCGCAAATATAACACAATCACCAGGATAACCATCAACTCCATATGCATGTATTCCCTCACCCAATGAATATGGCTCGACTTCTAATCTACGTTTTTTTATTACTGATATGTAGTGTGTACTACTGCTTCGATCACCATGCGGAGCCACGACATAGGTTTCTGAAACTTGCGCAAAAGTATTCGCAAGTTCTATAATCTTTATGTCATTAATACCATCATCGTTTGTTATTAAAACTCTTCTCGGCCAAGGAGCAGAGATTTCTTTAGCTTCCCCGCTGTTTGAAAAGAAAGAAGAGTAAATAAAAATAACAATAAATGAGATAATTCTATTTTTCTTCATGTTCGTTATCCCCCATTTATTTTAAAAAGATATTTATCTGAATAAAACTTTTGCATATTAACTTATAACATCTAAATGATGTACAATCTATTCCTGTATACACCACTCTGCTGCCTTCCTCATTAAATCCCAGTCAGAGCCACGATCATCCATCTCATCTAAGGGTGCAAATCCGTCTCTATCACTATCTTCCTCAAATTCTGGATGAGTTCCAATTATAAACACTTTGCCATGCCCATATTCAAAAGCTACTATCACAGGCTTATCCCCAATTTCAGATTCACCCAAAATCTCAACATTTGCATCTTCGTTTGGTAATAACATTGGACCATAGCAATATTGAATCCAAACAGAATCCTGCTCAGACTCTGTAATTGGATGAGAATGGTTTACAATATCAACTTCACACATTACACAGTTTGGATATAGAGCAATTTCATCAATAGGTCCCCGGGTAGTACCAGGAAATATTGCTAATGGTTCCATAGGAAGTTGATTCCCCTGCCAGAACACCTTTTCCCCAGTAAAGTACGCTCCTCCGCAAATACCAATATATCCACCACCATCACTGATAAAATTTCGAATTTTTTCTTTGCCAGGTGAAGATATATTTTGTGAATATTGATACATATTTCCACCAGGAAAGCAAATGATACTGAAATTATCCAAGTTCTCGTTATTAATGTAATCTGAGGTTACTAACTTCACAGAGTAACCCATCCATTCAAACATATTCTTACTTGCTTTTATGCAACTTTCTGCTACTCCTTCATCTGAATAAAGAGCTATATCAGAAAGTTGAATTCTCTGGCAATTGGCAGTAAATAAAGACAAAAAGAAAATAGCTAAAATAGTTGTTATCCTCCGCATCTTTTCCCTCCTTTTCTCACAATTTTGAATTGAATTCATTTTCATACCTTAATTTCACTTTCCTTAAATATTTCATCTACGAATTTGTTTGCTTCGGGAGCTAATATTTCTTGAAGTTCCTTGTGAATTTCCTTAGCCTTATACCCCACCCAATCAACGGCTAATAACTGTCTTGGTAACATTGGGTCATCTAATGCTATATCTATGAATTCTGCGCTAGATTTAAATCTATCTTTAAAACATTCTCCTAAATCTATATATTCTTTTTTCTTTATTTTGTTTTTATAAAAGACAAAACGTGGAGAGTACTTATTTAAAAATTCTTTGTATCGATATTCCAGACTTTTTACATCCCACGCCTTTTTTATTAACTCTTTCTCATCGTGAATTCCTGTGTATTTTGACTCGAATGTCTCCACAAACTCACTTAATTTGAGTTTATCCAAAATCATCATCAACTCCTTTTCAAAATCATATGGAGAGAGCCAAATGGATGGACCAAGACTTCCGAAACTCATACTATATAATTTCTTTCGAAGTGTATCTCTTTTGCTACGTAACTTCTCGGGTATATTATATATAAGAAATCGCCATCTCTTATCCCAATACTTATATTCTCTCTCTAGTCCTCGATGTCTACCATATAACATCCAGTTATATCCTCTCTTACTTAGTGAATAATAACTTCTTCTCCCCTTCTTCCGACTTATCAAGAGTTTTTGCCTTGACATACGTGAGAGCGCTAGTCTTATAGCATTCGAAGATAGCCCAAATGGCTTTAAAAGTTTCATTAAATTCCCAACCCATACTTCCCCATCTCGAGGAATAATGTATGCACCAAATAATGTAAAGATTGTTGTGGGAATCCGAACCTTATTTTTATGTTGATTTTTTTTATATCGTTTTTTATACGACATATAAATTATTTAACATATTTTTCTTTTTTGTCATGTACTTTTTAAGAATTTTTATTGTATTTTCTATAAGATTTTATATTTAATTTAGTGAAAAGTTTGCATAGATTAAAGTTTGAAAATTAAGTGATTAATTATTTAGATATTAACTAAGATATATAATTTTTGGCTCTATATCAAATCTATTGGGGAATTTAAAGAATAGTAGTTTCTCGTGTGTTAACATTATGAAAATTATCTAAAAGTATATCAAATACTTTGCCTTTATTGCTCCGATCTGGTTCTCAAGTTGCAGAGTTCCATTATCGTCTTGAACTCTATAGCCATTCAAAGCAACATATAACCAGCTCTTTGGTTTAAAGTTCCAGGAGAAAAGCAGACCAAGCCGGCTTGATAATAATTCGGTTTCGGAAAAATTTGTCCCCGGCATTGTCATAACGAATTCATTGAAAATCTCAAGGCTCATATCCGCATTTACCCTGAAATTGACCCTAGGGGTTACTCTTGGTGTAATCGCGATAAGAGTATTTAGTGTATCCCACTCAACCCATACATCTGAAGATAAAGAAACACTCAGTTGCGGAATTATTGAATACCTAAAATAGAGCCAATTTGAACCCTGGTAAGCCAGGAATTCGCGCGAGTAATTATAAGCGTAGTCATAATATCCGCCAAAATTCAACTGATTACCTGCAATATTGCCCCAGACCGAAAGATTTATGCTACGATAAAGATAATTTGTATCTGCTTCATAATAAGGTCCAACCGTGAATGATAGATCAAAACCCCACTGGTTACGAAAATTGGCATTGACTTCTGCAGCACCAAGTTTTGACCAATTCATGTTTCCCGGTTCCTGAACAATCACAATCCCCGGAGCGATAAACCAGTTACTCAAAAACCCCCTTTGATATTGCTTAAAAGGACCGCTAAAGATCAAGACCTTTTTCAGACCTGCCCAGGGCACATATCCAATATCATCTACGTCAAAGGAGTCACAAATAATCTCAGCAGATGCCAGCGTAAGAAAATTTTTGACAAATCCAAAATAGCCAGATTTTACTGCCCAGCCTCTCTTATGATTCTTATCACTCATTGCCCCCTGGAGGATAAACTGGTTAGCCCCTTTACGATAAACACCATCAAGACCAATTGCATAATTGTAATCGTCTTTATTTGCCATGGTTCCACTAAATAGCATACCGATGTCTGAATTCTCAAACACCCTGTGCTTTGCACGTAACACCCCAAAACTCCGATGGGGCTCAGTCATCTCTAATGTATCATCCTCTAAATACTCCATAAAATCTGTATAGGCACCAAAAACCCCCACATTCCAGTCTTCTGATTTATTGGTTAATTTTAGTCCTCCAAGAATGGGCACAGGTTCGCCGTCAACGGATTTCCCGACTTCACGGGAATAGAAAATTTCCAATGGATCAAAAAGCCCCTTACCTTCACCAAAGTCAGACATTCGAAAGATTTCCTTTCCTTCAAGAAAGAAAGGTCTCCGCTCATCCAAGTAGGTAGGATATTGTCCTAAATTTAGTTCGAATGGGTCTGCTTCAATCTGTGCAAAGTCAGGATTTATTGTGGCGTTAATAGTTCCTTCCGAAGTGAAATCCCATTTAAAATTTAAACTCCCGCGAAGTTTATATACTCCTTTTTCCTCTCTGTATTTATCATATCGCACAAACCCCTCGGGATATAGTTCAAAATAGTGTCCAGTGGCATGAGGTTTCATTCCTCTTAATGTCCCATATTTTGAAACCATATCCCCTTCTATCTGTAAGACCTCGGTCCAATAATCGGTCTCTTGATTGTTGGCAATATATCTCATGAATTCTATTCCCCACTCGTTAAGTCCTTTCTTATACCGGATTGTCTTGAATGGAATCTTTATCTCCACCTCATAGTGGTCATCATACACTTTTACTGCACGATACCAGACACCATCCCAGGAATTATCATAGGTTCGACCATCATCAAGCACCCAGCCATCATCGATTATCTCACTTGCATAAACTGAGAAATAGTAAGCAGTAGTCTTACTACCAAAAGGATCAATATCTATTGCAACGTTATCCTCATTACCAGTAAAGCAAGCAATTGGGGGATGCTTATCTGCAAAACAACGAAATGCAAAATAGAGATTATCCTTATCTTGCAACACATAAACAGTCGTCCTTTCTGTAGGTTTAGTCTTTTCATAGGGCTCAAATTGGACAAAATCATATGCTGAATCTGCTTTCTCCCATACCTCCTCAATTACACCATCAATAACTGGTGCATCTTCAGTAAATCGAACCTCAACAGATTTTCTTTCACTAGAACCCATAAGGAATAGAAATAATAAATACATTTCTCCTCCATTTTATTTGTTTGATGCATAAAATGAGAAAAATGTTTCAAAGAAATTGTTTAAGAATATCCTAAAATTCTTTTTTAATACCTGTATCCTCGAGAGCCCGACGGGCACCATCCATAAGAAAGTTTATATCCATCCCAAGGGCCACCATCTGCCATCCCTCTTCTAATCTTTCCTTAATTGTCATACCCACACCCTGCCAGATGCCTGATGCCACACCTATTTTCTTCCCAACCTCAAAAACCTTATTTATAGCATCCTGAACCCTCTTATGTGAAATCTGCCCCATTATCCCCATCGAAGCCGAAAGATCAAAAGGTCCAATAAAGAAACCGTCTACTCCTTCAACCGATAAGATTTCTTCTGCTTTATTCGCTGCTTCCTCTGTCTCTATCTGAACTATTATTAGAATTTCGTCGTTTGCTGTCTTTAGATAGTCTGGGTCAAGAAGTATTGTCCTCCTTGGTCCACATCCTCTTACACCTTGTGGGGGATATTTACAGGCTTTAACAGCTCTAAGTGCATCCTTTCTACTGTTCACCCAGGGCACAATAACACCATAGGCTCCTGTATCCAGGGCTTTCTTTATAAGAACAGGATCATTCCAGGCAACCCTGATGAGTGGTGTTACCTTATTCCCACGCATAGCCTGCATAAGTTGTTGTGTCAATTGGTCATCTAATGTTGAATGCTCCTGATCAAATACAAACCAGTCAAAGGGTAGGGTCGAAAGTGATTCCGAAATGTCTGTATGCGGAATTGTGAGCCATGCACCTACTGTTTTCTCACCCTTTTTTAATCTTCTTTTCAACTCGTTTTTCATAATAATTCCTCCTGCTTTCATGTGAGTACCCTTTTAAGTCCAGTCTCGCTCGCCGTCCCTGTGAAAGGGTAAGCCTTCCAAAAATAAACCTTATACCAACAGTAGAAGATTCCATGATTTTCACAACAAGGTTATTTAAGAATGGAATCGTCTTAACGCTAATGGGAAACACAAGAACACCACCAAGGCTGACGGAATTATGAATATCCATACGTCTTTAATCCTATTAAAATAATTCTTCATGTCAAGAAAAATGTATTAGAGATATCAGAGTCCTTTATTAAAATTTTCAAAAAATTAACACATATATGACAAGATACGTTATAATCATTGACTGAGAATTACATAATACTTGCACAAAAGAACATATGATTAAGGAAACTCAGTTGCGGGATTAAATATCATAATCAATACCGTTATACTGGCAAGCACTTAGAACTCACTATCTAAAAATTTTAAAAAAACGATTTCTGCCTTGACAAAGCGGTTTTTTTACCTTATAATGTTTATATGCATATGTATGCAGATATGAAAACAGGAAGATTCAGTTTTGGTGATGTAAGGACAATGGTCTTTAAGGCACTCTCCTGCGAGCATCGTATAAAGATCATTGAGATATTAAGATATGGTGAGCATTCTGTTTCAGAGATTGCATCCTTTCTTGCTGTTCACCCATCTGTTGTCTCCCGGCATCTTACTATACTCCAATCTGCTGGACTTGTGATGAGTAGAAAGGAGGGTATTGAGGTCTACTACAAATTATCTTCAAATGAGGTTTTAGACCTACTCGAGGAGGCAAAGAGGATTGCTGAAATCAGAATGGAGTCAATAGGTTTTTAAAGACAAAAGGAGGAATTTATGATTATTGCATTTTCCTCTGATGACAATAAGGGTCTTGAGGGTATTCTTGCCTACCATTTTGGAAGATGTCCATATTTTACGTTTGTTGAAGTTGAAGGTAATAGCGTTAAGAATGTAACTGTAGAGAATAACCCTTATATAAATTCCCATGAACCTGGTGTTGTACCTCAATATATCCACAACAAGGGTGCTGAGATGATTGTGGCAGGTGGAATGGGACCCAGGGCGCAGGAATGGTTCACCCAGTTAGATGTAACGCCAATAGTTGGTGCGTATGGGCGAATAACGGATTTAGTTGAACAGGTCGTCCAGAGAACAATGGAGATCCCCACCCCACCAGCTCCTATAGAGGAACATAATGCAGGTGAGAGTGAAGAGCTTGAGAGGATCAAGAAAGAGGTTACTCATTTGAGAAAGGTAATTGCCGATATAAATGAGAGGCTGAAAAAATTAGAAAGTTAATAGAAAAATCGAAAGGAAAGGGACTTGAAGGTTATAAAAAAAAGAGGCTCGTTGGGGCTGCAAAAAAGACATCTCTCTTATTTCTTGAAATACTTCCTATTTTTCTTTCCATATTACTACTTATAAGCCTATATGTTTCAGCCGTTCCAGAATCTTTTTACAGTAAATTCTTCACAAAAAATCCTATCATTGATAGCATCCTTGGGGCAGCGATAGGGAGTATCTCCACGGGTCAGCCCGTAACGAGTTATATCATTGGTGGAGAATTATTGAAGGTTGGTATCGGACTTATTGCTATAACTTCCTTTATCCTTTCATGGGTAACTGTTGGCATAATCCAGTTGCCTGCAGAGTGCTATTTTTTAGGCAAGAAGTTCGGAATTATGAGAAATATTCTATCATTTTTATTTTCTATAGTGATATCTATTCTTGTGGTATTAACCCTGAAGGTTATATGAAGAAAAAGAAGGCTGTAGGCATAATACTTCTGGGGACAACAGTATTTATATATGTTATTTTATTCTTATTTAATAAGGGAATCGTCATTCATTCCTTACAGTATTTTTTACATATCTTTTTAAGGGTCTTTTACATAATTCTGATAGTCTTTCTGTTCATCTTTATTACCAATCTTTTTCTAAAACATGAGTTTCTTATAAAATATCTTGGGAAGAAATCAGGTCTGCGGGGATGGGTTATCGCAATTATATCGGGTATAATCTCAATGGGTTCAATATACCTTTGGTATCCTCTACTTAAGGAACTAAAGGAAAAAGGCATGAGAAAAGGTCTCATTGCAGTATTTTTATACAATAGGGCTGTCAAGCTTCCCCTTTTGCCTATGATGATCTATTACTTTGGGTGGATATTTACTCTTTCCCTCACAATGTATATGCTTATATTCTCGGTGTTTATGGGCATTATTATGGACAGAATATCCTGAGCTCTTGTTATTTGAGCTTCCCCCCCAAAAAATCTTTGGGATAAAGCCTAAATTTCACATGCTTACAATATTTTCGATTCTTTTTATCCTTTTATCTATTACAAACTATACCTCTTTACCCTTCCTGTATTATATCCTTCTCAATAATATGGCTTGATACCTTCATATTTAATTTAACCATTATTCATCTCCTTTGATTGCTTTTTTTATTTCCTCATATGTATTATCGGTATCGAGACCCCTTATTTCTATTCCAATGTGTTTTTCTTTCGGGAAACTAACTTTCTCAAATGCATCCCGGAACATCTTCTTTTACATAGTTGGACCACAACCAGCCACATAAAGGGCATCTACATCACTTCCTCCCAACAAGGTTATAAGATATCTATCTCCATCTTCAGCACACAACTGGGGATGGATATATATTAATCAAGAAAAGGAAGTCAATAGCCAATCAGCCTTCTTGACTTTATTCTTTTACTCACTGGATTATATATACTATAAATTAGTTAAAAAATGAATGAGGAATCTTTCCTTGATATAGGTCTTTTACTTCATCTGCCATTAGCCTCCGGGCAGTTCTCGCACAACCAAGGCTTATAGTCAGGCCAGATTTCCTGGCCTGACCTGATAAATGGTAGTGAATTTAGAATAATTCAGGATACTTCACTCTCCTGTCTACCAATATTGCGACATAAACAGGGGCAGAAAGTGCATCTTCTAAAATCTCTTTTACCGCCTCATGGGTCTCATTTAACACTTTCTCTTCAGGCTTTTCTTTCTCTTTATAAGACTTAGGAACCCTCGAAAGTGCCTCTTCTTTTTTAAATCGATCTCAGCGACATAAGGTTTTATATCCAGCACTGGTGTTCCATCTATGATATCTACATTACGCACGTACAGTATTCTTCCACATACTTTCAGAAGACGAACTGTTGATAGTCCAATCGGGTTAGGACGATTTGGTGACCTTGAGGCAAAAACTCCACGCGTTTTTTCATCCTGTGGTGGTTTCGCAGTTAAGGTCTTAGTATTTGATTTATGAAAATGGCATAATAAAATAATGTGAGAAATTTTTTCAATATCGAAAAGTCCATCTACATACTCAGGAAATACCTCAACTGTTGCGCTGATATCGCGTCCATAAAACGTTTGTTGAGGTGTGTTTTCTTTTCCCTTAAAAGGAGAATGAACAATGCCTATTGGCGTATACCTTATTTCCTCCATCATCTACCTCCTAATCGTTCGTTTTTTACTATATAGCTTATTTCATGCAAGATTTTGCATTTAAAGAAAATCAACATATTCTTTTATGGCTCGTAAATCCAGGATAGATTAATCTGAATACATTTTGTTATCCACTCTGTTATAGACATTTTAAGCTGTGTTCTCTATAGCTTGTAAAGTCTAATTTATTTTTGTTCATTCCCTCCTTCTATAACCTCCTTCACTGCCTTTCCCAATTCGTCTATATCATATGGTTTTGGAACAACGCCACTGAACCCATAGTCCTTAAAGTTTGCCATTACTGGATCATTGAAATATCCACTCGAAACTATAGCCTTAATATCTGGATCAATCTTTAGAAGTTTCTCTATGGCCTCTTTACCACCCATCCCCCCGGGAACAGTTAAATCCATTATGACTATATCAAAACAATCCCCAGACTGAAAGGCCTGTTTATATATATCAATCACTTCCTCACCGCTACTCGCAAACTCCACCTTATATCCAAGCCTATCTAACATCCTGCCTGCAACATCCCTTATCACCTCCTCATCATCCATTAGAAGCACCTTCACACCTCCCTTGGAAGACTCTAACCTCTCCTCCATCTCCTCTTTCTCAATCCCTTTCACCGATGCTGGAAGATAAATGTAAAAGGTACTCCCAGACTCAACCTCTGACTCACAAGTTATATAGCCACTATGTCTCTGAATAATTGAATAGACAGTCGCAAGCCCAAGACCACTGCCACCCTCTTTTGTAGTAAAAAATGGGTCAAAAATATTTAAAAGATGCTCCTCTGGTATACCAACACCTTCATCTTCCATCAATATCTCTACATATTGCCCCGGACCAATTGGAAGAACACTGTCTTCTGAAATAGTAATATTAGAAGCACTCACCTTTATTATACCACCCTCTGGCATCGCCTGGTCAGCATTGATTATAAGGTTGTTTATTACCTGGCTCATCTGAGTTCTATCAACTTCAACCATCCATAGATCATCCGGGAAATGAAAATCACACCTTACATTAGAACCCCTGAGGGCAAACTCAGCTGAATCCTTAATTATTTCAGTAATAGAAGCTGCCTCTTTTATTGGTGCTCCACCCTTGGAGAAGGTGAGTAACTGCTGGGTTAATTTCCCTGCTTCTCTGGATGCTTTCTCAGCTTCAGTCAATACCTTGAATGCCTCATCATCGGTCGCTACATGCATTTTTGCAAGAGAGAGATTACCCATTATTCCGGTCAAGAGATTGTTGAAATCGTGAGCGATACCACCTGCAAGAATACCTATGGTTTCAAGTTTCTCGGCTCTTTGAATCTCATCTTCCATCTCTTTATATTCGGTTATATCCCTTACAGTACCCAAAACTGCATACTCCCCTTTAAATTTGACCTTATCAACAGCAAATTCAGCGACCTTTACACCCCCATCCTTTGTAAGCAACCTTGCTTCATAAGTCTTCGGCATTCTCTCTCCCTTCTCCTTCCTCTTGACAATCTCCTTCATCCTATCTCTATCTTCTGGATGAATAATATCCCATACCTCCATCTGGTAAAGTTCCTCTTTCGTATAGCCTGTGATATCGCATATCTTATAGTTCACGAATTGAAGCTTATTGCCACTGTGCATATATATGGCATCATGGCTTTCTTCTACCAGAATGCGGTATTTCTCTTCGGATTCGCGCAGTGCCTCTTCTGCTTCCTTTCGTCCAGTGATATCCTTATATATAGCATAAATTCCAACCAGATCATCATTTACAAACATAGGGTATCCAAGTAATGCTACATCAACCAAACTTCCATCCTTCCGTTTTCTCACAGTTTCCGCTTGAACTACTCCGCCATTAAGAACCTTTTGAGATATTCCGGATGCTTCTTCTGCAAGATCATCTGGCACAATTAAATCATTAATATGTATACCCTCTATTTCTTCTGAATTATATTGAAAGAGCTCTTGGAAACATTTATTCGAACGGACTATCCTATCCTTCTTATCTACCATTGTAATAGCTTCAGGAGAATTTTCAAAGAGTTGCTGAAAATAAGTCTCCTGTAGATTCAAATCTTTTTGATCTTTTTTATGCTCGGTGATGTCCTCTAAACTTCCCTCGTAATATAGTGGCTTTCCATCATTATCCCGAACAGTGTAAGTAATATCCTTTACCCAGATAATCTTGCCATCAAGCCTCCGTAATTGTGTTTCAAATCCTTGAACTATCCTATCACGTTCTATCATCTTCCTCTCCCGCTTACGATCCTCAGGATTTACGTAAAGCTCTTTAGCATTAACCAAAAAAAGAGATTCTCGATCAGGGTAACCTAACATTCTCAAAAGAGCTGGATTTGCGTCAAGAATTCTTCCATCCAAAGCGGTTCGGTAGAGTCCAATGGGAACTCGTTCAAACAGTTTCTGATAGCGGGTTTCTGATTCTTTCGACGCTTTACTGCGCTTTTCTCCTTTTAAAACTTGCTGTATCGCACCAGCCAGGCGGACAAAGTGTGTGGGTGATTTAACGATATAATCATCAAGGCCAGCCTTCATTGCTTCCACAGCTATTTCTTCATTACCGTTATCAGTGAACATAACCACAGGGGTTTCAGGAAAACGTTCTTTAACAGAACGCAAGATCTTTAATCCATCGCTCCACTTTAGCTTGTAATCCGTAATAACAAGGTCAAAATCAGCCTCCCTTAAGGCTCGATTAAAGCCCTCTTCTTCAAGAACTTGATTGATCCTCGCGTCAGGAAATTCGTACTTCAACAGGCGAACAATCAAAGACCAATCATCAGGGTTGTCATCTATTATGAGAATACTTAATATGTCATCCATAATATCTTCCATTACTCTGCATCACTAAGACACACGGAGGATGAAATTCAAGTTTGGATTGAAAATCATCCAAAGAAATTTTCTGTTTTGAGATTATATCAATCTTCTGATTTAGTACTACTATTCCTCTAAGAGTTAAAATCCCTTCAAAATTTTTGATTATGACCATTGATAACTCCTTTTAGAAATTCGAAAATAATATTTTACTATACTATTCTTCATTTTAAAATAACTACATCAATACCAATAGTCAAGGGTTTCTACCTGTTAATGAGTATATGAATAGATGGGTTGTTTTACCACTCAACTATCTTGTATACTCCGTTCCGCCACGAAATTAACCGGAGGAACTGGTTGACAAAGAGATAATAGGATAATATACTGAGTTAAAATCACCAAAAAATAAATCGAAACCCAAGGAGGTTTTATGAAAGGGTATACTATTTTGTTACCTATTTTAATGTTATCGTTTTCCCTTCCTGCATTTGATCAGTTAGAATATGCGCGGGCTCAAAAGGAAATTGTTGTAATAGATACGGATTTCGGGAATATAGAATTTGCATTATTTCCTGATAAGGCTCCCGAAAATGTGAATAATATCATCAAGTTAGTAAAAAAAGGTTTCTATAATGGCACCACCTTCCATCGAGTCATCCCGGGTTTTGTCATTCAGGGAGGAGATCCCAATACAAAGGATGCCGACCCTTCCAACGACGGATACGGCGGTCCAGGTTACTATATTAAAGATGAGTTTTCCCTTGACCTAAAACACTTAGTCGGAACGGTGGCATTGGCAAAAGCAAAACCGGATGAAAATGGCTCTCAATTTTATATATGCTTGAAGAGATTAGAATTTCTTGATGGTAAATACACAATTGTAGGACAGGTATTGGAAGGAATTGAAACCATGAACAAGATAGCAGAGGAAAAAACAGATAAAAATGACAGACCATTAAAGGATATTGTCATGAAGAAGGTTTGTATGAAGAAAAAACCAGAAAAAACTGAAGAAAAAGGGAACACAGAATAAGAGCAAAAGACTTGAACAATTAAACGGAGGGTAAAATGTTGCTTTTAAAGAAAGGAGAGATACATACACCCGAAAAGATTAGAAAGAACTGTGATATCCTAATTGATAAAGGAAAGATCATAAAGGTGGGTCCTGATATTACTGTGAAAGACGCTAAGATAATTGATGTGTCGGGCAAGATAGTAACACCAGGACTAATTGATGCTCACTCTCATGTTGGTATATATGAGGAAGCTATTGGTGAGCCTGGTGCAGATGGTAACGAAATGACAGACCCAATAACCCCCCATCTCAGGGCAATTGATGCTATAAATCCTGATGACCTCGGCTTCAAAGACGCAGCAACCGCTGGAATAACATCTTTATTAACAGGGCCAGGGAGTGGTAATGTAATAGGAGGACAGAACTTAGTTGTTAAGACGGCAGGCTCCTCGATAATCGATGAACGTATCGTCTTAGATCCGGCAGGGATGAAAATGGCTCTCGGCGAGAATCCCAAAGCGGTCTATAGCGAACAGAAGAAGAGCCCTTCAACAAGAATGGCAAATGCAGCACTCCTCAGGGAAGCACTCGAGAAAGCAAAAGAGTATATCAGAAAGAAGGAAAAGCCTGCTGGTAAAAAAAATAAAGGCCCTGAATTTGATACAAAGTTAGAGGCTCTATCCAAGGTCATAAAGAAAGAGATACCAATTCGTGGACATGCACATCGTGCCGATGATATTGCCACCTTTATACGAATAAGGGATGAGTTTGATGTTAACCTTGTTATAGAGCATGGAACCGAATCTCATTTAATTGTTGACTTTGTAGCAAAAAAAGGTGTTCCCGTTGTAGTCGGACCCTCGCTTTCTGCACGAGTCAAAGTCGAGCTCAAGGAAATCACATTCAAGACACCAAAAATCCTCTATGAGAATGGAATTCTCTTCGCAATAATGACAGATGCCCCAGTCCTACCTATCAATTCACTGCCACTTATGGTCGGATACTCTATAAGGGAAGGGCTACCCTGGAAAGAAGGCCTTAAGGCAGTTACATCCAATGCAGCGAAAATCTGTGGCGTATCTGATAGAATTGGCAGAATAAAAAAAGGTATGGATGCTGATATTGCAGTCTTTGAGGGAGATCCATTCTCAATACAAGGTAGATGTGTACTTACAATTGTGGATGGGAAGGTAGTAAATAAAGGGAATATATAATAAAGAGAACTCTATAGGAACCAGATTTCAAGTAAGTGTTAGTAAAAGCATGCGGAAGAGGGGATTTGAACCCCTACGGCTTGAAAGCCACTGGACCCTGAACCCAGCGCGTCTACCAGTTCCGCCACTTCCGCTTATTTAAGCAATATATACCCAGTTATGAATAACTGTCAAGTGGGATATGTAAGGAAAGGAATAACTGATTTTGGTGAAGAAATTCAACACTATAGGAAATAAGAAGATTACATAAGTACATATGGATACCAAAGGAATAATAAAGGAAAAAGCAAGAGAGATCGGCTTTGACCTTGTGGGCATAACTGACCTCTCTCCCTCTAAATATAAAAAAGCATATGAGAAGTGGCTCTTGGAGGGTATGCATGCCGATATGAATTACCTTGAGCTAACAAAAGAGGTAAGGCAGTCTCCATTATTAAGATTCAACTGGACAAAGAGCATTGTAATGGTAGGCTTAAATTATTATCAGGGTCCATTGCCCAACCTCAAGGAAGAGGGAATTCGTATATCAAGATACGCAATGGGCAGAGACTATCACTATGTTCTAACAGAGAAGCTTCTGGAACTTTCAACCTTCATACTTTCCACCACAGAGACAAAACAAATAAAATACTATACGGACACAGGACCACTCCTCGAAAAGGAGTTAGCACAGAGGGCAGGTATTGGATGGATAGGTAAAAATACCCTGCTTATAACAGAAGAATTTGGCTCCTGGGTCTTCCTTGGAGAGGTTCTGCTGGATATTGAACTTGAGCCAGACTCTCCTGCCAATGATAGGTGCGGAAGATGCGAGATATGCTTATACTCTTGTCCCTCAAATGCGCTAATCTCACCATACCATCTTAATACTAATCTATGCACTGCTTATCAAACTGTAGAGAACAGAGGCAAACTGCCTGGATGGTTTCCATCTCCTGGTAACCCCTATATATTCGGATGCGATATCTGCCAAGAGGTATGTCCATTCAATAAAGATGTAAAGACCACAGTAATAAAAGATTTTCTTCCAGAAGAACGACTCATGAATCCAGATATTGATTATTTAGGAGAATTATCTCAAGATGAGTTCAAACATATTTTTAAAAATACTCCGATAGAATGGGTAGGCAAAGACGCGTTTATGCGGAATATAAAGGCATTCCAGAGGAAAAAACAAAAAGGGTCTTGAAAAATCAGTTATTTATTTTACTAAAGGGGGATTCGTATGAATAAATGGTGGCTGTTACTTCCTTTTGTACTCGTCTTCATTGGCTGCTCGGATAAGATTCCATCGGAAGGGATATCAGAATTGCAGAAAAGGATTGATATAATCTCCAAGAAGGTTGAAGCCGGACAGGGATTAAAAGCAAAGAAGGGGATAGAAGATATCCAAAGTTCCATCAACAATCTCGAAAAGAAACTTGATGAGTTAAATAAAGAACTTAAAGAAACCAACAAAAGATTAGATGAGTTGGACAAAAGATATACATCTCTATTGAATAAATTCCAACAATAAGTTTTTTAGTATTTTATTCTTTAAAAATGTCTATAGCCACGGGGTGGAGTCCTCTCTTTGTCTATATAAACCCCTTCACCAGCTAACACTTTGCCAATAATACTAACAAAGTCCTCTTCTATATCATCTGGAGATGTAAAGAGAAGTTCAAATTCCTCACCAGAGGTCAAGACTGTTTCCGTAAGGTCTATGGAATGTTTTTCTGCAAAATCTTTGCACTCTGGACACACAGGTATCTTTGCAAGCTCGATATCCAATCTCTTTCTGCTTTCCTCTGCTAAATGATTTGCGTCGATAAGTAACCCATCTGATATATCTATCATTGACGTGATTTTGTAGTTCTTATTGAGATATAATCCTTCATCACATCTTATATTAGGTCTCAAGTGATACTTTTTTACAGGAGAATCAATCCTGTTTTTAAGAGCATATAATCCCATCTTTGAGCCACCAATACTACCCGTTATGTATAAATAGTTACCAGCATTTGCGCCACTTCGGGGAACAGGATTAAAAGACTTACCACCAACCACCACACTCAAGAGTAAGACAGGTGAACGAACTGTGTCACCACCTATGAGCTTCAAGGAGTATTTGTCTTCCAGTTCTTCCATGCCACGAATTAATGAACTAACGTTTTCTATGGTATTATCTTTTCTAAGGCCAAGATTAAGTAAGTACCAAAGAGGTCTACCCCCTTCTGCTGCTATGTCTGAAAGTGCAGCTGCAAGGGCTTTATAACCAATATCTTCGTAAGAAAAATATGAGGGAGTAAAATGTACTCCCTCAATTATTGAATCAGTTGTTATCAGTTGTCCTCTTTCTACAGCTACATCATCACCTATCCAGGTTCTTTTCTCCCGAAGATTCTGGATTACAAGTCTTTCAAGGTCCAGAAGAATAATTCCTGGCCTTATTTCACTTCTAAGACTCTTTTTATCTTACAGCGTCCGCGAGGCTTTTACCTGCCCTAAAGACTGGTACATTTCTCGCGGGAACTTTAACAGTCTGGGAAGGATTCTGCGGATTCCTTGCTATACGGGCTTTCCTGTGTTTCACATCAAATACGCCAAATCCTACAAGAACTACTCTGTCTTTCTTTCTCAATGCATTCGTAACGTGCTTAGCGAAACTTTCAACCATAGCCTGTGCATCCTTTTTCTTACAACCTACATCCATTGCAATTTTATCTATCAATTCTTTCTTGTTCATAAAATTCCTCCTTGTATTGTTGTTTTACTTTGATATATAAAGATTTAAGCACAATTTTCCTTTATGTCAAGGGGTTTTTTATTTTTTTTAGGATATTCTGTCAAAACATTAGGAAAACTGAGATTATAAAAATAGATTTTAGAGCTTTTTGAGTATTCATATTGAGGCCCTAAACGTCGAATTTCCTTATGATCTCCAGAACCTCAGAAGGAGACGATGCTTCTTTTAAAGCTGCTCTGAATTCTTCCTGCCGGCACATACGTGAAATCCGGGCGAGGACGTTGATATACTTCTTTTTTGCCTCTTCAGGTGCAACAATCAGGAATACAATATAAACGGGTTTACCATCTAATGATTGAAAATCTAATCCTTCTTTTACGATTGCTACACCAAGAAGAAGATCCTTGACCGCTTCTGTGCGTGCATGTGGTATAGCTATACCTTCGACCACACCGGTGCTTTCCAGTTCCTCTCGTTCCCTGATCTTGTCCAATATAGGCTCTCTTGTCATTATCAGACCTTTACTCAATGTTTTATCCACCATCATCTCTATTAATTTGAATTTATCCTCAACGTTATCTACGATAAGAATCAAATCCTCATCCAACAGTTCTTCAATCATTATTTCCCTCCCTCTTTTTCAACGAGAACCGGACAGGGTATATACTCGATCAACTGTTCAATCATCCTCTCATATTTCCTGCCTCTTATTCCCCCACCTCTCTTGTACCCCACAATAAGAAGATCAATCTCCCTATCCTTTACGAAGTTACGGATTACCTCTATTGAATTACCCTCTTTCAGGAACAGGGCTGTCTTCACTCCACTCTCTACCGATTTTTCCTCAAGATGATAGAGATATTTCCAGCCTTCCTCCTCAATCTCTATTGCTATATCTACCTCATCTGAGCCTTTTAGTTTTGCTACCCTCTCCACCGTCTGTTTGTCTACAATAAATAAGGCAAATAGGGTGGCGGGAAGACTTTGACTTAGTTCAATTGCTCTATCCCATGATGCTCTTGCCTCTCCTGAAACTATATATAACAGAATCCTTTCCATTATTATTGCTCCCTTAGCTTTAATCTCTTTCGCCTGAAGAACTCCTCCCTCTCCTCCTCTTCTAAAGCATCCTCTATCCGTTTAATATTCTCTTTATAATTGGGTATAAATATATTGTTGAGAGCATTTACTCTCTTCTGGGTCTTGTTGATTTCTGCTCCTAACCTCCACAGGAGAACTTCTCTTGCTGCCCATTCGGCAAGTAGTCTCAACACATCTTTAAATCTCAAAAATGCTTGATCAAAATTCTCATCCGTAGACTCGAGGGATGCCTGAGGACCTTCTTCCGGGACATCAACAAGGAGCTCAGGGACAGGGACACCCATAACTGATCTCATCCTGATATCTACAGAGGGCTCCTCACTTCCTCCTGAAAACCGCTTCAATTTCCCTTTTCCCATTGAAACAAATGCTGCCTCAAGTGCTCTGTAAGCCTCCTTTAGTTTTTCTGTCGACTCCTCTTCCATCTCCTTATAACCGTGAACGTTATCCATAAGTTCCATTATCATAACTTCTCTCTTCTCATCCAGGAGGTTATATCCCTCCTCTGCTATAGATAATTCTTTCTTTAACTTCAAGAGATTACTATAGGTGGGTGCTATAGGCATTTATTTACCCCAGAATTCCTCTATTTCTTCTCTGGACACTCTGGTGAGTTCTGACTCTGAAAGTAAGCCTAAGATCTTCCAACCTAATTTCAGAGTCTCCTCAATCGATCGAATCTCTGCTCTCCCCTGATTTAAGAACTCTCTTTCAAAGGCATCCCCAAATTTGATATAACTTCGATCAGTTTCGGATAATTCTTCCTCTCCAATTATAGCGGCAAGCGACCGAACCCTCTCTACCCGTGAATAAGATGCATATAACTGACTGTAAAGGTTTGGATGGTCTCTTCTTGTCTGTCCCTCACCTATACCATCCTTCATCAATCGGGAAAGTGAGGAGAGAATATCAATAGGAGGATAAATGCTTTTCTGATGCAATTCTCTTGATAGAACGATTTGTCCCTCTGTGATATATCCTGTAAGATCAGGTATCGGGTGTGTAATATCATCATTTGGCATTGTGAGTATGGGAATCTGGGTTATAGAGCCCTCCCTCCCTTCTGCTCGCCCCGTGCGCTCATAGAGGGAGGCAAGGTCACTGTATAGATATCCAGGGTACCCTTTCCTAGCGGGGACTTCTCCTCTTGCTGACGCAACCTCACGTAGAGCTTCACAGTAATTAGTTAGATCGGTCATTATCACAAGAACATGCTTTCCCTTATCGAATGCAAGATATTCTGCTACAGTGAGCGCACACCTGGGTGTTATCAGACGTTCCACTGAAGGACTATCAGCAAGGTTAAGGAAAGTAATAAGATGGCTGAGAGTCCCACCTTCTTCAAATTTTCTCAAGAAGAAGGAAGCATCATCGGCTTTCATACCCAAGCCTGCAAATATGATATTGAAATCCTCTTCCCTTGCGATTTTTGCCTGGTTGACAATCTGAGCGGCTACCTCATTATGTGGCAATCCGGAGCCGGAAAATATCGGTAGTTTTTGACCGCGAATCAGTGTAGCAAGTCCGTCAATTGCTGAAATACCTGATAAAATATTATCCCGTGGGTATTCCCTTGCATCTGGATTCAAAGGATATCCATTAACATCTCGTTCTTCTTCGCCTATTATATCTCCCCCACCATCTATAGGGAACCCAAGTCCATCAAAGGTTCTACCAACCATCTCTTCTGATACAGGAATTTTCATAGAAGTTCCAGTAAAGCGAACCCGCACTTGCTCCCTGTCTATCCCGGATGTTCCGGCGAAAATCTGACATACGGCACGGTCCCCAGCTACCTCTAGGACTCTCCCAAGCCTTTTCATTCCCCTCTGTTCTATTTCAATCAATTCTCCGAAACCTACACCTTCTACATCATCCACAATAAGAAGGGGACCTATTATCTCACGCGCACCTATATGTTTCTTCTCGTATACACTATCCATATTCACTCTTAAGTCTTTCAAACTCAATTCTCACTCTATCTTCCAATTCGTCGAACTTCTCTATCTCTTCATTCCGGATTTCCATTCTCATTCTTTTAATATCTGAAAACTCAGGGAGTTCTATGATTTTAAAGAGAGGAACTCCCCTCTTTAGCAGATCTTCTGCGCCATCCCCAAAATCCAAAATTATCTTTAGCATTCTATATTGCTTTTTAGGACTGCAATATGCATCTACATCAGATAGGGCATTTTGCTGTAGGAATCCCTCTCTGATAAGCTCAGATACCTTAAGGGTCAATCTCTCCCTTTCTGGCAGGGCTCCTTCACCAACAAGATGGACTATCTGGCGAAGTTTGGTTTCCTGCTGGAGTATTTCCATCACTTTACCCCTAAGATCTCTAATTGGGACACCCTGCTCCTCCCACCAAGTGCTGACATCATCGAAATATTCTGAATATGAATCTATCCAGGATATTGCGGGATAGTGTCTTCCATACGCAAGGTCTCTATCAAGGACCCAGAATGTGCGAACGAATCGTTTGGTGTTACTCGTAACCGGTTCTGAGAAATCACCTCCAGGAGGTGAGACTGCACCATTTATTGAAATGGAACCAACCCTATCTTCTGCAACTTCCATCCTACCACCTCGTTCGTAGAATTCTGCCAAGCGGGACCCAAGATAAGCTGGATAACCCCTTTCTGCTGGCATTTCCTCCATTCTACCGGAGATCTCCCTTAAGGCCTCTGCCCATCTTGATGTGGAATCTGCCATAAGTGCTACATCATAACCCATATCACGGAAATATTCTGCCATGGTAATACCTGTATAAATGCTGGATTCCCTTGCCGTAACAGGCATGTTGGATGTATTTGCAATAAGGATTGTTCTTTCCATAAGAGCCTTGTTCGTTCTCGGATCTTTAAGCTTTGGGAACTCCTCTAAGACCTGCGCCATTTCATTTCCCCTCTCCCCACAACCAATAAATATAATGATATCCGCATCAACCCACTTAGCAAGAGAATGCTGGGTTACAGTCTTCCCTGTCCCAAACCCTCCAGGAATCGCTGCAACACCTCCTTTTGCAATTGGGAAAATAGAGTCAATCACCCTTTGTCCAGTGAAGAGTATCTCTCTCGGCGGAAGTCTCTTCCTAAAGGGCCTTTTCTGCCGGACTGGCCATCTATGGAATAGGGTTAACTCTTTCATTACCCCATCTTCCCCCTCCACTATACATATTGGATCATCCACCTTATAGGAAGAAGATTTGATTATTTCGGCCACCTTTCCTGATATTCCTGGCGGTATTAAGATTCGGTGATTCACGAGACTTGTCTCTTCAGCTACACCAATAATTGTATTAGGACTGACCTCATCACCTTCCTTTAGGTGGATATCTACATTCCATTCCTTATCCCTTGGTAACGGAGGAGCTTTCATACCCCTCTTGATAAATATTCCATGTTCTTTTTTTATAGTAGTCAGGGGACGCTGGATACCATCAAAAGTTTGACTGATAAGACCAGGGCCTAATTCGACAGATAGGGGACTACCGGTCCCATAAACCTTAATCCCCGGACATATTCCCGTTGTTTCCTCATACACCTGGATTACAGCCTCATCTCCCTTTATCTCAATAACTTCGCCTATAAGTCCCTCGTCTCCAATCCTCACCTCTTCATTCATCATAATACCAGAGGTCTCCTTTGATACTACAACTGGACCTGAGATGCGGAAGATTATTCCTCCACCCATTTCATTCGCCTAATATTGACATAACCATTTTTCTATGTTCATGAATGAGATTTTGAGAAAGGAGACGAAATCGGAAATCATACTCATTTTTTTCTCCTCTCAATAGGAAACCTGGTCCAATGGGTTCAATTATTAAACTTATATTTTCTATTCCGTCCACTATTTCTTTATATATATCCATATCTTCTTCTCTTGCAACAAAGAGCATTTTATCTTTTTCAATACGGATGATTTCTTCGCATTTTGCTTTGATCCAATCATTAAATTCATTGTTTTTAAGCATTTCAAATAACTGCTCTTCCAAGTCCAGAGTTAGACGTTCAAATATCTTCTGGTGCATAATTAGGATTCCCTTTCTTTCATCTATCGCCTTTTCTGACTTTATTCTCTTCTTCTCTATTTCGAAGTTTTTCTCACCCTTCCTTTTAGCCTCTCCCTCTATTTCTTTTGCCTCTTCTCTTGCCATCCTAATTATACGTTCCCTCGCCTTCTTTGTTTTGGAAACTAACTGCTCTGCTTCTTCGTAAGCCCTATCAAGTATCTTTTTCTCTAATTCCTTTATGCCTTTCTTCATACCTTTATAGATAATACTCGTTTGATTAACTGCAATGCCCTTCCTCTTTCCTTCCAGCCAGCCCTGGAAGGAATTTCCACAACAAGAGGCATCTCTCCCTCAGTTTTCTGTTTTTCTACTTTCTCTCTTATCAGATCTGCCTCGCTCTCAGTTATAAATAAAAGTCCTAAATCCTCATCATTGAGGGCGCTTTCGAATTCTTCCTCAAGTGATTCCTTATCCTCTGCCACCACTCCCAACACACCAGCGAGGTCAAATCCTAGACAGGTGAATTCCTCCCCTATGAATTTAATCCTCATATCTTTCCTAATATAAGCACCGCCACAATCAGACCCCAGATTGAAAGTCCTTCAGCAAGTCCAGCAAATACAATGGCAGAACCCATAATCTCGGGTTTTTCGGCAAGGGCAGCCATTGCAGCCGCTCCAATCCTTGAGAGCGCAATACCTGCTCCTATCACAGACACAGAGATAGAGAGTCCTGCCGCAAGGAATGCAAATCCTGCCGATTGTCCACGCACAGCCTCTGTTGCAGCTTCCTCTGCACCAAATAGGGTTAGCGGGATAACAAGAACAAGTATTCCTATCAGCACAAGCAAAGATGCAGCAACGATGAATCCTGTATTAAGTGTTTTTAAATGTTTTATTATGGACTTAAAACTATTCATAATTACCTCCTATGATATCTTCATTGGTTCATACAGTGATTTACCCTTCAGAAAGAAACGCGAATAGAACTCATAGTATTCTAATCTGAGTGCCTGGATGAAGACTATCAGTCCTTCGAGAACTATTATAAACAAATTACCAAAAATGAGTGTTGAATACCCCCCAGCACCTACCATCTTGCCAATCATCTCTGCAATTGTAATTATTGAGATAGTGAGAATGACATGAGCTATATTAAACGCAGCAACTCGAATAAAGGAAAGGGTATTGGAAATCACAGCAAGGGTTAGATGAATCATCTCACCCAGAGATACAAGGAGATGATTGGTATTTAGACCTTCAGTCATTGCTTCCTTCAAGGGCTTCCCAAAAGCAACAACAAAAACTGAGACCGCTGTGATTAAAGCTTCGCTGATGATTACTTTCCCTGAACAATTTTTTACCACTGAAAATGCTAAGAAGATTATCGAGAGATAGAATATGAAGCCAGGCAAACCTTCACCCGAAAGGAGCAGTTCTTCCTTATTCCCTCTCAAGCTTTCCTCAACAAGACGCAGAATAAATCCAATGGTTACTATTCCAATTCCAAGATAGACCGCAAAAAGCATTGCCTTCTCAGGGTTTTCAAATGGGGAAAACCAGATTGGATTGAATGGATGGGTTCCAAAAAATTCTCCAAAGAGGGTTCCAAAAATAATGGAAGAAACACCCATTGCAATCGGGAAAATCGCATATTTCCTTAAGTACTTAAGGAAATATAATCCTATACCAGCTAACACAAGAATCAACCCATGCCCCATATCTCCAAACATAATACCATACATAAGAAGAAATGTAAAAGCTGTAGGAATTGTTGGGTCAATTCCTCGATAGGCTGGAGCACCATAGGTTTTAACAAGGAATTCAAATGGTCGGAATAATGGAAAATTATTAAGTTTCGTGGGAGTATTCAGAGCATCTTCAGAGTTTCTTGCTACCATCTCTTCGCTCAGTACATATAGACTAAGTCCTCCACACTTTTCCTTAACCTTTGGAACAACCCTAAATGGAAGATATGCGTCAATGAAAAATACATTCTCTGTTCTTGCCATCCTGTTTACCCACTCCAATTCCATAAGCGAAATCTCTATATCCATCTTTAACTCCAATATTCTCCCTTCTACATCTTCCCCCATTTCCTGAATGGAAGCTTGGATATGTGCCCTTTCTTCCCTTATTTCCCAGAAACCTATTTCAATAGAATCCTTCAATTCTAAGATAGGACCTTTTAGTTTATTAAAACCTTCTACCTCAGTAAATCGAGCCTGCCTCAGGATCTTCAAAACCATTTCTTCATCCTCTCTATGATAGAAAAGGATTATTGGAATTCTACCTAGCTCTACTGGCCTCGTAAATGCAAAGATGTCTATTCCCTCTATTGCTTTGTCCAATGTCTCCTGCTCAGCTTCAGGAATCATTCCTCCTTTCATTTTAAAGAATTTACCTTCCCTCAAATCCTCTATAGGGGTCAGGGATTCCGGAAGAAGTGTGAGGAGTTCAGAAATAATGTTGAGTTCTATCTCCTTCTCCCTAAATCCCTTCAACCTTTCCTGTTTCTTGCCTAACTCATCTTGGAATTTAAAAATAAATTCTCCAGCTTCTTTTTCCACTGCTGTTGCGTCTACAGCATGGACTGGAAGTTCTTTTTTAGTCTTTATATCAAAGTATCCCACAATACCTTCCATTATTTCTCTCTGTTCCTTTAAACTCTGATAGGTTTCTCCATACCCGGGCTCCTCTAACTTTTCATTAGAGAGATTGACAATATGAAACTTCCCCTCTTTGCCAAAGAATTCGAGGACCTCTGTAAGGTCATCCTTAGTTGTCGCAAGCAAAAACCGAGTCATTAATTCAGGAACCCACATATCACAAGATACCTATTAGCGTTTTAATCCTTTCTTCTTCTATATCCAGCAATTTTGCATTATAGATAGATAGTATCCCCTCAATATTAAGATTTAATAAAACGAAGAATGCAAGGATAGACTTCATAGAGAACATCTTCATCTTGAAATCTTTATAACATGTTTTATAGAATTCCATCTTCATAGAAATCTTAGTTATTCCTTCAGTATCTTCTATCTCTTGATAAACATCGCCTTCTGGAATAAGGAATCGTCTTATTTCGAAGGCTTCCATATTGTAATATTGCTTTAAACGATAGAGCCAGACCTTATTCTGTAAATTGATCCAGTTCAGGATAAGTTCTTTTGTCTCAAGTCTATCCGATAATGGCAGTTCATCAGCGGTTTTAAGTAACATACGATAATAATGATGATCGAGCTTTATCTCTATATCAGATATTTTTTCTGTGTCTCTGTATCGGGAATATCCCTTATCCCAGACCTCATCCCAGAATCCACCTTGTAGAGATTCGCCAATTTCAGCAAGGACAAGTTTTTCTTTCTCAAGGTAAAGAAAGTAGCGACCTCTAGTGCCGTGCAGGACCCTTTTTATGTCCTTTAGTTCATAGATTCTCATGTAGTTTTTAAAAAATCTCTTGGGCGAACCAGAGAGACGATTATAAACCACGATACCAAGTTCAAAGGGTATTAAAGTGAAATGTCTCTCTATATTGTTATCCTTTAGGGGAAACCGCTTAAGGATTTTGAGCTCCCTTATCCTTTTGTTGAATCCCGAGAGACCCCTCGCTTTTATAAGAGATTCCTCCTCTTTAATGGTGGGAAGAAATGAGTATATAGCTCTGAGTTTAGGATATATAGAATAGTACATTTATAGATTCAATAGAAAATCAATAAATTTGTCTATCATTTCTCTCTTTACCTTTTCGTAACGACTCAAAAGCTCATTCTCAAGAGTGGCTGCTTCCTTTTCTATATCAATTTCATCAATTCTTCGGGCACTTTTGACCTTTGATTTATATCCTTCAATTATAGACTTTGCCTTCATCTTTTCATCTGCTATAATACTCTTACTCGTCTTTTCTGCTTCCCTTCTTATTTTCTCTGCTTCCCTTTCTGCTTCTCTTATAATCTTCTTTGCCTTACTTTCTATCAGAAGGACTTCTTCAATCCCGTCTTTCATTTTCCTCTCGCTTCCTTCTGTATTTCCTGTATTCAACTACAATAAAATACACTATCCCGAAAAAGATAACTGCTCTTATGAATATAAAGAACCACAATAAAATCAGTGACGTTCTATCCATAAAGGATAAAGTAAAATCCTATTTACAAAAAGTCAAGGTTAATGAATAACTTAAGTTATCTTACCAGGCTCCACCACCTCCGCCACCACCTCCTCCACCAGAAAATCCCCCTCCACCCGAGAACCCACTGGAGCTTCCCCGTGGAGGAGACATAGTGGAGGAAAAAGCCCCAATACTGTTACCAATTGAGTTCGCAACTATATTTGCAGCTACAACATTACCCATCCCCGGAGCAACATACCACCCGGGAGTGGTAACCTCAAGCCCACTGAACCTCTCAGCCCATTCGTCCACAACACCAAGTGCAACTGCATAGGAAAGATAATCAAAAAAGACTGTTGGTTGCTCATCGAGCATCCTCTTCAGCCTGTCTTTCTCAACCCTCATCAGAAATTCCCTGAATCCGAGTATACTCTGGAGAATTCTTCTCCCAACAGGTGTCCACTTTGGCATCCCCCTTGAAAAAATGGTGAAGATTATTCCTGTGAGCATTATGGAAATTCCTCCCTTCGGGAATATTGTCATAAAGAAGAATCCAGGGAAAAGAATAAGTATTCCTATGCCTAAGTAAAGGGCCCTTATAGTTTCAGGATTACCGTAGAATGCCTTTTTCTCCATCGTTGATTTGTAAATGGATTTCTTCACTTTCTGGTAATAACCGTAGAATTCGCCCTTTAGTTCGGAGATAAGAAAATCTCTACCACCTTTCTTAATGAGACCCCAAAGGAATTTTCTAAGATGATAAGTTAGTTCCTGTTCAGGCTCTTTATTTATCTTAATTCTATAATCCTTGTTTTTGAAAAAGAGCATTTTTTTGGATTCTTCCTCTTCAATGGTAAGGTAACCAAGCCTTGCAAGGTCAAAAAGTATAGATATAATATCGACTGTATCTACCTTCTGATCAAGAATCGTTCCTACCTCTGCAGCAGTTAAGCCCTCTGGAGGTTCATATTCTACCTTTATAGGACCTGGAGAGATATCCCTCCCGTTTCTGAACCAGTGTATGAATAAAAGAATAAAAGCTAACAATGGAATAAAGAAGTAAAAGTTATTCCGTAACCAGAGTAGACCTACTCTGCTCATGGACGGTGCCTGGAGATAACCTTTAGGAAATCTGATGCTGATTGTCAAGCCTTCTCCGGGGTAAAGGGTCCCGTAACCGCTGGAAACCACATTATCTCCGATAAAAAAGTTACTAAGGGTATCCCCTGAACCATACCGTCCCTTAAATATCCTAATATCATCCTCCGATAACTGGATAGGAGAAGGCAAGATTACATTAAATTCAGTCGAATCAATCTTAGACTCCCATTGATTTCCTGTGATATTCCAGTAAAGCTCATCGTGCTCGGGGGAGAACCTTGCTCCGAGAAGGACTGAATATACTATTGTATAGGTGTGCTTACCTGTGATGGTAACATCAGGGTCTCCTATCCTTAGCCTTAAATGTGTCCACCCTCCAGGTCTTTCGGTGCTTTTCTTAAACTTAGCTTTCCTGCTATCAATAAGAACTTTTTTAACTTTGAATCCCAGTGCATAATTCCCAACCCTACCCTTTAATTCGAGCGGAATATCCCTGTAGATCCCATGATAGTAACCATCGTCAAAATTTACGGATATGTTCTCTTCTATGCGGAGTGATCCGTCTTCAGAAAGAGATATGTCTGAGTCAAAAGAGGGTATGTACCAAGAAATAATTAATAGTAACATTATTAAAACTCCACTTTTGGTACAGCCCTCTCGCCCTCTTCAATCTCAAAGAATTCTTTCTTTATAAAATTAAAAATACTGGCAACCAAGTTAGAGGGGAATGACTCTACTTTAATATTAAAATCCCTTACCACAGCATTGTAGTATCTTCTTGCATTCTGTATTGCATCTTCTATTAGAGAGAGATTCTTCTGAAGGTCAAGAAAATTGGTGTTTGCCTTAAGCTCTGGATAGTTTTCTGCCACGGCGAAGAGTTGTCGGAGAGCTGATGTGAGCATATTCTCTGCTCCTGATTTCTCACCAGGAGTTGTAGCAGCAGTGGCTCTGGCTCTTGCCTGGGTCACATTTTCGAAGACTTCCCTCTCATGTTTTGCATATCCCCTAACCGTATTCACAATGTTTGGAATAAGGTCATACCTACGTTTCAGTTGCACATCAACATCACTCCACGAGTTTTCAGTTAGATTTCGGAGTCTTATAAAGCCATTGTATGTTGCTATTAACCATACAACTGCAATAATTAGTAAAGCACCTATCACAATAAATATAGCCATATTACCTCCTTTTTTAGACATTAAGGATAAGCAATTAATGAAAATTCACAAGAGGGAAAATTATTTTCATTTCTCCACCCCTTAATCTCTCGTAAAGAACTCAAAGATAATTAGTTAAGTTGAATACTTATTAACTCTATTCATAGTCTACTCTGACATTCACATTAGAGTCTATTTTATTGACAAATAACAATTAAATAACTATGATTAAACAAATGGATGTCAATGAAGCATTGATCGATATCGGAATAAAATTATCATCAGAGCATAATCTTGAAAGATTACTTGACTCAATACTTCAGAATGCCCGTTATATATGCAATGCGGATGCAGGAACTTTGTATTTGAAAGAGGGAGTCAGTCTTCGTTTCTCAGTATCCCAGAACGCCACGCTTGAGATGGAAAGCGGCAGAGAGGAGTTTAAGAAGTTATTATCTCCTCATATCCTTCCTATATCTAATGAGTCTATCGCTGGTTGGAGTGCAAAAAATAGAGAAGTACTCAATATAGAAGATGTATATAAAATAAAAAATGTTCCATATTGTTTTGATAGGGAATATGATAGAAAGACAGGATACAAATGCTGTTCAATGCTAACTGTTCCTATGATGGACAGAGAAAACTCACTTGTGGGAGTTTTTCAGTTAATAAATAAAAAAGGGACTGACGAAATAGTTCCATTCGCAAAGCAGGACGAGGGAGTGGCAAAAGCACTTTCTTCACAGGCAGCAGTTGCCATCAGGAATGCACAATTGACAGAGGAATTGAAATCCGCTCATCTTGAAACTATTTATATGTTGGGCCGCGCAGCAGAATACAAAGACGAGGAAACCGGGAACCATATTAAACGTGTATCAGAATTTTCAAAGGTTATCGCAGAGAGCCTGGGAATGGAGGATGTTTTTATTGAAACAATATATTACGCAAGTCCCCTCCATGATGTAGGTAAGATTGGCATACCTGACAATATCCTTACAAAACAAGGAAAACTAACGCAGGAAGAATGGAAGATTATGAAAAACCATACTATACTTGGTCATCAACTTCTAAAAGATTCACCCTCAATCATTATACAAGTTGCCTCTCAGGTGGCTTATACCCATCACGAGAGGTGGGATGGTAAAGGCTACCCAAATGGTCTATCTATGGAAGAAATACCACTTTATGGCCGGATAGTTGCACTTGCTGATTTCTTCGATGCTGTGACCTCCGTGAGACCGTACAGGAAGGAGCCCTTTCCGATGCCAAAAACACTCAGAATAATAAGAGAAGATAGGGGGAAACACTTCTGTCCTGAGACAACCGACGCTTTCTTTGAAGCCATTAATAGGATAAAAGGCATCCACTTTTCGCTCTTTGATAAAGAGAATAAATAGGCTTCGAGGACTTAATTGGGATTTAGGGATTAGGATTTTGGATTTGGGTATCGATTAAAAATAAGAATCAGTTAATATAATATATTTAATATTTCAGAATATTGGTTAATCTGTGATTTTAAACAAAACCAAAATTATAATTTTTCTATTATTGCATCCGTTATCTCAGGAGTTGATGCTGCACCTTTACTTAAGACTTCACCCCCACCCTTTAGTTTCAGCATATCATAGGAGCGAACCTCTCCCTCTGTAACTACTCTGGCAATTGCATTCCTAATCGCAATTGCCTCGTCATATTCTTCTAAGTAATCAAGCATCATTGAAGCAGAGAGTATCATTGCAAAAGGAGAAACAATAGATGGTTTTAATTTTTCATATTTAGGAGCAGAACCATGAGTTGGTTCAAATATTGCACAATCCTTACCAATATTTGCACTCCTGGCAAAACCAAGCCCACCGGTAAGTCCGGCGAATCCATCTGAAACTATGTCACCAAACATATTTCCCGCCACTATAACATTATAATCCTCTGGGTTTTTGGTCATCCACATCATCTGGGCATCTATGTTTGTAAAATACAAATCAACATCCGGATAATCTTCTCGTATCTTCTTTGCTTCTTCTCTCATCATTCCCGATGTCTCCCGAATCACATTTGGTTTTTCAGCTACTGTCACTGACTTATAACCAAACTTTTTTGCATACTCAAAAGCTTCACGTATAATTCTCCTGCATGCCGGTCTTGAGAATATCCTCACTGATATTGCAAGATCCTCACTTTTCACATCACTGTAGGCTTCCATTTTAGTATGCGTTTCTAAAGCTTTTCTTACTTCAGGAGGGGGATTGGTCCATTCAACTCCTGAGTACAATCCTTCAGTATTTTGTCTGAATATCACAACATCTATTTCAGGTTCCTCAAAACCATTGGTTGTCCTTCTTATGAAATTCAAAGGATTCCCTTTAAAACTCTTACAGGGTCTTACACAGATATCCAACTTGAACCACTGTCTAAGTTTTACTATTGGACTATAATATACAAGTCCCCTGCCCTGAAGTTCTGGAGATAACTCATTTGTGGCAACATCTTTTGGCTTTGAAGTTATAGCACCAAAGAGTGCAACCCGATGTTCTTCAAGAAGGTTTATTGTACGCTCAGGTAATGGATTACCCTCTTTTACCCAGAATTCCCATCCAATATCACCTTCGATGTATTCTGCATCAAAACCTACTGCATCAAGAACTCTAATTGCTTCGGGTAGAACAATTTTACCAATACCATCACCTGGTAACGCAACTATTTTACGTACCATCTATTCTCCCCTTTTCTTCTCTTTCAAAGGTATCTTTCAATAATTTTATCGCGCAGTACTCACCACACATTGAGCATACATCAAATATCTCTGGTTTAACTTTATCCCTTATTTTTCTTGCTTTATCCGGGTCTATAATGAGTTTAACACGGTCAGAGGAGTCTGCTATTTCTCCCGGACGGAAACCATCACCAAGAGAGAGTGTGATATCATATTCATTAGCTATATCAAGTATCCTGTCAAAATTTGTATAAAGTGGATTTTCCTTTTTATTATACAGCATCCATGTAAGCAGAAATGTGCCTCCTCTGGATACAAGGTCCATAATCCTTCCTTCAATTTTTAACCTTTCGAATGTATCCAAAGTCACACCGCAATGCAGAGTCATAAAGTCAACACCATCTCTAGCCTGCTCTTCAATAACATCAAAGATTTTTTCTTCCTTAAGATGAACAATCCCACCTTCCTCTTCAATAGCTTCTATTGCAGCCTGGTATATGGGAACGGTACCTAATGGAACATTGCTTTTTTTGATGATTTCTCTTCTTACTTCGGAAAGATTTCCCCCTGTAGATAAGTCCATTACTGTATCAGCGCCTGCTTCTTCAGCAGTAATTGCCTTACATACTTCCAGATCTTTATTGGCTTGGTCAGTTGATGTACCGACATTTGCATTGACTTTGGTTTTCAAGGGGTAACCAATTCCAACTGATTTTATATTACTTCTTTTTTTATTTTTTGGTATAACTATCTTTCCTTCTATTATTCCCTTCTTTAAAATCTCAACATCTACACCCTCTGAATCTGCAACCTCTCTAACTTGCTCTGGCATCCTTCCTTTTTTAAGCTCTGCTCTTATACCCATTAAATTCCTCTCATAATTACATTCAAAGGATTAATAAAAACGCTATCTTTTCTTACTTCATAGTAAATATAGGGATATGGTGCCCTACCTGATTCTCCTACATATCCTATAATATTTCCTCTCTTCACTATATCACCTTCCTTCACAGTGGCACTCAAGAGATGTCCGTATAAGGTAATGAACCCCTTCCAATGTGCAACCTCAACACACAAACCTGCACCTCTCTTCTGCTCCACATTTATTACCTTTCCGTTCGCTGTAGCAATCACAGTGGAATTCAGACTAGCAAGGATATTAACTCCATAGTGGTTTTTCATTTTATTAGTAAATGGATCAATCTGTTTCCCAAAATACTTAACGATATAGCCATCCACCGGGAGAATGCTTGGTATCATTTTAAGCAGAGAATCACCCTTACTCAAAGAAGATTTAAGAACTGTGTCAATCCATTTACTCCAGTATAAAAGGGAATCAAGTGGATATCTCTCTGTTTTTGCTTCTTCAAGGCCATGTATATGGTGTGTCTCCATCACATTATTTTGCGAATAGAATAGAGTGTCACTAACGGCTTTGAGTAATTCTTGCTTCTCTCGTAGCATCTCCACTTTCTTTTCAAGGCGCTGATTGTCAAAACGCAGAGCCTCCACAGAGGTCACATCTACATATTTCCCAAGATTATTAAAGAAGTAAATAACTATTAGGATAAAAAAGAGTAACAATAGAAACAAAAAAATGATGGGCAGTTTCACCCATCTCTCACTACCTCCTTCATGAGGAACGATAAGAAATTTAAGAAATGAATTCTTCTTCAACACAGGTATGTTTCCGGAGTTGCCTAAGGGCTCTATTGCGTAGCTGTCTTATTCGCTCACGTGAGACCCCAAGCATCCTACCTATCTCTTCAAGGGTATGGGGCCTCTTACCCTCCATCCCAAAGTAGTAGATTATAATCTTCCTGTCGCGGGGTTTTAATTGATCCAGACTTTCACTTATACTATTCAAGAATTTACCCCTGTAATACTCCTCCTCAGGTGTCACCACATCCTCTGAGATAACATCAAGGTATTCAAGATCATCTGTATTCTTTATCGTGTCATCCAATGATATATCATGTTTTGCTATCTTGATGGCATCCTCTATCTTTTCTATATCCATTCCCAGTTCCTCTGCAATCTCCTCAACCGTTGGCTCCCTACCTATCTCTCTGGTTACCTTTTCTCTGGTTCTCTTGACCTTTAACATCTTACCCGCCCTACTCATCGGGAGTCGATATGATTTTATATGTTCAGTAACAGCCTTCATTATTGCCTGCTTTATCCACCATACAGCATAAGAGAGGAATCTTACTCCCCTACGTTCATCAAACCGTTCCGCTGCCTTTATTAACCCGACATTTCCTTCATTAATCAAATCTGAGAATGGAGTACCCATATTCCTATAAGCTTTTGCTACAGATACTACAAAACGAAGATTGGATTCAATCAGCTTCTTCTTTGCGTCTTTATCTCCTAACCTCGCTCTCCTTCCGAGTTCTCTTTCATTTTCAGGGGTTAAGAGATAATACTGTTGAATTTCCTGTAAATAAACTGGGAGAGAACCCTCCACCTTTTTCATTTACTTATACTTACTCCTTTTTTACTCTTCTATTACAAAGGCTTTTACCCTTCCGTTAACAAGTCTTAAACGTATAATTAAAGGCGGAGCAAATTCTTCCCTTGCCTTCGAAAGATCATCAAGATTTCTTATCTCCATAGAGTTATTCAATTTTTGAACACCAATAATAAGAGAATGATCAGGGACTCCAGCTTTATAAGCAGGACTCTCTGGCTCAACTTCACTTATGAATACCCCGGAACCCCCTTCTCTCCAGTATCTTCTTACCTCCTTTGAATCCAAAGAAAGTATGTTCATTCCTAACCACTCAAGTCCACCCTTCAACTCATATGCGGCGGATATTACAGGACGTTCCCCAAGTACAACATTAATTTTTCTTTCCTCTCCATTTCTCCATACGATAACCTTTACCTTCTGCCCGGGCTTCCTGGAAGCAACAAGAAATCTTAGCTGACTTACATCCTTAACCTCTTCCCCATCAAAGTTGAGAATTATGTCACCATCCAAAATTCCTGCCTTTTCCGCTGGACTACCTTTTCCAACCTCGAGAATATAAGCACCTTCATCATATTTAAAGTTCAAGCTTTCCTTTATCTCCTTACTCAGATCCTCAAGATACACACCTAAATAGCCCCTCACAATCTTACCCTCTTTAACCAAGGTTTCCAGTACCTCCGTGGCCATATCAATTGGAATAGCAAAACCTATCCCTAAATTACCACCACTTCTACTCAGAATAAATGTGTTTACTCCAATCACCTTTCCTTCTGTATTTAAAAGGGGTCCACCTGAGTTACCGGGATTTATTGCAGCATCCGTCTGGATAAAACTCTCATAAATAGTCTTAGATAAAGGTATTCCTGACCTTCCTTTTGCACTCACCACACCCACTGTTACAGTTCCATAAAGACCAAATGGATTACCAATGGCAACTACCCAATCACCAACCCTGAGATCTTTCACACTACCGGGCGTAATATCTGGAAGATTATCCCTAGTTTTCAACTCAATTACTGCAAGGTCTGTTGATGGATCAATCCCTATTAATTCAACCTTATCTCCACTAAATTCACGTTCGTCGCTTAATCTTATGGTCAATTCTTCGGCTTTCTCCACTACATGGTTATTTGTGAGGATATAATCTTTGCCATCATATTCAATGATGAACCCAGAGCCAAGCCACTTCAGGTCCCTCTTTAATTCTCTTCTCGGAACCTCTCCAAAAAATCTTCCAAAGAACGGGTCGTTGAAGAAATCACCCCACGGGGATTCGAAAACAACAGTCCGCTTGCCTTCAATAGATACTACAGCAGGAGAAGCTTTCTGTACTATTGGAGCAAAAGAAGACCTTTCGTTTATATTTGCGGTCATAGCTTCTCCTTCCTCTGCTTTGGCTACCGCTGGCAGATGAAAACTTGCCGCCGTTATAACTCCTATAAAAAAGGCAACTATAGCTACAAGAGCAACAAAAAAAGAACCGTATATTAATAACCGCCTGTCCATTAACCCTCCTTTCTTAGAATCAAAGATATTTTAATATCTACTTCTTGGCTTTTAAGAACTTCTATGGCGAAAAAACAGGGGAAGCCCCTGGTTCGATATCTTATTCTACTTTGACCTTTATCTCTTTGGGCTTCTCCTTTTCGGTCTTGGGAATAAAAATCTTCAGAACACCATTCTCATACTTAGCCTTCACATTAGACTGATCTACTTCGGATGGCAATCTGATAGACCTTCTAAAGCTACCATAAGAACGTTCAATCCTTAGGAAGGATTCTTCTTCTTTCTTTTTCTCTTCCTTCTTCTCTCCTTCTATAACAAGTTCATCTTTCTTTATAGAAAGCTTTATTTCCTTCTTGCTCATTCCAGGAACTTCGGCTTCAATTACAAATTGATCAGAGGTTTCACAAACATCTATAGCCGGGAACACTTTCCTACTTAAGGTTGGTGTGGTAAAACCTGTGAAAAAGTCTCTGAACATTCTATCAAAATCTTCCCTGAACGATAACATAACTTCAAAAGGGTCGTAACTCATCAAATCCTTCTTTTTAGCCATCTCTGCCCCCTCCATTTTTAAGATTTTTTACACGATTATCAGTATTGTATATTATAATCATTATCTTTTTTTTGTCAACCCCTTTATTCGCAGAAGAAAAGTGCCCCCTGAGGGAAGGGGCACTTTATAGTAAGGAGGTTGTTATTTCAAATATAGAGACGACAACATGAGGCAAAATGTTCCGTTTTTTAGAGTGTTGGATAAAATATTTTGTTTTTTTGTCTAAGAAAAAAGACAGATGGTATCAGGCATAACGCTTATATAGGTGACCTTTAAAAAATTCCAAACATTGCTACCATTATGTGATCTGAAGCTTCCCTATCTACTCCTGGTGAGATTTCTCCGAAGTTTAATTGGTAACGGTTGAATACCCTAACGCCGATAGATTTATTCAGGAAATACTCTACACCAGCATCAATTGGGGCATACATATAGCCATCTGCTGTGGTCCCGACTACTCCACTTGTGTATCCAAACCATGCTCCTCCAAAGAATCCCATCTGTTCGGACATCATATAATGATAATAGGCTCCTGCCTTGACCACAAAAACCATGCTAGTAAAATCTGTGGGAAGTTCTGCTGTGGTTCCAGCTACACCCACACCAAGGAGAGCTTCAATGTTATCCATAAAGAAGTATCCACCATAACCTTGAACAATATAGCTAAAATCATCAGCCAGGACATCTCCGATATCAGCCTCAAGTCCAATTTCCTTGGTTCCTACAGGGATCTGTGCAAAAAGACCAAAAGCACCAAGAAGTAATACTACAAGAAAAAGTTTACGCATATAGCCTCCTTATCAAACACTTAAGACACCATCTGTCTTTTTTTACAGTATATAAATTATAGATAGCATGTCAAGTAGTATTATTATTTTTCTTTTAAATAAGTATTCCTCTAAGAACTTAACAAAAAAGGAAGTGGATAGGTGAATGAGTAGATGAGTATGTTGGTTGTTAAGATAAATGACCGGAGAACGGCTGAGGAGCTCTCTGCATCTCCGCGGTTCTTCTCTTTTGGTTTAGAAATTACTAAAACGTAAGGGACAATTAAGACACCTCCTGGCTTCCCTAATCCCTGCTGTGTAGGAACATTTACCTTCTATTTCCTCAAAACCGTCATATTTCCTCTTCACTGGAATGGTTAAGGCTTCATCCGGGAGAGGATTCCTCTCTAAAGGATATGAAGGAACTGGGTATTCTGTAAATGCGAGTAGGTTTTCTAATTTTGCACGGAATCCCCTAAGGTATAAATCTATAGACCGCGCTCCCTTTTTGCCATAGGACACTGCATCAACTGCACTGGAAGGGGATAGGACATCCCCCCCTGCAAATACTCCGGGAATTGGGGTTCGAAATGCCTTGTCTACTATTATTCTTCCCCCCCCATCAATAATACTCCGCGGAAGAAATTCTAACTCTGGTAATTGCCCTATACATATGATCAAGGTATCACATCTTCCCACTTTATTAACATTCTCATTAAAAATAGGATTAAAATAACCTTTTTTATCATATACTGAATTACATAGTTTAAGTCTTACTCCTTCCACATTTTCATCACCGAGGATTTCACTCACACCCCAACTGTTCTTTATTATTATGCCTTCTTCTACTGCTAATCTTATCTTTTCTTCATAAGCAGGCATCTCTTCTCTCTTTTCAAGAGCTATCAAACTCACTTTAGAACCCAAACGTAATGCAGTTCGGGCAGCATCTACACCTACATTCCCTCCCCCTATCACGATAGTTTCTTTCCCAATAGATGGGGGAGAACCCAATTTAACTGACCTCAAAAAGGGAAGCCCATAATAGATTCCATCTAATTTCTTCTCACCCATATTGAGTCTATTGCAAAGATGGGTTCCAGTCGCAATAAAGATAGCATCAAATTCATCCTGTAGATCACTAAACCTCTTATCCTTTCCTATCTCAACGTTTGTCCTTATCTCCACGCCTGTTTTCTTAACAAAGGATATCTCCTTCTCTACCACCCATTTTGGAAGTCGATAATCGGGAATACACAAGATTGGCATCCCTCCTGCAGACTCTTCCCGCTCAAATATAACCACTCTATAACCCTTTTTCCTGAGGTTATATCCACAGGTTATCCCTGCAATCCCACCCCCAATGATAGCAACCTTCTTTCCATTATTCCTTATCGTTGAAACTGTAAAATCCTCTTCTTGCTCATTATCAAAGATAAATCTTTTAAGATATCTAATCCTTATTGATTCATCAACACCTTCCCGTGCACAAGGGTATTCACAGGGTGCTGGGCAGATCCTTCCAAGGGTTCCCGGGAAGGGAACAGTTTCAAGTATTTTATTTAATGCTTCTTTATTCCTCTCCTCCGATAAAAGAGAAATATAGATTGAAGGTTTAATATCTGCCGGACAGTACAAATCACAGGGGGCAGTAAAATAATAAGGGCCCTTATATGCATCTACGATATTCACAATCCACAAAATGAGAAATGAAAGGAGTATAAAGTATGAAAAGGGATGAAATCCGTTCCAGATTATCCTGAGAAATAGGATTGAAAAGACAAAAAGGACAAGATAAGAAATACCAGAGAAAAACCTTTTCCTGTAGATCTGTCCTCCACCTGGTATAACGAGAGAAATAAGAGCTGCCCTAATCCGTTTTTCCATCAAATCTATTCATTATAGATTCTATAAAGGGAATCACTTCATCTCTATTATCTCTGAATCGAATATAAATGCCACGAAAGTTTTCCAATCTTGTAGGCATGGGAAAAGGGCTGAGAAGAACACCATTCTTATCAGGGTAGAAGGAACGATAAGAACTCCATTTCTTTTCTATCGTATAGAAAAGTTTCTTGATCTCTATTCCATCTTTATCAAGTCTATATTTAGTTGGAGTGTAATAAGGAAGAAGGGAAAAGCCAAGAAACAGTATGCTTAAGATCCCATATATGGGACCGTGAAGTACATATAGGGCAGTTGAAATGCCAAGTATGAATATGGTAACAATTATTGTTTTCCTCGGATCTTCAACAGCAGGAAAGGATATCCATTCAATGATTAAATTGCTGCTCATAGGTTGATTTTAAAAGGTCATAGACCTCCCCAAGGTGCATAGGAATAACCTTTGTCTCGCCAATAACTGGCATAAAACTCATATCACCACTCCATCGTGGGACAATATGAATATGTAGATGATCTTTGACTCCAGCTCCAGCAACCCTTCCAATGTTCATCCCTATATTGAAACCCTGAGGGTTCATAGCCTTACGTATCGCCGCTTCCCATTTTTGAGAATAGTTTATAAGTTCAAACATTTCATCATGGGATAACTCCTGTAGGTCCCCCGTATGTTTGTATGGGGCTATCATTATGTGTCCGTTATTATATGGATATTTATTCATAATCACAAATGAGTATTCCCCCCTTGCAAGAACATAACATTCCCTATCATTCTTTGAGAGAGCAGCCTTACAGAATATGCATTCATCTCCGCCAGGATTTTTTATATATTCAGAACGCCAGGGTGCATATATTCTCTTCATCAAAACAATGATTGTTGTTTCTTTTTATTCTCTTTTTCCTCTTCTCGAATACGTATTTCTCCATAGACACCATCATATCCTGGTTTTATCTTCACCCTTTCATTCCTGACATTCATTATTGCCAGAGCGGTCTTTTCATCTGCGTTTTTCCTCAACTCACCTTCTGGTATCTCAAGTAGTATCTGGAATTCATTACCGAAATATGAGGTAAGTTTCTCATATATCCCTCTTACCGTCTTGGTATTCTTCCCAACCCCTAAGGAATCTGCTATTATTTCCGGGAGAGTTATCAATCGTTTATAACCAACCCTACCCCGTGCCAGAGGTTCCTCTCTATCCCGTAAGTGATATACACGATGGAGTACCCCAAGAGTCAAAGGTCTCCCACAGACAGGGCAGATATTATTATTCTTCAGAGACTCTTCTGGAGAAAATGTAATTCCACAATTTCGGTGTCCGTCATAATGGTATTTACCTTCCTCAGGAAAAAACTCCACTGTATATAGAAATTTCTCTCTGTTCTGCTCCTTTAAGATATCCCTTAACTCAGGATAATCAACAGGTGTTGTGAAGCAATTTGCCTCCCTACCTACATTATTGGGGGAATGCGCATCGGAATTCGAAACAAGTGTTACATGATCAAGTGAGGAAAGCAGCCAGTTCATTGGAGGATCGGACGATAACCCTGTCTCTATGGCATAGATCCTATCACGAAACTCTCCAAATGCCTCTTCTAAAGAATCAAATCCAGACTTTGATCCAAACAGTCCAAACCAGGGGGTCCAGAGATGAGCAGGTATCAATATTGCGTCAGGATAGGTTGAAAACAGTATTCTAGCAAGACCTTTAAGGGGTAAAGAAAGCGTGGGTCTTCCATCCGATTCAAGATTTCCAAACCTACGTATTTCCTTGTTAAAATTTCTGACAAGTTCAAAATTTGGTAGCATTATAACTGAATGAACCTTCTTTGTATCACCATTATAATTGAATATATTGTTGACCTCTGTGGTAAGTATAAAATCAACATTTCTGTATCGATAGATACCTTCCCTGTTGGGTTTTAGTTTCTTCTCTAGTTCATAAAGCCACGCAGGATTTGTAAAGTCCCCTGTGCCCATAAGGTTTAATCCCTTCCGTTTGGCGGCTTCTACAATATGATCAAGGTCCATCGATTTGCTGGTAGCACGCGAGTATTTTGAATGTATATGGAAATCCGCGTAGTATTTCATACTAATTTTATAATACCTCACTTAGATTATGTGTCAAGAGTAAATAAGTAATTGGGTGAATGAGTAGATGGGTTGATTGACCGAAGACAATAGTTAGGGTTTTGGATTTAGGGTTTAGGGATTAGGTGGTTGTACTGCGTGCGGGGTGCGGAGTACTGGGTTCTGAGTTTCACGAGTTTGTTGAGTCTATAGAGTTCATAGGGTTTATTGAGTTTTTCCTAATTTACAACTTGACCATTCAACTATTTAACTAATTATCTTTGCGTGCTTTGAAAGAGATATGGGAGGTATATATTAACTCAAAATATGCGTTTTTCCTCACCTCTTATGAGTCTTTTAATATTGGAACGATGGGCAATAAATACGATTATTGTTATTAGAATAGTAATAATTAATACTGGGATTAAAACAGGGTTACTCGTGAAGTAATAAAAAATGGGTAGTGCAATAGCAGCTCCAAGAGAGCCTACTGAGACTCTTCTTGTAACACCTAGGAGAATAATCCATACAGCTAAAATTAAGAGCGCTGGAACAAACATAAGTGCAAGGAGACTCCCAAACCCGGTTGCTATACCCTTACCACCCCTAAACCGCAAGAATGGCGTAGTAACATGGCCTATAATTGCTCCTAATACTGCAAAGATCCCTACATAGGGAGAGATCTGGGAAAAATAAAAAACTGGTAGAAAGCCTTTAAGCAGGTCAAGAATGAAAACCAGTATCCCTTCTTTCTTTCCCACCACTCTAAAGACATTTGTTGTACCAACATTTCTGCTACCTTCTTTTCGGAGATCATGTCCTTTAATACGACCCACTATATAACCAAATGGTATACTACCAAGAATATAAGACCCTACAAAAGAAACTATATACCAATACCACATATAACCTCCTTATTTAGAAAGGGTTCGAGTGAAATTTTATTTAAAACTTGACCCCTCGACTCCTTAGCCCCTTGAATCCTTGAGAGAATTCTCCTTTTAATTTTTTCTTCATTAGTCATTTCATCTCTTTTTAACCCTTATTGAAAGTGGGATTCCTTTAAACCCAAGCTTTTCTCTAATCCTGTTTTCAAGATATCTCTCATACTCTTTATCAAAAGACTCGGGAAGATTGGTTCGAATCCAAATTCTTCCTCCATTTTGTTTAACTGAATGTATCTTAAGTTCTCGTCTTGCATTTGGTGGGGGTCTGTATGAACAGGCTTCTTTTATCACCTCTTTAAGTTCTGGATATTCTCTATCAAGTCCATCAAGTATCTCAAGGGCAAGAGAGAGTGAATCGTCTATCCCTCTCAGGGTGGTCGATGATATGGGTATTACAGGTATCCAGTGCATAAATGACAACGCCTTTCTGTAGAAATTCATAAATTTTTTTTCTTCATCAGATGGAACTAGGTCAAACTTTGAAAGAAGGATGAGCATAGGGGTTTCTCTATCTTTCGCCCAGTTGATTATTCTTTTATCCTGCCTCGTGACCTTTTCAGTTGATTCTATGAGTATCAAAACAATATCCGATTCTTCTATCGTTCTTACTGCACGCAAGAAAGAATAGTACTCAAGAGAATCCTTTATTTTCGATCGCCTCTTTAATCCCGCGGTATCCACGAGCACGATATTCTGCCCCTTAAACTCAAGATAAGAGTTTATGCTATCCCTTGTTGTTCCCGGTTCTTCCTTGATAATCGAACGCTCGTATCCCATCACTGCATTTACAAAGGTAGATTTACCGGTATTGGGCTTTCCAATTACCCCAATCATGCTTCCTTCAATCACTTCTCCTTCTTCAAAATTGGAAAGGATCCAGTTAAGAAGCTCCTCAACGCCATGTCCATGAATGGAAGAAATCTGGAATGTTTTATCAAGTATCACTTCTGCAAATTCAGAGGCGACTTTCCAATCACTTCCCTTATCCATTTTGTTGATAATAAGAGCCTTGCTACCTTTTGTTCTCCTTATATAGTCTGCGACTTCTTTATCCAATGGACAAAGCCCCTCTTTTCCATCAACCATTAAAAGAATAATGTCTGCTTCTTCAAGGGCAAAATCCACCTGTCTCCTTATCTCCCCTGAAAGCGCATCCTGCGCGAAATGAAGACCTCCAGTATCTATTAATATGACCGGGATTTCATTCCTTTCCATCACACCATATACCCTGTCTCTTGTTACCCCCGGCTCTCTGTCAACTATTGACCTCCGCTCTCTAAGCAGTCGATTGAATAGCGCGGATTTCCCAACATTTGGCCTACCAACAATTGCTACAGTATTCATTTGAGATCTCCGAGATACCTGATGTCATAAGGAGCTATATAAATCTTCATTGGTAGTGAATTTCGAAATGTCTCGAGGGAACAACCATCAATAAATAGATTGTCACTGTTAACTATATTCGGGGGAAGAATTGCAATATCAAAATCTAATATTGATAAGATACCAATTAGGTCCCAACCCCCCAGAAGACTAGCAACCTCAATAGACTCCCCAAAATATCTATTGCTGATGGGTAGAACATCTGCCTCTATATTGGATTCTTTAAAGCGCCTTACTAACTCCCATATAATCGCACACGCAAGGGTCCCGGTAACCAGGAGAACCCTCCCTTCAAAATCAGGAATAGTAAGGTCCGAAAGACCAGAAAGGAACTTCCTTACCATACCAATACCGTTTTCCAGTTGAGGAAATTCATCATAATGAGCTTCTGGAGGGATTTCATTCCCTGTTTTAACATAAAACTCATCTGCCAAATAAACTACTGTTTTACCAACCTTATTTCTCATCTCTTCCTGGTAAGGTTCTACTACTTCAATTATCTCATTCATCCAATAAGGTTCTGGATGTCTTATGTGAGGAAGATTCCTTCTGAAATCAGTAAGCCCTACAGGGACAACCCCAATTGAAGAAACACCAGGGAAAAGTGAAAGTAGATCCTCTATAGTTTCATGGAGATATTCCCGGTCATTGACATCAGGTAAGAGGACAATCTGTGTATGCAATTTTATCCCACCTTTTATGAGACGCTTTAAATTCTCCATAATTTTTCCAGCTTTTTTATTCCTCATTAACTCTATTCTTTTTTCCGAATCAGTGACATGAACAGAGATATATAAAGGGCTCAACTTAAGTTCGAGAATCCTGTCAAAATCTTTATTGGTGAGATTTGTTAACGTTATATAATTACCGTACAAGAAGGATAATCTATAATCACCGTCTTTTACACGTAGTGGTTTCCTGACATCCGGTGGATTTTGATCTATGAAACAGAAAGTGCATTTATTCGTGCACAATCTTGTCTTGAATTCAGATGGTTCTATCCCGAGTGGGACCTCTGCATCCTTTTCCACATGATAGATTTTTTCTTTGTCGTCTTGTGAGACCAAAAGATCCAGGGGTGCACCGGACTCAAAGAAACGGAGGTCCAGGGAATCGTTTATCTCCCTTCCATCAATCGACACAACATAAGAACCTGGTTTTATTCCAATCTTATCTGCAATAGAACCCTTTTCAATCCCTTCTATCTTAACCATTTGCACATAATATAAAACCCTTGAATAAAAAGTCAATCATTCATTAATTGTGATTTGCCACAGAGACACATATTGTATAGAAAAAATCACAAAGGAAATTGGTAAAATAGTCAAATAGTTAAATATGGAAGTGCCCGAAAGTGGAGGGCAACCATTTAACTAATCAACAACTCAACTACTTAACTGTTCTCATATACCCATCTACTCATCAACTCCAATATCTTGACATTTTTTCTTTAGTAGTTAGTTTACTCAATGATATCATGAGATGGATTACCTTACTCCTTTTCATCCTTAGTTGCGCTCGGGAAGTTTACAAACCCCCACCAATTGATTACCCAGAAGCAATAATAGAGATACTCGAAAATGGGTTTGAATTCCATTGGATTGTAGAAAGAGAGAAAGGTGATATGCGGAGCACTTTCAAAGCATCTGGCATATATAGATGTAAAGGCGATTTTGACATGGAAGGAGTGATAACGATTGGAGATACAGAGGAACCTATCTCTGGAATAGACCCATACAGAGAAATAAACAATCTCACTGGCAAGGGGGGCTTCGAATTGATATCCCACAGAGGAGATGAATTAGTCTATTCCTTTACTGCAAATCTCTCTCTGTTTTCGCCAGGTGGAAAGGAAGGAGAGGGAAAACTCATAATCGTGAAAGAATGGATAAAAAAAATCAGCGCGAAAACTGAAGGAATAGATTGGGAGATGAAGATAGAACCGAAACATGTAATTAAAGGAAAGAATATTAAAATTAAAGGGGATGTTGACCCTCATATATTGAAAATGCGCTTGGAATATTATGGAGAGAAAAATGTGGAAATTAAAGGAGATAAAATCTATTTCGAAGAGGTCATCCCAATAGAAATAGGTGGTTTATTACTTAAGAAGGGAGATTATTCCATATATGCAATCAAACGAGCAGCAGAAGGAAAATTCATCCTATCACCTGATTCCATTGAATCTTATAATCCAAAAAGAAAAATAGATGCCACGATAGAAGATGTCAGAATGAGAGTTAATGAACGAGGAGGATACCTGATAACAGTTGATTTCAACAAACCTGTAGAGGAACCTCTACTCGGAATCCTGATCGATGGCGGGTTATTCGGGATTGGGCATCCAGGCGGCCTGTCCCTGCGCTTCACAGTAAAAAACGATAAATTGTCAAGAGAGATTTATGCCATACTTAAATCACATGTGTTTCAAATAAGGAAGAATTGATTTTGAAAACGCCACAAAGGCATTCCTTCAATGTAAAATGAAAAATTAGATACGAAAAAATGATCTATGGTTTAGTAAAGCTTTGCACTTTACAATTTTCATTCTTCAATGTTTAAAATTGTATCTCCGTGGCAAATATAGGAGGTTCGAATGTTAAAAAAGAAATTACTTGATATACTTGTATGTCCTAAATGTAAAGGGACGTTAGAATATGATAAGAAGAATAACAGACTGATCTGCCAAAAATGCAAATTAGCCTATCCCATAAAAGATGATATACCTGTGATGCTTATTGATGAGGCTGAAAAGTTATGACATTCCTCTTAATTATTTCCTCTTTTACCGTCCTTGCCGATACGCCTGATTCTTTAATCCTTCGCTACATTACTCATTATAAAACGTCCACAATAAATGACGGGACATCTTATGAAATTGAGGAAGGAACCTATCCTGATAAGGAGGGTATGCCTGCACTACCACTCGTCAGAAAAAAGATACTGACCCCGGTAGGCGGAAGAGTAGTTTTCCGATATCAAATTGAATTAACAGATAGAGTAAAATGCGTCCCAACGATAGTTCAGTTCTACGGAAGAAAAATCGCGAAAGAAAAACCGCCAACTTACCAACCACCTCCCGCAGAAATACAACAGAATCGCCCCTCTCCACATGGTAATGCAACCCTATTCATTCATCCCTTTGCCTTTGATGGAAGATATATAGAAATCAGAAAATCAATAATAATCAAAATATACTTCGAGGGAGGTAGATGGATACGCCCAGAGGGATATGTAGCTAGGCAGCCTTCTCTCTTTCTCAACCAGATCAGAGGAAAGAGCCTCAGACTAAAGGAGATATCGAAGGTAGTACCTAAGGTGGGACTCTGGGTTAAAGTGAATACAACGAAGGAAGGTATCTATGAGATAACCCCCTCGGATTTAAAGGAAGTTGGTCTTAACCCTGCTTCAGTTGATCCAAATAGAATTGAACTCCGGCATGGATATAGAGGTGTCCTTAAATGGGATATGGACAGTCTTAGTAGCCTGGCTCTTCTTCCGCCGATAATCACTGCTATATATGAAACCGATGAAGATGGATCCTTTGAAGAAGATGAAAGGATAATTTTCTTTGCCCATTCACTCTCAGGTTGGGAAAGAAACCATTTTAAAAATAATATATACTTCTACTATAGTCCGTTCACAGATACCAATGCCTACTGGTTATGCTTTGACGGGGATCCCATAATAGCGGAAGAGGAGAATTTTACAGGTGGCGAAGATATATCTAATTTCACAGATACTATACACGTAGAAGAAGACAATTTCAGTCCCTTAAGGAGTGGACTCGTCTGGGGATGGAAAGAACTTAACACATCTGGCGGTGCTTCTTCTGGGAGTATCCTGAACATTCCTCTTACTGTCTACTACCCATATGATAATGAAGCAATTATAAGGATTGCCTTCTATCCTAAAAACTCTAATCAATATGCCTTTCGCATCTCTCTTAATGGCACAATCATGGATGATACCGTAACAACGATGGGTAATCCCGGAAAGGACAGGACAATCTTCACAGATACTATAAACGCATTATCCGAAGGTTCGAATGATTTAGAGATTAGACTCATAACCACTAACGAATCGGTGATAATGGATTATGTAGAAGTTATCTATACGAGAAGAACTATCGCAGTAGGTGGAAGATTATATATTAGTTCAGATACACCTGGAGTTAAGCATTACAATGTAAGTAATCTTACCAAAGATCCGTATTTGCTTAACTACACTAATTCAGAAAACCCATCACTTATTTCACACCAGTTTAGCGCTGGAAGTATAGATTTTTCGGCGGATGCTACGAAAATACTAATACAGGAATCACCTTATTCAATCGAGGGGATATCTATTAAGGACCCTTCGTCCCTTCAATACGGTGGTGCAGACTGGGTTGTTATTCCACCCGATGAATTCATTTCGCCTGCGTATAAGCTAAAGAGGTGGAGAGAGAATCATTTAAGGAGCTTTACATCACCAGTCACCAGAGTGATATCCTTAAAGGAAATCTATGACAATTTTTCCTTTGGAGTTCGTGATCCCTCTGCAATTAAAAGGTTCCTATATCATGCTTACATCACGTGGAATCCGCCCATAAGTTATGTTCTTTTCTTTGGAGATGGCAGTTATGACAACAAAGACTTAACAGGCATAGGAAAGAGTTGCTTTGTACCAATCCATACAGAGGGTACTTTCATCTATACAAGTAGCGGATACTTAGACAAGAATCCATGCTGGGACAGCTACTTTGTGGATTTCAACGAAGATAGAGTCCAGGATATACCTATTGGTAGAGTAACAGCTTCAAACCTTACTGAAGCAACAAACTGGGTGGATAAACTTATTGAATATGAGGTATCAGGGGGTAGCTGGAGAAGGAATGCAATACTTTTAGCCGATGATGCTTATAGCGCTAATTATTCCTCAGGTGAAGCGACCCATACAAAAGGAGCAGAAAGTATCTCTAATTCTCTACCCGGATGGATTCATCAGAAAAAGATATATCTTATGGAGTATCCCCGTGTGGGAGGAGAAAAACCAGAAGCAGAAGAGGCACATTTAAAGGCAATGAGCGAGGGTGCTCTTGTGGGCGTTTTTCTGGGGCATGGTAACCTACGGAGGCTTACCCATGAATCTGTTTTTCTACTCCAGGATGTAAGCAGATTCGGAAACTGGAGAAAAACTCCCTTATATTATTTTGGTTCATGCGATGTGGGTTATTTTGAACGTCCGGATGAAGATTGTATAGCCGGACATTCAAATCTCTATTCCGATGGAGGAACTATTGTGTCTATTGCAGCCGGTAGAGCAACCTATCCAGGGAGTAATAATGCACTGGGAAGATCACTTATTCAGCATCTTTTTTCGACTTCAGCAAAGACGGCAGGTGATGCATATCTCTATGCAAAGGAAGAAGCAGGGCATTTCACTTATACATTCTTCGGTGATCCAGCAACTGAAATACTTATTGATTCAACTAAACTCATCCCTGAAATTCCTGATTCTGCAAGAGGAGGAGAAAGATTTATTATAAAAGGAGAAACTTCAACCTCTTCTGATCGAATCTACTGTTTGATTACCCAGGCGGACTATGACACTATATTAGATGCAAGGGAAGGTCTTACTAGTTATCCAGTTAATAATGTAACTATAACAAAGATAGGGCGAAAACTCTTCCAGGGTAGCGCTCCCATAGCAAACGATTCTTTTAACATGTGGATTAACCTCCCATTAGATATCGATGAACAGGAAGGTAACATCTATCTATATTCTAGGGGAGATAGGGAAGCGTATCAACGGTTCTCTGTTCATTTCACCCCGGGTACAGGAACCACCGATACTCTATCCCCTGGCATCAGTTTTCAAATAAAAGGAAAAGAATTATCTGAAAGGGATCCTATACCACCATCTGGAGAAATGACAATAGTAGTTCGCGATAGTAGCGGTATTGATATGAGGTCAAAAATTAACCTGCAGATAAGTATAAATAACTCCGAACCAATTTATCTTGCTGATAAATTTACCTATCATTCAGGCAGTCCTACTACAGGAGAAGCTTCCTTTACCTACGAAGAACCCCTCTTCGCTGATACCATTCGATTCAAAGCATATGTAAAGGATAACGCTGGAAACGTAGGAGTGCGTGAAGCCACGTTTTTAATCAGCGATGAAAGACTACTCTGGGGAGTTGAAAACTACCCTAATCCAATGAAGAAAAAAACAACGATTATTTATCACCTTGGAAGAGAGATGAACACAGAAATAAAGATATATACAATAGCCGGAAGATTGGTAAAAGACCTCTACACTGGTGCATCCAGATATGGAGTGAATTATGTAGAGTGGGATGGGCGGGATGAAAGAGGTAGAATGGTATCAAACGGGATATACTACTATATGGTAAAGCCAGAGGATGGTGAACCATACTATGGAAAGATAGCAGTGATTAGATGAGAATAGTAGGCGTTATTGGCGGTTCATCTATTCCTAAGGAAATCTATGAAATATCCTATAGGACGGGAAAATTGATTGGAAAGCGGGGATATGTCCTTGTAACCGGTGGCCTGGGTGGAGTTATGGAGGCTGTATCCAAAGGTGCAAAAGAAGAAGGCGGGTTAGTCATCGGGATACTCCCGGGTAACTTACGTACAAGTGCAAACCAATGGGTTGATATTCCAATCGTTACCGGTATGAGTCATGCACGCAATGTGATAATTGCACAGACAGCCGAGATTCTAATAGCAATAGATGGTAGGGTTGGGACTCAGAGTGAAATCGCTTTTGGTAATATCTATAACAAGAAGATAATCGGAATCAGATGTAACATCCCCCTGCCTTTTGAGGAAGCCTCATCCCCAGAAGAAGCAATTGCCATTGTTGATGAATATTTCAAGGAATATAGTTATTAGTTTAATGGTCAAATAGTTAATTAGGGAAGATGAGGGGTTGGAATTAGATTAATTAACTAATATACGAATCAACTAATTAACTATTCCCCTTCATCTCGTATCTACAAAGTGCAAGTTTCAATATCCGCTCAACTAATTCATCGTACTCTATTCCCATAGCTTTTGCTTCTGCTGGAACATCTGATAAATCAGTCATCCCTGGTATTGTATTAACTTCAAGGACATAAGCATTATTATCATCAACAACAAAATCCACTCTGGAGAAATCACAACATCCAAGAGTCCTATGCGCTTTTAATGCCATCTCTTTGCTCCTCTTTGTCATCTCATCATCCAATCTTGCGGGTATAATAAATTCAGTCATACCTTTTGTATACTTTGCTTCATAATCATAAAATTCTTTTTTGGGAACCAGTTCCAGAATAGGAAGTGCTAAATCACCAAGTATTCCAATTGTAATCTCTTTACCGTTTATATACTTTTCAGCAAAACAATCCCCATATTCGCATGCTACAGAAACAGCTTTCTCGTGCTGCTCTTTTTCTCTTACTATGGTCATCCCAACAGAAGAACCTTCTGCCACAGGTTTAATCAGGTAAGGAAATTCAAGGGGGATTTCATCATCTCTTACAGGATATTTAAATTCTGGGGTCGGAATTCCTGAAAATTGAAAAACTTTCTTTGCTATAATCTTATTAATTGCCAGGGAGCTTGCAAGGACACCTGAACCTGTATAAGGAATATCCATTGTCTCAAGTAATCCCTGTATGGTGCCATCTTCTCCCGGTTTTCCATGTAACATCACAAATGCTATATCGATTTCACCCTTAGATAAAACCTCTGGGACATCCCTATCAACATCAATCTCTACAACCTCATATCCCCTGCTCTTCAAAGCAGCAGTAACCCTTTTCCCAGAAAGGATGGATATCTCCCGCTCAGAAGACCATCCACCATAAAGGACACCAATCCTCACAATTCAAGCCTCAAAACTTTTGTATTATTATGCCTATCAAAAACTCTTATTGCTATATACTTAAAACCCTTTGCTACCTTAAACGAAAATAGTTCCTGATGCTCATCAAATACTCCGTCAACAGGTATTGCGCTTTTCCATCCTGTTTCTCTCATCGTAGGAGTAGCAGGTGTATTGTAGAAAACCGCTAAAATTGGTGAGAGTTCATCCAGCGCTATCCCAGATACTGTGACACTGTCTCCAATTATCCTCTTCTTAATATCTTTCACTTCTGGAGGAGAATGGTCAATAATAAAACGGGCACTTCTTTGATCATGTAAAAGATAGGGCTGGGAAGATAGGTCTTCTACAAGGATCTTCACTATATAGACACCATCCGGGTAAGGAGAGGCGTCAAGAAAATAGGCACCTTCCTGAACCCCTTCTACCAATTTATTAAAAACTGGATCCTTTTCTCTTTTGAGAAATAAATCGAAGATCATTTGATCTCCATCCGGATCATTCGCTTCCCAATAAATACATCGAATCCCTCCAGGGATATGATACGCCTGTTCAGGAATAAAGAATCCCATTTTCCTCAGTTTCGTTTTCTCCTCTGGAGATAGTAATTCGCTGTGTCTTGGGCTATTGGCACTCCCCCCACATCCAATAGTTGGGGGAAGCACTGCAAACTTTGATATCTCAGGCGGTAAATTCCTCTCTCCATAAGAAATCCTTACATCGTTAAGGTATGTATCTTTTCCTTTAAGAACTGCTTTCCATTGAATGAATGGGTCCTCTGTATCAATGCCTCGAACGGTTTGTCTCCACTCTGTCCAGGAAGAGTCCACCTCATTTTTCTTTCCACTTCGAAGGTAAAAGGAAATATCTCCCTCCCCTTTATAAAAAAGATTCCCCCAGATAACTCCTATTCCACCTTTAAAAACAGTTGACGTATATGTCCCTTCTTTTCTTTTACCAGAGCTCATTCTGTACACATTCGCAGGATATCCAGTTCCAATATAGAGCTCCCCTCCTATATCCTTTAAGGTAGTTATTCTGGATTCTTCAAGATCAACCACAATTCTAAGATCCCTATTATGAAACTCTCCAATTTGACCATCCTCTGATTCACCCACATAGAATCGATTGCCCACCTCTGTCCCAGATAACACAGGGGTCCCCTGATATACTACAATCTCTCTATTTTGTATCAGAAATTTGACTTCCCCTGTGGGAGTGTCGTTTATAAGTGAGATACCTGAGATGGAAAGAGTGTCCCCACAAAATCCAAGACCATTCACTTCATCAAGACCTGTATCATAGTAGATTCTTCCTCCACCCTTTTTATAGAGCTCATATACAAGTCCTGGGGTTGAGGTACCTATGAACAACTTATCTTTGTATGATACCATCTCTGTTACAGAATGCGCCTCTGTGGTATAGAACTTCTCGATTTTTTTATCGTGGGTTATCTTATATACATTTCCCTCTGGACCTGTTCCGATAAAGAGCTCATGGTTCCATTCATAAATTGAGTATATATTGTCGGTATCGATCGAGAGTGAGTCCAGGACCTCTTTCCCTTTTATAAATAATAGTTTTCCTTTTGGCGAAAGACCTGCAATAATGAAATCTCCAAACAATCCCAATGAAAGCAATCCCCCTTCCGTATTAATAATGGTATCCAGGTTCCCAATCCTATCTATCCTGATAAGGAGACCCAAATCTGAAATACCATAATAAATTTCCCCATCTTTCTCTATTAAATCAGATACAAATCCTTCACTATCATTCGTCAATTTTGTAAGCTTATTCCCCATAAATATGGAATCTCTAGAAGCAATGGTTCCTTCCGGTTTTCCTTCATATAAAGAGTCCCCGGAAAACGTCCAGAAATAGGAAAATGATAGAATAACAAGTAGCATTCTACCTCCTTACCTCTATTGTTTCTTTAGCTACGCCAGTAACCGGTCCTTTTAGTGTAATTTGTTTCTCATAAATAGGAAAGAGATTTCGAGCTTCTAAATTACCATTCCCATTCAAAATGCTCTGGAGGCTGAATGGGATATCTCTAAGTTCTCCCCTTTTTGTCCCCACCATTCTACCCTTTTTGTACAGTGAGAAAATTACTTGGTCACGGGAAGGTAGATCATTTATATAGTTTTTCCATTCTGAAAAATCATCAAATTCAAAATTTAAAGGGACTCTCTCTCGTTCATAACTTAAGAACTCGTCTCTCCCTGAAACCATAATCACTAACTCACAGGGCTCATCTGGCACACGGAAGCCACAGGTAACTGTCGTATCAGGCTTTCTGTATTGGTCAATAATGACGGATAGAGTCATCTCCTCTCCTAATTCGAACTCCTTCTTTTTCAGTTGCAACCTCTCAACGAAGTATTTCCTAATGACATTTTTAACATCTATATTCACTTTCATAGAATCGATAGCGACCCCTTCATACCTGTTACCCTGTATATCCAAAAGGACTCCTCTAGTCCACCTATATATATCAGTTTGAAGCTGGTCCCCACTTATAACAGGATAGAGTGATATTTTACCCTGACTGGTATAAATGTCAAACCTACCATTTATAGTCACCGGATTATATACACCCATCTCTTCCACCCAATTCGAATATAAAAGGAAAGCCATTAGTAGAGGAAAAAGGTTCTTCATTTCTGTAATTTTGTATTCCCGCTTTCTTTTGTTAACCACAATTTTGCAATCCACCATCGGTGGCTTCCTTTTGAGTATCCCTTTAACTCCTGAATCACCGTCGAATAAAATAGTTCCCACAACCTGACCGGGATTAGCAAATTTGAAGGAGTGATAATAGGATGGCAGATAGCCACTGACACCCCCTTCGCATAAAGGGAGATTTGAAATACCCGTCCCATATGCAGGATGACCAAAGGCATATATTGTATCTCCTTTAACCTCCGTTATTGTCCCCATCATAGAAAGGGTTCCATCGCCAGTAATGAGAGATACACCACAGACACCCCCTGGGACAAAAGGTGTTCTTTCCAGAGTTAGTCCTCCACTCTGTCCGAAAGAGATAACGAAATTGCCAGGTAGGGAATCAAGAAGGGAATAAGACTTTGGGCTAAATCCAGAAACATTGAGGACAGGGCTTATTGGAGTAAGACCATAAGATCCCAAAGGCGGTGAAACTCCACCCTTTTTCATATCCACAAAAGGGGTTATACCGCAAATAGGTTTCTTTGAGAACGCCCACGAATAAGCTACTGCCCCAAGGAGCTTTCCATTTATATACACGGGGCTCCCACTCATACCAGCAAGTACTCCAGCTTCGTTTATCACATCCCCTTTTAGCTCTGCAAGGATTATCTCCCTACCTGTTGCAGTAGGTGGAAGCTTACCGGTTATTTTCACCTGAAAGGTATCTATCTTTGAACCCATAAATACACTTAACCCAAAACCTTCCATCCCTACTCTGACATCGGATGGGGTTATAATCTCAGGCGTTTCTATAATCTGAAATAATAGAATCGATACGATCAGCATCTTCTCTTTTTAATCCTTTCTCTTTCGCTATACTAAGATTTACTTCTAATAATCTACTTACTATAGGTAATAAATCATGAGCATTTTTCTTTAATGCGGTTAGATCCCGAAGAAGTGTATTATAGTCTCCTCGCTCAACAGGTCCTGTAAGGCTTTCAACATACCCCATATCTTTAATACATTTCAAAGTTTCTTCACCTACATAGGGTGCGATATCTTCGGTGATACCACATTTCTTGAATAATTTATCTGCTATGAAGAGAAGACTGCTCAAGAGATTGGTTGAAGTTACCGAGGCTATATGATATAATGGTTTCTTATCAGGATTAATGGGTATAGCTTTACCTCTTAGCGCTTCAACCGTTCGTTCTGCAAACTTGATTCCCACTTCATCACCTTCAATACCCCAGTAACCACCTTTGATATCCATTCCAAATCTTGGTACGCTACGAAGCGGATGTATAGAGAACCTACCTTTAGGGTTTGGTGACTTAATCGCTCTGTGATTCAAAGAACCACTTGTGTGACCCACAATAAGAGATGGTGGAAGTGTCTTTGATAGGGTCTCAATAGCTCTATCAGGAAGGGCTAGAAAAACTAATATATCTTTCCCTTCAAGTTCCTTAAGGTTAGAAATTCTTTTATCTTCTTCTATCCACTCAGGGTAAATTTCCGAATAGTAACCGAGGAATTCCCAGTCTTTTGATTTAAGAGAACAAGCAAGCGAGGTCCCAACCCTACCTGCACCACATAGGGCAAATTTCATTCAGTGAAAATGTTGATAACTTTTTTCCCGCGCCTTGTTCCAAATTCCACCTTACCATCAGTCAAGGCATAGAGCGTATCGTCACTCCCTTTACTAACGTTCCAACCGGGATGGTATTTAGTCCCTCGCTGACGGACAAGAATCATTCCAGCCAGGACATTTTCTCCTGCGAATTTCTTTACACCAAGATACTTAGGATTTGAATCACGCCCATTACGCGTAGAACCTACGCCCTTTTTATGTGCCATTACCCCCCTCCTTTACCTTTACTCTTTTTTACTTTGTTTCCCTTCTTCTCTTTGCTTTCTTTTTTTGTTTTACTCTCCTTCTTGGCTTTGCTTACCTTCTTGGCTTTACTCTCCTTCTTTACCTTAACTTCCTTCTTTGCTTTTGTATCCTTAACTACCTTAGTGACTTTCTTTGCCTGACTCCCCTTCTTTGCTTTACTCTCTTTTCTCACTTTAGTACCCTTCTTTACTTCATCCTGTTTTTTTACTTCTTTCTCCTTCTTTAGAATAACATCTTTGATTTCTATCTCAGTATAATGCTGCCTGTGTCCTCTTGTCCTCCTGTAACGATTACGTCGTCTATATTTATAAACAATAATCTTTCTATATCTACTATGTCCGGTAACCACTCCTTTGATCAAAGCACCTTCTATGTAGGGACGCCCGATTATCACTTCTTCATTCTTAAAAAGCAGAACTTTATCAAATGTTACTTCTTCTCCCACATCTTTATCCATGTGTGGTATCTTAATCTTAGACCCAACATCACCCACCCATTGGAATCCCTTTGCTTCAAATACTACGTACATTACTTTCCTCCTCCTTCTTCTTGAGTAGGAAATTCTGGGAATCCTTTTCCAACCGGTAAAGTCGGAACATTAGCTCCTTTTTCCTCTTCAGTAGCTTCTCCTGTAATTCCTTCCATTGGAATACCTCTATTAGCCGGTAGTGCCCTTTGCAATTCCTTATTTATTCCTTCTGGTTTTGTCTGTTTCGGCACAATCAGTGCTATTGAAGCCGAGGTTACGAAAAAGATGATCGCCAGGCCTATTGTAATCTTCAGAAGCAACGGCGAAGCCCCCCTTCCTCCAAAGAAGGAACCACTTCCACCTCCACCAAATACTGAGCTCATACCTGAACCATGTGATTGCTGCATTAATATCACCACAATTAACAAGGCAGCAAGTAATACATGAAGCACTATCATAAAACCTAACACAATATCCCCTCCGCTATCTTTATTATCTTTGAAAAACTCTCGGGATCCAGTGACGCACCACCAATAAGGGCACCGTCAATGTTTTCCTGCCTCAATAGTTCCTCTGCATTCTGCACTTTCACTGAACCTCCATATATGATACTTACTTTATCTCCCTTTTTTCCCAATAATTCTCTTATAACCCTGTGCATTTCTTCTGCATCATCTGGCTGTGCGGTTTTGCCTGTTCCAATAGCCCAAATAGGTTCATAAGCGATAGAAATACTTTCAGGATCAAATTCTATCCCTTCTATCGCTTTTTTTAACTGTTTTTCTACGACTTCCTTTTCCCTGCCTTCTTCTCTCTGCCTTTCTGTCTCGCCTATACATATAACAACTCTTAGTCCAAAACGCAAGGCTATTTCTAATTTTTTCCTAACCCATTCATCTGTCTCCCCAAACACTACCCTCCTCTCAGAATGTCCTATTACCACCCAATCCACTCCTAATTCTTTTAGGAAAAGGGGAGAAATCTCCCCTGTATACGCGCCCTTTTCTTCCCAGAACATATTCTGAGCACCAATAGAAATAGTTGAATTGGCAAACACCTCCAGTGCTTTAGGAATTGAGGTAAAGGGAGGTGCAATGAAGACGTCTATATTATTAATATTTAGGTCCTTTTTAAGTAAATATGTTGCAAATTCACTCGTCTCTATTATGCCTTTATTCAGCTTCCAGTTACCGCCAATCAAGAATCTCCTCATTTATACTCCTTTACACAGCACTGAAATCGCTGGTAGTTCTTCTCCAGAGAGAAACTTCAGGGAAGCCCCACCACCCGTTGAGAGATGTGTTAACTCAACTTTAGTGTTCTCAATTGCTTTATCTGTATCTCCTCCACCTGCTATGGTTAAAGAACCCTTCTTTGTAGCTTCACCCATTGAAGTTGCAATCTCTATGGTTCCCTTATCAAAGGGCGGAATCTCAAAGACTCCCATTGGACCATTCCAGAAGATAGTCTTCGATTCAATTATTGCTCTTCTGAACTGTTTGATTGTAACAGGGCCGATATCCACACCCTTCCATCCAGGTGGAATATTTTCAACAGGAACTACCTTACTCTCTGCACCCTCTTTTATCTCTTTTGTTATGACCACATCAAGTGGCAGGAGTAGATTTACATCGTTATCCCTTACAATCGGGAATAAACTCTCAACATTGGGAAGCAAAGAGTCATCCAGTAGAGAATTTCCAATGTCAATCCCTTTCTTGTATAAAAAACTAAACGCCATACCTCCACCAATGATGAGGTTATCTATATGCGGGGCGAGATCCTTTATGACAGGTATCTTGGTTTTTAACTTTGCTCCTCCCAGGACGAGAGAGAATGGTAAAGGAGGATCTTCATGTAATTTACTCAAACTTTCTATTTCTCTCAGCATAAGAAACCCTGCTGCCTTTTCCTTTACTAAATTTGCCACACCATAGGTAGATGCATGCTTCCTGTGCGCAGTCCCAAAGGCATCATTGATATAAACTTGAGCAAGCGATGCGAGTTCACCTGCAAACAGAGGGTCATTCGTCTCCTCTCCGGGATGGAAACGGATATTCTCAAGTAGCAGTAAATCACCACCCCCGAGGCTTTTTATGGCCCGCATTACCTTCTGCCCCACAATTTCCTCTACAAATTTAACCTCTTTCCCCAGAAGTTCTCTAAGCCTTTTGGCTATTGGAGCAAGAGAAAGTTCTTCCACCCTCTTCCCCTTAGGTCTTCCAAGGTGTGACATCATTATTATCTTTGCGTCCTTCCCAATAAGGTATTGGATTGTTGGGAGAGCTTCCTTAAGCCTTCTATCGTCCTCTATAACACTATCCCTTATAGGGACATTGAAATCGAAACGGCAGAGGACCTTCTTCCCGCTGACGTCAAGATCGCGAATAGAAGGAACATCCATCACAATAAGTTACCCATCATTATGGCTACATCTATCATCCTCATAGCAAATCCCCATTCATTATCGTACCAGGATAAAACCTTGACCAATTTCCCATCTATCACTTTTGTAAATCCCGGATCAAAAATTGAGGAGTGTGGATTGCCAATAATATCTATTGAAACTATTGGATCCTCAGCATATTCAAGAATTCCAGATAATTCCCCTTCTGAATACTTTAAAAAAACTGCGTTAACCTCTTCAACTGTCACTTCTTTCTCCACCTCACATACAAAGTCCACAATAGCGCCATCGGGAACTGGAACCCTTAAAGCTATTGCATCCAGTTTACCCTTAAGCTCAGGGATAACCTCAGTAGTTGCAATTGCTGCTCCAGTTGTGGTTGGAATAATTGAAACTGCAGCAGCTCTAGCACGTCTGAAGTCCTTACTCGGTAAGTCCAGAATCCTCTGAGTGGAGGTATATGCGTGAGTCGTGGTCATCAGTCCATGCTTTATACCAAAGGATTCGTGCAGGACCTTAACGACTGGGGCAAAACAATTGGTGGTGCATGAGGCATTGGATATTACATCATGTTTTTTTGGATCATATTTGGTATGATTTACACCGTAGACAATGGTAAGATCCCTCTTATCGCCCTTATAGGGTGCTGAAATTATGACCTTCTTCGCTCCAGCCTCAAGATGTTTTGCCGCATCATCTCTTTTTCCAAATATCCCTGTTGCTTCCATAACAATGTCTACTCCAATGTCCTTCCAGGGAAGCGATAGAGGATCTCTTTCATGGTAGAAGGGAATCTTTTTATCCCTAACAATCAGTGAATTACCATCAATCTCGACTTTCTCTTTGAAAATCCTATGGACAGAATCGTATTTAAGAAGATGAGCCAGTATATCAATCTTTGCAATATCATTTATTCCGACGATCTCGATATCATCACGGGAGATTGCCTCACGTAGAACACATCTCCCTATTCTACCAAAACCATTCAGACCAACTCTTACAGCCACTTATTCCTCCTTTTATAGACTTATTCCAATACCAAGACCAAAGCTTATATTATCCCATAGATTGAAAGAAACTCCTTCAATTCCTTCCTCTTCTAACTCACCGAGATTTTCTACCAGAAACTGCGTGATGTTAACCTTAAGAGGTAGGTCAACCCTGAAATTATCCTGCCGATAACTTACAGATAAACCTGCGGTAGCAGATGGCAGGAAGAAATCTAAATCTTCATCTTCAGTGTCCAACCATAGCAAACTGCCTGCCAGACCAACATTAACGTTCAGCACAGGGAAAGGTAGTCCAAGAGTTAGACCTGCGTTCAATCTCCTTAAACTAACGTCACCGGAAGATGGAAAATCGTATGACCCACACATACCCAGCCTTAACAGAAAAAGGTCCAGTTGAACGGCGGCTTTGATTGAATTATATCCAACAAAATAAATATCTGCGCTACCAGTCTCCCTATGTATCTCCTTTGGTATATCAGAGAAATTTACTCCAATTTTACCTCTTATGATATTAGAATCTGAAACAACCTCCATACCTGCCGTATCAATTTCAAAATCCTCCGGGAAATCAGATATACTGCTGAAAAGCCAATTATAATTTCCGGTTAGATTATAACTGTTTCCAAACTCATAAGCCAATGAAAGCTTTAATATCTTAGCATCAAGGAGAACTCCAAGACTAAAAGCCGTCTCTGTTGATTTGACATCACCATCCAGTCTTCCATAGAAGAGAGTATCGTTTATAGTGGCATCTCCAGTAACATTAACATTCCATCCTGATGCTGTAGTATCAAGTGATACGGAAAGGGTGCCAGGCAATACTGTAAAACTGCCTCGACCCAAAACTGAACAACTAGTAAACTTCAAACCCGCACCTAATTTGATAGGGCCAAAACCCGTTCCAGCACCTATAAAGATAGGTGATGATGAATACTCAAGTCTCAATGGGTCCTCCATATCGATAGAGAGACCACCATGAATTGGAATATCTATTACTATGGTGTCCTCTATAGGGATATCAGGATGATCTGCATGTGTTAATTCGAAAGGTTCAGTAGGTCGAAAATCACCCGTCACACTACCAGAAAGACCCATCTCAATACCCCATTTATTACCCCCTGGGCGAGAGACCCCGATACTGAGTGGGCCTATCTTCTTTGAAATACCAATAAAATTCATTCCGCCCAGTGCATTGTATCGAACTCCAAATGGGACTTCAATGGATTCCTCCATACCTTCGATCTCAAATGATTCCTCAAAATCGCTACTGCCTTTGCCAGCAAGGGAAAAACCCGTATAGAAATCAAGATTTTTAGTTGATGCAAGAACAGCTGGATTAACATCTGCACCGATTATTCCGGAACCAACAGCAGGATTCAAAAAGCCCTCATCAAGAAAGAATAGATTGATAGAACTGGACGTATGGTCTATCTGGATGTAATAATCACCCTCAACCTCAACGCCAAAGAATAACAAAAATATTAACATAATTACCTCCTATATCGCTTCGCTCCAATGAAAAATGCAAAATTTAAAACGAAAAGTTCCTTGCCCTCCCCCATAATAACTCCCATAAAGTTTGCAATGCACATTAATTAATAATAATGTATAGGAGAGAGGTATTTTGCACTTCTTACCCCGTTAGATATGAAATTATCTAACGGGGTGAACAATTTGCATTCTTCATTTTTCATTTGTAAGATGCCTTTGTTGATTTTCTCCAAATTTAACATCTTTACGGATATACTCTCCCCAGCATTCTTGGGAAGGGTATTGTTTCCCTTATATGCTTAGCACTGCAGATCCAGGCAACCGTTCTTTCAATACCAAGACCAAACCCGGCATGGGGAACAGAGCCAAATTTTCTTAAGTCAAGATACCACCTGAAAGCATCCATTGGTAGATTTCTGCTTTTAATATTCTTTTCCAATTCTTTCCTGTCAAACTCCCTCTCTCCGCCACCTATAATCTCTCCATAACCTTCTGGAGCAAGCATATCAAAGGAGAGAGTTGAATCTGAATTTAAAGACTCCTTCCTCATATAAAAGGCTTTAACGGACACAGGAAAGTGAGTTACCATAAATGGTGTATTGAAACTACTGCAAAGAACCGTTTCTTCTGGAGCACCAAAATCTTTACCTACCTCCATAGATTCACCCAACTCATTAACTCGTTTTACTGCTTCTTCGTATCGTATACGCGGGAATGGAGTCTTTATCGAACGAAGGAGGGTTGTATCCCTCTCCAATGTATCCAGTTCACTTTCCCTCTTTTGTAGAACACGATTGATAGTATAAAGAACCATTCCCTCGGCGAGTTCCATAACATCTTCCAGGTGGGCATAAGCCATTTCAGGCTCAACCTGCCAAAATTCAGTAAGATGCCGTCGAGTTTTTGATTTCTCCGCCCTGAATGTGGGCCCAAAACAGTAAACCCTTCCAAATCCGGTGCAGGTTGCCTCATTGTATAATTGTCCACTCTGTGAAAGATAAGCGCGCTCTTTAAAGTAATCCACCCCAAAGAGAGTGGTAGTTCCTTCACAGGCAGAAGGAGTAAAGATTGGCGCATCTAGCCTAAGAAATCCTTTATCCCATAGATAATCTTCTACCGCTTTTATAACCTCTGCCCGTATTCGAAGGATTGCCCACTGTTTACTCGAACGAACCCAGAGATGCCGATTCTGGAGTAAGAAATCTACACCGTGAGATTTCGGCGCAATCGGATAGCCTTCTTTGTTCTGTATAACCTGAATAGAGCCAATGGTAAGTTCAAAACCTGTGGGTGCTCGTTTGTCTTCTCGAGCAATTCCTCTTACGATTATGGAAGCTTCCTGACTTAAATCTTCTATAAGGGAAAAACTCTCATTTTCGGTATCCTTCTCTGTGGCTATACACTGAATAATGCCAGTCCCATCACGGATGAGCAAAAAACGTATTCCGCCACTGGACCGTTTATTGTACAGCCATCCTCTGATCTCGACTTCTCTTTCTGTATGTTTTGATATATCTTCTATATATACCCATTTCATGATATTTATATATAACTGTATCTATACCAAAGTCAAGCTTTACAATCTATTAGGGGTTTGATTTTCGGACTTCACACATTAAGTTTAAGAACCCTTTTCTCTCAATATTATATGGGATTAATCCAGAATAAATTTTAAGAAGAAATATTATATTAGCTTACACGAAGTATCTTTTCTGTGTCTTTTGATTCCCCTCTTTCTAATAGTAGAAAATATATTCCATTTGATAGTTGCCTTCCAGCGTTATCCTTTCCATCCCATCTAACCGTATATCTACCAGCTCTCTGCTTTTCATTAACCAGTGTTCTTATATGTTGACCCAATATATTATAAACTTTTAGTGATGTTAAAGCAGAATCCCTACCTGTTAACAAATAATCAATGGCGATTGATTTAACA
>CAYZBF010000007.1:0-66264 GCA_964476585.1 uncultured bacterium | reverse complement strand
TTGCATTACATCATACAGTAATAGCTACGCATTACATATGACAAGTAGGGCAGGCTCTGTAACAGTATCATTATCTTCTCCTCATTCGTTCTTTTGCTCTTCTATATATAACTTGCCTAACTCACACGTCCTTTAATATAATAACTCAAAATCCCTTATTTGTCAATAAAAAGGGGAGATTACTCTCCCCTGTTCTGAAAATTAATTTCTGTTCTTCTTCTACTTTTTCTTTCTAATTCACTACAGCTATAATTTTCGTAGTAGATTCTCCTATTTTGCCCTGAGAACCCCTTAAATCGCCTCTGAGGTGGTTTTAACATCGAACCCATACAACATATATCTTTAGTTTGAGTTTGAATCCCTTGAAACCGTTAAGAATGGCTGGCCTGTTGTTGTGTTAGTCAGGTTTATATTTGGTATTAGGCATTAATTCTTGGGTCTTAGGTTCTTAAGTATTGGTGTAACATTGACTAACGACTAAAGACTATAGACTAATGACTTACATTATCCTTGAACCCTAGAAGCCTTCTTAAACTAATTCACCAGATTAATCAGCTTATCAGGAATATATATGACTTTTTTGGGAGTATTCCGAACAAACTTCTTTACGTTTTCATCTGATAGGGCAAGCTCGAGTGCTTCTTCTTTCTTTATTCCCTTTTTGGCATCTATTTTCGCTCGAACCTTACCAGCTACCTGAACAATTAGTGTAAATCTCTCTTCCCTTAAGGCCTTTGGATCATATTCGGGCCATTTTCCAAGGAATATTGAATCCTTATCCCCATATTTACTATATATTTCTTCAGAAATATGAGGTGCAAAAGGCGCCAGGAGTTTTGTAAAACGTCTTATTGTAAACTGATATAACTTATCGTCTTTATCGTTGTAATCTGATATAAGATTTAAGACTTCCATTAATGCTGCAATTGCAGTGTTGTAACTAAACCTTTCTATGTCATCAGTGACTTTTTTTGTCGTTCTTTCAATTGCTTTATATAAGTGTTTCTTTTTATCAATTTCGTCAATTTCAATATTACCCTTTTTTGCTTTAACGTAAAAATTTTCATAAACCCTATTAAGGAATCTCGTAGAACCCTTTATATTCTCTTCCTTCCAGTCTATTTCGCTTTCAGCTGGTCCGAAGAATAACATGGCAACTTTTGCAGCATCAACTCCAACATCGTCAATTAATTGATGTGGATCCACTGTATTTCCTTTTGACTTTGACATAACCTCTCCATTCTCATCCCGCACCATTCCCTGATTAAAGAGTTTCACTACCGGCTCCTTAACCTGGCAGTATCCAAGTTTATTTAAGAATCTTGTGATAAATCTCATATATATTAAATGACCTGTTGCATGTTCGGCACCACCTATATAGAGGTCTACAGGCAGCCACTTTTCTGCTTCTCCTGGATCGAATATTTCTTCACCGTTTTGGGGATCAAGATACCTTAAGTGGTACCATGCAGAATCAACAAAAGTATCAGCAGTGTCTGGATCACGATGAGCCGGTCCTCCACATTTAGGACAGACAGTTTTCATAAAATTTTCATGGCCTGCAAGTGGGGAACGAGCTTTTGGAATGAAGTCCACTTCATCCGGAGGCGGAAGTAAAACTGGAAGATCCTTTTCGGGAACAGGCACAATTCCACACTTATTGCAGTGAATCATGGGTATAGGAGCCCCCCAGTATCGCTGTCTTCCTATCAACCAATCCTTCAAGCGATAGTTTATACATTTATATCCTATTCCTTGATTTTCAATAAGTTGAGTTATCTTCTTTGAAAATTCTTCGGATTTCATTCCATTGAACTCGCCAGAATTAATCATAATTCCATGTCCTTTATAGGCTCTATTTTCTTCTGCCTTATTTTCCCCTTTGATTACCTGCTTTATCGGCAACTTAAATTTCTTTGCGAACTCATGGTCTCTCTGGTCATGAGCTGGGACCCCCATAATGATACCAGTTCCGTAGGAGCCAAGGACAAAATCAGCTACAAATACAGGAATCTTCTCCCCTGTAAGCGGATGTATGGTTTTGAGGTTAGTATTGACTCCTGTTTTTTCGCGATCAACACGAATCCTATCAATATTACTCAAAAGTAAAGCATTATTGATATATTCCTTTACATTTTTATTAGTTTTCGATATTTCTTCAGCTATTTCACTTTCAGGAGAGATACAAAAAAATGTTACGCCATAGATTGTATCCGGTCTTGTCGTGAAGACCTCAAATTCTTCACCGTTTTCCATTTTAAATCGGATTGTTGCTCCTTCATTCCTACCTATCCAGTTCCGTTGCATTTCTTTTATACTTAGAGGCCACTCGTTTAGAGTTTTGATACCCTCCAGTAATTCCTCTGCATAATCAGTGGTCCTTACAAACCATTGGTCAAGTTTCCTCTTTTCAACCTTAGAACTACACCTCCAGCACAATCCTCCTATTACCTGCTCATTGGCAAGACCTGTCTTACATTTTGGACACCAATTTACATAGTCTTCTTTTCTATATAAGAGCCCTTCCTTGAATAATTGAATAAGTATCCACTGTGTCCACTTATAGTATTCAGGGTCAGATGTTACAACTTCTCTTTCCCAGTCATAACTTAAGCCTAATCCCTTGATAGTACTTCTGGCAGTTTTTATATTGTTATATGTCCACTCCCTGGGGTTTAGATTCTCTTTTATTGCAGCTTCTTCTGCAGGTAATCCAAATGCATCCCATCCAAAGGGATGGAGCAAATCTTTACCCATCATCTTCTCCCATCTCCAGCGGACATCTCCAAATGAATAGTTTCTTAAATGGCCCATATGAATATCTCCAGATGTATAGGGCCACATTTCCATTACATAATACTTGTTTTTGGGATTCTTGGAAGTTTTGAAGATTTCAATCTCTTTCCATCTTCGTTGCCATTTTTTTTCAATATTTTTGAATGGATACATTTCGGGTTAATGAATTCCCTCTTACTGAATCTTCTCTAATTTTCGACTTGCTTCGTCTATTTGTCTCTGCAGTTCTATTACTTCCTTCCTCTTTGCTTCTACTCTTGACGATAGAGCAATTTCTTCACGCCGTTTTGCGACTATACGTTGCGTTAATTCAAGTTCCTCTCTGCTCCTGTCAGGGGTACTCTCCTCCTTGAATAGGTTGTCGAATAGTAATTTTTCTTCCTCCCCTTCGGTAGCTACAGTTCCTTCTGCCATTTCTTCAGGCATAAACTCTTTGGCCTCTTGAAGAGATCCAATCTCGTTCTCCAGATCTTTTCTAATCTTTTGCTTCTTTGCTATCTCTGAAACAAGTTTTTCTCTTTCGTCCTTTAACTTTTCCATATCCCTTCTAAATCCATCTATTTTAGCCTGAGCAACACTTTTTTTCCTAACAAGAAGGCCTACCCCTGTTCCTCCTCTAGCTGATACTGAGGATCCTTTAGGAATAAATTTGCCTAAAAGGAATAGAAGAACAAAAGACATAATTGGATATATTAGCTTATTGACCTTAAATAATTCAAGAGGGAATATTCCAAAAAGTGCTTTCTCCTTTCCTGTTCTCTTTACCGTGGGTAAAGATATCAAAAGGTGTATCTCTCCCACCTTTCTCTCTTGAAAGTCAATTGGCATATAGAGATATGCCTCTTCTTCAATATTTTTATTGACCTTTGCTTTATCAATCCAACCCTTTACATAATCCTTACCGATTAGTGTTTCATCCTTATCCCAGAGAATAGTTTTATCAAGCGGAAGGACTGTCAATTGTAATAAATCATCTCTCCTTGATGTCTTTTTAATAATTTTAGAGATTTTTGATATATTCTTTGAAGGAATATCTTCCCTTATCGCAAAGGAAAGAACTGAAGCATAATTCTCCCATCCAGCATATGATATATCCTTCAGGGATGATTTATTTTTGAACTTTATATACACAAACCCTACATTTTCATTTCCTGCATTGATAGAAGTACCAACAATCGTTATGGAATCAGTTATGTTATATCCTTTCTCATTTTCAGACAACCTCCACCCTTTATATTTCTCACCGATTGCTTTAGATTCCGTATCCCAGAGGATTTTGTGATTGTCGCTTGTAATAGTTATCCTTGGTTGATTGGAAATATCACCTATAAGTTCTTCCATCAGTATTGATATAAATATTTCATCGTTAAGTGACACTGGTTCTTCTAACTTAAACGAAAGAACCTCTCCAAGAGAGGCCCAACCATTTATCGCATCTTCTAAAATTGGTTCAGCAATCTCCTTTTCTCTGGATGCAGGACCAACATAGAAGAAAATACTTAAAAAAGAAATTAGAAAACCCATAATGCCAAAAATTAATCCTCTTCGCATCTATCCTCCTCAATCGGAAGCAATCTGGTAAATTGACCAGGCAACTCCTGCAACAATAGCTACAAATCTTACAAAGTCATAAATATGTGATGTTAAGGATTGTGAAACAAAAACTAAATCCCCTGAATCTAAAATTGGTGGATCGCGTTTTTCTCCCTTGATATATGCATCTACATCATAGTACATTACGCTTTTCCCTCTTAATGCTTTGACGAGTTTGACCCTGTCAAGATCACTCCGGGAAGTGGGTCCTCCTGCGAAGGAAATAGCCTCAACGAGGTTGGTAGTAGTGGGAACCGGATAGATTCCTGGAGATTTTACTTCACCCCATACTTGAATTAGAATAAACACATCTCCTTGAAGAACCCTTTCTGCACTTGAAATTGATAATAAACAATAAATTATCGTAATCATTTAAATAATAATAAGTTGTTCCCAATTATTGTCAAGTATAGTTTTTCATTCCTCTACCTGGCATATTAACTCAATAGAACTAACCCGGACTAGAAGGAAATTTATGTCTTTCCTGGTTCCATCAGGGAATACTATTACAGCATCGGTCATTGGAAGGAATTGACTTTGCTTTGCCAGAGCATCAAGTGCATCTGTCAACCTGGAACTTGCTACTATATGAACATAACCTTTTATCTTAAAGTTGTTAGTAGTGTATATAATTACTTCCTTTTTGTCCTTATTGATTTTCATTGCCATTAATCCCCTCCTAATAAAGTCTTTAATTCAGATAAAAATGCATCTATTAAATTTTCCTTCTTCACAGTGGCAACAATCTTCCCCTTTTTAAATATTACTGCAGATTCCTTTCCGCCTGCAATGCCAATATCAGCCTCTCTGGCCTCACCTGGCCCATTAACACTACATCCCATCACCGCTATAGTCAAGGGTTTTTTGGAATTTATTAGTAGTTTTTCAACTTTAGTCAACACACTTAACATATCATATTCCAATCTCCCACAGGTTGGGCAGGATATAATTCTGGGTCCAATCATTCTAAGGTCGAGAGCATTAAGTATATTATATGCGGTTCTAACCTCCAAAACAGGATCTCCTGTGAGGGATACTCTAATTGTATCTCCAATTCCTTGGTATAGAAGTATTCCAATTCCAACAGCAGAAAACACATCTCCCCCACCTGGTAAGCCTGCTTCTGTTACCCCAAGATGTAGCGGGTAATCCCGGATAGGTGAAAAAAGGCGATTAGCTTCAATCATTGTCCTTACATCTGATGATTTGAGAGAGACAACGATTGAGTCGAAATCCAAAGATTCGATAATCCGTATCTCGTCCAGCGCTGATTCCACAAGAGCTTTGGGGGTTGGACCTCTAAATCTATTTAGATACTTTTCTTTAAGTGAGCCTGTATTTCCTCCTACTCTGATAGGTATATCCCGTTCCTTGCATACCTTAATGATCTCCTTAACTTTCCAACGAGCGTCGATATTACCAGGATTTATTCTTATTTTATCAACGCCTTGTTCGGCAGACTTAATGGCAAGTCGATAATCATAATGAATATCAGCAATCAGTGGTATATTTATTTCCTTTCTTATTTCTCGTAATTTTTCCGCAGCCTGAAGATCAGGGACAGCGACCCGAACCATTTCACACCCTGCTTCTTCCAGTTTCTTTATCTGTTTTACCGTATCTTTAACCTTGTGAGTATCGGTTTTGGTCATAGACTGCACAATGATGGGATTTTTGTGCCCTATGTTTACATTTCCGATTTTTACAACGCGTGAATTCCTAATATTCCTTGAGTTCCCCAAGAACGCCCTCCATTAAAGACTGAGGAGTATTATAGAACCGAACATTTTTTAATCTATTGATAAAAGTGATTTGTCTGGATGAATATTCCTCTGTTTCCTTTGTGATTTTATCAATTACCTTTTGAATATCTCCATCTTTTCTATTTAATATAAATTTTGCAATTTCTCGATAACCAAGAGATGTGAACGAATATAACTTTGGATCATACCCCATATTTAGTAACTTCTGAACCTCGTCTACAAAACCACGTCTGAACATTTCATTTATTCTTTCTTCAATGCTACTATAGAGTAAATCCTTTTCCGGGATTAGGCAATGAATATTAAGTGGTATCTTATTTTCCCTTCCCTTCTTCCAGTGTTCTGTAAGGGAAATCCCACTTGCTCTGTAGATCTCAAGTGCTCTTGCAATGCGTTGTTTATCATTTGGATGTATACGCTCATAAGCCCTTGGATCTACTTTCAATAACTCTTTGTGCATCTTCTCTGGTCCCTGTTCTTCTACTTGATTTCTTACGTCTTCTCTTATCTCTTTAGGAATGTCAGGTTCAGAAAAAAGACCTTCAAGGATTGCTTTGATATAGAGTATTGTTCCTCCACTGATAATGGGAATATTATTTCTTGCACTGATCTCTTTCACTTTTGCGCTACAAGCTTCTCCAAACTGATAGGCAGAGTATTTCTCGTCAGGGTCTATTATGTCGATAAGATGGTGAGTGGCTTTTCTTTGCTCTTCAATAGTTGGTTTCCCAGTTCCTATATCCATGTATCTATATATTTGTCTTGAATCAGCTGAGATTACTTCGATTGGTTTACAATCTGCTAATCTTACACATACTCTAGTTTTGCCTGAAGCAGTAGACCCAATAATGGTAAGGATCGGATTCATCTCTGAAACTTCTTTTCCAGTTCCTTAAGGGGAATTTCGTAGATTATAGGTCGACCATGTGGACACCGAAACGGTTTTTCTGTTGAAAATAGAAGATTAACCAGATGTTCCATTTCCTGGGGGGAGAGAGAATCACCAGCTTTAATTGCCAAATGACAACTCACTGATTTAATTATATTATCTATGGTAGTTTCTCTATCCTCAGAAAGATCCTGGAGAATTCCTGAAATGCTTTCATCGGTTGCTTCCTCCACTATTGCGGGAACTCCTTCCCAGACTACAGTGTTGCCGCTTAATACATGGAACCTGAAGCCTAATTTTATTAATTCATCCTCAATTTCCCTCAATTTTAATATCTCCAGCGGGGTATGTTTTATCTGTATTGGGAAAAGCACGGTCTGCGTCGGGAAGGAAGCGTTGTTCTTGAAGTTGTCGTATAAAATTCTTTCATGTGCTGCATGCTGGTCTATAATAACTAAGCCATTCCTTGTTTGTGAAACTATATATAAATTATGTAATTGCCAGAATTTACTATAGGTATCCCCTTCAAAGATGTAATCCGTTTCAAAGGAAAGTAATTCTTTTCTGTAATTGCTTTCTTCTCCAAGAGTTTTTTCCAAAGCCCTATGAAGGTGTGACAGGATAGTATCCTCTCTGTGAAATCGAACCTCTCTTTTAGCTGGATGGACATTGACATCTACCATCTGGGATGAAAGTGTAATAAACAATATGAAAGAGGGATTTTCATTACTAAAAGGTGTATAGAAATTGCGGAGGATTCTGAATACCTTTCCATACCATACATTTCTTCTGTTTACAAAGAGATAGTATTTATTCTGTGATGGAAGGGTAGGCTTCTGAACCCATCCTTCTATACTTACACCATCCTTTGCTTCATATTTAAGGGAAATGAGACTGTTCAAAAGAAATTCATCCAAAATCGATAGGAGACGATTTTCCATACTTCCTGAACGGACACTAATGACTTCTTTATCGTTATGATTGAGAATGAATGAAACTTCTGGGAATGCAATACATTTCGGTATAACTTCGCTAAGAATCCTTCTGAATTCAGCATTTGCTGAGCGGAGGAATTTTCTTCTTGCAGGATAATTATTGAAAAGATATTTTACTATGACTGAGGTTCCCCGTTGTCGCTGCTTGGCCTTTTCTTCAAGGATTTCCCCGTTTTCAACCCTTATATATCTGCCTATATCGTTGCCAATGTATTTGCTTAAGATTTCTAATTGGGATACAGAAGCTATTGACGACAGTGCTTCTCCTCTAAATCCCAGTGAATTTATTGATTCAAGGTCGCTTTCTCTTTCTAATTTACTCGTTGAGTATCTTCTGATTGCAAGGGTAAGATCATCTGGATGGATACCTATACCATTGTCTGAAACGCCTATTAACCTTTTCCCTCCGTCTTCTATATCAATAGTGATTTGAGATGCTTTTGCATCTAATGAATTTTCTATCAATTCCTTAACACATGAAAATGGACCCTCAATAACCTCTCCTGCAGCAATCTTATTTTTTAACTTTTTTGGAAGTTCGATTACTCTATGGTGATTTTCTTTCATCCCTTTACAACGGCAAGTGGAGCAGTTTTCACCACTTTTTTGCTGATTCCACTTCGAGCCACGGTTTCTACAACTTCGTCGATATCTTTGTAAGCAAGGGGAGCTTCTTCCCTTATAGTTTTGACTGATTTTGCCCTTACATAAATACCCTTCCTTGCCAATTCATTCTGAATGTGCCTCCCACTTGTAACCTTCATTGCCTTTCGTCTTGAAAGCGTACGCCCTGCACCATGACATGTGGAACCAAAGGTTTCTTCCATTGATTTATGAGTTCCAAGCAGTATGTAAGACGCAGTTCCCATATCTCCTGGAATAAGAACAGGCTGTCCAATTGAGGCATATTTTGAAGGAATACTGGGATGATTGGGTGGGAATGCTCTTGTAGCTCCCTTCCTGTGGACACACAATTCCTTTTTTCTGCCATCAACATCATGGGTTTCAATTTTAGCAATATTGTGTGCTACATCATATATAAGATTCATCTCTAAAGATTCAGCTGAATTACCGAATACCTCAGAGAATACTTCCCTTACCCGAGACATTATTATCTGTCGATTTGTCCATGCAAAATTAGCCGCAGATTTCATTGCTCTTAAGTATTCCTGTCCTTCTCTGGATTTTATTGGAGCGCAAATCAGTTCTTTATCAGGAAGATCAAAATCAAAATTTTTCAGGCTCTTACGAAGATTCGTCACCCAGTCACTACACACCTGATGTCCAAGACCACGAGAACCTGTATGAATCATTACAGTGACCTGATTTTTCTCCAAACCCAGAATCGAAGCTGACTTTTCATCATATATCTCAACAACACGCTGTATCTCTATGAAATGGTTTCCGGAGCCCAATGTTCCTAACTGAGGCTTCCCTCGCTCTAAAGCTCTATATGATAGAATCTCGGGGTCTGCTCCTTGCACACATCCTTTCTCTTCCGTATATTCTAAGTCTTCATCCCAGCCAAATCCTTTTCTAACAGCCCATGAGGAACCTTCTCTCAGTATCTGTTTCAAATCTGCCTGTGAAATCCTTACATTACTCGTAGAGCCTACACCACATGGGATCCTTGAGTATATTTTATTCGTTAGTTCTTCAAGTTTTCCTTTAAGTTCTGATGACTTTAAGGCAGTCCTGATTACGCGTACTCCGCAGTTGATATCGTAACCCACACCTCCAGGCGAGATAACCCCTTCCTCCAGATCCATTGCTGCCACTCCCCCTATTGGAAAGCCGTAACCCCAATGGATATCAGGCATTGCAAAGGAATACTTTTGAATCCCAGGTAAATGTGCAACATTACGGACCTGTTCAAGAGAATTGTCATTCTTAACTCCCTCCATAAGTTTCTCGGAAGCATAGATAATTCCAGGGACTCTCATCCCCCCTTCTTTTTCAATTATCCATTTGTATTTATCTATCTGCTTCATATTTATAATATAGCGACTTTACCCAGTAATTCAAGAGGTAACCTACCTGCTTGACAGGTTTGAAATTTGTAGATATTATCTCAGAAAAAAAGGAGGAATCATGGAGATAAATTTGGAAGCTTTAAATCTTATTGGAGATGTGGATATCAGAAAGAAAACAATGGACGTATGGAAAAACGCTAAAGAAGAGGGTGGCTGGGATGATATATCAGATATACCGTTTACCTTGCTTATTGAAACCAAAAAAACACTTCTTGAACATACAAATATAGTTACTGCTATGAGTATTGAAGTAGGCAAGGTGAGAAACGATGTTAATATGGACATTTTAATATCAGGTGCACTGTTACATGATGTGGGAAAACTCTTAGAGTATGAAAGAAAGGACTTAAAGGTTATAAAAAGCGAGTATGGCGATAGAATCCGCCATCCAATATCAGGTGCAATGTTAGCTCGGGAAGCTGGCTTGCCTCTTCCGATTCAGCATATTATACTGGCGCATTCTGTAGAGGGGGAAAAACTCATTAGAATTCCAGAAGCGGTTATAGTTCATTACTGTGATTTTATTGATTTCCAAATTGAAAAGACGAAGGCAGCTTCGCTTCAGTGAAAAATGCAAATTGAAAAATGAAAAATTTAAAACAAATAATTTTGTATTTTTTGTATTTATCTGATTTTATCTATAGTTAATAAATTTATAAGTTGTGTGTGATAATTTTGCACTTCTTGCCCCGTTAGATATGAAATTATCAAACGGGGTGAACATTTTACATTCTTCATTCTGCAATTGTGTCAACTAGAATATACTTATATGAATGTATTTTCCAGGATTTTTCCTTACATTAATAAGCAAACTATCAAGATTAGCTGAGACTTTCACAAGATTATCATATAAACTTTCATCGTATATCATTTTACCTATTGTACCCTCTTTGCTATTTATCTGCTGTATAGCAGTCTCAAGCTCTGTTATCGCCCCAGATAAATCCTCCATCGTGACCTTTGCCTGTTCTAAATCTCCTACTCCCTTATCTATCACTTCTTTGAGGGCGGTTTTATTTTCCTTAAGGATAATGTTAAGGTTATTAAAAGAGGATTGAAGACTCTGCAAAGTTGTTCCTCCTTCACCAAGTGCATTCTTTAATATTTTTATCAAGCCCTCTGCCTGCATTGCAATGGTTCCAATTTCTACAGTAGAAAGACCAAGGTGTGGTTGACCCAAAATGGGTTTAGATAAATCAAAGGGTTCTTCTGATACACCCGGGTTGATAACTATTGTTTTAGTGCCACTTATCATAGCAACATCCTGTATTGAAGCAGCTGCGTCTTTCTTAAGAATAATGTCTTTCTCAATCCAAGTTGTTACAAGAACTCCCTCCTTTTGCATCTCCAAATTAACAACTTTCCCCTTTTTTATACCAAAAACTCTTACTGGATCACCGAGTTTTAAACCGCTTACATCATTAAATAACATCTCGAAAATATATCCTTCCCTGGCCACTTTGAATCTAAGTAGCCATAACTGTCCAAATACGAAAAATACTACAATAATAGTCAGGAAAATTCCGACTCTTACTGCAATGGATTGTCTTTTCATTATAACCTCCTAATCAAACACTAATCTTGACACTACATAGTCAAGGAAGAGAATAAGAATAGTGGATGAGATTACAGCCTTTGTTGTAGCTTCTCCAACACCTTCTGCTCCACCTTTTGCTCGAAGTCCATAGAAACATCCCATAAGTGTCAGAGTCACACCAAATGTCATCGCTTTGATCAATCCTCCATAAAGGGTTATTGGTATGTAATCCAACCTTACACCTCTCCAGAATACAGCATGTGAAATATTTAAACTATACACGGAAAGCATCCAGCCACCTATTATCCCGGTAAACTCTGCGATAATTGTGAGGACTGGAAGAACTATAATACCAGCAAACACACGTGGAACAACTAAATGCTCAATTGGATTTATTGCAAGAGCCTCTAAGGCATCTATCTGTTCAGTTACCTTCATTGTTCCCAGTTCTGCTGCTATTGAGGATGCTACTCTTCCTGCTATTACTAATCCGACAATTAAAGGTCCGAGCTCTATGAATAATGCCTTAGTAACAGCCATTCCAATATAAACATCGGGCATATAATTCTGCCCCTGATAATATGCCTGATATGCGGTAACCATTCCCATGAAAACAGAGGTAAATAGGACAATTGAGATTGACTTCACTCCTTGTGAATGTATCTGTTCGATAAAAAATCCAAATTTTCGGTATAGACCTCGTATATTAAGCAATACCTGCCAGAGCAATACAAAAACCGAGCCCACATATTCCATAACATCAAAAAATTTTTCTTTTAGTTTAAGCATGTCTAATGAGTATAAAAAAAAGTCTTTATGTCAAGTAGGACACTGATTGTCCGTACTCCATCTTCGGTCATTAACCCAACATTTCTACAGTATTTTTTCCTGCGCAAACTTTAATAAAGATGTGTGTATTTCTGGTGTAGCAGCTATTATATTACCGTTAAGAATCTCATTTTTCCCATTTTCATCTGTAATTAATGCACCTGCTTCTTCTACAATTAGCCATCCTGCTGCAACATCCCAGGGGGAAAGACCAAACTCCATATCTCCATCTATTCTACCTACTGCAACATATGCTAAGTTTAGTGCAGCTGAACCAAATATGCGTAATGAATTCACTTCAATGATGAGCTCTTTTAATGCATTCATAAATCTCTCGCGGAGGTGATAGGCAGTAGGAGGAAATCCAAGAGCAATAAGAGCTTTTTCGAAATCTTTTATTTTTGATGGTTTTATAGGATAACCATTTAAAAAAGCCCCATTCCCCCTTTCGGCTTTGAATAACTCATCCTTCATTGGGTCATAGATAACACTTGTTTCTATCCTTGATTCCAATTCATAGGCAATTGAGACACAGAAGTGGGGAATTCCATGCATAAAATTGTGCGTTCCATCTAAAGGGTCGATGAGAAATCTACCTTTTCCCGGAAGTTCACTACCCTCTTCTGCGCGGATACCTACCTCAGGAAATTCCTTCTGCAACTCGAGAACCAGAAAGTTTTCTGCCTCCTTATCCGCTCTGGTCACATAATGACTAAATCCTTTTTTCTCTATTTCGTCAGATTTCAATCTTCTAAAATAGTTACTAATTAAATCTCCAGCTTCCTTTGCAAGGTTGGTTAAAGTGTCTAAAATATCAAACCTCCAATTTTCAATTAAGCTTTTAAGCTCTTGGGTGAGCTCTTTTGTATTCTTCCTTCAATTTTTCTATACTTATATGGGTGTAAATTTGTGTAGTGGAAAGAGATTCATGGCCCAATAATTCCTGGATGGCACGAAGGTTTGCACCTCTGTTTAAAAGATGTGTGGCAAAAGTATGACGTAAAGTATGGGGACTCATCTGATGCAATGTGGTAACGGTAGTGATGTACCGTTTTACTATTCTCTGGAGGTCTCGTTGTGTCAATCGTTTCCCTGATTTACTCGTTAAAAGAGCCCCTTCGTTATATCCTCGAACATCACTGATATATTTCTTAAGCCATTCGTAGGCTTTTCTCCCAAGGGGAAGTATTCTCTCTTTTTTGCCCTTCCCATAGATTCGAAGTAATTTTTGTTCCAGATCTACATCAGAGCGATTCAGATTGGTAAGCTCTGAAGCTCGAATACCTGTGCCATAGAGTAATTCAAGGATTGTTCGATTCCTGAGGTCTAGTTTAGTTTTGTCAGGCATTGAATCGAGAAGTGTTTTCATCTCTTCTTCTGATAAAAATGAAGGTATACGCCTTCCTGTTTTTGGCGTTTTTATACTGATTGAAGGATTCCTCTTTAATATCTTGTTTCCTACGAGAAACTTAAAGAAGGACTTTATTGAGGAGAGTTTTCTTGCGACTGAGGATTTTTTATAACCATAGGACAGAAGCTCGCCCATAAAATGTCTGATATCATACCTTTCGATTTTATCCAATTCTTTTTTGTCTATCTTTTCAAGAAATACACAGAATTCTGCTAAATCAGTCTTATAACTCTTAATTGTATGATCGGAATATTCCCTTCTTACAAGTTCCTCAATAAATAACTCAATCTGTTCAGAAATACTATTCATTTTTTCTATCTCGAAACCTTGAAACCTAGAACCCTCGAAACCTTCTTTTTAATCATGTCTTTAATTTTCTCTTCTCTGCAGCTGGAAGAAGTATGTTGTTCAGTATTAGGCGATACCCTGGGGAATGTTTATGGAATTCAAGATAGGTAGGAGGATCCCCTACGAAATGTTTGTAATCTTCAGGATCATGCCCTCCAAGAAAGGAAAAACTTCCTCTACCGTACTCTCCGTACACGTATTTTACTTCTTCAGTATTCGGTATATCTCCCAATACAACTATATTGTTTTTTAACTTAGAACGGTTAAAACCCGTATCCTGCCCCATAAATTCCTTTATGCTTTTCTCATGGTTTTGGGAAAGAATGCATGGAATGAGATCTCGCTTTGCCATAAAAGTTCGTAGGATAAAGTGGCTTCTTTCTCCCCGTCTTACTGCATAATTAGTGATATCAGCATCCGAATGCTCATAGATATTTATTGAATTAATAAGATTTATGTCTTTGAGAAACAGTGTATTATTAAAATTTCCTTTTCTTTTATATCCCCTTTCAATACCATCTCCATCTATCTCTCTTGGAACAATGTCTACACCCTTGTAGGCAAGAGCGATGTCCAGAGTTATTGGAGCAGAACACATAGCAAAAAGGAATCCACCATCTGACACAAAATCTTTTATTCGCTTAGCCACTTCATGTTTCGTCTCCCATACTTTCTTATACCCGAGTTTCTGTGCCATTTTTTTGTTAATACGTACTGTCTCCTTATACCATTTTGCACTTCTATAATGACGATAAAATTTACCATATTGACCTGTAAAGTCTTCATGATGGAGATGCAACCAATTATAATCGTAGAGCTTGCCATTGAGAACATCTTCATCCCATACCCTTGAATATGGAATGTCTGCATATTCCAGAGCGAGAACTACTGCATCGTCCCATGGGCCTTCGGTTTCTGGTATATAAACAGCAATATCTGGGGCTTTCTCAAGTTTTACTCGTTCCATATTGCTCCTCTCAATCACCGCATATATATCATTTACCATATCTTCGTCTATTGAAATGGTCAGAACACCTCGTTTGTTTGCTTCCTCTTTAATACCCTGAAGTTCCGGGAGTAGAAAACTTCCTTCACGATAATTTAGTAACCATTCTGCATCAAATCCCTGGCTTAGGACCCAATAGGTCAGCCCATAAGCCTTCAGGTGATCGGTTTGCGCTACATCCATTGGGATAAGAAGTCTTAAAAAAATTAAAAAAATCATCTAAAAAGAAAGTATTTTAAATTAACAATCTGTCAACAGGATAAAAAAAGAATTCAAGGGGTCAAGGATTATATGTTCTGAGTTCTGAGTTCCAAGTTCTGAGTACTTAGTTTCTTAAGTTTATAGAGTTTTTATATAAAGTCCGAGGTCCGAAGTCCGATGTCATAAATTGGGATTTAGGATATAGGGATTAGGATTTGGTTGTTTTTTAAAATAACAACTAATAGCTATTAACTATAAATCTTTGCGTGCTTTGCGAGAGGTTTATAAAATAACTAATTTTCTTTGCGGTTTTTGCGAGAAAAAAATGCCCGGCAGCAACCTATTCTCTCACCTCTTTGGGCAATACCGTCGGCTCTAATGGGCTTGACTTCCGTGTTCGGAATGGTAACGGGTATTTCCCCAATGATATGGCCACCGAGCAATATAAATTTATTTCAGTTTATCATTTTGTCAAGGGGGGAGTTGTTGCAATCGGATATGCTATTCGAGAAGAGAGCGGTCAATTTACCCAGCTCACCCTGTGGAATAGATATCTCTACCTGCTGTACTCCTATTCCATTGGGCGAGTAAATTGCCGCTCCGGTCTTCGGTCTCCAGTTTCTTAATCATTAATCAACTCAATTGCAAGGGTAGACCACCCAAAGTTCCGCATAGCCTTTCCTGGTTCTCCTCTCAATGGATCGTAATATTCACAAAACCCATATTTTGAAACCAATTCAAGTGTCTTTGCTTTTAATTCTTTATAAATATTATCATAACCATGTTTCTGTAATCCACGCGCAATAAACCAGTTTGTATTTACCCAAGTTGTTCCTCTCCATAAATAACGGGTGTTTGTGAGTGGACCGAATGATGGTTCATCCATTGATACACTGGGTACAGGATAAGGAGACCAGAATTCTTTTTCCTCTTTTAAATGATTTATGAGATGATTTAGATGTTTGTGGGGTATATCGAGAGTAAGAGGGAAAAGAGAAGATATTGTCTTAACTCTCATTTTGTGTTCCTTTCCACTTTGATGGAATATACTGAAATATATTTTTTGCTCTTCATCCCAGAATTTCTCTACGATTTTATTCTTTATGAAAATTGCTCTCTCCCCTATCCGCGTGGACTTTCCCTTATCAAAATGTGAGTATAGCCCTGAAAGTGCTTCTAAACCAAGGCAATATATTGTGTTGTATGCAACATCCTCTACATCAAAGATGGAAGCATTAAATATTTTTTCAAGGTTCCAATCCCATTCCTTGTATCTTATCAATAATTCTGTAATTCTCTTTTTTGTAAGGTCAGGATCATGGTTTAAGTTTTTAAATGGTATATTGTATTGCGGTGATAAATCCATCCCTGACTCCATTGGGGTAACTATCGAAATTAATCCATCACCATCTGGATCTCTCTTTAGAGCAAGATAATTATAAAAATTCTCTACTTTATTGATATTGCTTTTAACGAATTCCAAATCCCTTGTTTTTTCATAAATCAAAAGGAGTGTAAGACCTATCACTGGCGGTTGCACCTCAGACGTGAAGCATCTGCTTATTTTTTCGTTCACTTCCTTTTTCCACCATCTTTGCAATTTATCACGCAATCTCCATTCCCAGAAGATTATGTGTGGAATAAAACCATCTTCCTGTTGGACTGAAAGAAGTGTTTCAATCTCCCTTTTTGCATAATCTGGATTGAAGTTTGCCATTACAATAGAATGGAAACATGAATCCCAGAACCATTGGTGAAAGTGAAACCTATCAGGAGAAATATAAAAATATTTCTTCCTGAGAGCCTTATTGTAACCCTCCTTTATATTTTCCTTTAAGACAGAGAATGCCCTATCTTTTAGCGATGAATACTTATCCATCTTTTCCATAGTATGATATTATAATTATTACCTTGGATAAAATCCAGTCAAGGCCAAAAAGATTTCCTTTCATCATTTGACTTAGAACAGAAAATCTACCTCGGTGCGTGGCAGTGTGAGGGGTTTCCAAATCTCGATATTAGGATTGGGAAGTCCCCCGTATCGCGAAATGAGTTTCTTTACTCCGTTTATCGCGGGCGGTAGCCCGTTCCCACATTTTGCAATTTGCATTTTTCATTGGAGCGGAGCGACTCCTCTGTGTTCTCTATGGCAAAAAGGGTTTGGGGGCTACTGTTGACAAATAACACCCTACATATAATATGGTGAGAAAAGGAGGATTTTATGGAATATACACAGAACCAATTGATAGAGATTGATGATAAATACGGGGCACATAATTACAAGCCTCTTGACGTTGTCTTAAGTAAAGGAGAAGGAGTATGGGTGTGGGATGTTGAGGGAAATAAATATATGGATATGCTTTCATCTTATTCAGCACTTAACCATGGGCATTGTAACCGCAAAATTATAGAAAAGGTGAAAGAACAACTGGACAAACTCACTCTTACCTCCCGAGCATTTAGAAACGACAAATTACCACTTTTCCTGAAAAGAGTTTGTGAAGTGACTGGTATGGAAATGGCTCTTCCAATGAATACAGGAACAGAAGCCGTGGAGACAGCGATAAAGGCATCGAGGAAATGGGGATACAAGGTAAAGGGAATCCCCGACAATAAGGCAGAGATTATAGTTGCTGACAACAACTTTCACGGCAGAACCACAACCATAATATCATTTTCAACTGAGGATCAGTACAAAGACGGATTTGGCCCCCTGACCCCTGGCTTTGAAATAGTTCCCTATGGTGATGTAGACGCCATTAAAGAAAAGATAAATGAAAATACAGCAGCCGTGATGCTTGAACCCATTCAGGGAGAAGGAGGTATCATAATTCCTCCGGAAGGTTATTTAAAAGAGGTAAAAAATATATGTAAAAAGAATAATGTCCTCTTTGTTCTGGATGAAATTCAGTCAGGTCTCGGTAGGACAGGTAAACTCTTTGCCTGGGAGTGGGACGCGGCAAAACCTGATATGATCATACTTGGTAAAGCATTAGGAGGAGGAATATATCCAGTGTCTATGGTTGCTTCTTCCTGTGAGGTTTTAGGTGTCTTTAACCCTGGTGATCATGGATCAACCTTTGGAGGAAACCCTGTGGCTGCAATTTGTGGAATAGCAGCCCTTGATTATATGTTGGAGGAAAATCTCGCAGAGAGGTCCAACAAACTTGGTGAACACTTTATGAATAAATTGAAGACCTTAAAGCATCCGGTTATAAAGGAAATAAGGGGTAAAGGGTTATTCATTGGATTGGAATTGCACAAGGAAGCAAGATCCTATGTCGAGAGACTTAAGGAGAAAGGTATTCTCTGTAAAGAGACACATTACACAATCATACGTTTTGCTCCTCCTCTAATCATCACAAAGGAGGAACTGGATTGGGCATTTGAGAGAATAAAAGATATTTTCACCGAATGAATAATTCTCCGAATGAAAATTCTCCGAATGAATAAGAATTGGATGAGATTACCAAAGTGGATATTAATTGGCACCCTTATCATATTAGGAAGCCTTTTTTTAATCTTCGTACCGATAAAAAAATATACCTATCAGGGTTTTTTCTTTGACACTTGCGTTAGAATAAAAATCTATGAGAGAAATCCGCTTAAGGGAAGAAGAGCTATTGAACGATTGAAGAAGGAATTTGAAAGGATTGACCAAATTCCTGTAGATGGGATAAAAGGGGGAAGATTAGATACCGCTCTTATACACATTATTAAAAGGTCCCTTGAGATAAGTAGGTTCACTAATGGAGCGTTTGATCCCACGGTTGATCCAATCCTCAAAGAGTGGAATTATTTCAAGGAACCTACACTGCCTGATAAAAAAATAATAGATTCCCTTCTTCCTTTAGTAGATTACAGAAAGGTCGTCTTAGTCGCTGCCAATCTCTCTCTCTCCCCCTCGATGAGTTTAACAATTGGAGGTAGTGCCAAGGGTTATGCGCTTAATTGCGCAAAAAATGTACTCAGGGTGACAGATATTTCTTCCGGCCTTGTTGATGCAGGGGGCGATATTGCCCTCATTGGTAAAAAGAAGGGCCGAGAGGATTGGACAATTGGAGTTCGGCACCCAAGAAAGCTTAATGGAATAATAGGAATATGTAAACTCTCTAACTGTTTTATCGCAACCTCAGGTGATTGCGAGAGATATTTCTTTTTGGATAGTATACGATACCATCATATCATTGATCCTAATACAGGATATCCGGCAAAGGAGATTCAATCGGTGACAGTGATTGGAAATGATGGTCTAATCGTAGATGGATTGGCAACAGCTGTATTTGCTATGGGTATTAACAGGGCAATCGAGTTTATAAAGAACAACAAAATAGAAGCAGTAATAGTTGACTCTTCGGGTAAAATTCATAACTTTACCAAGAGTTTCATAATGGAGTAATTATGAAGAATAGAGAAGCTGATTACTATGAGATAATTAAGGATAATATTGTGAAGTGCAATCTATGTCCGCATTATTGCGTTATAGTGCCCGGTGGAGAAGGAATATGCTGGGCAAGGAAAAATGAAGATGGGGTTCTTTTCGCTGTGAACTATGGGAAAACTACTTCATTAGCAGTAGATCCAATAGAAAAGAAACCCTTGTTCCTCTTCCGACCTGGGAGCAGAATTCTATCTGTTTCTCCTAATGGTTGTAACATGCGATGCCCCTACTGTCAGAATTATACCATTTCTGCAAGAAGAGCCCCAACCCAATACATAGAACCAGAAACACTGGTAGAATTGGCTAAGCAGTATAACACCCCTTCAATTGCATTTACTTATAGTGAACCGATGATCTGGTTCGAATATATAATGGATGTGGCAGAGTATGCTAAGGTGGCTGGAATAGATTTGGTTATGGTCACCAATGGGTTAATCTGCGAAGACCCTCTGAAGGAACTTCTTACTGTAGTAAGCGCAATGAATATCGACCTTAAATCAATGAATGAGGAATACTATAAAAAGGTCTTAAAGGGTGATCTTAATACTACCTTGAGAACTATTAAATTAGCTAATGAGAAAATCCATGTAGAGGTTACTAATCTCCTTATCCCAGGAGATAATGATAAAGACATTGAAGAGTTATCTAAATGGCTTTCCAAGGTAAATAAAGCCATCCCTTTACATATTTCCAGATATTTTCCATATTTGGGTTATGAAAGACCTCCAACCCCTATATCTATGTTAAAGAAGGCTTACGAAATAGCAAGTCGTTACCTTTATTATGTTTATGTGGGTAATATCAGGATTGAAGGAGCAGAAAACACATATTGCCCTGAATGTTCGAATCTACTTATAGAAAGGACGGGGTTCAGCAGTAGAATAGTTGGGATAGAAGATGGGAGCTGTTCCAAATGCACTCGAAAAGTAGATATCGTCCTTTAAAGATAGGTGATTTTTTAATTATTTTATTTTTCCTTTCTGCAATATTTTTTCTTCCTCGAGGAGAAGGGAAAAAAATAAGAGTAACTGTTGACAAGGAAAAGGAATATATATATCCTCTAACTGAGGATAGGGTTCTTGGAATCAAAGGCAAAATTGGGATAACAAAGATGCTAATCAAAGACGGAAGAGTTAGAGTGATAGAGGCGCCCTGTCCTTTAAGGTTATGTATGAGAAGGGGTTGGATTAGAAATAAAGGAGAACAGATAATCTGTGTCCCAAACAAAGTTTTAATTCGTATAGAAGGAGAACAATTCGATGCAATTACAGAGTAGAATAGCATATCTATCTGTTTTTACGGCAGCTGCTATCAGTCTATTTGTTATAGAAAGTTTTATCCCAAAACCAGCACCTGGAATTCGATTAGGCCTTGCAAACATTTTTATTCTACTCGTTCTTTTGAGCTGTGGATTTAAAGAAGCACTACTTGTAGGAATATTGAAATCTGTTGTGGGCAGTCTTATTATAGCTCATTTTCTAAGTCCCTCTTTTCTACTGTCAATAAGTGGAACGATAGTGAGTGTGACGATTATGGGAATTGCAGTGAGATATATAAGGGGACTCAGTCTTGTGGGGATTAGTATATTGGGTGCAGAAAGCCACACATTTACTCAAGTTTTAATTGCATCAAACCTGTTTCTTGGAAAAGTATCCTTTACCTATCTACTTCTTCCATTTGTTCTACTGTCCCTGGTATCGGGTTCAATAATTGGAATAATAAGTTATTGGTTATATTCAAAGCTCGAAAGGAAGATTGAGATTGCGTAAACTGCGTAAAAATATTGGGCTCGCAATATTTATTCTCATAGCAGGAATCCTTATTGGAACACTGATAGGGGACCTTTTAGGGCTGCTCTTGCCCGACGGTGCGGTAAAGAGGGTTATGCTTTACTCTCTTAAAATCGGATTCCATCCTGTTACCATTGATCTCTTTTTCCTCACATTGACTCTTGGTCTTATGTTTAAGATAAATTTATTCGGAGTCATTGGAATATTGGTTCTTGGATATATATTGAAATGGCTTTACTAAGGAGTTTATATAATGCTTAGAGAAACTCAAAGAGGTCTAAGAAATTTAATTATTGCAAATGTTGTCGTATTCTTTATCCAGATGATTTTTATTAGAAGTGATATCCCTTTTATCTATTATTTTTCCCTTATACCCAGACAATTTATGAAAGGATGGGTATGGCAAGGGGTTACCTATATGTTTCTTCACGGTGGATTCTTCCACCTTTTTATCAACATGTATATCCTCTGGATGTTTGGAAGAGAACTGGAATTTATGTGGGGAACGAAAGAATTCTACAAATATTACTTTATCTGTGGCATTGGTGCAGCATTCATATATTCTATATTTAATTTGAACTCAATTATACCTGTTATAGGAGCATCCGGTGCTGTTTTTGGAATACTGCTTGCATACGGTATTACTTTTCCCAGGAGAAGACTATTGATATTTCCATTCTTCATACCTATAGAAGCAAGATACGCAGTTTTATTGTTTGGTGGTATAGAATTCGTGATGTTACTTGCTGGTGGAAAGGGTATAGCCCATCTCGCTCATCTGGGGGGACTTGCGGTTGGGTACATCTACCTCCGCTGGAAGAGGCGAAGACTCTACTAAACAAGTGCATAAGTGCACTTTTAGGGATTAGGTATTAGGTTAAAATATTTAAACAATAAAGGTATAAAGAATAAAACGAAAAATTCAATAATAAAGAGACTACTGACTATTGACTAAAGGCTAATGACTTAATTATTCGCTCCCCATTTTTTGATCTATCTCTTTTAAGGTTTTGTTTAATTCCTCTTTCATTGACTTAACATTTGGGGCGTTTATATCCACATCAAGCTCCAAAGCCCTTTTACAATTTTCTCTTGCTACTTTAAGTCTTCTTAGCGCAATCAGAATCTTTATTTTATAATAAGTAGCCTCAAAATAAGAAGATTTATTATCATGCGAGATATCAATAAGGTTGTTAGCAACTTCCAAAGCATCCTCATAGTCTTTCTTGCCTTGGTAAGCCTTAAGGAGAGGCCAAGTTAATGTTCTTGACTCAGGAAAAGAGTCTACTAACGGCCTAATAATTGATATTGCTTCATCAAAGTTTTTCTCTCGGAGAAGAATCTTAGCGCTGGCAAGGGTTGCATAAAGGGAAACGTATTTTCCGCTCTTACATGCCCGCTTAATCATAGCAAGTCCCTTCTCCTTTCTGGAATTAAGGAATGGAAAATGGCCTTTAATATACTCCCATCCCCCAAGACCCAGATAAACATCCGATATATCCGGATCTTTTGCCTGACACTTGGAGAGGCATTTAAGGGCTAACCCGACAAAAGGCAAACCTTTGATAATCTCATTGTTCAGTTCATAATAAAATATACGTATTGTGTAGGCTCCTCCCATAAAGAAGTAACCCCATGCATCATCAGGGTATCTTTTCGTCCACTCGTTAGCCAATGTGACACTTGAATCCGAGTATGATAAAAATTTAGCAGCGAGTGAATCATTGCCAAGATCTACCCACATCAACTCGTATAATGAGGATAAACAGAAGTAAGGAGCAGGGTGATCAGGGGCTTCTTTAAGTACAACCCTTATGAGCGATTCAGAACGGGCAAATTCTTCCTGATAGGAAAGTCTAATTGCTCTTATAAGGAGACTATCTGCCCTAGGGGATAGATTAAGTAACAAGAAAATTATGAACATCAATTAGAATTCCTTATCCGCTCCGCTATAAAGAGCCGGATAATTTATGTTGAATCTCTTTCGATAATAGACCTTTTGCATTAAGAATATAAAGAGTAAGAGAGGAATTATAATAGGGCTTATAATGCATACCTCTATTGCCAGTATCACCACTGGCACTCTAAATGACAAAAGTATGGGTTTGCTATGAGTGTTGACAGCAGCGTAGATGAAGAATGGCAATGATAGACCTGCTAATATAAGACAGATATAATCTCCTAAAAGATAAGAAGTTATGATGGCTAAAATATCAAAGAGCACCCCGAGTATAAGAGTCTTTCTCTTTCCAAGAAAGACACCCGTTGTTATCTTGCCTTCTTCCCTATCCCCTTTTATATCTGGTATAGTTGTATTGACAAAGACAGCTCCGACTGCCAGAAAATAGGGAATACCATGAATCCACATTAGATGGGAATGAGGATTAACTGAAATCCATCCAACAATAAAGGCAAGGAATCCATACCCATAAGAATTCCAGAGTATATCAAGGAATGGTCTTGCTTTCGTTTCAATTGGAGGTAGAGAATAAGTTATCCCCATAAAGAGTGAAAGGAGAAAATAGAATAATATAACTGCACCAAAAAGGATAGAGAGGCCAAGAGATATGAGAAAAAGGATTATCATCTCTAGGTAAGCATGAGATAAGGGGATAATCTCATCGGAAAGAATGAAAAGTTTTTCATTCTTTTTATCCGATTCTCTATCCACTATCTGGTTTTGAATATAAACTCCACCCATAAGAAGAGTGTATAGAATAAAGATAGAAACGGAACGTAGCGTAAGAGTCCCCTCTGCAAAATGGGCACCCAAGAGAAAGAATATCCATAGAGGAATAAAAAGTGTCGGTCGCATTAGTATGAAATAATCCATCATAGACGATAATACCAGTGAATTACCACCTGTCAAGGTTTTTGGAATTGGTAAAGAGATTCCATCTTACTAAGAACCCCTCTTATGCCGTTTGAGCCTTGACAAACTTATATTCTTCTGCCATACTCACCTCAATAAAGGAGAAGCATACTTTGAATACTTGACACCAAGGTTAAGAGCAACGGTTCGAAAAATAATATATAAATTATTACTGATCTCTGTGTACTCTGTGCTTCTGTGGCAGAAAAAAAAAGAGGAATAATGAAAAAGACACCGCTATATGAAAAACATATAATGCATAATGGGAAAATGGTCGATTTTGCCAACTTTAAAATGCCAATTCAATATTCGTCTATAATAAAGGAAGTGAAAGCAGTGAGAGAATCTGTTGGATTATTTGATGTTTCCCACATGGGTGAGATAGAAGTAAGCGGTGCTGATGCTCTCGATTTTGTTAACTGGGTTACCACAAATAATGTTGCAAATCTGGAGGTCTGGCAGGCTCAGTATACTACTATGCTATATCCAGAAGGCGGTATTGTAGATGACCTATTAGTCTACAGATTACCCGAACGCATCCTCCTTGTAGTCAATGCTTCCAACCAGGACAAGGATTTCGAATGGATTATGGAGAACAAAAAGGGGAATATTGAGATAAAGAATAGAGGCGAATATTATTTTCAATTAGCTCTTCAGGGACCACTTTCTAAGAAAGTGATGAAGAAAATTTTAAAAGAGGATCCGGACAAACTTAAATTCTACTGGGCGAAAGAAGAAGAAATATCCGGTATTAAAGTAATCATCTCGAGAACAGGTTATACTGGTGAGGATGGATTTGAGATATATGGAGATGCCAAAGTCGGCAGTAAGGTCTGGGATTTATTGATGAAAGCGGGAGAAACCACAGGGATTCATATTACCCCCTGCGGTTTGGGAGCCCGTGATATCCTGCGTTTAGAAATGGGTTACTGTTTATACGGGAACGACATATCGAGGGACACAATACCTCTTGAAGCAGGTCTTTCATGGATCGTAAAGATGGATAAGTCAGATTTTATTGGAAAAGAATCACTGGCCAAAAAGAAGGAAGAAGGATTGACTCGAAAGCTAATTGGAATGAATTTGGAGGGGAGAGCAATACCGCGACATGGATATCTTATATATAAGGAAGGGAAACAGATTGGTGAGGTAACAAGTGGTTATTACTCTCCTACATTAGGTTATCCAATCGCTATGGGATATGTAGCAAGACCTTTTTATGAAATAGGGACTAAGTTAGAAATAGAAATAAGAAAGAAAATGATAGAAGGTGAAGTTATAACATTACCTTTCTGGAAGAATGGGTCGCTTAAACGATAATATTGGATAGGTAAAGTCAAAGGAGTCTTTAAAATGGAACAAATAGGAGGTTAGATGAAGATATTAGATGAGCTCTTTTATACAGAGGATCATGAGTGGATAAGACAGGAAAATGGAGAAATTATAGAAGGTATAACGGATTACGCACAGTCCGAATTATCAGATATAGTATATATTGAGCTCCCGGAAAAGGGCATCGAAGTCCATAAAGGAGAAGCGATCGGAACAATAGAAGCTGTGAAGACAGTGAGCGATCTTTACGCAGCTCTCTCAGGAACAGTTATAGAAGTTAATGGGGAGTTAGAAGGCCATCCAGAGTTGATAAACAAAGATCCTTATGATACAGGCTGGATTGTTCGTATCAAAATATCCAATCCTAAAGAATTAGAAGGTCTTTTGGACGCTGAAGAATACAAAGAAATAATTGAAGGAGAAGAATGAAATTTATCCCCGTAACCGAATCTGAACGCAATGAAATGCTTAAGGTTATTGGGAAAGGTATAGAGGAATTATTCTCTGCCATTCCTGATAATCTGAGACTTCGTTCTTCCCTCAATCTTCCTCCTTCTTTAAGTGAATTAGAAGCAAGAGAGAAAGCGGTGAAACTTGAAAAAGTTAACAAAGAGCTTGTATGCTTTGCAGGAGGGGGAGTCTACGACCACTATATACCCTCGGTAGTTGAACATATTATAAGAAGACCTGAATTTTACACCGCTTACACTCCCTATCAGGCAGAAGTATCCCAAGGAACTCTTCAGGCCATGTTTGAGTATCAGTCGATGATTTGTGAACTAACTGGAATGGATATTTCCAATGCTTCAATCTATGATGGTGCTACAGCACTTGCAGAAGGTATTTATATGGCTATCGGTGCGACAAAGAGAGAGAAGTTAATACTTTCAGAAGGAATAAACCCCCGTTATCTCGAAGTTATAAAGACCTATCTTGCCAAAAGGTATCAAATTGAAATGATACCTCTTAAGGAAGGAGTCACAAATCCGAAAGGATTTGAGGTGGATGATAAAACCGTGGGTGTTGTAATACAACATCCAAACTATCTTGGGAATCTTGAGGAAGTTTCAACATTTGTAGAGAAAGCTCATGCTAAAGATGCCCTTGCTATTATGAGTTTTGACCCTATCTCGCTGGGGATACTAAAAACCCCAGGGGAATTAGATGTGGATATAGCCACAGCCGAAGGACAATCATTGGGATTACCAATGAGCCTTGGTGGACCTCATCTTGGAATTTTTACTGCAAAGAAGAAATTCGTAAGGAAAATGCCTGGAAGAATATCGGGGAAGACGATAGACCATGAAGGTAGAATCGGCTATGTTATGGCTCTTCAAACCCGTGAACAACATATAAGAAGAGCAAGTGCTACATCCAACATATGTACAAATCAGCAACTCTGTGCCCTGACTGCTGCTCTTTATCTAACGGCTTTGGGAGGAGAAGGGATAAGAGAAGTTGCAAGCCAGACAACGCAGAAAGCTCATTATCTTGCAGAGCGACTGGAGAACGCCGGATTTGAACTCCCCTATAATAAAAAAGGACGAAAGTCCTTCTTCAGGGAATTTGTGGTTGAGGTTCCCTCCGGGGCTAATAGGGCTATTGAACTGGGCTTAAAAGAGGGGTATCTTGTCGGGATAAATCTCACAGATTTTAAGGATGAATGGAAGAATCATCTCCTCATTTCTGTTACTGAGAAAAGACCAAAAGAGGAGATGGATCATCTACTTGAAATTTTATCTATGTAGGCTTGCCCCGTGTAATATTTATTATTACATGGGGCTTGCCCCGCTTGCCATATGTAATCTTATTACATTGTGGTAAAATGTTTACTATTTAATGGGGCACGAATTCATTCGTGAAAAAAAAGGGACGGATGTCCGTCCCCTTTTTTTTGTCAGCGTCTATCTATTATTGACCAGGTGTTAGGGTTAGATCAATAACGACTCCATCTTTGGCTGCGCCCATGATCGTGTAACCTGTCTGCGAAAATGTTAAAGCACCAGCATCAACCGCGTGATAACCAGCTGCACCTTCTGTTCCAGAAGGGTCACCAAAGACTACAGCATTACCGGTAATATCTGTGCCATCATAGGGATTCTTAAAGTTACCAGGCATCTCCGCTTTCACCGCATCATCATCAGTACCTGAAGTCGGATACCTTCCCATATGATCAATGGACAACGCTTCAACCGTGGTCTGCAATGTATGCATATTCGATTTTAGTGACGCAACCTTTGCACGATCGATAACCTTAACAAAGTTGGGTATGGCAATCGCTGCAAGTATACCAATGATAACAACCACAACCATTAACTCAATCAGTGTAAAACCACGTTTCTTCATAATACCTCCTTATTTAAACGTTAAACAATTTCCCAATAGCTTAAATAGCTTACACTTATTTGCAAAAATCGTTCCAAAAGCTAATCTTTTAATAGTCAAGGTGTTAGAAATAAAGTATCCTTTCATAATGCAAGATCCTTGCAAAATGCAAATTCATTATCACGGCGTTCCATAAAATAGCGTAAGGCCAAGTGGCTGGTCATTCCTTCCAATACCACTTATAGTGTATGACCTATTAGGAGCAACTGATAAGTATTCAACTGTTCCTGCCACATCTACATCACCCTGATTCTGAAGAGCGGGGTCTGAAGAACTAAATGGATTCTTGAAACGCAAGGGTAAATCTCCAGTAGCTATTATTGTAGCAGCATTAGCAGGATACTTTCCAGGACTTAAGGGATCCAAACTGTATAACTCAACAACAACCTGTACAGTATGCATATTACTCTTGACTGCACCTTCCTTAGATTTATTCACAATCTTTACAAAGTTAGGAATTGCTATAGCAGCAATAATTCCGATAATTACGATCACGACCATTAATTCAACTAAAGTAAAACCACCATCTATTTTATTTTTCACTATACTAATTAATATAAAAAATTTATGCCAAAAGTCATCATTCTGAATATCAGGGGTTTAAAAAAAATATAGATATGCAGATTGCAACCCATTTTGCATTCTGCTAAAAAGCAGACAAAAATTTGAATTAAAGATTAATTTTTTCAATATATATTTATATTTTAGAAGCTGTGAACTAAATATAATGTTATCTGTTCTCATGGAATCGTAATTATGCGATTTCAGTTCATGTGTGATTATTTGTAATCTTTAATATTCCCTTTTAAAATTTCCCTCTGGATTAACTTATTAAGATTTGTTCCTGAGTATGCTGTTCCCTTGAATACACCCTTAAGAAAAAATAAGAAGGCATTATTCGTGAATCCTTTCCCGGCATAGTAAACTCCTGCGTCATTCAAAAGGTCCTTATCATCCTGAGTTAATAAGCCCTTAGAAAGAACCATTTCAGCTTCTTCCGTATTGCCCATCTCAGCCAACGAATAATACAAGCTATGGTATATACCAGGATAATCAGGATACACTCTTTGTATACTTTGAAGAATGTCCACGGATTCTTCATGGTGTTTTATTTCAGAATAAGCAGAGATGACAACTATCCTATGGTGATTTAGCCAGGCAATCTTTTTTGTTTTTTCCAACACGCTTAATGAGAGTCCAATTCTTCCTCTTTTATGTAGATAAACCGCATAGTGACAGAGTGCCTTTATATACAATTCATCTTCAAGTATGTCCTTTCCACCTTGTCTTACATTGAAAATCCAGGGTTTCGTCTCCCCTTTCTTTTTAGAAAAGAGCATTCTATCGTATACTCTGAACTTTCCATCCCAGCAGGTAGAATAGTTCGGTATTTCATCCGTATGTATCTTTAGACCCGGTGTATTAACCCTTACTTTAAGCCTTTCCGTAAGTACCTCAGTATAAAGGAGTGGGAAGGTTAAAGCATCACCCCGTGATTGTATAACAGGTATGGGATAGGAATGATGAATATCCTCTACTTGCCTCAGGACAGTAGTGAGATAGTCATATGCAGTCCAGCTTCTATTGTATAATCGTTCTTTATAACCCAGCAAAATGAAGGAGGTTAAAAGAAATGCTCCTACAATGGGCAGGAATTTCTTTTTTACTCTCTTTAGCCCAGACACTGAGAGGATAATAATCAGGATAAGTTGAGGTAAAAAGAATACTCTATTTGCTTCAAGATTCAAATCGTCTGGGTCAAAATGCAATAGTAGTGCGAGGGGAAATGAATATATTAAGAGGAATAATAAATATTCCCTTTTCTTACATTTAAAGGCAAAAGGAAGTAGTAATAGCAAAAAATTAGCATCTCGGAGGAGAATTTTTATCCAGATTGTCAATTCCTTAAATATAATAGAAAATGTGAATGGAACAGAACCCTCTCTATAGTATTCAAATCTTAAAATGTGTGAAAGAAGCCTGATGAAAGTTTCGGGATTACCCCAGTCTATTAATGGATTAAGATTAGAGCGTATTGGCAAATAAAGAATTATTGAAAAACCGAGGAGTGAATAAATTAAGAGACGGTAATCCTCCTTTAGTATTTTGTAGAGTGTATAGAGTCCAATTATCCAGAGCAAGGGATGAATGAAGAAAGATAAGCCAAGTATATATGAAAGTAATTTATATCTCTTCTTTGTAAGTAAAAATAATTCCAGAAGAAAGAAGAAAGAAGTAATAGTGTATACCTCAGCTATTGTAGCATAATTAAAAAATAATGGATGAATAGAGAGAAGAAGGGAGAGAATAAAAGCAATTTGTGGCAGAACATCCAAGTCAACCAATATCTGGAAAAGAAGCACAACGCTCAGAATGGCAAAGACTGAGGAAAGGATGTTCATTCCTAAAGCGGGATTTGATGGAAATATCGTCGAAAACAATCTACCCAGTATCATATAAAATGGATACCCTGGCGGATGTGGAATGCCAAGGGTATACGCAGACGCTACTAACTCTCCACTATCTCCAGCACCAACAGATGGACATAAGAAAGTGAGATAAAAGAATGTTGAAATGAGGATAATAAGCAATCGGAAATATTTTTCCTTCAAATTAACCCCTCTTTAGTAATACCTATTCTAGATCTGTAGGAGAGGTTTCCTAACCTCGATATCGGGACTGGGAAATCCCTCCTACTCTATTGACTTTTTTCTTTTATAACTGCCTGAGCCGCTGAGAGTCTTGCAATTGGAACGCGATAAGGAGAGCAACTCACATAGTCAAGTCCAATGCGATGGCAGAACTCAACGGATGCAGGATCTCCTCCATGCTCGCCGCATATACCTACTTCTAAATCTGCTCTCGCCTTCTTCCCGCGTTTTAGTCCTATCTCTACAAGTTGACCCACGCCAGTCTGGTCCAAGGTCTGGAAAGGATCATTAGATAGAATTCCCTTCTTAATATAATCCGGTATGTATTTGCCGACATCATCACGTGAAAACCCTAAGGTAGTCTGTGTTAGGTCATTTGTTCCATAAGAGAAGAATTCTGCTTCCTGTGCTATCTCATCCGCCGTTAGAGCTGCCCTCGGTAACTCAATCATGGTTCCCACCTGATAGTCAATTTTTACTCCTTCTTTTTCCAAAACATCATCTGCTACTCTCTTTATGAGTTCTTTCTGACTCCTTACTTCTTCTGCGTATCCTGCAAGAGGTATCATAACCTTAGGTATAACCTTAATTCCGTCTTTCGTAGCATTTACTGCGGCTTCAAAGATTGCTCTGCTCTGCATCTCTGTTATCTCAGGATAGAGAATTCCCAACCTGCATCCGCGAAGTCCAAGCATAGGATTTGCTTCTTCAAGGTTTCTCATCTTCTCATATACCTTATCTACAGGCACGTTCATATTCAAAGCAAGCTCTTTTATAGCATCCTTTCCCTTAGGAAGAAATTCATGCAATGGTGGGTCTAATAGTCTAATTATCACAGGATAGCCATCCATTGCTTTAAAGAGTCCTTCGAAATCTTCTCTCTGCATTGGAAGTATCTTCTCTAGGGCTTTCTTTCTTTCCTCTCCAGTCTCAGCAAGTATCATTCCCTGCATTGAAGGAATTCTATCCTCTGCAAAGAACATATGCTCTGTTCTTGCAAGGCCTATCCCTTCCGCACCGAAATCTCTTGCTCTCTTTGCGTCTTTATAGGTATCTGCATTTGCTCTTACACCCAATCGTCTTATCTCATCTGTCCATTCCATCAGTTTTTCAAAATCTCCAGAAATTTGTGGTTCAATCTTGGGCACATCTCCCGAGATAACACTTCCGGTTGTGCCATCAAGGGTAATAAAATCTCCTTCTTTTACTTCCACACTGTTAACTGTAAAGACTTTCTTTTTATAATCAATGGATATATCCTCACATCCTACAATACACGGGATACCCATACCCCTGGCTACCACTGCTGCATGTGATGTCATACCACCTCTCGAAGTAAGGATTCCTTGTGAAACGTGCATTCCCCCAACATCCTCTGGTGATGTCACATGTCTTACGAGGATAACTTTCTTTCCAGCATTTACCTCAAGAACTGCATTATCAGAGGTGAATACAACCTGACCTGATGCAGCACCTGGAGAAGCAGGAAGACCTTTTGCAATAACTTCAGTCTTTGCCTTGGGATCAATCATAGGATGCAGTAATTGATCTACATTCTCAGGAGTAATCCGCATAATTGCTTCTTCCTCACTGATAAGGCCTTCTTCCTTCATCTCAATTGCTGTTTTAACAGCAGCAAGAGCAGTTCTTTTTCCCGTTCTTGTCTGCAAAATCCAGAGTTTATTTTTTTCAACAGTGAATTCAATATCCTGCATATCTTTGAAGTGTCCCTCTAGTTTTTTTCTTACATTCTCAAGTTGATCATATATCCCAGGCATACTTTCCTCGAGGGAGAGTTTTTCCGACCCTGATTCCTTCGCCTGGTTCTCACTTATGGGGCCCGGGGTTCTGATGCCTGCAACAACATCCTCGCCCTGTGCATTGAAGAGATACTCCCCATAGAAAACATTTTCACCCGTTGCAGGATTCCTGGTAAACGCTACACCAGTTGCGCAATTCTCACCCTTATTACCAAAAACCATTGTTTGAATATTTACTGCTGTTCCAAGGTCATCGGGAATGGAGTTTATCCTTCTATACTCTCTGGCTCTTTTATTGTCCCAGGATTCAAATACTGCAGTAACAGCACCCATCAATTGATCTCTTTGGGACTGGGGAAATTCTTCTCCCGTTTTCTCCTTAATTAGAGCTTTGGATTTAATTACAATATCCTTCCAATCGGACCACTCAAGGTCTGCATCACTTTCCACGCCCTTCTTATCCTTAGTAGCCTGGATTATTTCCTCAAAACCATCATGTTCCACACCCATTACAACGTCGCCATACATTTGGATGAGTCGGCGATAACTATCATAGACAAATCGAGGATCATCTGTTTCTCTAATAAGAGCCTCTACAATCTCATCATTCAATCCGAGGTTGAGAATAGTATCCATCATACCAGGCATAGAAATAGCAGCACCAGAACGAACTGAAAGTAGCAATGGAGACCTGGTACCACCAAATTTTCCTTCCATTATTTTTTCTAACCTTTTGATGTTCTCCATCACTTCTCTTTCTAATCTTTCCGGATATGTTTTATTTTTATCATAATAGTTGCAAATCTCAGCAGATATGGTAAATCCTGGCGGAACGGGAATATTAATACTTGTCATTTCGGCTAATCCTGCTCCTTTACCGCCAAGGATCTTTTTCATCTTAATATTGCCTTCAGCTCTACCATCTCCAAAGAAATATATCATCTTCTCCATAGTAAGTGCCTCCCTTTTCCTCATACTTTACCATATTTACACAAAAAATTCCTACTATATTTTCTTTAACCTAATTTTCTTATTTACCCCATTCTGGAGTCCTTATTCTTTCATTTTTAAGATATGAAAGGATGATACAAATGCAAGGGGAAGTCCATAATAATTAAAATTACTATTGAAACTTAAAGACACCCCTCACAACAGGATTTGGTTCAGAATCTAACTTGAGTCTAAATCTCTCCCTAACATCCTCCCCTGTGAGAATTGAGAGGCCTCTTGCTGCATATAACCTAACTTTCCAATCGGGGTCTTCAAGATAGTTAAACAACAATCTTTTTATTTTTCTTCTGTAATTACTACTATCCGCTCTAAGCGCTTCGGCTCCTAAGAGCAATAATTCAGGGTAAAAATTACCTTCCAATCGCTTCTCAATATATGGATAAAGCAGCGTATCAAAAGAAATTAGGGATTTCACTACTGCTGATCTCACCGTAACATATGGATTACCAAGTTGTTCTAATAAAGGGTTTATAGCCGATGAATCTCCTATTTCTCCCAACGCCTTAACAGAGGTAATCTTTAATGGCTCATCCTCGCGTAAGTACCCTATTAATTCATCTACTGATCTTTTTTCTTTCACTTTTCCAAGAGCATAAACAATATATCGAAGAATTTTTTTATTATCTCTCCTTTTTTGTGCAACAAGTAGTGAATCTGATAGAGAAGAAAGTTTCAATTTCCCAATAAAACGGAATACATTTTTTCTTGCTCCTTTCTTAATATTATTTATATTAGCTGCAAGATAGGGAATTAGAATGTCCTTATTTCCCTTGAATGTATATTCTATTGCCCTGAGTTCAAGCCCACTTTCAGTATTAAGTTTATTCTGAAAAATATAATCCAATGCAGATTCACCTCTTTTGCTTAAATGTTCCCTTGCCTCTCTTATTCTATCTTGATTATTCCCTACTCCCCACTCGGATGCAATCTTAAATAGTTCCTCTACGTTCATCTTTGAAAAATTAGGGACCGGCCGCTGTAGGATTTCTTCCTCAACCAATTCACTCCTTTTATCCACTCCAATACCAAAGTCATTATTTATCCAGGAGAGATTATTGGCTCCTCTATAGTTAGAATACTGATCCTTTCCCGCCAGGTCAAGGAAGATTCCTACTCCACTGAACTCCCGACCATAGTTAACATCACCCATCCCGAAGTTCTCTGTTATATTATATACATCGTTTCCTGAACAATCAGCAAAAAATCCAAAGGAGTTATTCAAACCAATTCCTAATCCACCACTCACGGAATACCAGTCGTTGCCTTTGGCATCTATAAGTATTCCACAGGAGAAATCATGTCCCTCACCTATAGAGGGACCGAAGCAAGAGAAGTAATGATCGTTACCGCTTAAATCTGCCAGGTATCCATAGGATAAGTGTATCCCAGAACCTTGGGCGTATTCAGTCGCTATATATCTGTCTTGTCCTTCCTCATCAATTAAAAATCCTGCAGAACACCAATAACTTGAACCCTGAACATAAATATCACCATTGTAAAAGTCGTTACCTTCTCCATCATAAAGAAAACCAATGCCTCCTCCCCAATCAGGGCGAATTCCAATTGCAAACCCTTGAGAAAAAGACTGATAGGAATTTGGCTGGAGTGGTGTATGGAAGTATTTACCTCCTGCATAATAGATATCTGAACCTTGATAATCAGCAAGAAGTCCATAACCATATGTGCTACCAAAACCTTCGCCATAGCAGGCAGTCCTATATGAATCATCACCCTGAAGATCAATAAGTGCGCCAAGACCAAAATTGGCTGCACCTATAGAGAATATGCCTCCCTTATAGATATCATCGCCCCTATCATCTATAAGGAGCCCAAACCCCATATAACCTGAACCGACCGAATAATGCGAACAGTTGTAGTAATCATCACCATCTATATCATAGATAACAGCGCATCCTGCTAATGCTCCCCCTGTAGAAATTATCTCGTTTGCCCGATATGTGTCATTGCCACCTATATCTACTATGAGGCTTACCCCACTTGAAGAGGAATCGCCAAGCCCTACAGCACCCCCAGAATTAATATAAACATCATCCCCACCTGGCTCCAGAATAAATGATTCATCTCCTCTATAATGATCAGACCCCCTGCTCCCTATTGTGATATTTCCAAAATTCGTTTCAAGTATTTTAGGAAGACTTTCGTCTGGAATGTTCTTGATCAGTGCGGGAACTTTCAGAGCTATCTTATAAAGGAGAAGACCACTTTCCATTAGTTTCTTCATATCTACTTTCTCGAACACTGCCATTATAGTATCCTCGTTGATGTGAGTAGTATCAAATTCAATTTGGCAGCGTTCTAATAGCACACTCTTTAGCCAATCATCACTAGAATCTTCCTCATTTTCCCATCTACCAGGCAGTTTTGAAAGAAGTATCAATTTATCTCTTCTGGATAGTTTCCTGAAAGCCTCTTTCCTTAACCTTCCTGCTTTATCTATACTTACAATTAGATCATCAATACTATTAATCTTGAAGGGAATCTCTCCGAGATTTATCTCTAAATCAGAAGAAAGAGTTATAATTAAATCCTCAGTCGAGCATTTGAGTGCTTCAACGATTTTCCCACTGTATTCTTCTCCCTTTAGAGGATTCTCCATCAACTCTTTTACTGTAGGGAGAATAAGTTTTGAATCAATCCATTCAAGCCTTGAAAAGTAAATAGCTTCACGGGTAAGATTGAGAGAAAATAATGCACTATCAATGTCAGAGAAAGGTATATAAAAAGAAATTAATAACATTATCATTTATCCTCCTTTTTTACCACAAAGACAGTCGCTTCGCTCCATTAAAAATTAGGGTTTAGGATTTAGGGGTTTGAAATTAGATTTAGCAGCTATAAAAACAATGTTAAAACATTGCACCTCTTAACTAAATCCGAATCCCCAAATTCTGACCCCTATTATTCTTCGCATCTTGCACTCTTCATTTTGCATTGATGTACCTCTGTGGCTATTATTCATATTTTTATCTTTTATAAACGTATATTGTCAATCTAAATCTGTCAACTATAAATCTGCACAAAGAAAAGACATGAATTAAGAGTTATAAGTCGTGGATCAAAGAGAGAGTTAAATAGCTAATTTGTAGATTAGTTGAGTAGTTGTATTCTACTTTAGATCATCTTTATTTAACTATTTGACTATTCAACTATTTAACTAATTTTACTTTTCGGAAATACCCTTGATTTTTTATTCTATGTAATTATTCTCCACTCTATATGAATAGTTTAAAATTAATTTGTGAAATAAAAGAGATCAAGCCTGAGACAGGGACAGAGGAGAGAGAAGGCAGAGTTAATAAATACAAAGTCAAGGTTAAAATTACCAATACCTTTCATCCCTCCTTGCCTTTGCCTAAAGGAATAAGACGCCGGGGCTTTATGATTAAAAGGAATTGGATTTATCCTTTTATCCCTAAAGTCGGAAGCAGGATTGGTGTAGATGGAAAAGAGATAGGTATTAATATTCTGAAAATTCAATTATCAAACAAACTCCTCTCCCTGACTCTATTACCTGAGCTTGGCGGAAGGATGACATCACTACAATATAGGAATAATGATCCAATCCAATCACCTCTCTTATATGGAAGGGAAGCTTGCCTTGCCTGTGCTGGAATAACAGAGGATATAGCTGAAAAACCCAAGGTAGGTTTATGGAAGTTTGAAATAAAAAAGCAGTTAACCAATTCAGTAACTCTTGAATGCAAAAAAAAGGGCTGGGCCATAAAGAAAACTGTTTCTCTGGATAATAATATAATTCACCAAGAATTCGAGATAACCAGACAGGGAGTGAAGAAAAAACTTGATCTGAACTTCAATGAGACTTTATCTTTGATTCCTCATCTTCATAACCTAAATATCCATATCCCAACTAGAGAAAAGGTGTTTCAAGTTACTCCACAACCAATTGTTTCTCCATGGTATCTACCAAAGCATTACTATGGATTGAGGAATGGATTGATCCTTAAGAACGGGGACACAGTAATTGTATGGTCAGCGAAATCTAAGCAAATAGAGGAGATTATAATAAGAGAGAATGAATGGCTTTTAAATGTTAGAGCATACTGGAATAAACTCAAAATGAAGAAAGGAGAAACAAGTCTATTCAAATCTGTAATAATTTTGGGTGAAGATTTTAGGATTGATGATAGGGGAATTGGGATTAGGAGTAAAGGAGAATGGTTATGGGTAGGGAATGGGGAATTAATGAGTTAACTCTTGGATATGAATGGGAGACCCTACTTTTAGATGAATACGGTCTTCCTCCAAAACATGAGAAAATAGCCACCGTAGTTTCAAAAACTCGGAAAGAGATACTGCCTTCTCGAACCGGCTTTGATTGGATCCCAGGACTTGAACGTTCCTTGTTTGAGATAAGAAGTGGAATCCTCAGGAATCGGAAGGAACTGGAAGTAAGGACTAAGAAAATTGTAAAAACTGCCATGGAAATTGTAAAAAAGGAAGGGTTTCAATTCCTACCAATAGGTTCCTACCCTCCTTTGGGTAGTGCAATAGGTTTGCATATACATACAGGTTCGTGGGAGAAAATAGAAGACCTGCATGAGTTTGCAAACAGCATCTTTCCTTATATTCCCTGCTTTGCTGCACTTTCCGTAAATTCGCCTTTTTGGGGAATGAATCCTTTTAACCCACCTTTTGGTGTTAAGAGTTATCGGTTAAAACACCACGCACAGTCAATGTCAATCCCACAATATACTCCAAATCTGTTTCCTCAACTTCTCTGGGAAGGAGACATCACAATAAAGTTCGTAAGCCATCCAACTATTGAAATTCGTATATGTGATGCTCCTTTATCCTGGAAGTTAGTATGTGAACTTACCGCTTTTGTTTCATCCTTTATAGCGGAGTCAATAAAATATCCCAAAACATTTAACAAACAACAATTTGTTGAAGGAATTGATAATCGAATGCGTGCAATGAAAGATGGCTTGCAGGCTTTATTCCTCTGGGGAGGAAAGGAGCGTGAAGTCACTGAAATACTTAAAGAAATGTTAGATACTGCCTATCCAACTCTTAAAATTTTGGGATATGAAGAGCTTTCTCTCATAGAGAAAATGATACAGTTGAGACAGACCCAGACTGATTTCCTTTCTCATCTTTTTGAAAATTATAAAGGGGACATAATTGATTTTACCACTTATCTTGCATCTGGTTTAAACTTCGTCGAAGATCCATTTAATACTTATCTAAACTATGCTCCTCCACTGAAAGTGAAAGATTTGATGGATATTGATGAGTACCTTTTATCAATGGTTGGTAGAAGAACCAGTTATGGAAACCTATATAAAGTCTTATATCAGCCCACAGACGAATTTGAAAAGAGGATATGGAGATTAAAAGAGAGGAATCTACTTGACATCCAATTCGATGAAGAAGAGGGGACTTTATTTTCAAAGAGTTCCTCTTAGAGTCTATCCTGGTCCCAATATAAAGGCATAACTGACCCTGTATCTACACAATCAATGATATAAAAAACCGGACGGGTAAATGCCCGTCCGGGGGGTGTGCTAAACAAATACAAAGTATCTAAAGTTTCCAACAACCCTTGCAATCTTCTTGCATCTTTTCCATCTCTTTCCTAAACTCTTGCATACCTCCTCTAAACTTATGCATTCCTTCCCGAAACTCATTCCAATCTCCGACGTTACGTAATTTGAGTATATGTGATTGACGATAAAATAAAATCTTCTTTGCATCTTTCTTCTTTTCGTCAGGTATTAAATCGTATATATTGACCTTATGTTCAATTTTCTTTATTTCTATCTCTTCTTTCAGCTTTGCTATCTCTTTATATCTGGAGAGCAGTTTTCTTGTATCGAGTCTATCCTCCATAAGAATTCGCTCTATCTCTATATTTAGTTTCTCAATCTTACTCCTCGTGTCAATCATTTTCTCTCTTTGTTCCAATTCCATCTCTTCTATCTCTTTTTCTGTTTTCTCATCCAAATCAAGTATAGATGCAAGGCGCTCTGCTGGACACCCAAAATGTTTCAAAACTTTCCTTTCAATCTTTAAGGGAAGACCTTCGTCAAATATTTCTTCGATCCCTTCTATCTCTTCTATGATTCCCTCATCATAAAGCTTTTCCACACTCGCTAAAGACACGAAAGGTGTCGCCCATACTCCAAGCATAAACAAGATAACTATAAGTATTCCTGACCTTTTCATTAATACCTCCTTTTTATAACTCTGAACTTCTTTATTGCAGGATACTTTCCATACGGCTCTTTTAACTTTTGTTCTATGAAAGACTTTCTGATTGATGGTGGCAGAGTTTTGGAGATTTCGTTCATTTGGTTAATTGTTTGTATTAAGATCTCTCGTTTTATCCGGGATATACTATCGATATGCCTTCTGACTTCCTCCATTTCATCCCCTTTGACTGCCAATATGATGCTCTCTCGTTCATCTTTCATTAAATCCCTTAGTCGTTTCATTTCGTGTCGATACCGCTTGATCTCCTCAACAGAAATTCCCTCAGGCATTTCTTTTGCAATAAAGGAAGCATTACGGCGTATGGTGAAGAATCGTCCCATGAAGAATCCGCCCACCACTGCTACTATAAATACTCCAACTATCAACCATGTTATCTTATTCCTCATATAAAACCTCCACAGCATAATTCATATAATCAGATGCACTAATATAACTGTTCAATCCGAGGTAGAAACCAATACCGATTCCGATTATAGCTGGGATAAAGAGAAAAGCTGGTTTTATCCTGAGCGGATGTCCTACCCTGCGAGTAACGGCAATCTCTGGTATTTCAATATCTTCCCTCCAAACCCTTAGTTCATCCCACATTCCCTTGTATTCTATGAAAGATTTCCTCATCTCATCGGATTTTTTAATTTGCCATTTAAGCCTTAAAATTTTAAGCCAGTTTAATTCTCCTGAGAGATAGTCAATTATTTTTTTATACATTAATCTTCCCCTTCATAAAATACGGTTTAAGTTCTTCTTTTAGTTTTTCCATTGCTCTATACAGTACAACACGGCTGTTATTCTCTGAAATATCCAGGGTATTTGCAATTTCTCGATGTGACATTCCATAATATCTCTTAAGAATCACCACTATATTCTCTATGGGTGGAAGATTTCTTAAGGCTCTTTTTACAATCATCGTCCTCTCTTTCTCTTCCAGGATACCATCAGGTGTTCTTGGAGGATCCTTTTCCACCTTAACACTCTTCCTATCCCGTATTAAATTAAGACTTTTGTTCACAACTACCCTCTTTAACCAGGCTACAATTCTCCCCGTGGGTTTTCTATTCCAGAGTTCGGTAAATGTCTCCTGTAAGATTTCCTCAGCATCCGCCCTATTCTGGGTAATCCTGTATGATATATCCATTAGCATCTGACCGTATTTTTCATATAACCTTTCAACATTCATTCTTTTTTTTCTTATCTTTTATTTCACTTACTTCACCTAATATAACACATCCATTTGCAAAATGTTACAGATTTTAGGCAAAAATTCAACATCTGCTTTAACCCAAAGTTATGTTCCGTCTTCCTTCTATTTTTAATACACGGCTTTGTCCCAAGTTTGTCAGAAACAACACTGATTCCTTAAGTCTCCTAAAAAGTGATTAGAGAGTATGATTGCTAACTTCAATCAGTATTGACTTATCGGGTATGAATTATATATTCTTGAGTATGAAATTAGGAGAGCGGGTAAAATTAGAAGATTTCAAGGAAGTTGTGCTTGGAAAAAAGTCAATAGAAATACCTCTCTTATCTTGGAAAAGAGTAAAAGAATCACATAAAAACCTACAATCTTTACTAAAGGAAGGTAAAGCTTATTACGGAATCAACACAGGATTTGGTAAGTTAGCAAATACAAGCATCGGAAAAGATGAGATAAATAAACTCCAACAGAATCTCATCCTAAGTCATGCATCAGGAGTAGGAAATGATCTTCCATTAGATGTTGTAAGGGGTGCTATGCTACTACGGTTACTCTGTTTCCTGAAAGGCAGGAGCGGTGTAAGGAAAGAAATCCCGAGAATGCTTCACTTAATGATTGAACAGGAAATAATTCCAGCCGTTCCAGCGAAAGGCTCAGTGGGAGCATCTGGGGATCTTGCTCCATCCGCTCATTTGGCCCTTGTCCTTTTAGGTAAAGGATTTGCTTACTTTAATGGCAAGCGAATGAAGGGAATCGAGGCTCTAAAAAAGAGTGGATTGAAGCCAATCAAACTGGAAGTAAAGGAGGGTCTATCTCTTATAAATGGAACACAATTCATGACATCCATCGCTGCTCTTTCTCTGATAAGGACTAAAGATATACTCAAGTACGCTAATTATGCCGCTGCTTCAAGCCTTGAATGCATTGGCGGACGAATGGAGCCTCTCCAACCAGAAATTCAGCAGGCAAGACCATACAGAGGACAGATAGATTCTGCTCACACAATTCTAACTTTACTAAAAGAAAGCAAAATAGAAAGAACCAACAGGGTTCAGGATCCTTATTCCTTTAGATGTTCCCCACAGGTCCATGGTGCAATTCAAGATGTTATAACCTTTTGTGAGGACACGGTTGAAACAGAGATGAATTCAGTAACTGATAATCCTATTCTGTATCGTAATAAAGTCTTATCTGGGGGTAATTTCCACGGCGAGCCGATTGCATTCGCTATTGATTTTATGAAAATTGCGTTATCAGAATTATCCTCCATATCTGAAAGAAGAACTGCTCATCTTATGGATCCAGAAATTACAAACTTGGAACCATTTCTAACCAAAAATCCAGGAATAAACTCAGGCTATATGATACCACATACTACTTCCGCCTCCCTTGTATCGCGAAATAAAACTCTTTCGAATCCATCAGTAATTGATTCTATCCCCACTTCACTCAATCAGGAAGATCATGTTTCTATGGGTATGAATGGCGCCCTCTCTTTACTTGAGGTTGTTGAAAATACTGCCTATGTCATTGCAATTGAATTGATAGCAGCTACCCAGGGGTTACGTATGAAGGGCTTGGATAAAGTCGGCCCTACAATAAAGGAATTTCTTGAGCCTATTTTAGAGCTTGTAAAACCCTATGAGTTTGATCGTGAGCATTATATTGATATAGAAGGAATAAAAGAACTAATCTTAGAAGGGAAATTATGAAAATTGAGTCTCCATTTGTTTTAATAGGGTTTTTCCTTATAATCGCTGGGATTTTGATTATACTATTTAGCAAAATCCCGTTCCTGGGTAAAATACCGGGGAACATTCAGGTGAAAAGAGATAATTTTGTCGTCTTTTTTCCCTATCACTTTTTGCATCATAATTTCAATAATACTCACGTTTATCTTGAATCTCATAATTAGGAAATAATGATTAAGGATTCTCTGGTAATCATACCTACCTACAATGAAAAAGAAAATATCAAAAACATCATAAAAGAAGTCCTATCACAGGGTGAGGAATTTGATGTGCTAATAGTTGATGATAATTCACCCGATAGAACGGGAGATATAGTCAAAGAACTATCCCAAAAAGAAAAAAAGGTCCATCTTATAGAACGTGAAGGTAAATTAGGGCTCGGGACTGCCTACATAAGGGGTTTCAAATGGGCATTAGAAAAGGGTTATGAATTCATTTATGAGATGGATGCGGATTCCTCACACAACCCTTCCAACCTTCCTATATTCAGGAAATACCTCAAGGAAGAAGGTTTCGATCTTGTCATAGGTTCCAGATATAAAAATGGTGTTAATGTGGTAAACTGGCCTATGTCAAGACTCATATTAAGCTACAGTGCAAACCTTTTTGCAAAAACTATTACAGGGGTTCCACTATCGGATCTTACGAGCGGATTCAAAGGATTCAGAAGAATGGTACTGGAATCGCTTGATTTCGATAAAATCGATGCTGATGGATATGGATTCCAAATAGAAATTCATTTCTATACATACATGAAGAAATTCAGGATTAAGGAAGTTCCAATCGTATTTTTCGAACGACGCTCGGGAGATTCTAAAATGTCAAAAACCATTATATGGGAGGCCTTTTGGCTTGTATGGAAGCTGAGACTGCATAGATTATTCAAAGGAATATGACAGTCACTATAGGAATAGTGAATTACAACACAAAAGAAGATTTGAAACAATGCTTATATTACTTACTTAAGAATCCACCCATTCTTAGTTACTCCATAGTAGTTGTAGATAATAATTCAACTGATGGGAGTCAGGAGTTTCTCAAAAGTTTGAATAAAAAAAGGGTGATATTTATCCTTAATAAAGAGAATATAGGCTTTGGGAGTGCCTGTAACCAGATTGCCAGAAAGACAGATGCTCCTTATGTTCTATTTATGAACCCTGATGTTAAGATAACCAGGGGATCTATCGATAAATTGCTTTCTTTTATAGAAGAGCACCCAGAAGTCGCTCTCGTAACAGGAAAATTACTTAATCCAGATGGAACGCTACAGTTATCCTGTAGACGATTCCCAACAATACTCCGGGCATTGTTCGGAAGAGCCTCTTTGTTTAGGTCTTTATTTCCTAATAATCCCATAACAAGGGAGTATATGCTCTACGATCTTGATTACAATAACGTACAATTCCCAGATTGGGTTAGAGGAGCTGTAATGCTAATAAGGACTAACCTATTCAAAGAGATTGGAGGTTTTGATGAACAATTCTTCCTATATCTTGAGGACACTGATCTCTGTTTTCGATTCCGAAAAAAGGGTTATGAAATTGCCTATAATCCAACTGCAATATTTTATCACAAATTGGGTTCAAGCACAAAAAAGAAAGGGTTCCAGACAAAACTTGCGCATAATATTTCTATGTTCTACTACAGCAAAAAAAATTTAGGTTATAGCCCTCCAATCCTTTTTTTGCTGCTCTTAGCGCTTTTTTTAAGATTGTCATTACTCTTGGCACTTGAAATTATAGGAAGTATTGAGAAATGATTCAGCAAAGAAAAAATTTCAATAGGTGGTTAATAACACTTGTCGATATATTGATTATAGTCTTTACATACTGGCTTGCGGTTTTAATAAGAAGTTCTTTCTCTGCTTTATCCTATCAGATAGAAAAATGGTATTTACCTTACTACATTAGTATATTTCCTGTGTTTCTTGTAACTTTTATACCCGTTATAATTCTTAACAATTCTACCTTAGAGTCTTTTCCAGTAGACAAATATAAGTTCTATACCAGGACCATAATATCTCTTCTAATTGGAGTATTAATCTCAATCGCACTTTTGTTTTATTTCAAGATGTTTAATCAGAGCAGAGTGGCTCTCTTTCTGTTCTTTATTATGTCTGCCACTTTAATGCTACTTTCCCGAGAATTCATCTCAAAGAATAAGGATAACTATATAAGGACAATTGTTCTCGGTCCACTCTATGAAGCAGAAGCGATTAGGGGACTCTTCTCAATGCGTACATTCTTCAAAATTGATATTATAGACGCATTAGAGAAGACTGATAAGGATTTCACTCAAAGACTTAAAAGCGAGCACATTGACTGGATAATAATCACCAGAAAACGATTTAAGCCCATTATTTCAATCTGCGAAAACCTGGGAATAACCGTTTCATACTATCTTAAGGAGGAATTCAAAGATATTACCCCTTTTGTAACTATTGAAAGTACTTTCGCCTCACCGATAGTCACCTTCCACCCAACACCACAGCAATATATACAACTCTTCATAAAGTACACAACTGACAGAATCATTGCGTTTATTCTATTGATATGTCTTTCCCCTTTATATCTGGTGATGTCTATTATCATTAAATTTACGTCTCGTGGGCCAATTATTTATAAACACGAACGGGCTGGCCTAAATGGACGAAGATTTGAAATGCTTAAGTTCCGCACAATGTTTGAGAATGCCGATGAAATTAGACCCACACTAATAGCCAAAAATGAAATGAATAAAATAATATTTAAGATGAAGAGAGATCCAAGGATTACAAAGGTGGGAAGAGTACTTCGTCGATTCAGTCTTGATGAACTACCTCAACTGATGAATGTCTTAAAAGGTGAAATGTCAATTGTTGGACCAAGGCCTCCACTGCCCGAAGAAGTAAATAAATATGAAGGATGGGAAAGAAGAAGACTCTCAATGAAACCCGGACTTACCTGTCTCTGGCAAGTCGGTGGGCGTAGCGAGATTAGCTTTAAGGAATGGATGAAACTTGACCTTGAATATATTGACGGCTGGTCCCCGGCTCTCGACATTGTTATATTACTCAAGACTATTCCAGCGGTAATATCAGGAAGGGGAGCCTATTGATAGGTCTTTTATTCTTGCTTCTATCCCAAAGTTCACCTTCTGAGCAACTCACTAAATTAAGGGATTCTTATCTTATTCCTTTGCAATTAGAACCCACGTATATCAACAAAGGGGAGACCTATCTAAATCTTTCTGTCATAGATATTAAACTTAACAATTTAGAAGTTGCACTCAAAGAAGCAAAGATGGCAGGAAGGTATGGTAGAGTAGATGAATCACACTACCTAAAGGGAGTCATATACTACCTTCTTGGGGATAAAGGGAAGGCAATTCTTAACTTTAAAGAGATCGACAGATGGAAATATCCTTATTTCCTCCAACAAATGTATTCTTTCTCACCGGAGAAAAAAGATACGCTATTAGCAATGGAAATACTGCCTGATTCGCTCAGATTCTATCTTGTTTTTTACGAAAAGGATACAAATAAGATAAGAGATTTTATAAAAAATTCAGAACTTCCCCTCTGGCAACAACACCTGGGAGAGGGATACCTTGCATATATGAGCAGAAAACATAGAGAAGCACTAAATTTTTTTTTAGAATCCTATAAAGAAAAGCCCTCAGATTACACAGGTATATGTATACTCGCATCGGAATATTGGTTAGGAAAACTCGACAGTCTCCTATCATTTCAGAAAAAATACTCTATAATCTCTCCTCTCGCAATATACCTTAAAGCCGAGGTTCTCTATGAAAAGGATAGTTTCAATTTAGCAACAGAATTATTCCTATCTGACATAAACTCTCCATACAAGACCCATGCACTCTATGGAGCAGCATGGGGTAAATATAAATTAGAACAGTATTCTGCAAGTGTAGATCTATTCCAGAGATTTCTTGAAATATATAAAGATGGAGAGTTAAGACAGTTTGCATTATACCGCCTTGCCCGCGCATTATTAAAACAAGGGAAAATAAAAAGCCTTGATTATTTCGAGAAAATCGTAAAAGAATATCCGGATTCTCCCATACTGGACGATACTTACCTACTTCTCGGAAAGATTCATCTTTTGCTTGACCATATTGACGAAGCAGAAACTTGGTTCCAGCGACTCATTTCGGAATATCCTGATTCAAGATGGACTTCATATTCTTATGAGTACTTAGGGACAATTTTCTTTAAGAAAAAAGATTTTAAAACAGCCCTTAATTACTATTCTTCAATATTGAAATTAGATGATGTTCCTGAAGGATTAATTGACGAAGCACATTACCGAATTGAAGAAATCAAATGGGAAATGGGCAGATATCCCACAAGACTTAGCATGTATAAAGAATTTATACGAATATATCCTAAAAGTCCGCGAACCCCTTCCCTATTAATCCGGATAGGGGATTATTATAAAGCAGCCGCAAGGTATGAAAACTCAGTCTATTTCTTTAGAAAAATACTTAAGGATTATCCTTATTCTGAAGAAGTAGATGAAGCTATTTTAGCTCTGGGCAAAGTTTATCTCTCTATGGGAAAACCCGAAAAAACAATTAAATTGTTTGAAGCAGCACTTATGGAAAGACCTGCCAAAGAAGAAGAATTTCACTTTGAATTAGCTGAAATATATTACAATACGGAGAACCCCGAGAAGGCAATTCAACATTACAGGAAGATTTCCTCTCCAACTCTTTTGCCTTATGCTAAGTATCAAATTGGTCATATATATTTTGAACTCGGATTATTTAGAGAAGCACGGATACCCCTGGAGGAAATTATAGATGAATTTCCAGAGTCCAAATACTTTGGCAGTGCTTACCTTCTGCTCGGGAAGACATATTTACGTGAGGGATCTCTTGAAGAAGCAATCAGTGTAATAAATCAAGGAATAAATGAATTATCCGATAATAAGAAGACCGAATTACTTAGCCTTAAGGCAAAAATATACTGTCAGATGCATAAAGAGGAAGGACTGGACATGTATTTAAAAATCGCGGAGATGATGGGTAAAGACATAAAAGGCACAATTAAAGTGCTGGAGGAAGGACTAAAATGTGCTAAACGCCTCAGAGCAACTGACAGAATTGAATATTTTCAAAAGCTCATTGAAGTTCTGAAAACACATAAAGAAAGTGATTGACCACTCCCCCACAACCTAAATTTGGACGCAGATTAACATAGATAGAAAACGGCTGTTTTTGAAAAATATAAATCAAACCTTGACAAAAAAGTGCCACCATTATATTTTCAAACAAATGGGACCGTAGTTCAGTCTGGTTAGAACGCTGGCCTGTCAAGCCAGAGGTCGCGAGTTCGAGTCTCGTCGGTCCCGTTTTATTTTTTCTCTTCTCTCTTGACAATTATATTCTTCCAACTATTATAAAATCATAAAGGACATAAGAACGCAAAAATAGCTCTGTGAATCTTTATGTATATAACAAAAAATTAATGCAGGGGGTAAAATGAAGGTAAAAACTATAATTTGGTTGATCATTCTAATTCTTTTGGTTATATTTGGAATCGGAAACAGAACAACAATGGAACTTTGGTTTTTCGGGACATTTTACCCTCCTAAAATCGTTGTTATACTTGTAAGTTTCATTATAGGATTTCTGGCGGGTATATTCTTACGAAACATCCGACGTGAAGAAAGGGTAAGATTTAAGAAAGAGACAGTAGAAATAAAAGAGGAACAGGAGAAAAAACCAAGAAAAAAGACGGGGGGAAAGAAAAAAGAGGGTAAAAAAGAAAAAAAGTAGTAGCAATACATTCACCCATTTACCCTTTTAATCTTCTTAAATCATCAGTATAGCTTAACCTAAGTCTTCTTATTGACAAAATGATTTCCATGCCCTAAACTATCTATATGAAGGTAGCATTCATAACTCTGGGATGTAAGCTCAATCAGTTCTATACTGATTGTATAAAACAAAAACATCTAAATAATGGAGACGAAGTGGTTTCCATTAAAGATAAACCAGATATTGCTTATATTAATACATGTGGAGTTACTACACGTGCGGGACATAAATCAAGAAAAACTTTTAGAAAAGCAAAAAAATACGCAAAAGAGATAAGGATAATGGGGTGCCAGGGAAAACTCTTCCCCGAGGAATTCGAAAACACTGTTTTTATCGATGAATCTGGATGGATTAAGGAATATTCAAATCCGCATCAGGAAAGGAAGCGTGCATATCTTCCAATCCAGGCAGGATGCAATAATTTCTGCACTTATTGTATTGTCCCATATGCTCGAGGTAAGAATTACTCACTTCCAAAAGATATAGTAATCAAGCACTTGAATGAAAGAATCGCTACTGGCTATAAAGAAGTGGTCTTTACTGGACTGCATATCGGGAGTTATAAATATAAAAATATTGATCTTACTTCTCTTCTAAAGGAGTCACTGAAACTAAATGTCAGGATAAGACTAAGTTCAATAAAACCTGATATTATAGACCGTAAATTCCTTGAACTATTCCAGTATAAAAATCTTATGCCCCATCTACACCTTTCCCAACAAAGTGGTGACGATAAAATACTTAGGAGAATGGGTAGAAACTACAAACGAGATAAAACCTTGTGGCTCTCAGAGGAATTACAGAAAATTAGAGAAGATGTACGTTTAGCTGGGGATTTTATTGTGGGATTCCCGGGGGAAGGTGATATGGAATTCAACAATACCGTAAATCTTATTAAAGAAGCTCACTTCTCACATCTACATGTGTTTCGTTACTCAAAGCGGCCATACACGTTGGCATCATTATACCCTAATCAGGTGCCGGAATCAATAAAGAAAGAAAGAGTTGAAACTCTCATAGATTTAGCAAAAACACAGCGTGAAAACTTTATAAATGAGCAAATCGGCAGAGTATACAGTGTACTGGTGGAAAATAAAAGTCCTATTGGAAACGGCTATGTTACAGGCATTACTCCCAATTATATCAAGGTTCATTTCCAGATGAATGAAAAAAAAGAAGCATTCGTGCCAGTACTGATTAAAGGATTAAAAAAGGGTTATGTATATGGAAAAATTAGAGAATAGATTCTATATTAGGACTTATGGCTGCCAGATGAACAAATATGATTCGGATATTGTCAAAACCCTTTTCTTAAGAGAAGACTTTGAGGACGTGTCCACTCCTGAAGAAGCGGATTATATCCTTCTCAATACCTGTGCTGTTCGTGAACACGCAGAGAAAAGGGTCATAGGGAGGTTAAACTCTCTGAAAGGCTTGAAAAAAAGAAGACCAGAGATTATTGTAGGAGTGTTGGGCTGCATGGCAAAAGAACTCCCCGACCTCATTAACCACCCTGTTGTAGATTTTCTTGCACCTCCAGATTCATACAGAAATTTAGTCCAGTGGTTAAAAGCAAGGAAACGAGGATTAATTCCAGAAGATAAAAACGAACAATATTCTAACATATTTATATCTACCAATAAAATAAGCAACTATCTTTCAATTACAAGAGGATGTAACTACTTTTGCTCCTATTGTATTGTTCCTTACACCAGGGGTTCGATACGTTCAAGACCCCCTGATGAGATACTCAAGGAAACAGAGAACTTGGTTAATTCAGGAACTAGAGAAATTACTCTTCTGGGGCAGAATATCAACGCCTATTATTACAAAGGAGTTGATTTCCCTGGAATATTAAAGAGGGTTTCAAAAATCAAGGGGGTAAAACGCCTCAATTTTTTAACTTCACATCCAAAGGATATACCTGATAATCTCTTTCCAGTTATGGCAGGACACAAAAATATCACCAATTACCTGCACTTACCGCTTCAGTCGGGGTCAGACAGGATTCTCTCCCGAATGAACAGAGACTACACAATACAGAATTACATAAGCATAATTAATAGGGCCAGGAAAATGATGCCTAACTTAACCCTCACAACCGATATCCTCGTAGGCTTCCCTGGAGAAAAAGAAGAAGACTTTATAGAAACCCTACAAGCAGTAAGAAAAATACGCTTTGATCAATCCTATATGTTTGCCTATTCAGAAAGAAAAGGCACGCTTGCGGCTCTATTTAATGACAAAGTTGAAGAAAAGATTAAGAAGGAGCGATTACAACGTCTGATAAAAGTTCAAAACAAGGTAACAGAAGAGAAGACTCGTGCCCTAAAAGGCAGTGAGATGGAAATTTTAATAGTCGGTGAAGCAAAAAAGGGAGGAAAACTTGGGAAAAGCAGAAATGGAAGAATAATTATCACCAATGGGGTTGCAAAAATTGGATCTGGTTATATTGTCAATATAAATAAGGTAAATGGTTGGGTCCCCATCGGGAAAATTAAAAAGGAGGTCTAAATGACGTTTTTGGTGGCTCTTATATCAGGTATTATTATAATACTCGGAATAATAATAGGTACGCAGAATGGAAATACACTCGTTACGTTCCACCTACTAAAGTGGAATTTTGAAGATATTTCACTGACACTATTACTCATTGAAAGCTTGCTCTTTGGCATTGTCATAGCAGTAATTATAGCAGGTATAAATCAGATCAAATTACGACTTCAGCTGCGATCCCTTAAAATCAAAAATATAAAACTTGAGAAGGAAATTAAAGCTATAAAGAATATGCCATTCGAGGAAGAGGAGGAAGAAGTGGAAGAAGTAGAAGAAGCCGAGGAAGAAAAGGAAGAATCAGAATAATGGTCTATCTCATCGGCATAATCATCTTCTTTGTACTGTTATTAACGGGTCTTTCTTTTAGATTAGGCCCTAAGAAAGTAAAATATCCAGATAAATATATAAATGGTCTTAAAGCAATCATAGATGGTAAAATCGATGATGCAATAGATATCCTGAGGGGCGTAGTTGAAAAAGACCTAACTAACACAGATGCCTACCTTTATCTGGGGAATCTATTTCGAGAAAAGGGCTTACTCTCTTCTGCTATAAAGATCCATAAGAACTTGTCAGTGAATCCAGAGCTATCAAGAACAGAAAAAGAACTTGTTCAAAGAGCCTTAGCCGAAGATTATCTTAAATCACGTGATTGGGAAAAAGCACTAACCATCTACAAATCCCTGCACAAAAGAGAACCGAAGGACAAAGAACTAGGGCAAATCTTACTTAAACTGCACGAAAAACGAGAGTGTTGGGACGAAGCATATACTATAGCAAAAACAATATATACTGACAAAAAGGACCTCGCAAATTATGCAACCTTCATCGCCTCCAAACTTATAGAGAAAGACACAACGAAAGCAAGGAAATTTATAAGTTTAGGACAAAAGTCAGAAATACCATATGCCCACTACTTATATGGAAAGTTATTGATTTCCGAAGGGAATGAAAAGAAAGGCATTGATTATGTAAAAAAAGGTGTCTCCCTTGATCCCAGAAGGGCATATCTATACCTTCCACTTCTTGAAGAGTATATGTTTAATAGAGGAGAGTTCAGCATTATTGAACCATATTTAAAAAATCTCGTCAAGGAAAATCCTGAAAACTGGGAAATTCTAAATTCTTACGTCGCAATTCTGAAGAAAAAGGGCGATGTAGATAAGGCAAAGAAAGCACTGGACGAAGCCGTTTTAAATCTGGAACTAAACCGCCCCGAGATACTGACCAGAGTAGCATGTGCTTACAACGGAGTAGATAGGGATAAAGTATGCGAATATATATCAAAGATACAACAAATATTAAATAAAACCAAAAGATTTAAAAGTCCGGAGTGTGGAAATGAGCCTGAAGAATTTACCTGGAAACTTCCTGATTGTGACTCTCCTGGGACTATCTATTAGTTGCGGAATTACCAATCCTCAACCTGCTCCTGGAACTATTCTGGGTTCTGGAAATGTGGAAATTCAAAACCATGAAACAGAAGATTATTTTTTCGAAGAAGACGGTGAGTCCTACGGTTATGTAACATTCATTTATGATAAATATTCCACCTGGTTCGATATTGAAATTTCTGCCCCCTACGGTATCCAGGAAGGAAGTGGCCAAATAGCACCAGCAGCTGGTTATACAACTGATTTTATAGATGTTAAATTATCAGGGTCCTATTTCTTCAGACCGGACTCAATACATTACGGACATCTTGAGATATCTCTACGAATCATCAATTCATCTGCTTTTGTTCGCTTTGACTGGATTATACAAACAGAACCCCATAATCGAGAATTCTACTGATGAAATTGCTTTTTATTATCTTCCTGATTAACAGCCCACTGGATGCGGTGAAAAAGAAATACTACAAAGCAATAAGAACACAAAATCCCCTTGAGGCAATCGAGTACTACCGTGAGATCATAAATGATTCCCCAAAGAGTGTATACGCTGACTCTTCGCTCTTTAGGATAGGGATGTTCTATTACCTCATAAGCGACTATGAGCAGGTTATTAATACACTGGAGGTTATTTATAATAAAGGCCAGAAATCTTCCCTCTACAGGAAAGCATGCTACTGGTTAAAGTTCTGTTATCAGAATCGAGAAGATACCGTTAAGGCTTTGGAATTTGCCAGAATAATTGAGAATTTGAAAGAACCAATTAACATCAGAATGGAGAATCAAAAAAATAAAAAAGAAACAGAAACCAGTAATCAATCTGTTTTATATACAATTCAATTAGGTGCTTATCGTGATAGAGAATGGGCTGATTTATTCTTTCTTCGCTTGAAAGAAAAAAACCTGGAATCATATTTTATTGAACACAGGGAATATATTAAAATCTGTTCTGGTAAATTTTCCACAATGGCAGAAGCAGAAACTTATCTTGCAGAACTTAAAAACAAAGGTTTTGACGGTTTCATTGTTAAATTTGAACCTTGAGCTCACTGCTTAAGCAATACCTCGATATAAAGAAAGAATATAAGGATACGATATTACTTTTTCATATCGGGGATTTCTATGAAACTTTCTATGAAGATGCGAAAATCGCATCCAAAACACTCAATATCACACTAACGTCAAAGCCTATGGGTAAGGGAGTAAGAGTTCCACTCGCAGGTATTCCAATCAAAGCGGCAAACTCATATATAGACAAACTCATAAAAGCAGGTCTCAAAGTGGCAATATGTGAGCAAACAGAAGATCCAAAATCATCAAAGGGCCTAGTGAAGAGGGAAGTAGTGGAAGTCATAACATCAGGAACATTAATGCGGCCATCTCTTCTTTTTGATAAGGATAATAACTATCTTGCAGCAGTAGTAAAATCAGAAAACAGTTATGGTATAGCTTTTTCCGATATTTCAACAGGGGAATTTCAGGCCGGTGAGGTTAAGAATGTCCTTGATGAACTAATCCGAATTGCCCCAGGAGAGATAATAATACCTGGAGGCCTGGAAATAGCATTACCTGAAGGAATACCTAAAACTCCTATAGAAGCATATAAATTCGAATATGAATATGCACTACAGACAATAAAGGACCATTTTGGTGTTTTAACTGCTGATTCCTTTGGTCTCCCAGAGGAATCCCCTGGTATAATGGCAGCTGGCGCACTCCTATCATACTTCTATGAAAACCAGAGAAGAGCTCTAAATCATATTAAGAAAATATCGCGATTTACCCCTGAAAGCAGCATGGTCCTGGATGCTATGACAATCAAGAATTTGGAAATCTTACAGAAGATAAACGGGGAAAAGAAAGACTCCTTGATTTATACAACAGATAGAACCGTTACATCCATAGGGGGCAGATTACTTAAAAAATGGATCCTATATCCCCTAACCAAAGTTGAAGAGATTGAAGAAAGACTTGACGGTGTTACCGAATTAATTTTCAAGAGAGACAAATTAAAAAAGATACGAAAAACTTTAGAAGACATTAGTGATATTGAAAGAATTACGGGACGTATCTCCACAAACAGAGCTACCCCAAGGGATCTCTTGGCCTTAAAAGGTTCACTTATTGCTTCGAGAGAATTAAAAGGCCTCCTCAATGGTCTCAATTCATCAATATTACAGAAACAGAACAATAAGATTAAAGAAATGGATAGAGTCATAGATCTCATAGACAGTTCTATCATCGAAGATCCACCCTTTAAGATTACGGATGGCGGAATATTCAAAAAGGAATACAATGAAGAGCTGGATAGGGTGAGAAGTATTGCCTTACACGGGAGGGAATGGGTAGTAAATTATGAAAAAGAGCAAAGAAAAAAAACGGGAATCGATTCACTTAAAGTCGGCTATAATAGGATTTTTGGATACTATATCGTAGTAACCAAAGCAAATCTCCATAAGGTTCCTGATAGATATATAAAGAAACAGACATTATCGAATTCTGAAAGATTTATTACAGAAGACTTAAAACAATTCGAATCAGAAATACTCTCAGCAGAAGAAAAACAGAAAGAGATAGAATTTGACCTTTTTAAAGAGTTGCTTATAAAACTTCAGGAATATGTGAGCGATTTCGAGTCAATGGCGAATGGCATTGGGGTAACTGATATCATTTCTGGATTCACCGAACTCGCCATAAAATACAGTTACAATCGTCCCAAGGTAAACAACGGCAAAGGAATCTTTATAAGAAATGGAAGACATCCCGTTGTAGAAATCCTACTACCTACCGGTGAGTTTATACCAAATAACACGGACCTATCTAAAATTGAACAAATCATAATACTTACAGGGCCAAATATGGCCGGTAAATCAACATACCTCCGCCAGATAGCCGAGATAGTATTGCTCGCACAGATAGGATGCTTCGTGCCAGCCGAGAAGGCTCTAATAGGCATAATTGATCACATATTCACCAGAATTGGAGCATCAGATGATCTTGCGCGCGGAGTATCAACCTTTTTAGCAGAGATGAATGAAACAGCTAATATATTGAACAATGTCTCAGACAGGAGTCTCGTTCTTCTTGACGAAATAGGAAGGGGGACGAGCACTTATGATGGACTTGCAATCGCCTGGTCTGTTATTGAATACCTCCATACTTTGAGGGAAAGCCCACTGGTTCTTTTCGCCACGCATTATCACGAATTAACAGAATTAGAAGAATTCTACGATGAAGTAGTCAACTATAATGTAACTGTGAAGGAGACCGAGAATGAGGTAATATTCGAAAGAATAGTAAGAAAAGGAGCCTCAGATCGGAGTTATGGAGTTGAGGTAGCGCGACTTGCCGGTCTCCCAGCAGTGGTAATCCAGAGAGCAAAGGAGCTCCTTGAAGATTTAAGAGAAGACGATAGAATTGTTAGAAAACACCCTCCAAAGCACAAACAACTGAAACTATTTGACAAAAGGAATATATTGATAAATAAGTTAAATTCTCTTGAAGTGGATAAAATCACCGCAAAGGAAGCACTGGACTTTCTGTATAAACTAAAAGATGAGTCATCAGATTTATAATAGAGAAGGATTATATTCGACATTTAGAGAGAGCTTATACAACAGAATTTTTTTGAGATTTCCTTCACTCTCCCCTTGACAATATTCTAAATTTATTTTATAATAATATTAGACCATTTCGGTCTAATATTATTATAATGAAAGAAGAGAAAAAGGAAATAATTTTGCAAATTGCTAGGAAGCTATTTACCCGCTATGGATTAAAGAAGACAAGCGTGGATGACATCGCTACTGAGGCAAAAATTGGTAAAACAACGATCTATTACTATTTTAAGAGCAAACAGGAGATTTTCAAGACCGTAGTCGATCGTGAGTTAGCAATACTCAAGAATGCTATAAGTGAGGCTATTTCTAAGGAAGACTCTCCACAGAGAAAACTTCGGGCTTTTATATTAACTAGAATATCGCGCACTCATGAACTTGTAAATCTACACAGAGTAACCAAGGACGCCGTAACAGAATTGCTTCCTGACATTGAAAAAATCAGGGAATTGCACTTTAGGGAGGAGATGAACATAATAAAAAAAATACTTTCTGAAGGCGTCAAGAAAGGAATTTTCAAAGCAAAAAGAATCGGGCTTACTTCTCTGGCAATGGTTTCGGTATTAAAAGGATTAGAATATCCTTGGGTTCTGCATGGAAAACCTTTGGAAATCGAAAAAAGAGTAGACACAGTATTACAGATTTTATTTAAGGGAATAGAAGTCAAGTAATTTTTTGGCTTAAATAGACTAAAAACCAATTTGGTTTAATAGTCTATAAAGGGAGGATGCCAAGATTATAGATGTTCTATTTAGTATCACATATAATCCTTAAGATTGTAGCTGCCGTTTACATCAGGCTACAAACCATTAGCATTGAGAATATTCCAAAAGAAGGCGGGGTAATCCTAGCACCAAACCATCCCAGTGATTTAGATTCGTTTATTCTGGGAACTGCAATTAGAAGACAACTCCATACAATGGGTAAAGAAGAACTCTTCAAAAAGCGATTTACGGCATTTTTCTTTAGAAAGTTGAACGCTTTTCCCGTAAAAAGGGCACAAATTGATAGAGAAGCTATCCGAACTGCTATTGATATTCTCAAAAATAGTCATGTAATTGATATGTATCCTGAAGGAACGGTGAGCATAGATGGCTCTTTACAAGAGCCAAAATTAGGAACAGCATTTATTGCTTTGCAGTCAAAAGTACCTGTTGTTCCTGTGGCAATAATAGGTAGTTTCAATGTTATGTCAAAAGGACAGAGGTTTCCCCGACCACATAAAGTAGTCATCAGGTTTGGAAAACCCCTCTATTTTAATGAATACTATGATAAACCTTACAATAAAGAAATATTAAAAATTGTAACTGGGAAAATAATGAGCGATATAGAAATACTATTGAACTCGGATGAATTGTAGGAGGTATACCATATGTCAATACTTGAGAAAATGAAAAAGATTATAGTGGAAGAGTTGGATGTAAAAGCGACAGAAATTTCACCAGAAAGCTCTCTTGCAGACGACCTGGGGGCAGATAGTCTTGGTTATATTGCACTACTTCAGGCACTTGAGGCAGAGTTTAATATCAAGATTCCGGATACAGATGCGGCAAAACTTAAAACTGTCGAAGACGCTGTGAAATACATAACAAATAAACGGGAAAAGAGCAGTTGAAATCAATTTAAATGCAAGTGGCAATTACCGAGAGGGAGGTTTTTATGACAAAAGTAAAAACTCTATTATTAAATCTGTTCAAAGGATTTGTGTGTACTGCAACTCGGAGCAGAATAACATTTGGAGAAAAAAATAAAATATTTAACAAAGAATATTTGGGAGAAGGAGTATCTGCAAAGCAAAAGAAAAGGCTGAGGAGATCGTGAATGACCTCATAAAGAGGGGTGAAGTCGCCAAAAAGGATCAGCCAGAGTTTGTAAAGAAACTACTTGAGAGAGGTAAAGATACGAGAGCGGAGATTGAAGAAATAGTAGAGAAGACCATAACGAATGTGCTGAATAAACTTAATATACCAACAAAATTCGATATAGATACCCTTATGAAAAAGATTGAGTCATTGAAAAAGAAGGGTAAATAAAGAAAAGCAAAAAACTCTATATTTATAGAGAGGATAGATATGGAAGACCTAAAAAAAAATCAAGATAGACCCGGAAGAGGTTACTATTGGTATTGTAAATTTTATAAAAGAAAAGATAAATTCCTTTGAAAGATCGGGTGCCGTATTTGGTATTTCAGGTGGGAAAGATTCTGCCTGTATTGCAGGACTTCTATCTCAAGCAATTAATAAAGATAAGATACTTGGACTGATTATGCCTGAAAAAACTTCAGATGAGAATACAGTGAAGGATGCAGAATTTGTTGCCAATAAATTTGGTATATTTGCCCTTCTTCTACTTACGCTGATCATTGGTGGTATAGGGGTAATCAGGGCAACTGAGTAGAGGACCAGAACAATCCTAAATCTCATTTTGTTTGATAGAGGGAGCAGGGAATAAAATAAAGACGAGATAGATGAGATCTTAATGAACACTTGAGGTTTAATTATATAATCACTTGATAATCAAAGTTTAATTGCCTAAGTCTTCACTTAACACTTAAAAGCACCAGGGCAATACCTATATCTTCAATATGTGAGATAGAGAGGTTTATCTTATATTTCATGACTTCAGATTTTAGTCTTTCATCTAATATATGGATATGCGGTTCCACGCCGTTGTTGATAACTTCTAAAGCCTTCCATCCGTAAGAATGATTGAAAGCCTTATAAAAGGATTCCTTTGCAGCAAACCTTACCGCATAGCATTGATTTTTATTTCTTTTATCCTCGCAGTACTCCTGCTCAGCTGGAGTAAATATCCTATCTATGAATCCCCTCCCCCATCTATCAATTAGACTCTCTACCCTATTAACCTTTACAATATCTATCCCAATCATTCTACTCTTGGGGCGTTAGGATAACAGTGTCGCCAGGCATTATCATACCTAATTTCTCCCGGGCAAGTTTCTCCAGTAAAAAGGTATCCCTTTTTATCATAAGAAGTGAGTCGGTCAATGCTGCTCTTTCCTCTACAAACGCTTCTCGCTGCCTTCTCAGTGTAAGCTCCTCTCTCTTCAACCGGCAAATATTTACAAACCCATATGGACCGAGAAGGAGATAAAAAATGTAGCCCAGTATAGCAAGGATTGGCAGCAGTTTCTTTAGATGTTGCTTGACCTGGCCTTTATGATGGTAAAACCTGTTTCCCTCTAAAGGTTGCTGCATCTCCTAATTCCTCTTCAATCCTCAACAACTCATTATACTTCTCCACTCTCTCACTCCGTGATAATGAACCGCTCTTTATCTGACCTGTATTCAATCCCACAGCAAGATGTGCTATTGAAACATCTCCAGTCTCACCTGAACGATGAGAGACCACTGTACTCCAGTCATTCTCCTTTGCCAACTTAATGGCTTCTATAGTCTCTGTCACGGTTCCAATCTGATTAAGTTTTATAAGGACTGAATTAGCAATATTTCTTTTAATTCCCTCTTTTATAAGTGAAGTGTTGGTAACAAAGATATCATCTCCGACTATCTGTATCCTTTCACCCAATTCTTCTTTAAGTCGTGCCCATCCATTCCAATCTGATTCAGCCAGTCCATCTTCAATTGAAACTATCGGATACTTATCCACCCAGTTTTTATAAATAGATATAAGTTCTTCCACAGAAATTTCCTTGCCTTCAAACGTATATGACTTACCGTTGTAAAATCCAGATGCAGCGGAGTCAAGGGCAATGCCTACTTGCTCTCCCGGCTCATAACCCGCAATTTTTATAGACTCTATAATCAGATCAAGTGCCTGCCGGTTTCCCGAAAGATCAGGTGCAAACCCTCCTTCGTCTCCAACTCCAGTCCCTAAACCTTGGTCAGAAAGATTTTTCTTAAGCGCGTGAAAAACCTCACTGGCACATCTAATTGACTCTCTATAGGATGGAAAACCATAGGGCATTATCATAAATTCTTGAATGTTAAGGTTATTACCAGCATGAGCACCGCCATTTATAATATTGCATTGAGGAACAGGAACCACCACTGCATCCACACCTCCTAAATATCTGTATAGAGGTATACCAAGGAATTTACAGGCTGCTTTTGCGACTGCGAGAGATACAGAAAGGATTGCATTAGCACCAAGCCTTTCCTTGTTTTCAGTCCCATCCATTTTGCACATGGCCTTATCTATCGACACCTGCGTTAGACAATCCCTTCCCACTATTTCCTGAGTTATTATGTTATTTACGTTGCTTACAGCCTTTAAAACCCCTTTACCTCCAAATCTCTTCTTATCATTATCCCTTAGTTCCAATGCCTCCCGTGTACCAGTGGAAGCTCCTGAAGGCACAGCTGCACGTCCAATTATATCTGACTCTAACTTACATTCCGCTTCTATTGTTGGATTTCCTCGGGAATCAAGGATTTCCCTTGCTTTTATATCGATAATTGTGCTCCCCATTTCATCCTCCTTAAGATTCTATACCCCTACGCCCGGAAGGATTCGAACCTTCAACCAGCGGATCCGAAGTCCGCTACTCTATCCAGTTGAGCTACGGGCGCATATTTAAATTATAATGCTATGGATAACCATTTCTGTCAAGTCCTGACAAAGAGGCCTTGACAGCCAAAACTCTTTCTATATCTTCCATAGTGGCAATTATTAAGGAGGTAAAAATGAAAAAAATGAAAAAGGTTTTATTTAGTTTGATTCTACTCATTATGGCTCTGTCCATAACCTCATGTGAGGAATTGTTTACCACGGTTTCGGGAACAATAAGTAATGAAGACGCTCCAATTCCAGGAGCATTTGTCCTGGCTCTAAATGGAGATGGAAATGCTTATGAAACACTCTCTCAGGTTCATGAGCTGAATGGAAGTGCTTTAGCCGCAATATCCGATGTAGTAAAAGGATTTGATCTTTCCTCCAATGACAACGGTTCTTATACAGCAACCCTGCTTTCAGGAGGAACCATTTACATCATAGCTATAAGTGATGATGGAAGTGGTAACCTGGATTCTCTGGATCTTGTTGGTTGGTTCGGAGATGTTGATTCGATAAAGATTCCAAACCCGGATACAACCGGAATTGACAGTATAACAGTAACCTACACCGTTCCAGAGACAGTTACAATTGAAAACGGAGCAGACACAACTGGGATTGATATAGAGAATATGATAGAATATTGGTTATTGGAACTGGCTCAAGATTATTTAGATTAGATTTATAAAATTTGACCATTTTCATTTTGCATTGTTTCTGTAACCTTTAAGCTATTAGTAAGTCTATTCCAGGTTATATTCGTTAATCTTATTGAATAAGGTTTTATAGGAAATATTAAGCAAACGAGCTGCCTTTGCTTTATTGCCTCCGGTTTGTTTTAACGCCTCATTTAAAATTCTAATTTCAGCTTTTCTTCTCGCCCTATCCCCCATCTCCTTGAGGTCAAATTTTACAATCTTTTCTCCTTCACCTTGAAAATCACTAAATATGATGTGCTCTTCGGATATAGTATTGTCATCGGTAAGTATAATAGCCCGGGCTATCACATTTTCCAATTCTCTTACATTACCTTTCCAATCATTTCCTCTCAATTTCATCGTTGCACCTTCAGTTAACTTATCAATCTTCTTTCCAATATTATCGGAGTATATATTTATAAAATAATCTATAAGGAACTCAATATCTCCTTTTCTTTCCCTTAAAGGGGGAATACAGATAGGAAAGACATTCAGTCTGTAGTAGAGATCTTCCCGGAATTGACCATTCTCTACCATCTTTTGTAAATCTCTATTAGTAGCACAAACTATTCTAACGTCCACACTAACAAGCTCCCTACCTCCTACCCTCTGGAAAGATTTCTCTTCAATAACACGGAGTATCTTTGACTGAAGTAAAAGCGGCATATCGCCAATCTCATCAAGGAATAAAGTACCTTTATTAGCCTGACTGATCTTTCCAATCCTCTTTTCTACCCCTGTTGCGGTTCCTTTTTCAATTCCGAACAACTCACTTTCTAATAGAGTCTCTGGAATAGCAGCAGAGTTAAGAGCAACAAAGGGACCGTTTTTCCTTTTACTCCAGCGGTGAATTGCTCTAGCGAATATTTCCTTACCTGTTCCGCTTTCTCCATAAAGAAGGACTGTCGTAGTAGTTAAAGCTACTTTATGTGCGAGATTTATTGCCTTCTTTATTATCGGAGAGTCCCCTACAATTCTCCTTTCCGGAAGTTCAAACGACTTTTCCTCCAGAGCTATTTTTATTTTTTCTATAAGAATATCAGGATCAAAGGGCTTCTGAATAAAATCCCAGGCACCCTTTTTTAAAGCTCCAACAGCAGTTTCGATATCACCATAGGCTGTGATAATAACTACAGGGAAATCTGGGGCGTACTCCAAGATATTAGATAATAACTGGACACCGTCCATTCCAGGGAGTTTTAAATCAAATACACCAACTAAAAAGATGTCGCGGTTAAAGGCCGAAATTGCATCCTCAGCATTTTCATAAGACTCAAACGAAAATCCAGCGCTCTCGAGATTTAACTCAAGCATCTTCCTGAAACTTTCGTTATCTTCTACAATAAGTATCTTATCCATTTATCTCCTTTGGTAATCTAATTATAACCTCTGTCCCCTCTCCAAGTTTACTTTTCACTTCTATATCACCATTATGAGCCTCTATAATCCTTTTAGTTAATGCCATCCCAAGTCCAACACCACCATCCTTCTTTGTGAAAAATAACTCAAATACGGAATTTAAAGTCTTCTCGTCCATTCCCCTTCCGGTATCATTTATCCGCATAACTATATAATCCTCGAGAGAGCTAACTTCTATTTTCACTTTTCCTCCATCCTTACAGGCATCTATGGCATTATCAATCAGATCATACAGCGCCTGAGCCGCTAGCTTCTCATCCACGGGGATAGAAAGATCCTGCGGTATATCAATCTCTATTTCAACCCCTCCATAATCTAACATCTCCATAACTCCATTTATAAGCCCTTTCACATCCACATGGTCTTTTTTGAGTTCAAGAGGAATGGATAAAGAGAGCAAATGATTGGAAAAGCGATTAAGCTTGGAAGTCTCTTCCAACAAACACGTCTTGATTTCTTCACCTTTGACAAGCTTACTGAACCCAAGTATTGCCCCTGTGGAATTCCTTATCTCGTGTAATATTTGGGTTACATTTTCTCCCAGTCTTGAAAGAAAGAGTTTCTGTCTGAACTCTTTTTCACGTTGGCGCAAATTTTTAAGTTTCTCGCGATAATCTCTCGCCATCTCTTCTAATGTAGCCATTGTAAACTCTATCTCTTTTTTCTTCTTTCCAGTAACCTCTTCAACAGTCTTAAATGGATATGAAAAAATTTTGAATATAAACACACCTAGGCCAATAAACACAGAATAGATCAATAATCTTAAGATGATGGATATGCGAAATAGATTTCGAAGACCTCTTAGGTATTCTTCTGAGGTTGAGAGCAAAACGTATCCATTTTTGACAGGAAATAATCCATACCGATAACCCCAGAATATAGATGTGTCTGCAAACTCTTCTGGAATAAGATTTGCATTCATATCAGTTGAGCGTATAAATTTACCCTTAGAATCAAAAAATTCAACCCATCCAAGAGAATAACGGATTATTAGAGGATAGATGTTCTCTATTCTGATTCTATCTGAAACCAATCCGATCTCCTTTTCCAATTCATGGGCAGCCACCGATAGCCTATAATCTATTTCTCCAAAGAGTACTCTTCTTATACCTATTGAATGAACTGTTGTAGTTACATCAACAGACACAAACAGTAAAAATAACAGAAAGAAACTGATTCTCAGTTCTCGCATTTATCCAAAAACTACGTGCCTTCCCCCCAGGAAACCAGGTATTTCTTCTGTTCTTCCGTTAACTCATCTATCTTGATACCCATTGTTGATAACTTAACACGAGCAATATCGCGGTCTATTTCTTCTGGAAGGGTATATACCTTCTTTTCTAAATTATGAGCGTTTTCCCTAAGGTAAACTGCAGAATAGGCCTGATTCGCAAAACTCATATCCATTACCATTGCAGGATGACCCTCAGCACAGGAAAGATTAAGGAGTCTTCCCTCTCCCAGGAGATTAATTCGTCTTCCATCGGAAAGTCTGTATTGAGTAACATTATCCCGTATCTTCTTCTTATCAACACTCATATCTTCAAGGTCCTCTATTTTTATTTCAACATTAAAATGTCCTGAATTTCCAATGATAGTGTTATCTTTCATCTTAGTAAACTCTTCCTTAGTAAGAACCCATTTATTTCCGGTAATAGTAATAAATATATCTCCAACCGAGGCTGCTTCCTTAAGTGGCATAACCTGAAAGCCGTCCATTGCTGCTTCTAATGCCTTAATCGAGTCGGTCTCTACCACAATTACCTTTGCTCCCATACCGGAAGCTCTCTTTGCCACCCCCCTACCACACCAGCCATAACCTACGACTACAAAATAACTTCCAGCTATTAGGTAATTTGTTGCACGGAGAATTCCATCAATTGTAGATTGGCCAGTTCCATAACGGTTATCAAACAGGTATTTTGTCATTGAGTCATTGACCGCTACCACAGGATATCCAAGGACTCCATCTCTTGCCATTGCACGAAGTCTAACAACTCCAGTAGTAGTTTCCTCTGTACCTCCCAAAACCTTCCCTAACCTGGAAGGATACTCCTTGTGAAGTGTCGATACGAGATCGGCTCCGTCATCCATAGTAATATCATGCCCGCGATCCAAAACACTCCTTATATGGTTATAGTAACTCTCATTATCAGCTCCTCGCCAGGCAAATACTGGTATATCAAGCTTCATAACCAATGCAGAAGCGACGTCATCTTGGGTTGAAAGGGGGTTGGAGGCACATAGTGCCACATTTGCTCCAGCTTCTTTTAGGGTAATCATAAGATTTGCGGTTTCTGTAGTTACATGTAAACAGGCAGCTATAGAAACTCCTTTTAAAGGTTCTTCATCCTTGAATTTTGCTCGAATACTTTCTAAAACAGGCATAAATCCAGATGCCCATTCTATTCGCTCTATGCCTTTATCTGCCAAATTCTCGTCTTTTATATCATAATCCATTACTTTATCTCCCCTTTAAGTGTATCAATCATATCCTTATCCTCCCATCTAAATCTTTTATTCTCCCTTCCAAAATGTCCATAGCAGGCAGTATCAAGGAATTGCGGACGTCTGAGGTCAAGATGTTCTATAATTTTCGTGGGACGGAAATCAAATACAGTTCGGACTGCTTCTAACAGTCTATCATCCGAAGTTACCCCTGTTCCAAAGGAATCTATATATATTGAAACCGGCTCTTCAACACCTATCGCATAAGCAACTTGTATCTCTACCTTTCTGGCAAGATTAGCTGCAACGATATTCTTGGCAACGTATCTTGCCATGTAAGCTCCAGAACGATCCACTTTCGTTGGGTCCTTACCAGAGAAGCATCCTCCTCCATGTTTACCAATACCACCATATGTGTCTACCATAATTTTCCTGCCTGTTACCCCAGTGTCTGCCTGGGGACCTCCAATAACAAAACGACCGGTCGGATTAACGAGATACTTAGTGCTACAATCTATTAAATGCTCCGGAATAGTAGGTTTTATAATCTCTTCTATTATATATTCCTTTATATCTTCACTTTTTATATGTGGATCGTGTTGACTGGAAACAAGAACGGTATCCAACCGTTCAGGAGTTCCATCAACATATTCTACACTTACCTGGGATTTTCCATCCGGACGGAGAAAACTATCATCCTGGGATTTTCTTTTCAAAGATAAGTTTTTTACCAATCGATGTGCAAGCATAATGGGTAGAGGCATTAGCTCTTTGGTCTCATCTGTAGCATAACCAAACATCATACCCTGATCTCCTGCTCCTCCTATATCCACTCCACAGGCAATATCAGGAGATTGTTCCTGGATCATCGTGACAACGCCGCAGGTTTTATCAGTGAAATGATATTCAGCTTTAGTATATCCTACATCCCGT